>NZ_JANL01000037.1 GCF_000585255.1 Alkalibacterium sp. AK22
CAACACGATTTATTATAGAACCACTATTTCTATTTGTTCTATGCTCATAGCTGACTTTTCTACCGTATTAATGTGTCAGTTATTAAGTGTTTCTAGATAATCCAGGGCTTCGCTTATGTGAGTCACACCTACGATAGTCATATTTGTGTCGATGTCCCGTGCTGTCTGAAGGGCAGTCTCGTAATTTGAGAGAAAATCGGGTATCACCTCAAGAATATCAGAATCGACCGGATCATCTGGCACGAAAAATATATCTGCTCCTTCTCGATCCGCAGCAATGATTTTTTTATCAATTCCACCGATGCGACCCACTTCACCCGCTTCATTTATTGTTCCAGATCCTGCTATGACATTACCGTTTAAGGACAATTCATTAATCTGTGCATACACTTCCAGAGCAAACATCAGTCCGGCAGATGGTCCTCCTATATTCCCAGAACTAATGGTGACTTCCGGTTGAGTATCCACTTGAGTCCGAGTCACTAGACTGATACCGATGCCTGGCTGTCCTGTGCTCTCAAGCCAGATCAGTTCCCCATCAACTTCGACGACTTCTCCGTCTCTTTCAACCAAAAGGGTGACGGTTTCTCCAACCTCACTGGAACCGACAATCTGTATAAATTCTTCAGTATTGTTGAAAGACTGATCATTGATTCCGACAATGCTGTCACCCAGTAGTAAATCATCTCTAAATAGAGACTCCTGCGTCACATTCATGACGTATACACCTAAATAGTCAATTGAATAGGCACGTTCTGCCGCGGAAAAAGCCGCTACTTTAGCCATATCGATGGAGTTGGACATAAAATGCTGCTGAAGTGTACGGAAATCATCATATTCGTCAAATTCTCCCAGTATCTGATTTTCACTATAACCGGTATGATAAGGTAAAAACTGAAAAAATGAAGTAAAAGGCGTCGCCCGAAACATTTCGACGGTGGTCAGCATAAACTGTCCGTCTATATCTGCACGCTCACCGTCTACTTGGACTAAAGGGTTGATATCCAAAGCGCTCCCCGGTCGCTCAATAAAATAAGGGAGGGGAAGAAAAAAGAAAAGGTACAGGAGCAAGCCCGCTGTAATCCACCTGACAATCTTTTTATTTTTCACTGTTAATCAGACCGCCTTTGCTTCACACGGTGAGTCAGAGCTTCGGCAATATTGGCTGGAACCAGCTGGGATATGTCCCCCCCATAGTGTGCGATTTCCTTTACCATAGTTGAAGAAATAGACCGATGATTTTTGTCAGCAACAAGGAAAACCGTTTCGACACGGTTATTTTGTACTTTATTCAATGTTGCTATATCGATTTCATATTCCATATCCTTAATAGACCGGATACCACGAATCATCACATCAGCCTCAAGCTCTTCAGCCAATCTGATAGTCAGTCCATCATGGGCAATCACCTTGATGCCTTTTAATCCGGCATTCTTTACAGCTTGACTGATCAAATTCACTCTCTCATCAACACTGAACCAATACGCCTTAGCTGTACTGGCACTAACAACAACCGTAGTTTCATTATATAGGCGGGAAGCCCGCTCTATTATGTTCAAGTGTCCGGATGTTGCGGGGTCAAAACTCCCTACATACATTGCCTTAGTCATGTTTCAATCCACCCGTTCAATAATTGTTATTTTTGAAGTGCCATATACTTTTTCCTTGCTTACAGAAAGCTTAGGATTCAGTTGACTAATACTGACATGCCTGTCTGTTTCACAAACAACTGTGGCCGTCTCTGCTAGCAGGTTTAGCTCAACAAGTCTGCTTATCACTTTTTTTAACTCCTGTTGAGCATATGGGGGATCCAGCAGGACAAGATCAAATCTTTCGCCTGTGTCTGAAAGGTCCTCAAGGGCCTGGATATCTCTTTTTTTCCAGACTGTAAACTTATCTGTTTCTCTAGTCATTTCAACATTTTCCTTGATGACAGCAACAGCAGCCGGATGACTGTCCACTAAATAAGCCTGGGTCATCCCGCGGGAAACTGCCTCAATTCCCAGTGAACCACTCCCGGAATACAAGTCCAGGACCTTCCCGCCATCAAAATAAGGCCCGATTATATGGAATAAAGATTCCTTTATCTTGTCTGTAGTTGGTCGCGTATTTTGCCCCTTGAGGGCCTTTAATCTGCGACCGCCATATTCACCTGATATTACTCGCATCCTGTTCAGTCCTTTGCCCCTGAATTATCGTTTTAAAATATATGTTCCATTTTTGTTTCAGAGCTATTCATTGCTTCGACCTGTTCAAGAACCCCATCAAATGTTTTGGGTAATTCACACTGATAACTGTTCTCCACTTTACGTACAAAGTGAAGTTTACCCAACACTTCAGTCAGGCTTTCTCTATCCTGACGGTCCACATAAACAATAGCGTAATTCATATTCCGTGAAACATAATGAACTAGACCATATTTTTTTAGTTTATTGACATATTTTGTTGTGTACAGCCAGACAACCAGTCCGACTCTTTCACTCTGAACAATTTCCATATTTTTATCCACCCGTTGTCGTTTTTCTCATTATATCAAAAAAACCCTCTGAATAAGAGGGTTTTTAATGAAATAATCAGTATTTGGGCTAAGCTTCGGAGGCCTCAGAGTAGACATCACTTAAATGCTTTTCAAGTGTACTCAGCATTATATGGCCTTCTTCTTCTTCGACCATACCCATTGCAACAGCAAATTCTACCTTCTTCGAGAAGCCGAACATTTGTGTATCAATGACCTCTTCGAATGCCGGACAGGATACGCACAAATGCTTCTGATTTTCGATAAGTGATGAGATTTTTCTAGCATCTTCATTCAAAACATCTTTAGCTAACGCAGTCTGCAGCTGGTCCATAGGCATTCCCTTTCTCATATCGTCCGTGTTTCCTTACTTTAGTATAGCATACACGGACAGAAGATGAAATACAATACACTGCTCATTTTAGTATTATCTTTAGTGGCTCGCTTTCTTGGCCGCTTTTTCTCTTTCGTTCTTGTTCAAGATTTTCTTTCTCAAACGAATCGATTCAGGTGTCACTTCACAGAATTCATCGTCTGCCAGGAATTCCAGTGATTCCTCAAGCGTCATGATACGCGGACGCTTAATGACGTTTGTCTGATCCTTGTTTGCTGAACGGATATTGGTTTTTTGTTTTTCCTTTGTCAGGTTGACTGCTAAGTCGTTATCGCGGTTATGCTGGCCCACAATCATCCCTTCATAAATTTCAGTACCCGGCTCTACAAAAATGACCCCTCGGTCTTCCAGGTTCATTATTCCATAAGTGGTAGCTGTTCCGTTTTCCATGGAAACCAGTGCACCCTGTCTACGTTCACCAGTCTTACCTTCAAGCATCGGTAGATACTGATCAAAAGTATGGTTAAGAATACCATATCCTCGAGTCATAGAAAGGAACTCATTGGTAAAGCCAATTAGACCACGTGCCGGAGCAAGGAAAATCAGACGGACTTGTCCGTTACCCGTGTGCACCATGTCCTGCATTTCAGCTTTACGCTGACCCAGGTTTTCAATAACAGATCCCATGTACTCTTCAGGGGTATCGATTTGTACTCGTTCAAAAGGCTCAAATTTCTGACCGTCGATTTCTTTGATGATTACAACAGGCCTAGACACTTGCAGTTCGTAACCTTCCCGTCTCATGTTCTCAATCAGGATAGAAAGGTGAAGTTCTCCACGACCAGATACAATCCACTGGTCAGGAGATTCTGTCTGCTCGACCTTGAGGGATACATCGGTCTGCAACTGAAGCATCAGGCGTTCTTCAATTTTGCTTGAAGTTACCCACTTACCTTCTCTACCAGCAAACGGTGAATTGTTGACCAGGAAAGTCATCTGAAGCGTTGGCTCATCGATGTGCAAGATCGGCAGAGGTTCGATGTGATCGGCCGGTGTAACTGTCTCTCCAACAAAGATATCCTCAAAACCGGAAACGGCAATCAATTCACCCGCCTTGGCAGACTGAATTTCAACGCGCTCCAGACCGAAGAAACCGAAGAGTTTGGTGACTCGGAAGTTTTTAGTCGTCCCGTCCAACTTGCTCAGTGTAACGTTGTCTCCCACTTTTATTGACCCGCGGAATACACGTCCAATACCGATTCGTCCGACATAATCATTGTAGTCCAGCAACGAAACCTGGAACTGAAGCGGCTCATCACTATTGTCAACCGGAGCAGGTACTTCTTTCAAAATGCTCTCAAAAACAGGATCCATAGATTTTTCCTGATCTTCAAGTTCAGCTGAATAGCTGCTGGTTCCATTAATTGCAGATGCATAAATGACCGGGAATTCGAGCTGGTCTTCATCTGCATCCAGTTCGATCAGCAAGTCCAGTACTTCGTCGACAACCTCTGACGGTCGGGCCGTTGGTTTGTCGATTTTATTGACAACAACCAGCGGACGCAGTTTCATTTCAAGAGCCTTTTTCAAAACAAAACGTGTCTGCGGCATAGTCCCTTCATAGGCATCTACAACAAGGATGACGCCGTCTACCATTTTCATGATACGCTCAACTTCTCCACCAAAATCCGCGTGGCCAGGTGTATCCAAAATATTGATTCGGTGATCTTTATAGTTTACAGCTGTATTTTTAGCAAGAATCGTAATTCCACGCTCTTTTTCGATATCGTTTGAGTCCATGGCACGCTCACTCAGTTCACTGTGTCCATCCAGTGTATCTGACTGTTTAAGCATTTCATCAACCAATGTGGTTTTACCATGGTCAACGTGGGCAATGATTGCAATATTTCTGATGTCTTCTCTTTTATTCATAAATGTCCTCCAAGTTCCTTTTGTGCCCGATGAGCACAATACTTCACTTAATAATTTTCAATTCTTTTCATACGGTCTCACAAAAAAAACACTTACCCTTAGAGAGTTAACTCAAGAATAAATGTTTCACAGATATCCTGTATTGTTGCAGTCAATATTATATCAATAAACAGCTCAGGAATACAACGTTTTTTTATGCATCCAGCATATTTACAATCTCTTTGTGAGCATTATTTGTCGCAAAGATGATGCTGTTGTCCTTAAGCAAATCAATCTCTTCACCATCAAACTGCGAAGCTGTCATACCCATTTCAGACATGAAGAGCAAACCGGGCGCTACATCCCAAGGCTTCAAATTAGATGCAATATAAGCGATGACATTCCCCTTGAGCACTTCAACAGTCTCCAACCCGGCTGATCCCCGCATGCGCACCCCCATGCAGGTTCGCCCAATTTCTCTGATGACCGGTTTTTTTTCATTACCCATAAGGGCCGAGCTGGATGCAATCATTCCCTCATTAAGCTTAAGATTTTCGGGGTGCTGCACTTGTTGCCCATTACAACAAACGCCCTCACCTTTAATTGAGGAGTACAATTTATTTTGAGTGATATCATAGACATACCCGCATTCAGGTATTCCATCTGTATATACAGCTATCATCACTGCAAAGTTTTCCTGCTGCTTGACAAAGTTAAGTGTCCCATCAATCGGGTCGATGAACCAGACGGTTCCCTCTAAACTGTCAACCTGATCACCGAATCCTTCTTCTCCAACAATTTTGTCAGAAGGAAAATGGCTTCTAATTTTCCCAACCAGCTTTTCTTCAATTGTCTTATCCATACGGGTTACCAGATCGTTGTCTGCTGTTTTCTGACTTACTTCAAGATCCTCGTTTTTCTGCTCGATAATGTAAGTCTTAATTTCTTCCAGCCATTCCTTGATCAAAAGATCTTTCTGTTTCAGGTCAGTCATAGCCCATCCTCTTTTCAGCTTTGTAATTACTCCAAGTGTATATAAATTTTAGCAAAATTGCAAAAGGCTGATGCTGTTAACTATGTACAGAGAGAAAGGCCCTTAGTACTGTACGTAACTAAAGGCCTTTCTGACTGTATGATTATATTACATGTGGATTGGCAGACCTAAAGCCGCTTCTGCAGCATCCATGACAACTTCACTCAGTGAAGGGTGTCCATGAATAGTCAGAGAAATGTCCTCAGCATTCATGCCGCTCTCAACTGCAAGACCAATCTCAGCAATTACGTCAGAAGCGCTAATACCGGCTACCTGACCGCCAACGATTACATGGTCTTCTTTAGTAGTGATTAGACGGACAAAACCTTCTGTTGCATTGAGAGACAGCGCCCGGCCGTTACCACCTAGTGGGAATTTAGTGACTTTGACGTCCATTCCCTGCTCTTTCGCTTCACTTTCAGTTAGACCGACTGTTGCAATTTCAGGGTCCGTAAAGGCTACGGCTGGCAACGCACGGTAGTCCACTGCTACTTTCTTGCCTGAAATAGCTTCAGCAGCGATTTTCGCTTCATAGCTAGCCTTGTGAGCCAAAGCAGGTCCAGGTACAACGTCTCCGATACCCCAGATACTTGAAACGTTAGTACGTCCCTGGTTATCAACTGTCATTAATCCGCGTTCGCCTACTTCAACTCCAGCCTGTTCTAGGCCTAGTTCGTCTGTGTTTGGACGACGGCCAACGGTGACCAGTACATAATCAACATCCAGAGATTTTTCTTCTCCGCCCGCTTCATACTTGACAGTTACGCCATTGTCAGAAGCAACTGCTTCTTTTGCCATTGCATCTGTAACAATTTCTACACCACGGGATTTGAAGTTCTTCTCGACCAATTTGACCATATCTTTGTCAAAACCGTTCAAGATTGAAGGCAGACCTTCAAGAATTGTGATTTCAGTACCCAAGTTAGCATATACACCAGCCAGCTCGGATCCAATATACCCTCCACCGACAATCGCCATTTTTTTAGGGATTTCTGTCAGGTTCAAAGCTCCTGTAGAGTCCAAGACACGGTCGCTGAACTTGAAGCCGGGAATTTCAACCGGACGGCTGCCGGTTGCAACAATTGCGTTGTTAAATGAATAGGTCTGTGCCTTATCTTCACCCATTACGCGCAGTGTATTTTCATCCACGAAGAAAGCTTCTCCGTCCAGAATTTCGACCTTGTTTTTCTTAAGCAGTCCTTCGACTCCTTTAGTCAGTTTAGACACCACTTGATTATTTTTCCAATCCTGTGTTTTTGCAAAATCGATGGTTACGTTCTCAGAAGAAACACCGAAAGAACTTGAGTCCAGCGAATCCTGATATTTGTGACCTGCAGCAATCAACGCTTTAGATGGAATACATCCAACGTTAAGGCAGACACCACCAATGTGTTCTTTCTCGACGATAGCCACTTTCTGGCCCATTTGAGCGGCACGGATAGCGGCAACGTATCCTCCTGGTCCAGCTCCAATTACAACTGTATCCAGTTCAATTGCGAAATCTCCTACTACCATTTACGATTCACCTTATCCTTCCATCAATAATAATTCAGGATCTGCAAGCAGACGTTTCAGTTCGTTCATAGCTTTCTGACCTGTCGCTCCATCGATCACACGGTGGTCAAACACAAGAGACAGAGCCAACATTGGTGCTGCAACAACTTCCCCTTCGTCATTGACAATCGCTTTTTTAGCAATGCGTCCGACTCCCAGGATAGCCACTTCAGGATGGTTAATGATTGGTGTAAACCAGCCGCCACCAACAGAACCGATATTGGAAATAGAGATAGAGCCGTCTGCCATATCACTAGACTTCAGTTTACCTTCGTGCGCTTTTGCTCCCAGTTCAGAAATCTCCGAAGCAATGTCAAACATAGATTTTTTATCTGCATCTGATACAACCGGTACATAAAGCCCTTGATCAGTGTCAGCAGCAATACCAATGTTAAAGTAGTTTTTGTAAACCACTTCATCTGTAGTATCATCGATAGATGAATTTAGTGCTGGGAATTTCTTCATCACTGAAATGATTGCCTTGACGATATACGGCAGGAATGTCAGTTTGACGTCCTGTTCAGCAGCAATGGTCTTGAATTTAGTACGGTGTGCCATTAACTTAGACACATCTACTTCGTCAAACAGTGATACAGACGGAATCGTCAGCGTGCTGTTAACCATAGCTTTAGAGATAGCTTTACGGGTCGTGGACATTTTTTCTCTAGTTTCTTCGTCTGGACGGCCAGATTTAAATGGCTTGGCATCAGAAGATACACGCTGAATATGCTTGCTTTCAGTTTCATATGATGTATCTTGTTCTTTAGCATCCTGCTCTTGAGTGTCTGCTGCTGAAGCTTCAGCACCGCCACCTTGCAAGAAGTTGTCAATATCATCACGTGTAGTGCGTCCGGCTTTCCCAGTCGCTTCAACAAGACTAATGTCGACATCTTTTTCACGAGCATACTGTCTTACTGAAGGCATAGCGAGTACACGCTTGTCCGGATTAGATGTCTTGACAACATCTCCGGTAGCTGCACTTTCGGAGCCGGCTGGATCAGACTCTTCAGTACCAGCTGATGCTTCTTCAGCTTCAGAAGCTTCTTCTGTTTCAGAATCCGCATCAGATTCGTCATCGCTTTCAGCATCTCCCTCAGCATCAATTTCAACGATAGGGTCGCCAACAGACGCTACTGTACCTGGTTCAACCAGAAATTTCTTGATTTTTCCGTCTACTGGAGAAGCCAGTTCCTCAACTGATTTATCGTTTTGGATTTCTGCAATCGAATCGCCTTCTTCAACGGTGTCTCCTTCTGAAACTAACCAGCTGACGATTTCGCCTTCAGCCATACCTTCCCCAACATCAGGGAGCTTAAATGTAAAAGCCATTAATTTTCTTCCCTTCTTTAATGAGTTCAATTTTAGACCATTACTCAATAAGGAACAGTCTTTCTATTCTCCAATATCGAGTTAAAAAGAGTGTCCCTTTTGAGTTTGCTTATCAAATTAGATTAAAATTCAACTGTTTCCTTAATGGAATCAGTAATATCCTTGGCATTAGGTAGCCACGTGTTTTCAGCCTGTCCGAATGGGTAAACAGTATCCGGAGCAGTAACGAAACCAATAGGTGCTTCCAGAGAAAGGATTGCACGCTGAGAGACTTCTGAAATCACTGTGTTTCCGACTCCTGCCATACGCTGAGCTTCTTGAACCATAACCATGCGGCCAGTTTTTTCAACAGACTTGACAACTGTTTCGTAGTCGATTGGAGAAACCGTGCGCAAATCAAGCACTTCGACAGAAACATTGTCTTTTTCCAGCTGTTCAGCCGCTTTAAGTGCTTCACGGACCATGTAACCATAAGCTACAACAGTCACGTCAGATCCTTCTTTAGCTACCGCTGCTTTTCCAAGAGGGACAGTGTACTGCTCTTCCGGCACTTCGTCACGGAAAGAACGGTAAAGTTTCATGTGTTCAAGGAAGACAACCGGATCTTCATCCCGAATAGCAGAAGTCAGTAGACCTTTTGCATCATAAGGGTTTGAAGGAATGACTACTTTAAGTCCAGGAGACTGGGCCATCAATCCTTCTAGGCTATCTGCATGCATTTCAGGAGTGTGTACTCCTCCACCAAAAGGTGAGCGGACTACGGCTGGAAGGTTGAGTTTTCCACCCATACGGTAGCTTGTACGCGCCATCTGACCGACGATAGAGTCCATGACTTCGAATACGAATCCGAAGAACTGGATTTCCATAACTGGACGGAAACCTTGTACAGCTAAACCAAAGGCCATTCCTCCGATACCGGACTCAGCAAGTGGAGTATCACTGACGCGATCTTCACCATATTTATCGAAAAGTCCCTGAGTAGCACGGAAAACTCCGCCGTTTTTACCCACGTCTTCTCCGAAAATCAGGACTTTTTCATCACGAGCCATTTCCTGATCTAAGGCTTCAGTAATTGCTTGAATCATTGTAAGATTCGCCATGATTATTTACTCTCCTTTGCTTCGTATTTCTCAATCTGCTCAGTGATATTTTGACCGGGCTCTTGATACATGTTTTTCAGGAAGTCTGAAATTTTCATTTTTGGAGCCTGATCTGCTTCTTTAGCAGCCTGTTTGATTTCTTCTTTCGTTTGTTCGATCAGTTCCTCTTCCTGTTCTTTAGTCCATAGACCTTTATCTTCAAGGAATTTACGGAAACGAATCAGTGGATCTCTTTGCTCCCAGTAGTCAAATGACTCCTGTTCGCGGTAGCGTGTCGGATCATCACCAGACGTAGAGTGAGGACCGAAACGGGAAGTGATGGTTTCAATTAGTACTGGACCATTACCAGCAACTGCCCAGTCACGAGCCTGCTTGGTAACCGCGTATACTGCAAGTGGGTCCATACCGTCTACTTGAATTCCCGGAATTCCTGCAGCAGCTGCTTTCTGTGCAAGCGTCATCGCTGCAGACTGTTTTTCACGTGGTGTTGAAATAGCATATCCGTTGTTTTGGATGAAGAAGATAACAGGTGCTTTGTAACGTCCGGCAAAGTTCATTCCTTCGTACACGTCACCCTGTGAAGAACCCCCGTCACCTGTGTAAGTGAACGTGACTTCATCTTCTTTACCAGCCATTTTTTGACCGACAGCATTACCCATTGCTTGGATGAACTGCGCTCCGATAATGATTTGTGGCGGAATTGCATGTAGATCTTCCGGATAGTTGTTTCCTTCGACATGACCACGAGACCATAGGAAAGCTTGAGATACAGGAAGACCGTGCTGAATCAGTTGAGGAACATCACGATATCCCGGGTAGAACCAATCCTGCTTTTTAAAAGCAAAATGACTGGCCAACTGAGAAGCTTCTTGCCCCATTGTTGGTGCGTAAAATCCTAGTCGTCCCTGACGGGCAAGTGCCATTGAGCGGTCGTGCAGAACACGAGACCACACCATTCTTTTCATTAATTCTACTAATTCATCATCAGACAGATCAGGCATAATATCTTTATTCACGATACTACCGTCTTTGTCTAAAATTTGAACCATCGGAAACGAAGCCTCGATTGAACTTAACAGCGCTTCGTAATCAACTGGTTGCTTTGCCATAGATTACCCATTCCTCTCTGTGTTTAAGATATATATAACAGCGCTTATGCCCTGTTATATTTTTATCCATTCCTTTATTAATTTATCATGATTCGCGGTCCAATGCAAGCGATATCCCCCGCCCTCATCGATCAAAAGCATTGGTATGACAACATTTACCGCTTATTGTGATTAAAAGAACATACAGGCTGTTATACTATTATTCCTCCTTTTTTATATGCGCAGACTTAATTCAAATAGTACAGGCAAAATATCTGTTATATAAAAGAACCTGAGACTTGCCTTTTGTATTACTTCCTAGCGAGCATCAGCTTTTAAAGTGAATTGTTTCACTTTCTTTTATGAGAATACTTTTATCTTGTTTCGGTCCCGTGCTGTCTTTGTTTTTAGTGATGCAGACGGGTGGAAAAACTGTTAAAATAAAAAGCGTAAACACTAAGGAGGAAACACGATATGATCACTATGGATGATGTTATTAGAGAAGGGCATCCAACTCTGAGGCTGACTGCCGAAGAAATCACTTTTCCACTGGACTCGTCTGTCAGCAAGCTCGCTGAGGATATGCTTCAATTTTTAATAGACAGTCAGAATCCTGAAACAGCTGAAAAATACGGACTGCGGGCGGGTGTCGGAATAGCTGCTCCCCAGGTTGATGTATCAAAACGCCTGATTGCTGTTCATGTCCCTTCACAGAACGAAGAAACGAGCGAAGCCGAATTGAGTTCCGTGATGTTTAACCCAAAAATCATGAGTCACTCTGTTCAGCAGACTTGTCTTCCTGACGGCGAAGGCTGCTTGTCCGTGGACCGAGAAGTGTCTGGTTACGTCCCTCGCCACAAGCGGATTACTGTACAGTATCAGGATGCTGAAGGGATTCGCCACAAAATTCGACTGAAGGATTTTCCGGCAATTGTCGTTCAGCATGAGATTGATCATCTGAACGGCGTGATGTTTTACGACCGGATCAATCCCAATAATCCACTGGCTTTACCGGACGATATTGATGTTTTAGGAACAACTGAGGCCTGATTTGCAGATAAAAAACACGTCATCTGAGGATGACGTGTTTTTTATCTGCTTATATTTATCGTTTTTCAACACGGATTTCTTCAGCCGGGTCAATGGGTTCGCGTAATTCTTTTCTTTTCTGCTGTTGGTACTGGATTGCTTCAAGCAGCGGAATCATGATAGCTGCAACAAAGCCGCCAGCAAAACCATTATTATAAAGATTGATTCCACCATGCAGGTAGCCGGTATTACTGACCACACTGAGATGCAAGGCGCCTGCCAGAATCCCAATCAGCGTACCGTAGCGTCCAGCGATGGGAGCAATCGTAGTTCCAAACAGACCGGCTATGACTACAGAAGTCGAGCTCATATCATAATCATTGAGATAACCCATAAGAGTTACTCCAATCAGAATGGGTAGAACGTTTCTTAAGTGTTTACCAAATGCACCGAAACCGACAACGGTCAGTATGCCCCCGATAGCAGGCCCATTGATTTCTCCACCGTGAAAAAGGACATAAAGCGTTGATACAAAGCCCAGTAAAGCCATGTTAATCAACGTGACACTGAAGCCATTTGTTTTCAGGTAATCTGTAGACAATTGTCCAGAATGCTTCATCAGTTCCCCGTAGCCGTTCAAAGTCCAGGAATTGAGGAAAAGTCCTCCAAGCAGCATGAGTGAAAATAAAGTTAGAAAAATAACGGTGAAAGCCTGGTTGTTACCACTGGAAATCATGGAGACCGGTTCGATGTCTCTGCCAGTACTTCTCAGAAGTGAAGTAAAAATCGTACCGACTACTCCACTTGTAAAACCCACATTATATACACTGAACCCTTTTGTGAAACCGACAAAATGAGCCGCCAGCGGAGGGAGTATAAAGCCTGCTGCAAACCCAAACAGATAGCCGTAGAAAATACCTGTTGGCATGGGCAGACCAATATTGAATGTCACCTCACTGACGAGTGGGCCTAGTGCCGTACCAAAAAGAGCGGCCAGCAGTGATTTTTCTGCCGGAACTTCGGTCACCTTGGCATAGGCAAAAGCTCCCAAAACGATCGGCATGGAGTTATATAAATTTTTTCCAAAAAATGAAAAAGCAGCCACTGTAAAAACAGCGGCAATAATCGGGCCATTGACTTTGGCACGTGTCAACCGGATGATACCGATCGCATGAGCTGTCAACAGAGCTGAATTGAATAAGGTCGCCCCAACATTGGACAAAGCAAAATAATCAGTAGTCAGATTAGCCGGTGATGTCAGAATCGTGATCTGACCTGCGATAATTTCTTGAGGAGTATTAAACACAAATGCCAGAGAAGCAAAAAACAGAGCAAAACTCAACAGAAAGCCATACTTCACATTTTGTGAAATAACGTCGTACTGTGAAATATGCAACTGGTTTTCAGATATCACATAAGTTCCTCTTTCCTTATATTTTCGTTTCAGCTTAATTTACGACAAAAAAAATGGAGATAGTCGGGCTCGAACCGACGACCTCTTCGCTGCCAGCGAAGCGCTCTCCCAACTGAGCTATACCCCCTAACGCACTTCTATATTATTACGCATGAATGCAAAATTGTCCAGGCAAAAATATATTTTTTTTTATATAGGCGTTCTTTTTTCACAAGTCTGTCACACATAAGCCTTCTCAGATTGCTTTCAATTCTTTTAAAGCTAAATAGATGCCATGCTCGGTATTTTTTGCTGTGACCATATCTGCTGCTGCCTTCACTTCGGCCTCTGCATTTCCCATAGCTATGCCGAGGCCTGCATGCCCGATCATTTCTAGGTCGTTAAGTCCATCGCCAAAGGCAACAACCTGGTCGATTTTGTAATTTAAATACTTTGCAAGGCGTTCGATTGTATGAAATTTTGATCCGTTTACAGGCAACACATCGACCCCATATTCATGCCACCTGACAAAACGGTAATTTTGAAACAGATTTTCTTCATAGATATAAGCTTCTTCCTCTTTGTAAAAAAGAAGGCATTGGACAAGTTCCTGAAAATGGTGGTACTCTCTGTCATGAACAGGGACCGGGAATCCAACATCTTTCATCCCAGTAGATAGCCTGTGCCCAGCTACTGCATCCCTTCGTCTCAGTTCATCCACCGTTTCATAGACCATTTGATGCCCATTGCTGTCGGAAAGCTCAATCAGCTTTTTTAATTCATTTTTATTCAGGGGATTGCTGTAGACTTGTTTGTGCTGACTGTATGCTGCTGCGCCATTACAAACGATGTAATGATCAACAGAAAGGGCTTGAATCACTTCTTTGGCCATGGTCCGATTTCTACCAGTTGCTATCGCCACCTCGTGTGTTGCTGACAGCCGGTCAAGAGCTTCTTTTGTACTTTCAGGCAATTGCTTATCTTCATCCAGCAGTGTGCCATCGATATCAAACACAAATAGTTTTTTCTCAGTCAAATTGATCCTTCCCTTCATTCTTTTCTTAAACTATAAACAAAAAACATTGCTTTCTCAATGCCTACAAGCGTTTTCTCTCCCCTTTTAGCATGCTTCCTTTCCTATACTTATCTAGGGCAGTGTGGTAGAATAGTTTAAACAATGGCTTTTATGTCCATTGCTCTGGTCTGATTGACACCCATACTTACTATCATATTTATATATAGAATTTGAAATACAACATTATAAGGAGATTACAGATGAAACCTAATATCAAGAACAACGAAACAGCCGTATTTGCGCTCGGTGGATTGAATGAAATAGGAAAGAATACGTACGCCGTCCAGTTCCAGGACGAAATCATCATGATTGACGCAGGCATCAAGTTTCCGGAAGACGATCTGCTGGGTATAGACTACGTTATCCCTGACTACTCCTACATTATCGAAAACAAAGATAAGATTAAGGGTCTGTTTATTACTCATGGTCACGAAGATCACGTCGGAGGCATTCCCTTTCTACTGAAGCAGCTCAACATTCCAATTTATGCCGGCAAACTGGCTCTCGCTCTAATCAAGAACAAACTGAACGAGCACAACCTGCTTCGTTCAACCACCTTGAATGAAATCAATGAGGACTCTGTCATTAAATTCCGCAAGACAACGGTTACTTTTTTCAGAACAACACACAGTGTTCCTGAATCATTCGGAATCGTCGTCAAAACGCCTAACGGCAGTATTGTTCAAACAGGAGACTTTAAATTTGATTTTACTCCTGTTGGTGAACCAGCTGACCTTCATAAAATGGCTAAAATCGGTGAAGAAGGGGTTTTAGCTCTCCTGTCTGACAGTACAAATGCTGAAGTGCCACACTTTACTAAGTCGGAGCAAGTCGTTGGCGAATCCATTACGAGTCTTTTGAAAAAAATCGATGGCCGAATCATTTTTGCCACTTTCGCTTCTAATATATCGCGGATTCAGCAAGTCGTTGAAGCCGCTAACCGTACTGGACGTAAGATTGCAGTTTTTGGACGCAGCATGGTCAACGCACTGGAAACTGGACAGGAACTCGGTTACATTCAGGCTGAAGAGGGGACCTTCATCCACCCTAATGAACTGAAACGTTACAAGGATAACGAAATGGTAATTTTGTGTACCGGCTCTCAAGGTGAACCGATGGCTGCACTTAGCAGAGTTGCTAACGGGACGCACCGCCAGATTTCCATTCAACCTGGGGACTCGGTTGTCTTTTCAAGCAGTCCTATTCCTGGGAATACAGTTAGTGTCAACCGCGTAATTAATCAGCTGCTAGAAGCTGGTGCCAATGTCATTCATGGAAAAATCAACAATATTCACACATCCGGTCATGGAGGTCAAGAGGAACAGAAGCTGATGCTTCAGCTGATGAAGCCAAAGTATTTTGTGCCGATTCACGGTGAACACCGAATGCAGAAAATCCATGCCAAACTTGCTCAGAAAACAGGAGTTCCTGAAGAAAACTGTTTTGTACTCGACAACGGACAGATTGTTGCCTTTACTGAAGAAAGTGCCCGTCGAGCTGGAGATTTTGATGCTAGGGATGTCTATATTGACGGCAGCGGTATTGGAGATATCGGAAATGTTGTCCTGCGGGACCGTAAAATCCTTTCTGATAACGGGCTGGTCGTTGTAGTGGCTACAATCGATGTTAAGAAAAGACTCGTGCTGGCTGGTCCTGATATTATTTCCAGAGGATTCATTTATATGCGAGAATCTGAAGAACTTATACAGAATGCTCAGAAAGTAGCCTTCAGGAGTCTTAAAAAATCATTTGAGCACAAGCAAGTAAATGAATTTAAAATGAGAAACGATCTGATTGAGGACATCAAGCAGTTCCTATACGCTGAAACAGAACGCAGACCTATCATTCTACCTGTTATTTTAACAAACTAAAAAAAGGAAGGCCTCATGAGGCCTTCCTTTTTATGTACTTGTCAGTTTGTATAGTCAACAGCGACCACATATAAACAATCAAACTAATCCTGAACGAGATCGTGACGAAAGGCATATATAGCTACCTGAGTCCGGTCTTCTACTTCCAGTTTAGACAAGATGTTAGAGACGTGGGTCTTGACGGTCTTCAAGGTAATAAATAGTGCATCAGCAATTTCCTGATTAGTATAGCCTTTTGATATTAGCTGAAGCACTTCATTTTCGCGGTTCGTAAGTAAGTCGTGCAGAGCATGCTCATTCACTTTATTTTGCTGTTCTTCCAGAATCGTCGTGACTTCCTCTTCGATAAAGGCATGGCCATTATAAGTAGATCGTACTGCCTCAGCAATCTCTCCTGCCGAGGACGTCTTGAGTATATAACCGCACGCCCCTGCCTGCATTGCCGGATAGACTTTTTCGTCATCAATAAAACTAGTCAAAATAATTATCTTTGCTTCAGGCCACTCTTTCATAATCTGCTCTGTAGCTTCTGTTCCATCCATCACTTCCATCACCAAGTCCATGAGAATTATATCCGGACGCTTTTTTAGAGCCAATTCCACCCCATCCTGACCATTCTCAGCTTCCCCGACAATCTCCATATCTTGTTGTATCGAGAAAAAAGAAGACAGTCCCATCCTTACCATTTGATGGTCATCCACTATCAACATCTTAATCATTTGACTCCTCCTCTAAGTAGAGACGGCACACTAATTTCGATTCGTGTCCCCACTTTTTTCAGTGAAACGACTCTGACATTTCCGCCCAGTCCTTCAATCCGCTCTCTGATGTTCGTCAGTCCATAACTTCCAGCCTTTTTTTCTGCGGCATCAAAGCCTATTCCGTTATCCATTACGCTAAGTTTGATTACTTGTTCATCCTGATTCAAATACAGTTCCAACTCCGTTGCCTGAGCATGACGCAGGACGTTGGACAGCAGCTCCTGAATGATTCTGAAGAAATGATCCTCCATTGCCTGATGCATGTCAACCTGTTCTATCGCATAATGAATAGCTATGGCTGTTTTACTTTCTAGCTCTTTAAGGAGCTGTTCAATCCCCTCTTTAAGAGACTTGCCGTCGAGTTGAATCGGCCTTAAATGCAGCAGTAACGCACGCATTTCCGTTTGTGAAGCATTAACCGTCTGCTCGACGAGCTCGAGCTGATTTTTCACTGCACCAGGATAGGATTCCATTTGCTGGTTAACTGCCGACAGCATCATCGAGGCAGCAAACAGCTGCTGACTAACGGAATCGTGAAGTTCTCTGGCAAGCCGATGCCTCTCCTTTATCAGAATCTCCTCTTTTTCTTCTCCATTCAGCGTCCGGTGCTCCTGAGCATTTTGCAACGCCTGATCAGCCATGAACATCAGTTTTTCATGCAGATAGATAAATTGCTGATCTATTGCTTCACTGATTTGCAAAGGTGTATCGAGGGAATACATGTCCATAAAAATAGACGCCGAATAGTGTCCCTGGCTCATCATACGGAGACCTTCTTCTACTTTTCTGAGTTTCTTTTTTTCAAAGGAACGCATATAATATAAAGTGATAAGCGCCAGCAACCCGGCAAAAGTCAGCAAGTAAATGACGAGGGATATCCCCACAACATTGGCCTGGTACAAAGCATCTATCCACTGATTCTCAGCCAAGGACAATAGAATAAATAAAGTTATAGAGAGCAATATCAGAAAGTAAAGACCAAACAGCTTGATTAGTGTCGATAGACCGTGTTTCATGTATAGACCACCTCGACATCTCCTATTAAGGCGCTGGCAGTTATTTTCAGGCTGCGGCTTTCTGCTCCGTAGCCTTCTGATTGCCAGCGGACTGTTTCGTTTTTTAAATCATAAATGTCCCTGCCAATCGCCAGCTTACCTAATCCCAGGCTGATATTTAAAGACAGCGCGGTTCCCCTTGGCACAATGATTTTTGTGTCCCCTAAACCTTTTCTTATCAGTATGATATTTTCTTTTCTAGGCAGCAAGGTATTGCCAAGGTCAAAATAGCTGTCCCCCATCAATTTAACAAAATTCTGGTCTCTCCACTGAAAAACCGTTTGTCCGGTTGAGTCATCACCAAACCATTTGTTTCTGCTGAAAGAAAGTTCTCCTTTTTGAGGATGCGTCATATCAACAGTCACAAATTCTTTTTCTCTCCAGTATTTCTTGCGTCTGAGTAAGGGATCTCTTATTGAACGGACCATTTTTTTGTCTGTATTGAGCTCTACAATCAAAAAAACAGCCAGCAGCGCCCAGAATGCGCTAGTGAAAATCACTGAAAGTAAAAGAAAAAGCACACTGAGCCAGAACCACTGATTGCGTTTGTCATCCGACGTGTCTCTCCCTCTATATATCAGAAAGCACAGTAAGCCAGACAGCAAAAACAACAGGAGCATGAAACTGTTGACTACCTGATAGCCCAGCCAGACCGTTATTAAAATTAGTGTAGACCTGTACAGGATCTGTTTCATTATCTGCTGCCCCCTTTTCTTCTATGTTTTTAGTATACCCCAAAGCCTAGTTCAGCGCATCAGGATAGAGTAAAAATAGGTCTGAAGACGGAGGCCCCCGTGTGGGGGCCTCCCTATTTGAATTGGCGCTGCACCAAAAAAAGGCCAGGAGAATAGATTCCCGGCCTTTCATATTATAGTTTAAAAGACATTGGTAATTTCGACTTCCATTGATCCGCCTGGTGTGTCGATATGCACTTTGTCACCGATAGATTTCCCTAAAAGAGCCTGCGCAATGGGCGACTCATTGGAAATTTTACCGGAGAATGGATCAGCTTCCGCTTTACCAACGATAGTGTATTCTTCTTCGATACCATCAGGTAGCTCCTTAAAGATCACCGAACGACCAAGAGTCACTTCACCTTCCTTGGAATTAGAACTGTCAATAATTTGAGCATTTTGCAGCATATTTTCAACAGTACTGATACGTCCTTCAATAAAGGCTTGCTCATCTTTTGCCGACTCGTACTCCGAATTCTCAGACAGATCACCGAAACCACGGGCAATCTTGATTCTTTCCACTACTTCCTTACGCTTGACGGATTTCAGTTCGTTAAGTTCCTTTTCAAGCTTTTCTTTACCTTCCAGCGTCATTGGATATACTTTTTCTGTCATCATTACTTTCACCTCATAAATAATTGCATTCAACTTGTTCACTAAATAGAATCGATTGTTAAAATAATATAAGAATAAACTGTCAACTAAATTCTTAATGCACCTAAGATACCATGAACATCAACTGATGTAAAGCGTTTTTACAAATTAGCCCCATTGCTGTTAGATGCTCTCTCTTCAAATATAGTATGGATCTTGGTAGTCATTAAATCAATAGCCACTTGATTCCGTCCTCCCTCAGGGATTATAATATCCGCGTGTTTTTTGGTAGGTTCAATGAATTGTGTGTGCATCGGCTTGACCACACTGAGATACTGATCAATGACATTATCCAGTGTTCTGCCTCTCTCTTCAATGTCCCGCTTGATTCGGCGGATGATTCGAATATCATCGTCTGTGTCCACATATACTTTTATATCCATCAACTGACGCAATCGCGCATCTTCCAGGATTAATATCCCTTCAAGGATGATTACATCCTTAGCTTCCTGATGGATGGTTTCTTCACTTCTCGTATGACGGGTGTAGTCATAAACAGGTTTTTCGATGCCCTTGTAGTGCAGAAGATCATCTAAATGCTCTATCAGCAGGTCGGTATCAAAAGCAAAAGGATGGTCGTAGTTGGTTTTAAGCCTTTCTTCAAAGCTTAAATGATCCTGATTTTTATAATAGGAATCTTGTTCTAGCATCATGATTGATTTACCCGGAAAATAATTGTAGATTGCCTGGCTGACGCTCGTTTTCCCGCTGCCGGATCCTCCTGTCACACCTATTACGATTGGTCTTGTCTGGTTATCCATCTTCTAATTCCTTCCTATTGTTCACTTTATATTTTCTCAATAAAAGCACTGAGTTCATTGGAGAACTCAATGCTTTATGTTTATCTCAAGTATTCATTCTGGTATTCCAGGTGCTGCTCGTAGGTCTCTGAAAAATAGATATTTCTGGTCGAGAGATCTGCCAGGAAAAACATGTAGTTTGTTTCAGCTGGAAAAACACTGGCACGAATCGAATCCGAGTCCGGATTATTTACCGGGCCCGGCCCCAGTCCCCGGTGAGCATAGAGATTATAGGGCGAATCAACTTCCAGGTCGTCATAAGTGATTCGCTCCTGATGCTGCCCCAGCGCATACGTAACGCTAACATCTGTCTGAAGAGGCATGTCAATCGCCAGGCGGTTGTAGAACACACCCGAAATCAGCTCCCTGTCCTCGAAGGTAATCCCTTCTCTCTCAATAAAAGAAGCCATGGTTAAGATTTCATGCACCGTCTGCCCGTTTTCTTCAATGGTGTCATAATGTTCCTGCATGACACTATCCATCTGTGCTAACATCTGTGTAATCAGCTCTTCCAGTGTTGTTTCCTCGAAGAACTCATAAGTTGCCGGATAAAAATATCCTTCCAAGTTGTACAGGGTCTCATCCTGGTATTCTACTGCCCCCGAAAGTAGCTCAGGAAATTCTTCAGCTTTTTCGGCCAAAAAATCTTGGCTTTCCACCAGGTTGAAAAAGTCATCGAGAGAATAGTCCGTCTGCTGATCGATGGTTATCGCAATCTGTTCGATTGTAAAACCTTCAGGAATCGTCAGCCTGCCGGTTGATTCCTCGGTAATCGGTGTCCCACCTTCTTGCAAATACCATACAATTTCTTCAGTAGACATGGAAGGAGAAAACAGGTAGTATCCTGCTTGAAACCCTTCTTCTCCGGTAAAACGAAGGTGATAATTAAATACGAAGGCACTACGTATGATATTATTTTCTTCCAGAATTCTTGCAATGTCGGTCCGGGAAGACCCTATCGGAATTTCTACCGGCACGTCTTCGTTGCTTTCCGGTTCTAGAGGCTCTAAAGAGGTTGTATAGTAATGATAGCCTGACACGACGAGAACGATGATCAGGATTATTAATATGGACACAATGCTCAGTACTATTTTTCTTACAGCCTGAGTCGATTGTCGGTTAGGCATAGGCATTTCATCCTTTATGTGTGAAAGTTATCTTCACCATTATACACAAATTGAGCATATGACGAAAGATTATTTTGTGATTGTCTACATCCTGGACCCGTTTTCAGTTGAATACTAAGGCCGCAAAAAAAAGACGGAAGATTCTTCCGCCCTTTGACTTACTCACTTATTCTGCTTCTTCTGCTTCTTCGTCACTAATGAACGTGTTCAGCACTTCTTCAATCATTTCCCACTCTTCATCAGTCTCGATGGCACTCAAAGTGCCTTCGAGGCCACCATCTGCTTGTGTGTAGGAGAAAGCTGAAAGCTCAACTTCTTCTCCTTCTTCACTACCGGAAGGAAACACAAGCACGTAAGACTTGTCGAAGTCTTCAGAGTCAAAGGTGAAGAGGATCTCATACAGTTCCTCATTACCTTCCTCGTCAATGAGCGTAATGTACTCATGGTCGTGGTCATGTTCATGGTCGTGATTATGGTCATTTGTCATTATTACTGCCTCCTTTAATTGCTCGACTGCCGATCCAAATAATTTTGTAGGATCATCACGGCAGCCAGCTTATCGATCACTTTTTTTCGTTTCTTTCTGGATGTATTGCCCTCTTCGATTAGCATTCTTTCTGCTTGCATCGTCGTCAGGCGCTCATCCTGAAAATAGACCGGCAACGCAAACCGCTCTTTTAGCTTTTCACCATAATAAAGCGACCGTTCTGCCCGTTCACCAATGGATCCATCCATGTTTTTAGGCAGTCCGACAACAATCGATTCGACTCCATATTCGCTGATCAGCTCGCTGAGGCGTTCAAGCCCCAGCTCCTTTTTCTCTTCGTTTATCCGGACCGTTTCAATGCCCTGAGCTGTCCAGCCAAAGAGATCACTGACAGCTACACCGACTGTTCTGGATCCAACATCGAGCCCCATGACTCGCATTCAGCTCTCACTCTTCAAATAATGTGTGACCAGCTCTTCGAGAATCTCGTCCCGTTCATGTCTCTTGATCAGATTGCGGGCATCGTGATGACGGGGGATATAGGCCGGATCTCCAGACAATAGATAGCCTACAATCTGATTGATCGGATTATATCCTTTCTCCTCGAGTGCCTTGTAAACAATCTTTAGCGTTTCCTGAACACTGTGTTCGTCCATGTTTTCCACATTGAATCGAACGGTATGGTCATTTGAAGTCATAATTCAGTTCCCTCCATACTTTTCCGAACAAAACTTAAGTCCTAACAACTCAGTTTATGCATGATACTATTTTACTAGAAATCCAGTCAAAGCACAACGGAATCTGCAGATGATTTCAGCCGGGTCCATCCTCTTCTTTAAAGCTGACTTTCGATCCATGTTGCAACTGCTTTTAGCGCTTCAGGCAAACCTTCAGGTTTTTTCCCGCCTGCTTGGGCAAAGTCTGGACGTCCGCCACCGCCACCTTTAACATAAGGAGAAATATGCTTAATCAGATCTCCGGCTTTCAAGCCAGCCTGAATAGCTGTATCGTTCAGGGCTACAATTAAGTTGACTTTGTCTTCCTGTCTCAGACCCAATACCAGCATATCAGAGTAAGCTTCCTGTTTCCACTTGTCAGCCAGCTGACGGAGCTGTCCCATGTCCTTTGCTTTAATTTCTTCAGCAATAAAGGAAAGGTTCTTCACTGTATCCACTTTTTGGAAAACATCATCGGCCTGAGCATTAGCCAGTTTGGCATGCAGTGACTCATTGACCTGATTCACTTCTTTGAGCTCTCTTTGAAGGGCCTGGATTCGGTTAGGAATTTCTTTTGCAGACTGGACCTTCATCAGGCCGGACGCATCTTTGAGGATTCTAAGCTGCTCTTCCATCCACTGGAAAGCTCCCTCGCTGGTTACGGCGGTGATCCGTCTGGTGCCTGCTCCGATCCCCGCTTCTGAAATCACTTTGAATAGACCGATTTCTGATGTGCTTTCAATATGTGTGCCTCCGCAGAGCTCTTTGGAATAATCGCCGATCATAACGACTCTGACCTTGTTGCCATACTTTTCACCAAACAGGGCCATCGCTCCGAGTTTTTTCGCTTCATCAAGTGTTGTTTCAATGGTCGTTACCTTAAGGTTTTCCTGTATCCTTGCATTGACCTGCTGTTCCATTTCTTGAAGTTCGTCAGGTGTAACCTGACCAAAGTGCGTAAAGTCAAACCTTAGATGATCCTGCTCAACCAAAGATCCTGCCTGCTTAGCATGATCGCCCAGTACATCTTTGAGGGCCTGATGAAGCAAGTGGGTCGCCGTGTGATTTCGCTCGATCAATCGCCGACGCTTTTTATCGATGACCAGCTTGCAGCTCTGTCCCTCAGAAATCGTCTTTCGGACGACCGCTTCATGAATCGGCTGGCCTTCCGGTCCAGACTTGACGTTTGACACTTCAGCCAAAACTGTCTCGTCTTTGTCCAAAATTAGACCGCTATCCCCCACTTGTCCTCCTTTTTCAGGATAAAATGGAGATTCGGCAAAGAGAAGCTTCACCGAGTCATCTGAAGTTGCCTGTTCGACAAAAGCGTCTGCTTTAATAATTTTCACCAGCTTGCTTTCTGTTTCATCTGTGCTATATCCGACAAAGCTGCTGGCTGTTTTTATGTCGCTTAACAGTGACGACTGTACGGCCATTGAACCTTCAGCTTGGCGTGCGGCACGGGCTCTTTCTCTCTGCTTGGACATTTCAGTTTCAAAACCGGCATAGTCTATGGTGATAGCTTCCTGACTTACGACTTCCTCTGTCAGCTCAACTGGGAAACCGAATGTATCATAAAGTTGAAATACATCTTTGCCGTTAAGGGTCGTCTGAGATTCAGCTTTCAGTTGTTCGACAAGTTCGTTGACCCGGTCAAGTCCCGCAGCCAGGGTTTCTAAAAAGCGTTCTTCTTCGTTAGTAATTACTTTTGAGATAAAGCTAATGTTCTTTCGGATTTCAGGATAGTGCTCAGACATAATTTCAGCTACGACCGGTACACATTCTGACAGGAAGGGCTTTTGAATCGATAGCCTACGTCCATGCATGACACTTCTTCTCAGTAGTCTTCTTAGTACATAGCCCCGTCCTTCATTTGACGGCAGTGCACCGTCACTGATAGCAAATGCTAGCGCCCGGATATGATCAGCAATCACTTTAAAGCTGACCTTCTCCTCCTGCTTGTCCCCGTATGTCTGACCTGACAGTTTCTCAACCTGCTCGATAATCGGCAGGAATAAATCTGTTTCAAAGTTTGTCGGTGCATCCTGAAGAATCGACAGCATCCGTTCCAGACCCATTCCTGTATCGATATTTTTATTGGGAAGCGGGTCGTAGACACTGCCTGGCTTGTGATTGAATTGAGAGAATACAAGGTTCCAGACTTCAAGCCAGCGTTCATTTTCTCCACCCGGATAATTTTCTTCATGACCTTCAGGCAGGTCATTATACTCCTCCCCACGGTCGTAAAAGATTTCCGAGTTCGGCCCGCAGGGTCCTTCGCCAATATCCCAGAAGTTTCCTTTTTCCCGTATGATGTGGCTGTCGTCCAGGCCCACCTCATCTTTCCAAATGGTATAGGCTTCTTCGTCGTCGGGATAAATAGTGACATAGAGCTTTTTAGGATCAAGAGCCATCCAGTCTTTTCCGGTCATGAACTCCCAGGCCCATTCAATCGCTTCTTTCTTGAAATAATCTCCGATAGAAAAGTTCCCAAGCATCTCAAACAAGGTGTGGTGTCTTGCAGTCACTCCTACATTCTCAATATCATTGGTCCGAATACTTTTCTGTGAGCTAGCGATACGGGGATTGTCAGGCTTGACCGTTCCGTCAAAATACTTTTTCATCGTTGCTACACCGGAATTGACCCAGAGCAGAGACGGATCTTCCACAGGTACCAGAGAAGCGCTTTTTTCAATTTTATGGCCTTTGCTTTCAAAAAAATCCAGATACATTTGTCTAAGTTCAGCACTGGTCAGTTTTTTCATATCGATCATCCTCTTCTATTTTTTACGCAAAAAAACCGAACCCAGTCATTGCACACAAGGACGTCAGCACGCGGTACCACCTTGTTTGCAATGACCGGTTCGGCCAGTCATTACCTCTTCAGTCCTGTTAACGCCAGGAAAACGGCACAGTTTCCCGTGCTAGCCAGAAGGGAGCGCTAAAGGGGGCTGATGCTCTCTCACCAAGTGAGCATCTCTCTGATTAACTTTAACATGTCCTTCTTTACTGCTAAAGTATAGCGCAGTTGAGCCAGCCCGTCAATCATTTCAGCTGAAATCAGGCGGTTTTATGCCTCCTCATCTGTCCAGTCAGTTTCATGTGTTGGGAAGTATTTTTCAAGTGAAAATCCTCTTCCCAATACTTCACTTGCCGGCATAGCCACTACAAAAGCGTCCGAATCGGCCTTTAAGATTACCTCTTTAAGCAAAGTAAATTCACGCTCTTGAATGACCACCATCAGCATATCTTTATCCGTCTGACCGTAACCGCCTCGAATGCCCAGATTAGTGACTCCGCGCTCCATAGTATGCAGAATTTCCCTTCTGATGTCTTCTGGACTGTCAGATATGATAAGCACATTTTTATTTCGGTGAAAACCGAGCTGAACCAGGTCGATTGTTCGGGAAACAATGAAGAGGGCAATCAGCGAGTACATGACTGTTTCCACATCAAAGGCTAGCAAGGCAATCATGATTACTAGTCCGTCAACAGCAATAGTGCTCAAACCCAGCTGAACGTGCAAAAACTGATACATCAGCTGGACCAGAATGCTGGTTCCGCCAGTAGAAGCTTTGGCTCGGAAAACAATACCGATACCCAGACCGGTCACTCCTCCGCCGAATAAAGCGGCCAGGAGAGGATCAGACGTGGCCCCTGGCAGATCCTGCATAAAGAGAAGGAAGAACGGAATCAGCAGACTGCCGAGAATCGTTTTGTACCCGGCAGCCTTACCCAACAAGGCAAAGCAGAGAATGAGCAGAGGAATATTCAGCGCATACTGAAACAAAGCCGGGCTCCAGCCAAACATAGCATTGGCTGCAATCGAGAGGCCGGATACACCACCGGATACAATGGTGTTGGGAAGCAGAAACACTTGGAAAGATAGGGCCGCCAAAAATGACCCAAAGACAATATAAACATAGTCCACCGCATTTAATGTATATCTCTTTGCTACTCTTAACATATTCTTCCTCCTTGAGTGTATGATTTGGTGTTTTTCAGGCTCTAAAGCTACAACTCGGCTATTTTAACATTAAGTGATTCGGCTTTACAACCACTTATATACATATTTAAGCTTTCTTTTCGAATCTTTTATCGTATACTGTTCATATATATGTATGAGGCGGTGTCCCGGATGGAAGACGTTTTTTCTCACCTAGTCTTTATTGTCAATGAACATTCACGAAGAGGCAGGCAAGTAGTCAGAACACTAAGGAAACTTATGAAGGCCTACAACTATACATACGGTATTTACCGGACCGAGTATCCAGGCCATGCAGCTGAACTCGCAGAAGTCCTCTCGAAAGAATACAGTCCCACTTCTCTGTTGATTGCAGTTGGAGGTGACGGGACCCTCAATGAAGTCATCAATGGTGTGATCACTTCTTTAGTCAGACGTCCAGTATCCTATATCCCTACAGGTTCAGGAAATGACTTTGCACGCTCCCACGATTTGTCTCGCTCAATCGAGATGACCCTTAAGCGTATTTTGCTTAAGTCTGCGCCCGTTGAGCTGGATGTTCTCTTCTACTCCTCAGATGCTGCATCATTTTCTGCCGTGAACAGCTTCGGCTTTGGTGTCGACGGCATGGTCATCCGTAAGCTGGAAGAAAATCAAAAAAAACAGCATACAGGAAAATTTGCCTACCTGTTGTCCGTTCTGTCGGCCTTTTTTGAACAGCAGTCCTTTTCTCTTACTCTCAAGACAAATACGGATACGTATTATTTCGAAGACGCCCTGCTGGTGGTCTGCTGTAACCATAAGTTTTTTGGTGGGGGAATTCCCATTCAGCCGCTTGCCGATCCAGCAGACGGCTTGCTGGATATTGTTGTGGCTGAAAAAGTAACCTTTGTCCAACTTCTGCACATCCTTTACAAGCTGCTGACTAAAGAAAGCCACCTTAATCACCCAAAGCTGCACAGCTACAGGGTCAGTTCCTGTAGCCTGCATATAGATCCCCCTCAGTATGGACAACGGGATGGTGAACTAATTAAAAAAAATGTTTCACAGATACAGGTTAAAACTCTTCGCCAGCTATTCTGGCTTTAAAAAGGGACCAGGCTGAACGGAAACTACCGTTCAGCTGATCCCTTTTTCCTATTTTCTGTCCATACCAATCATAGGATCAATCTGTTTTGACTCTACGAGCTCAGGAGTAAGAATAAACTGTTGCTTCTTTTGGGCCGCAGCTTTGATGGAGCCCTCCATCAAAACTGCGGACTGGCTGACGCTGCTTTCATTCTTTTCCTTTACTTGGATTTCTTCACCTTCAAGTGTCTCTAGCCTCAGCGTCAAAGACGTTTTCCTGTAGATAGCATGATCGGTAATACTTTTTTCAAATGCTTGTGCTTCACCACATAAAATCAGTGTTTTACTGGCCCTGGTAATGGCCGTATATACAATATCACGTTTGAGCATGCGTCCGTAGCCGAATACTAAAGGAAGGATGACCATGTCGTATTCACTTCCCTGAGATTTGTGGACTGAACAACAGTAAGACAGAGTGATCTTATTCCATTCGTTTCTCGGGTAAGTCACTTCTGTACCATCAAAATCGATAACCAGTTCTTCCGTATTCAGTTCAGATGCTTTGGC
Source organism: Alkalibacterium sp. AK22 (assembly GCF_000585255.1). Classification (GTDB taxonomy): domain Bacteria; phylum Bacillota; class Bacilli; order Lactobacillales; family Carnobacteriaceae_A; genus Alkalibacterium. The sequence goes on from NZ_JANL01000037.1 coordinate 28,166, forward strand.
AGAAATAATTCCGACGATATAGCCCATGTCTCCATTGAATACATCCCGTTCAGGATCATTAATTAGCTGTAGCACTTTATCTCCAATCCGGTAAACATCTTCCATCATCTTGACTTCTTTCTTCTTTTCTCCCGGAGGATTAAATAAATTCTGAAGCAGCTTATTTAATTCGTTTATTCCAGCCGGCCCCTTGTATATAGGTGCCAGGACTTGGATAGACTGCGCCGAATAACCTCTTTCGATTGCTTTACTAACAAGCAGGGCCATGACGTCCTGTACTTTCTGGGTACTGCAGGAAAAGAAATTGCGGTCCTTTTTTTTATCGCCAAAATCTTCAGGCAGACTTCCTTTTTTGATTTCATGAGCCAGGCTGATGATGGACGACCCGTCTCCCTGGCGGAATATATCAGTTAATTCCTGACTCGGCAGAACTTTACTATGCAGCATATCTCTCAAAACCTGTCCTGGCCCAACAGAGGGCAACTGGTCTTTGTCTCCGACCATGATGACTTTCATTCCATCAGGAACAGCCTTTAAAAGCTGATAAGCCAGCCAAGTATCAACCATGGACATCTCATCAATAATCAGCATGGAGCCTTTGAGTATTTTTTCTGTTTCCTGGAGCTCTTCGTCATCATCTGAACCGGTCAGTCCTAATAGACGATGGATTGTCGAAGCTGGAAGGCCCGTCGTTTCCTTCATGCGTTTGGCCGCCCGTCCAGTTGGTGCCGCCAGCAGAACAGGAAAAGGTTCGTCACTATAGGCATGCGGGTCCAGGCTCATGTCATGCAATTCTGCATAGACTGACACAATGACTTCTAGAACTGTCGTCTTACCCGTCCCCGGGCCTCCAGTAAGAATAAACAACGGGGACTGAATCGCCTGCCGGACGGCCTGCTTTTGAGACTTGCCCAGGATGATCCCCCGCCTTTTTTCAAAGTTCTTTATACTGCGGTCAATGGCCTTGGCTGTATGCTCCCCTGCGCTAGCAGCGGTAAGCAGACGGTCAAAAGCATTAGCTATTCCCCATTCTGAAACATATAAGGAGGGTAAGTAGAAACGCTCTTCATCTTTAACAATCGCTTGATCATCTACTAATTCAATAATACAATCGGCTACTTTTTGAGGGTCAATCAGAAATGGACGGCTCTTTTCCAGCAGACTGATGCTGTGGTGCAGTAAATAATCGGCAGACACATAAGTATCTCCACTTTTCATCGTTTTTTCTTCAAGCGTATACAAAATACCTGCCTTGATTCTTTTAAAGGCATCTCCTTCTATACCCATTTCGTCTGCAATGGCATCCGCCCGGCTGAAGCCAATGCCTTCTATTTCCTCAATCAGCACATAAGGATTCGTCTGGATAGTTTGCAGCGTCTGGCCTTCAAATCTCTGGTATACTTTGTAAGCCAGTTTATTTGATAAGCCCAAATCATTTAGGGTAATAATGATTTTTTGCATTCCCTGCTCTTTTTCCAGTACAGTCGTTAACTGTTCTCTTTTTTTGCTGTTCATCCCTGGGACAGCATCTAAAACGGAACCGTCTTTTAAAATCTGATCAATACAGCCTGTTCCAAGCTGATCGACAACAGCCTGAGCTGTCTTTTTACCTATCCCCTTAAATCTTGGACTAGACAGGTAGGTTACAATCGCTTGGGCACTGGACGGTTTTTCCTTTAAATACTTGCTTGCTTGGAACTGCATTCCGTACTTAGGGTGCTCTGTCCACTTACCGATATAACGATACTGATCGCCCTCTTGCATCTGGCCAAAACTTCCCGTAATGACGACCTGTTTTTCACCGATTTTGCGGTCGGCCTCTTCGATCTTGACCAGTAGGACTTTATAAAAATTAGAGGGATTGGAGTAATAGACCGCCAACACTTCTCCGACGACATAACTCTCCTTTGGCTGTTCCTGAATGTCTTCCATCTTTTGTCCCCCTTTGTCTTCAGTTTAGCTGCCTCGACACACAAGCAGCAACTTTTTCCCTTTGGCACTTATGTAGACCCAGTTTCACACGAGCCTTTAAAGTAAAAAGCCCAAGGTAGAAGACTCTATCTTGAGCTAATGCTTTAACCTCACTATTTTATCACACGTACTGCAGCAGCTCTTCTGCCTGATAGGCTTGATCGATGATGCCACCGCCGATGCATTCTTCCCCCTCATATAAAACGATGGCTTGCCCCGGCGTTATGGCGCGTGCTGGTTCATCAAATATGACTGTTGCCGTCTTATCTTCCCTGTTAAGCTGAACGGTTACACCGACATCCTGCTGACGGTAACGGAACTTGGCTGTACATTTGAAAGTTTCCGGACGGTCGACCCGTGTGGTAAATGTAAACTGACTTGCGTTCAAGTGGGTGGCATACAAATGAGGATGGGTAAATCCCTGGCCGACAATCAGCTCATTTCGCTCCAGATTTTTACCAATCACAAACCAGGGTTCATTTGATGTACCGTTCCCACCTATCCCTAGACCTTTTCTCTGTCCGATAGTGTAATACATCAGGCCCTCATGCTGTCCCATAACTTCCCCTTCTTCCGTCACCATAGAACCAGGCTGGGCGGGAAGATAGTTCATCAAAAACTGCTTGAAGTCCTTTTCACCGATAAAGCAAATACCAGTGGAATCCTTTTTTCGGGCAGTAGCCAAATCCGCCTCTTCGGCTATCTTTCTGACTTCACTTTTATCCATTTCCCCTAGTGGAAACATGACCTTGGCCAGTTGTTCCTGAGAAAGCTGGTTCAAAAAGTAAGTCTGATCCTTATTGCTGTCGATTCCTCTCAGCAGGTGCGCAGTACCATCAGTATCCCTTTGAATCCGAGCGTAGTGTCCGGTGGCTACATACTCGGCCCCAAGACTCAGCGCATAATCTAGGAAAGCCTTAAACTTGATTTCCTTGTTACACATAACATCCGGATTGGGTGTGCGTCCGTTTTTATATTCTTCCAAAAAATAGGAAAAAACTTTATCCCAGTATTCCTTCTCAAAATTGATCGAATAATAAGGAATCCCTATTTTGTTGGCTACCAGAGCCACATCTTTGTAGTCTTCTGTAGCTGTACAGACACCATTCTCGTCGGTGTCGTCCCAGTTTTTCATAAAGACACCCACTACGTCGTAGCCCTGTTTTTTTAAAAGCAGTGCGGTTACGGAAGAATCCACTCCTCCACTCATGCCGACAACCACTCTCGGTTTTGCATTTGTCATCACTTCACCATCATTTCATCATATTCTGTACACTTGCACGAATTGAAGGTTCGTAAGTTTCCAGTCTGTTTCATTATACTTACAAAAGGGAAGAAATCAAGGTCTGTCAGCTTATTTTAGCATTTTCTTAAAGAAATAGGGACTCTTTTTCAGACTCCGAGCAACACAGATTAGCCCTCCTCTGCAGAACAGAAAAGGGCTGATTATTCAGGCTTGGATCAGGACATTACCTTCCACGAGCGTTTGTATAATATTCTCTGCAAATTGCTTTTCTTCAGTCAGCTGTTCAGACTTGTAGAGGTCGATTTTCTTCAGCCCATTAGCCGTCACAGTTGACAGCTTTAGTTCATCGATTGCCCTAGAAATGATAATTTTCAGCCTAGGAGCTGTCTTATCTCCCGAGTGCATGCTTAAGATTCTCTCATAGTGAAACGACCCATTTTTGCTTTCCGTAAACCCATTGTCTCTCAAAGTGTAGCGTTTTGCTTCCGGATTTACTTTATAATAGTCTTTACCTCCGGGCAAGGCATCTTTTGCATAGGTAGTCATATCTGTCATCCTCTCTGAAATACTTGCTGTCTCTATTATTTTATTTTTCTTTCAAAAAAGCAACTGCTTTTTCAAGGATCAAAACAACTGACACCACCTGCTCACGAGTCAGGCCGTACCCGAAACTAAAGCGAAGCGTTTCTGCTACTGCCGGATGGCCTTGGCCATGCAAGGCTTCCAGTACCGGGCTCGGATCAACATTTCCGGCCGAGCATGCAGAACCGGTAGACACAGCCACATGGGCCAAATCAAGGTGGATCAGCAGCTTTTCCGCTTGAACGCCTTTAATGTGCACGCTCAAAATATGCGGCAGACTGTGGTCCAAAGAGCCATTGACTGCATACTCAATGCTGGAGTTATCCATTTCTTTAAGGAAATTATCCTTTAAATCCTGATAAGCAGCTCTTACATTATTTTTCTCCTGCATCCTGATTTTAACTGCTTCCTGAAACCCAAGTATACCCGGAATATTTTCAGTTCCAGCCCTTCGTCTGCTTTCCTGTTCACCGCCCGTCATCATAGCGGGCAGACTAAGTTTACGATTTACATAAAGGAAACCGACACCTTTCGGTCCGTTGATTTTGTGCGAGGAAACGGAAAGCAGATCGATTCCCTGCTCTTTTACATCGATGACTTCGGTCCCATAGGCCTGAACTGCATCTGTGTGAAAGATGACCTGATGATCCAGCGTCTTGAGATACTGTCCGATCTCAGTGATCGGCATCAGGCTTCCGATTTCATTATTCCCATATATGACCGATACCAGAATCGTATCGGGACGGAGAGCTTCTATTACTTGCTGGACTGATATCCGACCTTCCTGATTTACAGGCAGCACAGTAATCTCAAACCCTCTGGCTTCTAGCTCACTGATGGGTTCTTTGACAGCAGGGTGCTCTATGCTTGTAGTAATAACATGTTTACCCTGAGCAGCGCATGTTTCAGCGGTTTTGAGAATAGCCATATTGTCGCTTTCCGTTCCACCGCTAGTCATGACAATTTCAGTTGGATGGGCATTTATACTACTGGCAAAGACCTGACGGGCTTCTTCAAGCAGTCCCTTGCTCCTTCTTCCCAGCTGATGAACACTGGATGCATTACCGTAAGCATTTTGCATGGCTTCGGTCATTTTGTCAATGACAGACGGGTGCATGGGAGTCGTTGCCGCATGGTCAAGATAAATAAACTCTTTCATCTTACATATTCAATCCTTTCTTGCTGAAAGTTCATTTGATAGAGGGATACAGCATTCGAATCACTTTTTCAGTCAGATTACGGCCTGTCCCCTTCTGAACGAACGCATGCATATGCATGGCCGGATTAAAATTGGCCTCTATGGTGACATATCCCGGTTTCTCTTCTGTACTTGGTTGAGTAATATCAGGAATGATTAGGTCAAGCCCGGTCACTTTGACTCCTAAAGCTTGTGCCATCTCTACCGCAGCCTGCTTATAAGATTCATGCATGGTGTCCGTCATATCAGTCGAATCTCCACCAGTTGAGATGTTGGAATTTTCTCTTAAAAAGACACGCTGCCCTTTTTCCAGTACACTATCAAATTGGAATCCCTGTTCTTTGAGCATAAGCTGTTCGATCTCGCCCATTTTTATTTTCTCGAGTGGGGCTCGATGTTTTTCTCCCCGGTAAGGGTGACTATTTTTTTCCTGAATCAATTCTGCTACGGTTCGGCTACCGTCTCCAATAACATTGGCCGGTTCACGCAGAAGCACAGCTTCCACTTTGTCGTCTATAACGACAAAACGGTATTCTGTGCCTTCAATATAATCTTCAACCAAAATACTGCCGTCCTCTTCAAAAGCCAGACGACAAGCTTCCGCATAATTACTGTAAGTCGGCGGCTGCCGGAAAATTGAGATACCCAAGCCGTAGTTAGTCGTTTTTGGTTTAACTACCACAGGTCGGCTATTGAACAGAGGATACTGGCTCAATGCGGATTCAACTGAAGCGAATTCTTCCCCTCTTGGCACCTGATAGCCTGCTCTTTTCAATATATTTTTGGTGACTGTCTTATTGGCCATGATCCAATGGGAAATTGTACTATCATGGGAAGTCATGTTGCCGTTTTTCACATACTCGACTTTCCCCATGTACTCAAATTTAAGGAACTGATCTGAGACATCCAGTACTGTCGTCTCAAGCCCCGATTTTAGCGCATCAGACAGCAGTAGCTGAGTACTCATCTCCATATCCTCAAAGCCGGTCAGTAAAAAGGGCTTTTCAAAAGCATGCTCCTTATAGTTCATTCCCAGGCGTAGGCCCAATTGTATAAAGGATCCTTCTTTTCCCAAATCCTTTACGATACGGGCAGACAATGTTTTTTCTGGAGATAAAAGCTGTTCTCTGGCCGAATCAACCGCCTCCTGATAAGCAGCTGGCAGATTCAAGTCCTTTAGTGTTTTCTGCATTTCATTAAGCAGCTGCGCCCCTTCATCTTTAAAAGCGGACAAACTGAAGGGATCCTCTAAAGCTGTTTCCCTGTTCATTTTTTCTCCGCGTTTGATTTCCTCACTAGAACTGTCTTTATCCATCCAGACCATTGTCAGTAAGAAGAGATGGGTCAGCAGAGACTGTTCATACGAAAAGCCCAGCCGTTCATATGGATTTAAGTCGAAAGAACGGAATTCCACATAGCGCGTCCCGTATTTCATCAGATTTTTTACCGCTTTGCCTTTCCCTCTCAGTCTAGCTGATCCATAGTATTCCCGCTCTTCAGTAAGCACATCCTCTGTGACCAGTGTCTCAATGTCTTTTACATAGCCTTCAACTGATTGGTAAGATACCCGATTGCTGAACGCATTGTGATAGCCCATTGGACTATTCCGAATACTGCGGTAATAGCGTCCCTCTCCCTCAGAAGAATAAGATGCATGACTAACTGGAGAAGCTCCAAACAAATAAGTGAGCAGCCACTGGTTTCTAAGAAAATTTCGTGACATCTTCAGGTATAAAGCGTTACAGCGGTCAATAGCTTCCGACTCTTGCCTGGCGTCTTTTATAAAGGCCTCGATGAAAGCTTCACTAAATGAGAAATTGAAATGGACACCACTGATCATCTGTTTTTTCTTACCGTACTTGGCTGCCAGCTGCTTTCGGTATTCAATCTCTCCTTGATTAGAGACCTTGATAATCGGGATGTCCGATTCAGCAGGAAGTATACAGGGCATACTGAAAGGCCAGACAATCTCTTCCGAATCGATGGTCCGGTTCACAACGTCATGCAAGGCACTCAACCATTGATATTGCTGGTTCAGTGATTCCTGAGGGGGCGTGACCAGCTCCAACTGGGACTCGCTAAAATCTGTTTGCACATAGGGATGGTGACTTCTATCTCCAAAGCCTTCCGGATGGCCAGTCATAGCCAGCTCCCCTTGACTTGTTGTCCTCAAACCTTCTTTTTCAATTCCAAAAGAGCCTTTGTGCATGTAGGGTTCTAATTGTCGATCTTTGATCATCTGCTTTAAGTTCATTCAAATCTATCCTTATAATTGTGATTTACTTACTAATATCAAGTACTATCTTATCATAAAGGGCGCATGCCGACTAGAGAAAAGAAGCTGCGTACAGCAAACATTCGTTCTCAATCCTTCACTCATATACCAAGCCGTGGTATACTTAGTTGGATAAAACAGACTAGACACGAAAGGAGCCTTTTATGAATAAACCTCTAGCATACCGCATGCGCCCCCAGACGATTGACCAGATTGTCGGACAGGAGCATCTGGTCGGTGAAGGAAAAATCATATGGAGAATGGTTAAGGCGAGGCAATTGTCTTCCATGATCCTCTACGGTCCACCTGGCATCGGGAAAACCAGTATAGCCAGCGCCATTGCTGGCTCCACAAAGTATGCTTTTCGGATGCTAAATGCTGCAACAGATACAAAAAAAGATCTTCAGATCGTGGTGGAAGAAGCCAAAATAAGTGGAACCGTTGTTCTTCTACTGGATGAGGTCCATCGACTGGATAAACCTAAGCAGGATTTTCTCCTCCCACATCTGGAGAACGGCCGGATTGTCCTGATTGGGGCGACAACCGAAAATCCTTATATATCAATTCACCCGGCTATTCGCAGCCGATCTCAAATATTTGAACTCCAACCACTTTCAGAAGATCAGATTGCTCGTGCTCTAGAAAGAGCTTTGTCCGATAAGGAAAACGGCCTGGGTAAAGTGCCAGTAAAGATAGAGTCAATTGTCCTCAGCCATTTTTCCAGAGCTACGGGTGGAGACTTGAGAAGTGCACTGAATGCTTTAGAGTTGGCCGTTCAGTCAACAGACAAGACAGCAGAAGGCTCAATCGACATCACCCTGCAAGTCGCCGAAGAATGCCTGCAACGCAAGGTAATGACTCATGACAAAGACGGTGATGCTCATTATAACGTCATATCGGCTCTGCAGAAGTCGATCAGGGGTAGCGATGTCCATGCCTCGCTGCACTACACAGCCCGTTTACTTGAAGCTGGTGACTTGAAAGTGATTTGCCGGAGACTGATTGTAACAGCATATGAGGATATAGGCCTGGCCAATCCGGCAGGTGTTTCCCGTGTCGTACAAGCAGTCGAGGCTGCGGAAAAGATTGGGCTGCCGGAAGCCCGCATTCCGCTGGCTAACGCCGTAATCGAAATGTGCCTGTCACCCAAATCAAACAGTGCTATTTCTGCTATCGATCAGGCACTCAAAGATATCCGGGACGGCAAAGTCGGTGAAGTGCCGAGCCACCTGAAAGACACTCATTATTCAGGTGCTGAACAACTTGGCAGCGGCAAAGGTTACCGTTTCCCTCATGACCATGACCAACACTGGATCAGACAGCAGTATTTGCCTGACCTGATAAAAGACAGACGTTATTACATTCCAGCCGGTACGTCCAAATTCGAGGAAGCTCTGACTAGACAGTTGGATAAGTATGACAACAAGTAAACCGGTTTCATCACCAGTGGGTCCCTATTGACTAACCCCAGTCCATGTGCTACTATAAGGATAAGAATTCTGAGGTGTACGCGATGCCAACATACTGTGTTGACCGAACATTTTTACTAAAACAATGGGATTCTGAAGGAAAAAAGAATGGCACGCCTTATCACTTGGAAGTCAGACTTTTTTCTGGTGAAGCCCCCCTGCCTTTAGCGGGTTCAACCTAAACTGGCATACTACCGGCACCATCGGATTTCTTTACTTAGTTGTAAAGCAGCGCTGAGACTTTTGTCTTAGCGCTTTTTACGTATTACCCCTCCAGGGCTTTCTTTCTTTTTAGGACGCTACACTGCACATAATCATCCGGCAGATCTGTAAAGGCTTCTATTGGCTATTCTTTCTTCATTTTTAGTATAATTAACTTAATATTAAGAGGAAGGACGTGCTTCATATGTTGCAGGAATATAAATCAATTTTAGTCGCTATCGACGGCTCCACCCAAGCCGAGAAAGCTTTCAAGAAGGCAGTCGAGGTTGCTAAAAGAAACAATGCGGTGCTGGTTTTAGCTCATGTCATCGATACCCGTGCCTACCAGTCTTTTTCTACTTTCGATGGGTCGATTGCTGATAATGCGCGAGTTGAGGCGAAAAACACGTTGAACGAGTACAAAGATTATGCAGTCAAAGAAGGCCTAGAAGATGTTCGTATCGTTCTTGAGTACGGTTCACCTAAGGTCATGATCGCCAAGCAGATTCCGGAGGCTGAACATGTGGATCTTATCATGCTTGGTGCAACGGGTCTTAATGCAGTCGAACGCATTTTTGTCGGATCAGTATCCGAATATGTTATTCGACAGGCTAAGTGCGATGTTATGATTGTAAGAACCGATCTGGATAACAAACTGAGCTGATCTACTTAGCTTTTGTTTTTTCTCATTTTTACCAAGCGTAAATGACTAACATCCCCTGACTGTTCAGCTGTCTAGGGGATGTTTGCTTTCAGTTCTTTCTTATTACTGCAACCAAAAGCCTCCACGGCCCTTTGCGGGGAGTGGAGGCTTTTGGCAGCTATATGCTACTTGATATCACATCTGATTATTTACGGAACTTTTCTACGTCTCTGGCAATCATGACTTCTTCATCAGTTGGAATCAAGAAGACTTTAACCTTAGAGTTTTCTGATGAAATCTCACGCTCTTTACCACGAACATTGTTTTTCTCACGATCGATTTCAGCACCTAAAAACGTCAGACCATCGATGACTTTTTCACGAGTTTCCGGTCCATTTTCTCCAATGCCTGCTGTGAAAACGATGGCATCTACCCCATTCATAGTCGCTGCATAGGAACCAATATACTTTTTGACACGATCTTCAAATATTCTTAGAGCCAATTCAGCATGTTCATTCGTTTCCTCTGCATCTTCCAGATCTCTCATATCGCTTGAGATACCGGACAATCCCTTCAAACCAGATTCATTGTTGAGAATATAGATCATATCATTGATTGTCTTGATTCCCTCTTTTTCCATTAGGAAAGGCAGTAAAGAAGGATCAATGTCGCCTGATCTAGTTCCCATAGTGACACCCGCAAGTGGCGTGAAGCCCATTGAGGTATCAACTGATTTACCACCGTCAACTGCTGTGATAGACGCGCCGTTACCTAAATGGCAAGTAATGATTTTAGTGTCTTCGATTGGTTTACCGAGCATTTCTGCTGCTCTTTCTGCAACAAATTTGTGACTTGTTCCGTGAGCACCGTACTTACGGGCATTGTGCTTTTCGTAGTATTCCATCGGAATGCTGTAAAGGTAATTTACCTTTGGCATCGTTTGGTGGAAAGATGTGTCAAATACCGCTACACTGGTAATATCTGGAAGAATTTTTTTGAATGCACGGATACCTGTTGCATTAGCCGGATTGTGCAGGGGCGCGAATTCTGACAAGTCCTCAATTTGCTTGATGACTTCGTCCGTCACTAAGGCAGAGTCCTTAAAGATTTCTCCGCCAGCAACCACACGGTGACCAACGCCTGTAATTTCGTTAAAGTCAGCCAGAATATTCAATTCTTTTAGCTGCTCCAAAAGCATTTCAACCGCTACTTCATGGTTGTCAATGTCAACGACTTGCTTGAACTTTTCACCATCGTTGTATTTGATCGTAAAAATCGAATCGTTCAGACCGATTCTCTCCACGATACCGGATGCCAGTACCTCTTCCTGTGGCATTGTATAAAGTTTCCATTTCAGACTGGAACTTCCTGCGTTAATTGCGATTGTTTTTGACATCTATATTGCTCCTTTAAAATTATTTAATTCCCTGTTCATCTTTCCATTGCCGGATATCCGACAGGAACGTGCTAAATTTTTCTTTATCAACCAGGCTGGGTGCTGTGGCTATTAGGACTTCCTGAGCTTGCACACTTTTTGGACCTTTTTTCTGAGTAATCAGGATAGATTTTTTTGACTGTTCATTTTTAAACCACTCTGTTGGAAGGTGAATGATTCCTTGCACATGGCCTGCATTTTGCAGATAAGACAATAACACTTTAACGTTTTCGGTTTCAAAAGTATGGGTCGGCAACAAGTAAAACGCGAGACCATCCTCTTTGAGATAATGCATGCCTTGTTCAATCAGAAGAAAATGACTGTATGACTGGCCTTCCTCAAACGCAGTGCTGTAACCTTTGTCTTTAATATCCAGAGGATAGTAGCCGACTGGTAGATCAGATACCATAATATCCACAGGATCAATCAAAAGAGGCTGCAAGGCATCTTGGTGCAACAGGGTTATTGGCATGTCAAGGAGAGCTGACAATGTAGAAGCCAGTGAAATAAGGAGGTCATCATTGTCTACACCTGTAAAAGAAGCTGATTTCCCAGAGCGTTTCAGACTCGTGTAGAGTGTATAGAGCAAATTGGCGGAGCCGACCGATAAGTCAGCAATATGAGCGGGCTTATCAAAGGCGTTGAAGAGCTCTACCAAGTAGCTGACTAACACACCGATACCGTCAGGTGTAGGCTGGTGGTTAGGCTGCAGGCTGTCTTCTTTTGATGCTTTGATCAAAATGAGCTGAATCGCCTGCTTTTTTTCTTCAAGAGACAGCTCATTGTAGTCAAAATCGGCATAAAGAGTCTCCAACTGGTCCTTAACTTGTGAGCGGGGCACGCCATTTTCGACGTGTACTACCCCACCGTCTATCATATTTTCACCGGTTTCGATTAGTGCTTCGATGAAAGTTGATCCTAGCTCCTCCTGAATTAGTTTAGAAGAAGAAAGCAAGGCAGAATAAAATGTTTCCACTTTAGTTGTGTCCAAAAAAAATTATCCTTTCATCTTTATTTCACGTTACAGACTCATAACAAGATACTGGATAAAGAAATTAAGTATTTTTGTTACCCTTTGTAAGGCATCTACTGGTATTCTAACTTATTTCCGGTGTATTCACAAGATTTATAGTCTGTATGCCAGCAAGGGGGTTTGTGTTAAATGTCACAAAAAAAGAAAAAGGAATCAGATCCATTGATAAGATTCCTTTTTCTCTTAAATTAGTTGGCTACTGGATAAACAGAAACCTGTTTCTTATTCTTTCCTTTACGCTCGAAACGGACAACCCCGTCTACTTTTGCATAAAGAGTATCGTCTCCACCGCGGCCGACGTTTTCGCCCGGGTAAATTTTAGTTCCTCTTTGACGGTACAGAATTGAACCACCACTTACGACTTGTCCGTCACCACGCTTGGCACCCAGACGTTTAGATTGAGAATCACGTCCGTTGGACGTAGAACCTCCACCTTTTTTCGTAGCAAAAAATTGTAAATTCATTTTCAACATGATCATTGCACCTCCATTACTTTTTAGATGAATAATACAGCTTGATATAGCTGCCATACTCCTGCTCGGTACTTTCCAGTGAGAGTACCAGACTTTTCAGCAGTATTTGCGCCGTTTCCATCTGTTCAAGAGTGACGGTTTCCGGAAGAGAAAAAAGCAGATAGCCTCCCTCTTCATCATCCGATGTGATATCAAGATCAACTTCGGCAATTTGAATCAGACTATTAGCTGTTCCTATACTCAGTGCAGATACAGCAGCACACACAATATCATGACCGTAAGGCCCTGATTCAGCATGTCCAGTCAGCTGGACCGAAACAATATTATCATTTTCCTTGAAAAACGTGACCTTGATCATTCAAGAAACGCACCTTTGTGTGAATTAGTTGGATTTGATTGATGTGATAGAAACTTTTGTATAAGGCTGACGGTGACCCTGCTTAGTGTGAGAGTCTTTTCTGCGACGATACTTGTAAGTCGTCACTTTCTTGCCGCGTCCTTGTTTTTCGATTTTAGCTTCTACTGAAGCTCCTTCGATAAATGGACTACCGACAACTGTGTCGTCTCCTCCAACAAACAATACTTCTCCAAATGTAACAGTATCGCCTGCTTCTCCGTCCAATTTCTCTACGAAGATATCTTGTCCTTCTTCAACTCTAAATTGTTTACCACCAGTTTTGATGATTGCATACATACTTGTTGCACCTCCTTTAAAATATGAATAAAATAGTTCCTATTTTATTCTTGCACTTAGACTCGCCGTTATAAGTGGCCGAAGCTCTTCAGTACTTATTTACGAGCGGTTGTAGCTGTGGTGCGACACAAATACAACATTGCTATCTTATCAAATATAAGCGCAACCGTCAATTCTTTTTGCCAAAAAGCTTCTGCCAGAAAGATTTCTTCTTAGGTTTCAAGGTCATAAGCGGCACGGTATCCCCTAGGATACGGCGTGCAATATTGCGGTAACCCTGAGAAGATACATGATCAGGATCCAGAACAACTGGATTTCCTTTGTTGGACGAGCGGACAACTTCATCATCCTCAAAAATAATACCTAAAAGCTCCACTGAAAGATGGCGCGTTATTTCATCGATATCCATTACATCCCCTTGCTGCATCATCGATTTACGGATTCGGTTGATAATCAGTTTAGGGGCATGAATAGACGTCTGCTCAATGAGACCAATAATTCGATCAGCATCACGGATAGCAGAAATTTCAGGTGTTGTCACCAGAATAGCATCATCTGCAGCTGCAATTGAGTTTTTAAATCCCTGTTCGATTCCAGCCGGGCAGTCAATCAATACATAGTCGTAATCTTTCTTCAACTCACCAATCAGTTCAATCATCTGCTCTTCATTGATAGCATTTTTGTCAGCATGCTGCGCTGCCGGCAGCAAGAAAAGCTGGTCATTAAAACGCTTGTCTTTAATGATTGCCTGATGCAGTTTTGCCCGCCCTTCGACCACGTCGACAATGTCATATATGATTCGGTTTTCAAGACCTAGGATAACGTCAAGGTTCCGCAGGCCAATGTCCATGTCCACCAGGCAGACCTTCTTGCTCTGCAGCGCCAGGGCCGTCCCGATATTTGCAGTTGACGTTGTTTTCCCTACGCCACCTTTACCTGATGTGACAACAATTGCTTTTCCCATTTAAAATAAACCTCCTGAGTGATTCGCTATTTCTGGTCGTAACTGTTTCAAGTTATGCAGAGGAGCAATCTCGATGATATGTAAGTCATTGACATAGACAAACTGAGCTTCACCGGATTCTTCTGCTTTTTCTTCTGTTTTTTCAATGAGGTGAACATTTCCTCCGATTCTTACTTGTGCATTGTAACGAAAGTCTGCCAGAACGATTGCACTTTCGTCTCCAGAGAAACCGGCATGCGCAATGCCTTTTAGCTCGCCAATAATATAGATACTGCCAGTAGCTCTAACTGTCCCACCAGGGTGTACCTGTCCAACCAGCAGCAGATCTCCCTCGGCATCTAGGATCTGACCACTCCTCACTGTTCGGACCTGAAGCATCGGCCGTGCTTTTTGGTGTAGTGCTTCTGCCTTCTCAATTGAAATCACGTCTGCATCGAAAGAAACAATTTTAAAGAAATCATCTTCTAGCACCCTCCGGACTCGATCCTTTTCATCCGGTGAAAAATCACGTCTACCTGTTTTTACGTGAAACTTCAGTTCATGTCCAGCCTCGGTATCTTTTTTTAACTGCTGTTTGAGCTTTTCGATTTCTTCCATAATCGTTTCAAATGAAGCTGACGATTCGAGAATAATCTGAAATCCTTCTTTTCTCCCCTTCAATATCACTGAACTCATTATTATTTTCACCCCTGTAATTATCTGTATGCGATGCTTGATTTAGACTTGTCTGATTTTTGTCTCGGCTTAAGCGTTTTACCTATTCTATTTAGCGGCAACATAAGTAAAACAGCCGCGGCTGTATTGAATATGAGCGAGGCTAAAAGCGTTGAAGCCATAAAGTCCTGAGTGGTCAAGACTGTCAAATCAATGACCCGATAAATGCCGAAAACGAAAAATTCTAAAAAAGTCAGCATGATCACTGACATTAATACAGTGATCAAATAGGCAGGTTCAAAAACTTTTCTCAGTTGAACAACAAAATAAGCTATCAGTGTCAGCGTTGCAATGTAAATCCCCAGAATGCCGGAAAAGTAACTGTCATACAAAAAACCGAAAATGATTGTCAACGTGTACATATGTCTGGGCTGAAGATAAAAAGCCAGTACAATCACAACAAGTACAAACAGCCTAGGTGTCATAACGCCAAAAGAAACACTTAACTGTTCATTGAAAAAAAGGGCAATGGCTCCGTCAAGCAGCAAAGACAAAAAGAGAAGAAGGATGGGCAAGGTCACTTTTTTCCAGGCTCCCATACTATTATTCCCCGCTTTCTGACTGACGGTTGATGATGGTGACAAATCGGATATTTTCAAAATCGGCAGCAGGCCTGACGTAAACCTGCTGAGCTAGGCCATGAGAGTCCATACTGACTTCCTCAACCTCTCCGATGACCAGTCCTCTCGGAATAATCCCCCCGAGTCCCGACGAAGTAATCAATTCGCCTTCTTCTATCTCCGCTGTCGAAGTGATTTGAGACATTACCAAGCGATTCCCACTAGAATCATACCCGCTGATCAGACCATAAACGATTTCTTCCTCAGTGATAATCTCGGAAGAAACCTGATTCGCTGTCTGCTCGATATTAGTGAGCAAGACCACTTTAGAACTTGTAGGATTCACTTCTGAAATACGGCCAATCAAACCGTTACCGGACATAACCGGCATGCCTACTTCCACACCATCCTGGCTGCCTCTGTCAACAACTACCTGGTCCACCCAGTTATCAGGACTTCTTGATATCACCGTACTTGATATAGTCCGAAAGTCAGTTAGTGAGTTCTGAAGTAATAGTTCTTCTTGTAGTCTGGCATTTTCATCACGCAGGACACTGATTTCAGATTGACGCTCATATATTCTATTTATTTCTGTTTTTAACCGCTGATTCTCTTCATACGTTCCCCGCAGGCTAGTAATTGAATCAAACATTCCTGTCACTGCATGGGTAGGCGCTGATATGACCCGACCCAAAACCGCTGTGATGTCATTGGAAGCCTGCTGAACAAATGGCGTACTGCTGCCGCTTCTAATGGAAAGAGAAATCAAGGAAACAAACATGATCACGCTGATTAATAGAACAATCATCTTTTTGTTTGTAAAAAATTGGTTCACCTATAACACCTCGTATATATTAACTTTGCTTATTTTACCATAATTTTTGAGCTCATCGTAGAGGCAGATCTAGAAGATTTAAAGCAAGTATCGATTATTATTCGACAAATAAGCGGGAAGTCTCCTTCCCGCTCCCATTACCTTGATTGTTTTTTGTAGATATCCATATGGTTCAATGCCTCACCTGTTCCAATTGCAACACAATCCAGTGGCTGACTGGCAACAAAGACCGGGACTTCTGTTTCAGCTGAAATGACGTCAGTCAGATTTCTCAGCATAGCGCCTCCACCTGTCAAAACAATCCCTCTGTCAATGACATCTGCTGAAATTTCAGGTGACGTATCTTCAAGAGTCGCTTTAACAGCTACGATGATTCCATCAATTACTTCTCTGATTGCTTCAGCAACATCTACCGCCGGAATGGAGATGTTTTTCGGCAAGCCTGTCAGCAGATCACGGCCTCTGATATCCATATCGTCCAGCTCTTTAGCCGCATCAATCGACGCGCTTCCGAGCTCTATTTTGACAGCTTCTGCCGTACGTTCACCGATAAGCAGATTGTACTTGGCGCGGATAAAATGAATTATAGACTGATCCATCTGATCTCCCGCCATCTTAATTGTGCGGCTGCTCACTATTCCTCCCAGAGATATAGTAGCCACATCCGTTGTTCCTCCACCAATGTCAACGACCATGCTTCCTGTGGGCTCGTTTACAGGCAAACCAGCACCGATTGCTGCTGCGAAAGGCTCTTCAATTAGAAAAGCTTCCTTGGCTCCAGCCATACGAGTAGCATCTATAATCGCCCGCTTTTCCACTTCGGTCCCTCCACCAGGTACACAAACCAGTACGCTCGGTTTACCAGCACGCTTACCTACAGACTTGCCGATAAAATATTCCATCATTGCAGCTGTTGTATCAAAATCTGCAATAACCCCATCTTTCATCGGTCTGATGGCAACTATGCTTCCCGGTGTACGGCCAATCATTTTCTGCGCATCTTCACCTACGGCTACCACTTCTCCAGTTTTACTGTCTTTGGCAACAACTGATGGTTCCCCCAGTACGATACCTTTTCCTTCTACAAAAACATTGGTATTTGCTGTTCCTAAATCGATCCCGATTCCTTTTTTTCCAAACCAAAACACGTAGCGTTTCTCCTTTCAATCCTAAAAAACAATCTCAGTTATTCTTTTTAATTTTCTGCATTCATTATGCTATTGTACCTTTTTCGGGAGCATTATGCACTACCTGACATGTACTTTATAAAAATGTAACATTCGAAATGAAGCATTTCGACTTTTCATATACTAAAAAACCGGGAAGGCCAAAGGCCTCCCCGGTCAAAAATCAGATTAAGTGTTAATTAAGCTTTTTCTACGTTTGCAGCTTGTGGTCCGCGTGCGCCTTCTTCGATATCGAAAGTTACAGCTTGACCTTCTTCAAGAGATTTGAATCCTTCTTCGTTGATAGCTGAGAAGTGTACGAATACATCGTCAGCACCTTCACGCTCGATAAATCCAAAACCTTTTTCTGCGTTAAACCATTTTACTGTACCGTTTTCCATCTTACAATTTCCTCCTCGTGCCTAATGCACATTATATTTCACATTATTGGTGTAGGTACGAATCGGAATGTTGTTACACATTTCTTTTTTCTTTACCTAACAAAATGCTAAGTTCATAATATCATCAAATTTATAGGAGTGCAAGCCTTACGCTGAAGAATTTCAGATGATAATTAATTTATTCCGTTTTTATTCAGCGTCTGAAAACAAGGCATCCTATTCTCTTTGAGGCTGACATATGTCTTTTCTCCGATAATAAAATGATCCAATAATTCAATTCCCATCAGATTGCCCGCCTCTACCATCCGCCGGGTGAAGTCAAGGTCCGCGTCTGATGGTTCGGGATCCCCTGAAGGATGGTTATGTGCCAGAATGATTCTAGCAGCTGAATACTTCACAGCGGCCTTAAAAATTTCTCTGGGGTGTGCCACTGAAGAATTTAATGTTCCTTTAAACAACGTCTCTTTCTTGATGATTTGATTCTTAGTATTGAGAAACAGAGCTACTACATACTCCTGCTGCAGATCCTTCATTTCCTCCACTAGCATACTGCCCACACTTTGACTTGAGGTCACAGTACCTTCTTTCAACAGAGAAGACCGGGCAATGCGCTGGCCCAATTCGATTGTAGCAAGCAGCTCGATTGCTTTTACCCGACCGATTCCGGGAACAGTTAGCAGTTCTTCAAGAGAGACCTGCTTCAGAGTATGCAGGTCATCGAAGTATGACAATACTTGCATGCTGAGCTGAAGGACATTGCTGTCTTTCGTTCCCGTACGCAGCAAAATCGCCAGCAGTTCATGATTGGCCAGTGCAGCCGGGCCGTATTCTTCCATTCTTTCCCTGGGGCGGGAAGCTGAAGGCAGTTCGATTAGTTTCTGAGTTTGCATAGAATCCTCCTTATATAAAAAGAAAGAGAAGCCTTTAAACTTCTCTTTCTTATATATTCTCTTTTAAATCAGATTCTCACTTTTTATCTTTATTAAAACTTCATGAAGATCTTCGCAGATAGCTTGGGCTAGCGTTCGAGCATATGCGTTTGGTTCAATCAGATCTGGAACCATGACCACTGGAAAACCCGCTTGATGCGCCGCTTTAATCCCGTTAAGCGAATCCTCCAGAACGAGGACCTTACTCACGTCTCCTTCAATCAAATCACATGCCTTAAGAAAAATATCAGGCTGAGGTTTAGAGTCTTGTACTTCATCTCCACCGACAATCCCGTCAAACCAGGCATAAAGTCCGGCATTCTCTAGCAACTTTAACACTAACCGCCGCTCCGAGCTTGAAGCCACAACCATTTTATAACCGTTATCTTTGAGGTATGTCAACAATTCCTTCAGCCCTTTTTTCTGATCAGGTACAGTAGTCTCTAGGAGGACACGCAGATCTTTTACACTCTCTTGCTTGAATTGGTCAACCTGATTTGTTTCAAAACGCTCTTCCATAGCTTTAAAAAAGTCTTTGTCACTGACCCCAATAAACTGGCGATAAAATGCATAGTCAAAGGGGATACCAATGCGATCTGCTGTTTTTTGATTGGCTTCATAATATAGTCTTTCAGTATCAAACATCAGTCCATCCATATCAAAAATAACCAGTTTATGCATGCTTACCCTTCTTTCATACTCTGCATCTTCTCTAGCTGTCTTGTCACCGAGTCAAACTTCTCTTTATATTCCAGACCTTTCTTTCTTTCTTCTTCCACAATAGCTTCTGGGGCATTCTCGACAAATTTCTTATTCGCCAGTTTGTTCTCCACCCGGTCAATTTCCTTCTGCCATTTAGTCTGTTCCTGTTCAAGACGGCTGATTTCTTCTTTAATATCAACCAGTCCAGCAAGAGGGACAAAAATTTCCGCTCCAGCTACAACTGCTGTTTTTACTTCGTCCGGAGCATCCAGATCAGCATCAATGACCAAATCGTTCGGATTGCAGAAACGGTTAATGAAGGACTGGTTCTCCGTCAGGAAATCCTGTTCTTTATGTCCTCTTGTCTTTATGAGCAAATCAATGGTTTTGGACATCGGACGGTTCGCTTCTGAGCGGATTGTCCGAACTGAACGAATCAAATCAATCAGCATTTCCATATTTTGGATGGCCTCTGGATCATGCAGCGTATCATTCACAACCGGATAGTCAGCTCGGACAATCGACTCGCCTTCATGAGGGATATGTGTCCAGATTTCTTCAGTCACAAAGGGCATGATTGGATGCAGCAGTCTAAGCGTCTGGTCAAGTACATGCACCAGGACTGATTTAGTTGACTGCTTCTGACTGTCTGTGCCTTGTACAAGCAACTCTTTGCTCATTTCGATATACCAGTCGCAATAGTCATCCCAGATAAAGCTGTAAAGCTGGCGACCGGCTTCTCCAAACTCAAATTTTTCAAAAAGTTCGGTCACTTGGCTGACCGTCTCGTTCAGTCTAGCCAGGATCCACTTATCGGCAATCGTCTTTTCAAGTGTCAAATTGATGTCAGACGCTTCAAAGTCCTCGAGATTCATGATGACATAACGGCTGGCATTCCATATTTTGTTGATAAAGTTCCAGGATGCATCCATCTTCTCATAACTGAAGCGCACATCCTGTCCCGGTGCAGAACCGTTTGAAAGGAACCACCTGAGTGCATCCGCTCCGTACTGATCAATCACTTCCATAGGATCGATTCCGTTCCCTAATGATTTACTCATTTTTCTTCCTTGCTCGTCGCGGATCAGACCGTGTATAAGCACATTCTTGAACGGCGCTTGGCCCGTAAACTCCAGACTTTGGAAAATCATACGGCTGACCCAGAAAAAGATGATGTCATAACCAGTGACAAGGGTGCTGGTGGGGAAATATTTTTCAAAATCGCTGCTGTTTGTATCCGGCCAGCCCATTGTTGAAAATGGCCATAAAGCTGAACTGAACCAGGTGTCCAGAACATCTTCATCCTGTACCCAATTTTCTGCATCTTCAGGTGCCGCTTCGCCGACATAAAGCTCTCCGGTTTCCTTGTGGTACCAAGCTGGGATGCGGTGTCCCCACCAGAGTTGTCTGGAAATAACCCAGTCGTGAACATTCTCCATCCAGTTGTTGAATGTCTTTTCAAAACGTCTAGGTACAAACTCTACTTTATCTTCAGTTTCCTGGTTTTTCAGCGCTTTCTCTGCAAGTGGTGTCATTTTGACAAACCACTGGGTAGACAGTCTTGGCTCAACAACAACGCCTGAACGCTCAGAGTGACCTACACTGTGCTGCATTTCTTCTATACGTATCAGGTAGCCCTGATCTTTCAGATCCTTGACCAGCGCTTTTCTTGCTTCAAACCGGTCCATGCCCTCATATTTTCCTGCAAGATGATTCATGGATCCGTCATTGTTCATTACATTAATTTGTTTTAAATCATGACGCTGACCGATTTCGAAGTCATTAGGGTCGTGAGCCGGAGTAATTTTGACTACGCCCGTACCAAACTCCATGTCCACATAATCATCTGCAATCACTTTCAGTGCACGGCCCACTACCGGCAGCTCCACGTTTTTACCAATCAGATGCTGATAACGCTCATCATCCGGATGAACAGCCACAGCTGTATCCCCCAGCATCGTTTCCGGACGGGTCGTTGCAATTTCAACAGATCCCTCTCCATCGATGACAGGATACTGGATATGGTAAAATGCGCCATTAACTTCCTTGTGCTCAACTTCAATATCCGACAAGGCGGTTTGGGCTTTCGGGTCCCAGTTGATGATATATTCTCCTCGGTAAATCAGCCCCTTATTGTAAAGATCAACAAACACTTTGTTGACTGCCTTATTCAGACCCTCATCCAAAGTAAACCGTTCTCTAGAATAGTCAACTGAAATACCGACTTTTGCCCACTGATCACGAATACTTTCTGCGTACTCTTCCTTCCATTCCCAGACTTTTTCCAGAAACAGCTCACGACCCAAATCATGCCTTGATATATTATCTTGAGCCAACTTTTCTTCCACTTTTGTCTGAGTTGCGATACCTGCATGATCCATTCCAGGTAGCCATAGCGTGTCGTACCCCTGCATCCGTTTTTGTCTGATAATGATATCCTGCAGCGTCGTGTCCCAGGCATGCCCCAGATGCAAGCGCCCCGTAACATTGGGGGGTGGAATAACAACTGAGTAAGGCTCGGTTGCTTGTTCATCAGGCTTAAACAGTTCTTTGTCGATCCATTCTTTATATCTGCCTGCTTCTACTTGTGATGGTTCGTATTTGGTTGACATTTTGATTTCTTCTTTCATACTATACACCTCTTCATAGTTATTTCTTTTATTTTTCCATAAAAAAAACACTCGTCTAAATTTTAGGACGAATGCTTCGCGGTACCACCTATATTACCACAGACAGCTGATACCGGCTGCGGTCTCTCAATGACAGTGTTAATGGACTGTCCCACCAGTCAGAAGTACTGCTTTCCTCCCGACAGCTCCCAAGTTACTTCATGACTATGTCTGCCAGGGTTTTCCAGCTTCCACCCATTCTCTGAGACAGCATTGGCCACTACTCTTCTTGTTCATTGCTTGTATTATTTGTATTCTACTTTAATTTAGCTCAGCTTCTTCATGTCTGGCTGCAGACAGCGCTGCTTCATAATCCGGATCATCAGCCATTTCCTTGACAATTTCACGATAAACAATCTGCCCGCCTTTATTGAGAACAAAGACTGCGCGGGCCATCTTATCAAGATTATCGATATAAAGGCCGTAGTCTTTGGCAAATAAACGATCTTTGTCGTGCAAAATGGAACTGTGCAGGACTTTCGTGCGCGACCATTCCTGCTGCTGAGCTTTCGTATTTGTTGATACTGAGAACATTTTGGTACCTTTCAGCTTTCTTGCTTCATCATTGAACGTGTTAGTCTGTCTGGAGCAAGTACTTGTTTCGATATCAGGTACTGTACTGATGATTAGTACGTCTCCCTTGAGGTCGGACAACTTGACTTCCTTATCATTTAAATCTTTTAGTGTAAAGGAAGGAGCATCATCGCCTACTCGAGGAGCTTGAGCGTTTGTTTCGTAGGGTTCCCCTTTTAATGTAACGTTCATCCTAATCCCTTCTTTCCCTATATATAATACCAGTTTACTTTCCATCTCGTCTCATTGCAACTATAAAGTGAATGCATGAATTAAGTCATACGCTACTGAATTTGCCTGAACTCTACCTGCCCTTCCCATTGGGCAGGGTAGGCAAAAAGTTGATTCACGAGATAATCTTTTAAATAATCAGAGACTTCCCGTATACGGTATTTAATCTTTAAAACGCAGTATCAAATGAAACAAACGGTCACCGACTCATCAGCTCTCAAGGTAATTTGCCTACCAGGGCTGAGTCAACACTGAAGAGAGTGCTTGCAAGCCCAGACCTACCTACATAAAGTGACAGGCTTATATAGGCCAACCGGCGTCCATACATATAACTTGACCTTTGTTTTGTAGGTATCATAAAATCCACATCCTCCATTAAAAAATCCCCCGCCTGTAAAGAATCACTTCTTTATCTGCCGAGGGAGTTCTAAACATAGTCCATGCTTTCAGCTGTAAGACTTATTTTCCGTATATGCCTTTGATACTTCATCAAAAGCACCTGCTTCAATCGTCTCAAGTTTTTCTCGGACCATTTTCAGAGCCGTATGATAGTCAAATTCATTCAAGAATAAAGATTCACTGTATTTAATTGTTTCAATAACTTCCGGATGCTCTTCACGGTAGCGGTAAAGCCTTTGGCTGACCAGCTCTGTGAGCAAAGCTTCATCCACAAGTGTATCTGTCTGAACAGCGAGCGATTCGATATCATCTTCACACAGTCTATGCAGACGTACAACGGCTTCCAAGTCCAGTCGTGGACGGGCCAGTTCTCTAGATAGATCTTCCAAATGATCAGTCGTGTAAAAGAACAAATCCAGGTAATCTTTGGGAAGACCGGGCAGGTTTTTATGCTCAATATACCGCTTCATCTCCCTTAGAGCCAATTCCATCTCATCGATATCTTTCTTGATTTCCATTTCTGTCTGCCTATAGGCGTACAGGTCAGCTGAAAGTTGAGCCAGTTTGGACGAAAGGTTTTCTAGCTCATTAAAACAGCTTGCCAGCGTATCCCTAGCGGCTGAATAAGGCAGCGCCTCGTCGGCGAGCCGACTCTCAACACGGCCAATCTGCTCTGTCTGAGCAGCAAAGTCTGCCTTAAGCTTGTCCATTGTTGCTTCTTCGTCTTTATAGAGAGTGTAGCTTTGATTGATTCGGTCTACCTCAAAGCTGATTTCTCTTTTCTGATCCTGCACATACAGCACAATCTTTTTCAGTTGCTTGATCAGTTTAGTCACTTCAGGCTTGGCTTCGATTTCTGCTTCCATCAAATCATAGATTTGATCTATTCTGTTTTCAACCGTCTCGACCTGCTGGTCAACAGCTGATATTTTTAGGTCACTTACCGATGATTTCAATTCGTTGATTGCACGGTCCAGATCAGACAGGCATTCATCAACCTCAGCTGTTTCAGGGAAAAGATAGCCCTGATCCAGTAGGCTGGCATATCCCTCTACTATTTCTTCCTTCTGCTTCAAATACTCGAATTCGATAGCCTTGATCAGCTCTGGTATACGTTTCATCAATTTTTCCATTTCCGATATTTTACTGTCCAGACGGCTGACGATTTTCCGCGCCTCTTCGTGGTCCCCCGATGCAGTCAGATCTGAAAACAGGGTGAATTCGGCTTCCACTTCTCCCAGTTTTTCCTCCAGACTGTTGGTACTGTCTCCAAAAGTAAAGCTATTTGTCAGCAGTTCTTTACGTATTTTATGGTAGCGTTTCTTGATAGATTCTACTTTTTTCAGATTGGCTTCTTCACGCTGAAGCAGCTCATCAATCAGACTGTTCAAGTGATCTGCATCCGTTTGGATGTCCTTCAGTGCTGCGCCACTTTTCTCCTGATATTCCGAAGCTTGCTTGAATCTGAAACGGTCAGTAGCCTGTTCAGCCTCAAACAAAAGGGCTTCAACTTCCGGTAACCGGCTGTTTTCAATATCAGCTACTTTCTCGACAGCCGTATCAGCAGCTGCTTTAGTTTGTCCAGTAAGTGCCATTGTACTCAATTTTTCGGCTTTTCCTGCTGGAAGACTGCTTTGCGCCTGTTTCTTCTCAAGGTCAAGCTGATCGATATTTGTATAGTTTTTTTTCTTTAGATAGTATGTACTCATGTAGAGCATCACAGCCAGAATGATTATGCTGACTGCTACGACAATTTCGATTGTCATCAATATTCCCTCCAAGTAATGCTGCCTTTGTTGGCGGATCTCTTCTTCCTAGTATATCAAACTTCAAACGATTATGTTATACTAGCAAGCAAATTCTGTAAATTATATTTCAACACAAGGAGAATTATGATGAAAAACGATTTAACCTATCTGCTCAGCAAACAACTGCAGGCGGTCACCGACGGCGAACCGAATCTGATTGCGAATCTCAGCAATGCATCCGCCCTTTTAAACGATCATCTTTCGGACATCAACTGGGCCGGCTTTTATCTGTGGGAAGAAGTAGATGATGAACTGGTACTAGGCCCTTTCCAAGGAAAAGTAGCCTGTGTCAGAATCAAAAAAGGTCAAGGAGTATGCGGGTCGGCTCTCGAACAGGAAAAAACACTGGTTGTGCCGGATGTTCACCAGTTCCCCGGTCATATTGCCTGCGATTCCGCTAGCCAGTCAGAAATTGTCGTGCCCTTAATCAAAGCAGGACGCAAGATTGGTGTTCTGGACGTCGATGCTCCAATCACAGACCGTTTCACTCAGGAAGACCAGAACATGCTGGAAGAATTCTGCTCTGTTTTGCTTGGCGTTATGTGAATGTGTCCCAAATAAGCCTTTCAGCTTTTTGCTGGGAGGCTTTTTCTAATTATAGGATTAAAAAAAACGTCACCCGCCCGAGGGCAGATGACGCTTTATAATCACTTAACTGATTATCTGTTATAGTACTCAACGATGAAGGCTTCATCGATTTCTGCTGGCATTTCTTCACGAAGTGGCAGACGAGTCAGAGAACCTTCCAGTTTTTCATCATCAAATGTGACAAAGTCTGGACGTCCAAAGATAGACTCTACAGATTCCTTAATAATCTTAAGGTCTTTAGATTTTTCACGAACACCAACAACATCTCCAACAGTAACGCTGAATGATGGAATATCCACGCGCTTGCCATTTACAGTGATGTGACCGTGGTTTACAAGCTGACGAGCCTGACGACGTGTAGTCGCAAGACCTAGTCTGTAAACAACGTTATCCAGGCGCTGCTCCAGCAGAACCATGAAGTTTACACCGTGCTTGCCTTCACGGATTTTTCCTGCTTTAGTAAACAGGTTAAAGAACTGACGTTCGTTCAGGCCGTACATGAAGCGAAGCTTTTGCTTCTCTTTAAGCTGCAGCCCGTATTCAGACAGTTTGATACGTGCAGTCGGTCCGTGCTGACCTGGTGCATACGGACGTCTTGCTAGCTCTTTACCGCTTCCGGTAAGGGAAATGCCCAAACGTCTTGATTTTTTCCATGATGGTCCAGTATATCTTGCCATATTGAATTCCTCCATATAATAAATGATCAGTTTGACACAACTGTAATGGAGTAAAATAACGAATGAAAGCTCAGCAATACGTGCAGTACCTTTTCAATCTTCACCACTTGCAGCCGCTGGTTACACAATTACGCTCATATGATTCATATGGCAAGGCACTGTTGACGCGGTTGCCGCTTCCCGCTGCGATATTTTACACAAGGATAAGCTTACCAATATTTACATAAGAAGTCAAGATGATTTATTAAAGACCCGAATAACCCTTTAAGCGGTTTACTCTCGTCAAGACGTGGGTCAGTAATCGGCTGAAGAACCTATAAAAAAGGCCGGAACTGCTGTCCCGGCCTTCTCAGTAACTATTCTCATATGAAATTAGAAACGAAGCAGTGCCGCTACACCACTGTCAGATGGCATGCTGGCCTTGTCTAGCACATATACTTGACCGTTCGTCTTCAGTACATTGTGGACAAGCTGATTGATATACTGATTGGTTTCGGGACCTTCATGGTACTGGCCATTTTCATCAATCAGGCCCTCCACCTGGTAGTCATCTTCCAGCAATAGCACATCGATTTTTCCCTGGATACTGGCCATAGCCAGATCATCAAACTGAGCTTCCAGTTTGAATTCCGGTTTGGTTTCTCTGAACTTTTCGACGAGG
Organism: Alkalibacterium sp. AK22; assembly: GCF_000585255.1. Taxonomy (GTDB): domain Bacteria; phylum Bacillota; class Bacilli; order Lactobacillales; family Carnobacteriaceae_A; genus Alkalibacterium. Next base: position 55,263 of record NZ_JANL01000037.1, read on the forward strand.
CTTCTGTAGCGTCTATTGATGATGTCATCGACGACTTCAGATGTATGAGACTGGATTTCGTTGAAGGTCAACTGAGAGGGTGACGCTTCTACTCTCGTTTCATCCAGGTAACCATTTTTGGACAGTCTCTCAAAATCAGAGATGTTTTTCTTGAGCGCAAAGAGCACCAGTGGCAAGCCTGTTGGCTTAGAGAACTGTTCGTTGATATATTTATCTACTTCACGGAAATAATTTTCCTGGTCGATTTCGACCTCTGTGCTTTTCTCGTTGTGGCCGTGGAACACACCCCCACTGTTGCCGTCTCCACCGTTATAGGATCCGACATTAAGTTCACCGCCGGTCAGTTCATCCCCCAAAGCTTTGGTCAAAGTATTTGGTGCGTCTTCAGGCAGATCGACCGGCTGAAGTTTATTGCGTCGGCCGGTGTAAAGGCTAAATTTATCGTGATTAAGTGCAAGAAGGTGGTAATAGCTCACATACTGAAAATCAGCAATCAGCGGCAGGACATAGGGCTGTTTGGATACAACTGTTCCAGTGTGGATAGCTGTCCCTAGCCGGTAGTAATAAACCTCATCTGGTGTGATGTAGAATACGGCACTACGTGTCATGTTTCTCCAGAAATCAGTATGGTCAACGAGAAACTTTGCCTTATCCAAAAAACTATTGCAGAATTTTTCATCGTAAACCTTGTGGAGTTTCGCTTTCGCTTCCTTCAGCAGATTCTGGAACTGAATCTGATTGGCCTCGACTTCCACTCCATTGGATTCAGAGTTCAAAGAAATGGACACGACTGCCTCATAATCCTGCAGCAGTTCATCAGTTGGAAATGTGTAGAGCTCTTGCATATGCGTCACCTTCCATTCATTATTTTCTCTCTTGAGGTCCAGGCCCCAGCAGAGATTCCTATAGGTCCATCATAGCTAATCAGATGAAAAATGTCTAAGAATATGCTGATGGACAGCCCTCTCTTCCAGACGATCCCTTTGCTGTCAGTTCTGTACCTTTAATGTGATAGGCTTGATGATTTTAGCCGGTATCCCGCCAATCAAAACATTATCTAAAAAGGACTGGGTCACGACAGCCCCTGCAGCTACAACAACGTTATCCCCTAGGGTGACGCCCCCGACAATAGTAGCATTCGCTCCAATCCAGCAGTTGTCGCCAATGGTAACCGGCCGGCCAAATTCATAGCCTGCGTTTCTTTCCGTTGGATCGAGGGGATGCTCCGGCGTGACTATACTCACGCCGGGTCCAAGCATCGCATTGGCTCCGATCTCAATCGGGCAGACATCCAGAAAGACACAGTTGAAATTAGCAAAAAAATTTTCCCCTACATGAATATTACTCCCGTAATCTACCCGAAGACCAGGCTCAACCGTAATATGCTCACCAGTCGACCCAAAGAGACTCTGAACACGCTTTTTCCTGGTTTCATCATCTGTTGCCTGATTGAAAACCTGTGCTTTGCGGTGTCCCGCTTGTCTTTCCTGAGCAAGGATCCGGTCGGACGGATCATACATCTTGCCGGCAATCATTTTTTGCTTCTCAGTAGTCATGTACACACACTCTCCTTTGATTTGTTTTTACTCATTCAGTGAATCTGTGCAGTCCCTGATTTATTTATTTTTAATTTTTATGCAACTAACCTGTTACCAGTATAACAAAAAGTACCCGTCTCTTCAGACTCCTTTTGCTCTTTTATGCGGATTGTACCGCTTTTTTATTTAAACACTTCACTGACTTCCTCCATCATAATGCTAAACGTTTGGGCGCCTCCCCCAGAAAGATACCAAGCCGAGGGAGAAAGGTAATATATTGAGTCTGTTTGGAAGGCCACTGTCTGCTGAATGACCGGGCTATCTTCAATAGCAGACACATGGCCTTCTCCGCCTATAGCCGCTGTCCGGTCGATTACAAACAGCAAGTCTGGATTTTTTGATAGTACATATTCATAGGTTACTGCCATTCCATGGTTGGATACCTCGATGTTTTTGTCTGACGGAGTCAATTTGAAAGCATCATGTACAACTCCAAAGCGCGAACCTGAGCCATAGGCGGATAGTGCCCCCTCATTGTAGAGGGTAACCAGAGTCGTCATTTTAGACGCCTCTGCCTTATTCTGAAGCTGCAGCAGTTCATTTTCCAATTCATCAATCACAGATCGGGCTTCTGTTTTACGGTCAAATATATAGCCCAGCAGACTCAAGTTTTCATCAAGTGACGTTAAATAATCTGCTGCATCATGAGAAAGATCGAGAGTCGGTGCAATATTTGACAATTCTGCATAGGCTCCACTCGACCGACCAGCGACAATAATTAAATCCGGCTCAGCCGCATGTGTCGCTTCAAGATCTATTTCAAAGAAACTGCCGGCTGCTTCAACTTCCTGATATATCAGCAGGTGTTCAGGCAAATGAGGAGAGCCTGTTAAGACAACGCGGTCGCTTAGTCCCAGCACAGCCAAATTATCTAACTGACCGTTATCAAAAACAGCAACCTTTTGAGGATCAGCCGGTACCTCTACCTTATTTCCAGCTGAATCTTTAATCATCAGCGTCTGCTTATTATCTGGTTCAGTTTCAGTAGAAAGGGCCGGCTGGCCGCTTGCAGCTTCACCTTCCATAGAGTCTTCTTCCATAGTTGTGCAGGCTGACAAAATGAATAGACTGGTTAAAGCCAGCAGCCCCTTGTGGATGATCACTTTGCTCATTATTAAAACTCCTTTTGTCATTTATAGTGAAAACAATATTTAACTCCATCTTTTTCGATAATGTCTAAATCCATTTCATACAGCTCACTTAATACAGATTCTGTGATTACTTCATTCGTAGTACCTGATGCAAACAGGTATCCGTCTTTCATAGCAATAATACGATCTGCATAGCTGGCAGCAAAGTTTATATCATGTACAACCAGGACAACTGTTTTCCCGAGATCCTGGACCAGATTCTGTAAAGTCTGCATCATCTGAACTCCATGGTGCATATCCAAGTTGTTCAGTGGCTCATCTAGCAGGATATAGTCGGTATCCTGGCTAAGGACCATGGCAATCATTGCTCTTTGAAATTGGCCTCCAGAGAGCGTGTCCAGTCGTCGATCCTGCATGTCCGTCATGTTGAGGTAAGCAAGCGAGCGATTGATGACAGCCTGGCAATGCGGAGTGAGCTTGCCTTTTGTGTAGGGAAACCTCCCAAATGAAACCAGCTCACGTACCGTCAGTCCTACCGACAACTGACTGCTTTGCTTTAAAACAGACAGTCGGGTCGCTAGTGTTGACCGGGTAACTGTTCTTAATTCATCGCCCTCAAAGTAAATGTGTCCCTCATCATAGGGTACCAGTCGGCCAAGCATCTCGAGCAAGGTGCTTTTACCGGCTCCGTTAGGACCAATACAAGCAGTAAAAGTGCCTTTTTTAATTAGCAAACTGACCTGATTTACGACTTTCTTGTTTTCATAAGATTTTGTCAATCCATGGACGTCAATCATGAACGCCTCTCCCCTCTCTTAAAAGAATCAGTAGAAAATAAATGCCTCCTACAAACTGGATTATAACCCCGAGCGTCACTCGAAGCTTAAATAGATGTTCGACAAGCAGTTGCCCAACCAGAATGAAAAGAATGGTTATCAGACTGGCACCTGTAAGCAGGACCGTATGCCTGTAGGTTCCAAACAGCCGGTAAGCAATATGGGCGCCAATAAAACCGAGAAAAGAAATAGGGCCAACAAGGGCCGTTGCAGCTGCAGTCAGTAGGCTGACCATCAGAAACAAGACCAGCTGATACCGGTCAACCTCTATACCCAGACTCGATGCTGCTGGATTTCCCAAATGAAGGACGTCCAGTCTGTTTCTTTCGCTATACAGGTAGATAAGTACGGGAAGAATGACCATAATCGAAAGCAGTGTCAGGCTTATTTCAACCCTGTTAAAACTAGCTACCGTCCGGGCAAACAACTGGTCATATTCATTCGGATCGATAATGACCTGCAAAAACTGTGTCAAACTGCTAAATAGTGTTCCCATTATAATTCCAACCGCCAATATCAAATAGAGATTTCCGGGCTGTATCTTAAAAAATAGTCCAAACAAAAGCACACTGGCGATTGCCATCATTAAAAGACTGAATATAAAATTCAATCGAGCATCGGTTGTCAGCCAGTGCTCTGTTCCTAGAAAAAATAGGCCTGCAGTCTGCAAAAAAATATATAGTGATTCCAGTCCAATAATACTCGGAGTAAGAATCACGTTTTGAGTCATAGTCTGAAATATAATCGTCGCTGTTGCAGACGCTGTCCCCACAAATATAAAAGGTAAGAGTCGCTGACTGCGCAGTCTCAGTGCAAAAGTCGGCTGTCCTCTTGTGTTTGCAGTAAGATACAAATAGATAGCCAGAAGTATGCCCGCTGCCAGCAGAGAATACAGTATGATCCATTTTTTGTTTTTCATCAGGACTCCTTCCTAATCAGCAAATAAAGAAAGACCACGCTCCCTACTGAACCCGCTATAACGCTAATTGGAATTTCATAAGGGTATATAAGTACACGTGAAAGAATATCGGCAGCCAGTAGAAAAACCGCACCTGAAAGAGCTGTTGGAAGCACTAGACTGGCAAAGTGGTCGCCTTTTTTCAAAGCAACCAGGTTTGGTATGATGATTCCAACAAAAGGAATGCTGCCGACGGTTAGAACAACGGCTGAAGTCGCGATGGCCACTATTATTAAGCCGACAGTCTCAAGCAAACCATAAGCTACACCCAGGCTCTCAGCAAATACTTCCCCGAGCCCCATTATAGTGAAGTGGTGAACAAATAAGCATACACAGAAAAACAGCGGTACAGATAAATAGAGCAATTTGTAATTGCTGGATGAAATCAGTGAAAAGTTTCCCTGAAGCCAGGTTGATGTCTGCTGGACCACTTCGTACTGCAAAGCTAAGTATGTACTGACAGAACTGATAATATTTCCGAACATGATACCTACCAGAGGAATCATGAGGGCCTTTTTGTTGCGGACCGAGCGGACAAAGAGCATGAAACAGGCAGTCCCTCCTACAGCAAAAATAAAAGCCACTATAGTCTGGTATTTCACTGATTCATGGGAATAAAAGATTACAGCAATGACTACACCCAGGCGCGCACTAGCCATAGTCCCCGAAGTAGCTGGAGAAATAAAGCGGTTTTGAGTCAGCTGCTGCATGAGCAAACCGCATACTGCCAGCATACCTCCAGACAAGATTAGACTGACTGTTCTAGGAATCCGAGTAGAGTACATCACAATATGCTGTATTTCGTTCATTCTCAATATATGTGTGATTTCCAAATCGTGTATTCCAGTAAAAACTGACACCCCTGTGAGCAGAATAAGCAGCAGGACAAATACGCGATTTACTTTTTTCCCTTTATCGACTTGCTTGCTGTTAAATGTGTCTATGTTCATCACTTCCTTCGTGTTGTATTGTATAATTGATAATGATAATCATTCTCAATTATACAATGCATACTATACAGTGTTTCAATCACAAACGCAATACTTCACAAGCAAGTAGATTTTTGCATATAAAAAAAGCCGCTCCTGATCCTGTTGCTCACGAGACGGCTTTTAACGGTGTATGATTGGTACTGCTACTCAGGGAAAATATGATTGTTACTTCGACGTACAGCCGGAAATATACTTTAAGACCATCTCGCCCGATTTACGCCCCGCCGTTTCGATAAACTCTTCAAATGATCCGGACGCTTCCTCATCTGCCACATCCGATACCGCCCGGACTACAGCAAAAGGGGTATCAAACTGATAACAAACCTGTGCTACTGCAGCCCCCTCCATTTCAGTTACAAGTGCTTCCTCAAAGTGTGACTGAATTTCAACGATGACAGCTTTATCACTAATAAAAGAATCTCCTGATACAATCAGGCCATCTTTTACTTCCCAGTGACTGCTGAGTGCTGCCTCCTTAAGACGGCTGATGGTTTCCGGGTCAGCCTGATAACGGGCAGGCATTTGTGGGATCTGACCAAAGACATAGCCAAAAGCCCTGGCATCGGCATCATTGTAACTCAGATCGTTAGAAATGACTAGATCTCCAACTGTCAGTCCTTTTCCTATCCCCCCAGCTGAACCGGTATTGATCACTGTTTCTGCTTTGAACCGGTCAATCAGCAAAGTAGCCGCAATGGCCGCATTAACTTTCCCGATTCCGGACTGTACCAGCACAACTGGGACTCCACTGATTGTTCCTTCATAAAAGGTTTGATTGGCAATTTTGCTTTGTTCTGTCCCGGCAAGTTGCTTCTTAAGTGTTCTGATTTCCTGCTCCATGGCAGCGATAATTCCAATTTTCATGATTTCTTCCTTCCAATGTGTAGATTAGCTAGCTAGATAAAAAATACAAAGGAAAGGACAATCAGCAACAGCAGCGACACAATAACGATGGCTAATGTCAGCTGCTTCTCTACCCTTCTGTATTTTTCCATTTCGTCCAGCCTTTGTTTTGACGTCCGGCCTTTCTTAGCTAGTTGACGCTCGTACTTTCTGTTTTGAGCTTTTCTAGCCCGCTGTTCTTTTCTGGCTTGTTTTTCTTCTTGCTCTTTTTTCTTTTTTAACTCTTGTCTTGATGCCATTGTATTATCCCTGATCTTTCTGCATTAATTTTTTCATTTTCCAGTAAAACAAGGCGAATACGGTCTTGGAATCTCTAAGCAAACCCTTCTCGTAAAAATTCCAGGCTTCATCGTAGGAAACTGTCAGTACCTCTACTTGCTCATCCTCATCCATCGGTCGTTTGTCTTTTACCAGATACAGATTGCTGGCTTCAAAAATTTCAAGAAATTCATCGGTAAAACCGGGTGTACTGTAGAAAGAAGTCACAAAACTGAGCTGATCGGTCGTGTATCCTGTCTCTTCTTCCAGTTCTCTTAAAGCCGTTTCTGAGGCTGACTCTCCAGCGTCCCTGAGACCAGCTGGTATTTCGATGCTTTCAGATTCAATAGCCTTTCTGTACTGCCTGACCAAAAGCATCTGATCTTCTCCGACAAAGGGAATAACGGCTGAAGCTCCTGCGTGCCTGACAATTTCCCTCTGGCTGGTTTTTCCATTTTGCAGTCTGACTTCTTGGACCGTATATTCCGTTACATTTCCTTTGTAAATTGACGTTTCACTTATTGTTTCTTCTTTGAAATTCATACGCTCACTCCTCATGTAGTTTTTATCATACCTTATTTCAAGAGATTATTCATCCTGAAATAAAGCCTCATTTCTCTTTAAATCCTTCTTAGGTCCTATGTCAACATTTCACATTTTTGTGATATTATAAAGGTACAGTTAACCCACCCTAGAAAGAACGGAGGTTCCATTATGAAACGGTCGACGCTTCACACAACTTCGACATATATCCTCAGTCTGTTCGCTACCTTGTTTATATTTCTTCTGATGATTGGACTGGATCTTAATGCCTTTTTAGCAATGATTCTAAGCATCGGAACAGGCGTATTCCTGCTCAATAGCCTAGGAAAAAGGGCTAAAGTAAAAAAAGCAAGTAGGCGCGACATGCCCCGCCTGTCACAGGAAAAAGAGCAGTTTTACAGCTCCAAGGGGCTATCGAAAGAAGACATCCAGTATTTCAGAGAAACAATGCATAAAGCTAAAGAACAGGTATTGACTATTGATGAGAACATGCAACAGTCAGGCAAACTCCGGGCGATTGAAAACCGGAACAATACCGTAGCTCTTTCCAAAGCACTGTTCAAAGACATTGCCAAAGAACCACAAAAGCTTCATGAGGTCGACAAATTTCTTTATGTCCACTTGCCTTCACTAGCAGATCTGGTCGTTAAATATGTGGAAATCGAGAATCATAAGGCCAAAAGTAAGGCGACCTATGATATCCTCGATAAATCTGCCCAGACCATTGACAAAATGTGCGGGCAAATAGCTGAAGACTATGTTCGCTTCAAAAAAGATGACATTAAGGATCTCGACGTTGAAATTGAGCTGGCCAAGCGTACCCTCAATGGTCAGTCCCACTAAACTTATAATATGAGGAGCTGTCACTATGGTAAAACATCACAATGATCCGACTGATTCCCAAACAGACGCAAAGACTGAACTGGATGACTTGCTCGCCAACCCTTTTGGTTCTCCCACAGCTTACAGCAAGGATCCTGTGAAAGAAAAAAAAGAACTAAAAAAACAAAACGAAGTCAAAAAAGTCATGGATAGTCTTACTGAAGAACGTAAAAAGCAGGCTTTTGAACTGGCCCGCCATATCGACATCTCCAATCGGGACTCCATTTCAGATTACGGATCTCAGGCCCAGCAGCGTCTTGGGGAATTTTCGCATTCAGTACTGAATCATGTGCAGAATCAGGAAACGAATCATATAGGGGAAACCCTGAATGACTTGATGTTTCGCTTGAAAGAAGCCGATCCGAATGAGTTGAAGGCAGATGACCGCAATCTGTTTAAAAAGGTATTCCGCAAAATCAACCGTTCAATTTATGAAACAACAGCCAAATATCAGAAAATTGGTGCCCAAGTTGACAAGATTGCTGTCAAGCTTGATAAAGAACGCGAGCTACTCCTGAAAGACAACAGCATGCTTGAAGACCTTTATGAAAAGAACTATGAGTATTTTGAAGCTTTGAACGTGTATATTGCTGCGGGAGAAATCAAAATGGACGAGCTGAGCCAGGAAATCATCCCACAAGCTGTCAAAACCGCGGAAGACAGTGGCGACCAGATGGAAGTCCAAAAAGTCAACGACTTGAATCAGTTCCTCAACAGGCTGGACAAGCGCGTATACGACCTCAAAACAGCCAGACAGATGACAATACAGCAGGCCCCTCAGATCCGGCTGATTCAGAATACCAATCAGGCTTTGAGCGAAAAAATTCAGACATCCATTAATACAGCCATTCCTCTTTGGAAAAATCAGATTGTTGTGGCCTTGACCCTTTTGCGCCAAAAAGAAGCGGTCACCGCACAAAGACAAGTGTCGGAAACGACCAATGACTTGCTTACAAAAAATTCCGAAATGCTCAAGCAGTCCTCCATCGAAACGGCGCGTGAAAATGAACGGGGCATTATCGACATCGAAACTCTGGAAAAAACTCAGGCCGACCTCGTCGAGACACTTGAGGAAACCTTGTCTATCCAAAGAGAAGGCCGGTCCAAGCGCAAGGAAGCTGAAGTTCAGCTTCAGCAGCTAGAAGGCCGTCTGAAAGACCAGCTGCTTCAACTGACCGAGCCAAACCGGATAGATGACCAATCATAATAAGACAATATATCTTTCGAGAGCGCAAATATTTGAATAATTTGTGACGACTCTTTATAATTTAGTTAAGTATTTAAGAAAAAGGAGAGGAATTGCATGTTAGGATTTATTTGGTCGCTTATTGTTGGGGGAGTAATTGGGGCAATCGGTCAGGCTATTGTTGGGACCGATGTACCCGGAGGTATTATTGGAAACATTATTATTGGCTTTATCGGCGCCTGGGCTGGACACGCGCTCTTCCAGGTCGGCCCTGAACTTGCTGGATTCTTTATTCTTCCTGCCATCGGCGGAGCTGTTCTGATTGTGTTGATTTATGACTTAATTGCCGGCAGACTATAAACATATGCTGCAAAAAAGCTTCCTCAAATTGTGAGGAAGCTTTTTTTTAGCGCTTGACAACGTTAGATGCCTGCGGGCCTCTATCTCCGTCAACAATATCAAATTCAACTTCTTGACCGTCGTCTAAAGATTTGTATCCTTCACTGTCGATTGCACTGTAATGAACAAATACATCTTCCTGGCCTTCCACTTCAATGAAGCCGAATCCTTTTTCTGCATTAAACCACTTGACAACACCTTGTACCATTACTTCTTTCCTCCTACAAAAAATACTTGCAATAGACCCTGCACACACAACGCTTTGATCAGTTAATATTGTGGCACCTTATTTCTATCACTATTAAAATTATACAAAAGTAAACGCTTTAAATCAACCTTCAACGGGAAATATATTTTCTATTTCACACCATTTAAATAAACGAAGAAGCAACGTCCATCAAACTGGACTTTTGCTTCTTCGTTTATTTATGGTGTCTTTTTATTTGTTCAGTACTTCAGGGTAGTGTGTCTTGCAAATATCATAGCAGCGTTCACACAAGTATTCCCCTTCTGATATTTCCTGGCAGTTTTCAGAAGTGATCCGGCAGCGGGTGCACACTTGCCCCGGCATTCGCTCTACTTTAATAGCGACTCCTTCAAAATCAAGGATGCTATCGTCTTCTGGCTTGTTCTCAAAATCTTCTATATTAAGCTCTGAGGCAATTAAAATCTGCCTAATGTCACTGTTAAGTGAATCAAGCAATTGCTTAATGTCATTAGTAGCATAGACTGTTGTCTTGGCTTCAAAATCCTTGCCGATGACTTTATTTTCTCTGGCCACTTCATTTGCTTTGAGAACTTTGTCACGGAATTTCATAAAGTCCGTCCATTTATTGAGTACTTCCTCCTGGTTGCTGAAGGTCTTGACTTCAGGAAACTCAGCCAGTTGTACATAGGCTTCTTCTTCTTGCAAGTAAGTCCACATTTCTTCAGCTGAATGCGGAAGGATTGGCGTTAGCAGTTTAGTCAGATCTCTAATAATGTGGTAAAAGACCGTCTGCATAGCCCGTCTGCTGTAATCGTTCGGCGCATCGATATACAAAATATCCTTGGCAAAATTGGCATAGAAATTTGAAACATCCAAAGTACAGAAGTGGTTAATTTCTTTAAAGATATCAGAAAAATCGTAGCGCTCATAACCGTCGACCACATTTTTGACTGTCTGGTTCAGACGGTTCATCAAGTACTGGTCTACCGGTCGCAGATCATCATAGGCGATTCCATCTGCCTTGAAGTCGAAATCCTCTGTATTTTGAATAAGGAAGCGAATCGTATTTCTGATTTTACGGTAAACTTCTGATACCTGTTTCAAAATATCCATACTGACGCGAACATCGGCTTGGGTATCGACACTGGAAACCCACAGACGAATCAGGTCAGCTCCCATTTGTTTGATCACTTTATTCGGGTCGATGACATTGCCCACGGACTTGCTCATTTTCTTGCCGTTTCCGTCCAGGACCATTCCTTGCGACAGGACAGCTTTATAAGGCGAGACCCCGTTGATTGCAACAGAAGTGGTGATACTTGAGTTGAACCAGCCTCTATACTGATCCGACCCTTCCAGATATAAATCTGCCGGGAAGGTCAAATTGTCACGTTTTCTCAGTACAGCATGGTGAGAAGATCCTGAGTCAAACCAGACATCCATGATGTCCGTTTCTTTTGTAAATGCTCCGTTCGGGCTTCCCGGATGAGTAAAGCCTTTTGGTAGCAAATCAACCGCTTCTTTTTCAAACCAGATGTTGGACCCGTGCTTCTCGAACAGCTGAGCTACATGCTCAGTGGTTTCCGGCGTGATAACCGGATCGCCATTTTCAGCATAAAAGATCGGCAGCGGTACGCCCCAGGCGCGTTGTCTAGAAATAACCCAGTCTCCCCGGTCGCGAACCATATTATAGATACGCTGCATGCCCCAAGGCTGAAGCCAGTCTACTGACTCTACCGCTTCTAAAATATCTGCTCTGAAGTTATTAATAGATGCAAACCACTGTGGCGTAGCCCTGAATATGACCGGCTTTTTCGTACGCCAGTCGTGCGGATAACTGTGTGTGAAGAAGTCCAGCTTAAGCAGCGCTCCATTCTCTTCTAGCCAGCCTGTTATGATCTTATTGGCCTTATCATAAAAGACGCCCTCCAGACCGGGAGCTTCCTCTGTAAAACAGCCTTTGCTGTCAACCGGCGAAATGACGGGTAACTGATATTTCTGACAAACAATATAGTCATCTTCACCATGGCCCGGTGCCGTATGCACTAGCCCAGTCCCGTCCTCAAGGGTAACATGGTCTCCAAGGATGACAAGAGACTCTCTGTCATAAAATGGATGCTGCGCAGTAACCCCTTCAAGATCACTGCCTCTTATCTCCTTGATTCGTTTGACCTTCTCCCATTCCAGTGTTTCAGCGACGTCTTCAGCCATCTCAGAGGCCACGACAAACTTCCGGCCGTCTGCTTCCAGAACTGTATAAGTGGTATCAGGTTTGACCGCAATAGCCAGATTGGCCGGTAAAGTCCAAGGTGTCGTCGTCCAGATGACAAAAGATGTATCTGTATCCAACAAAGATTTTCCGTCTTTGACCTGGAAAGCTACGTAAATATTAGCTGATCGGACATCGTGATATTCGATTTCTGCTTCAGCCAGTGCTGATTCACTTGATGGTGACCAGTAGATAGGCTTCAGGCCTCGATAAATATAGTCCTTTTCTGCCATCTTGCCGAACACGCGGATCTGCTCGGCTTCGTATTCCTTATTCAGTGTGACGTAAGGATTATCCCATTCTCCAGCCACTCCCAGGCGTTTGAAATCGGTCCGCTGCTTTTCGATCTGCTCCCAAGCGTACTCTTCACAGAGCTTTCTGAATTCAACGACTGACATGGACTTGCGGTCCACTCCCGTATTCGTGAGTGCCTGTTCGATTGGCAACCCATGTGTATCCCAGCCTGGAACGTAAGGCGCACGAAAGCCGGACATTGATTTGTACCGGACAATGATATCTTTTGAAATCTTGTTCAACGCATGCCCGATGTGGATATTCCCATTGGCATATGGAGGTCCGTCGTGCAGAACAAAAGCAGGCTTGTCTTTATTCAGTTCCTGCCTCTGATTATATAAATCGGCTTCTGCCCATTCTTTCTGTCTTTCGGGTTCCTTATTGGGCAATCCTGCCCGCATAGGAAATGTTGTTTTCAATAAGTTTAATGTTTCTTTGATTTCCATATTCTCACCCTTTATTTTTATATAAAAAAAGACCTCATCCGAAAGGACGAAATCTTCGTGGTACCACCTTAGTTTGAAAAGTATCAGCCCACTAGAGCTTTTCTACTTATCCTCTGTATCCTTAACGCGGATAGACGTAGAAACCTACTACATTCAGCTTCTAACTCCTTGAATGATGACCATGATATTTGCTTGTCAATTCTCAGCCTGCATTGACTCTCTGTAAAGCATCAATCATGAACGTGTTTCAAGATCCAGTTTAGTTATTATTTTACTTCAGGCAGTTCCACAGCAGGAGTCATGCCCTCTTCGTATGCTTCGCCATCTTCGGCCAGCTCAGAGGATTGCTCTTCGACATCATCCGGTTCTTTACTATCCAGTTCTTTCTTTACTTCTTTAATAGTGTGAATTTCCGGTTGTTCAGATGTAGGCGGCTGAAGAATGTCATCCCACTCTTCTTTCTTCACTAGTTCAAGCTGCGACTCAATCATCAGCTGAAGCCGCTGTCTGAAAATACGGCTCTGCTTTCTTAGTTCTTCCGTCTCCTGTTCAATGCGCCGAGCTTTGTTGACTGCATCTTTTAGTAACTCATCTGCATGATTTTCAGCTTCATGCGTCACGTTGCCCGCTTGCGTACGCGCTTCTTTAGTAATCATGTCCGCTTCTTTTTCGGCATTTTGTTTCAGACGGTCAGCCGCGTCCTGAGCAACCAAAATTGATTTGTTCAATGAGTCGTGCATTTGATCATAATTTGCCAGTTTTTCTTCTGCAAAACTCAATTTCTTTTCCGCTTCTTTTTTCTGTTTCAAAAGCATCTCATAGTCCTTGATTATCTGATCCAAATAGTCGTTAACTTCGTCCTGATCGTACCCTCTCATTTTAACTGGAAATTCTTTGTTATGTATATCCAATGGTGTTAAGGCCATAGGAAAAACACCTCCATGTAATTTTCAGGCTTCAATGCCTTTAGTATAAAGAATCTACTCGTTTATCTCAAGCGCCTTTTACTTTTATCTGTTGCGGTCCAGAACTCCGAGATTTAGTCGGATTTTTTCTTTTTTTGTCTTGCCTTCAATGTTCTGCAGTCTGACCCGTCCATACCCTCTGATAGATACTACATCATGCACACCAAGAGGCATATCAGGCCGTTCTGTTTCATGCCAATTGACTTTGACCTTTCCGGCAGAAATCAGTTCTTTTGAACGCTGTCTAGAAATATTGAAGACCCCTGCCAAAACTACATCAAGCCTCAGCGAAGAGACAATTTCATGACGTTCTTCCCATGTATCCTTTGGCAGTATGATAGCCGTATAGGGACACTCTTCAAGCTGGATCGACACGTTGCCAATCTTAGTAACAGAAGCTGTAAGAAAATCCATGATTGAAGCCTCAGCAAAAAACTGCCAGCGCTCTCCATCAGAAACGATGTCTCCTATTGTGCTTCGCTCGACACCGGCTCCCATAAGTGTACCAAGGATTTTACCGTGAGACAGTTCAGCAAATTTTTTAGGGTAACGAATTTCTGCGATTTTAATCTCAAAATCATTCTGCTCCGGTTCGAAATAAGCTGGTGACAGATAGAGGCGGCTGCGCTCTGCCGCCTCGTATCCCCCATAGCTGTTTATTTTCACTTCATCATGCTGACCCGCAATTGATTTTACAATAAACTGCTCTCTTGGATCCAAGAACGGAGTCAAGTAAGGAGTATACTGCATCTCCACCTGGCGAAGCCAGTCTGTCACCTGATCAATAAACGCTTTTTCTTCAGGCCTGAAATGCTGGTAAACATTTTCCATCTTTACCTCATCCTATCTGTACAACTAGTCTGAACAGGATTTGAAACACCTGTGTGATCCCCATCTCAATAAATGTAAGGAAGAAAAAGGCCACGATTCCGGCCAGACTAATCATACCGACAGGCGGAACGAAGCGTCTGAAGATGCCGACGTACGGTTCGCAGATTCTTATCAGGAACTGCCCCAAACCTGACTGATAGCCTCCCGGCATCCATGAAAGTAAAAAGTATACAATCAGGGCAATACGGTAAATTTGAAAGCCCTGCATGACCAGCCTATATAATGCTTGCAATAATTGAACACCCATGTATGTTTTGTAACTCCATTCTGCTTAATACTCTTTATTTTTAAGTGCCTGCAATTCGGCACCATCGACTTCAAAAGACTGTGGTGTGCAGATGAAAATTTCCTCACCCAGTCTCTGGATATCACCTTTAATGGCATATGTTGTCCCCATCAGGAAGTCAAGCATCTGCTTAGCCTGACCTTTTTCCATGCGCCTGAAATTCAGCACAACTGATTGATTGTTTAAAAGAATGTCAGCTATTGACTGAACATCCGAGTAGAGTCTCGGTTCCATTACACGGATTTTAGGCTTTTTCAGTGCCTGCTGGTGATTGATTGCCACAATATTTTGATGATGTGATCGTTTTGAATCAGTATCAGCACTCGGCCTCAAAGCCGGTGTATCTTGAACAGCCGGCTGCTTGAGCTTTGCTTCTTTTTCTGGTTGAGGTTCAACTGCATCTGAATCGGTGTCACTGAGAGAAAAGTAATCGTTCAGTTTGTCTTTGATGCTCATTCTACTCTTCCTTTCCGTTGGACCTTATTTTCGGCGTCTTCTAAAGAAAGGAGGTGTGTCCACTTCCTCAGAAGAATTACCGCTCTCTTCATCTCTGGAGAACAAGTTGCCGGAAGAGTTTTCTTTTCTATTCTCTGCTTTTTCATCCAGATCTGCATTGTGCCGGTCTCTCAGATTCGGTTCTTTTCTAATGTCCCAATTGCCAAACGGATCTTTTTCATTTGACTGACTTGGGTTGGGCTGTACAGCTTTTTTGGCTTGCTGAGGTTTCGGCTTGCTTTTTTTCTCTGCATCAATTCCTGTCGCAATAACAGTTACAACGACTTCATCACCTAGATCTTCATTGATAGAAGTACCAAAGATAATGTTGACGTCGCTGGTAGCTGCTGCCGAAACAATGTCGGATGCATCCTGTGCTTCAAAGAGAGTCAGATCAGATCCGCCAGTGATATTCAGCAGTACATTTTCTGCCCCATCCAGAGACACTTCAAGCAGTGGTGAGGAAATAGCTTTTTTTGTTGCTTCAGCCGTACGGTTTTCACCCGTTGCGGTCCCGATTCCCATAAGGGCAGAACCCTGATTTTCCATTACTGTTTTAACATCTGCAAAGTCCAGGTTGACATAGCCAGGATTTGTGATCAGATCGGAAATCCCCTGCACACCCTGTCTCAGTACATTGTCTGCTTCTCTGAATGCTTCCATCATTGGTGTTTTCTTATCGACGATTTCAAGTAGCCGGTTATTAGAAATCGTCACCAATGTATCGACATGCTCACGCATCGATGCAATGCCTTCAGCGGCAAAACGACCTTTTTTCGGCCCTTCAAAAGTAAATGGTCTGGTAATGACACCTACAGTCAAAGCCCCTTGTTCTTTAGCAATGCGGGCAACGATTCCAGCAGCCCCTGTTCCGGTTCCGCCTCCCATACCAGCAGTGACAAAAACCATATCTGCTCCTTGAAGAGCCTCAGCAATCGCTTCTTCACTTTCTTCTGCGGACTTTCTTCCAACTTCAGGATTGGCTCCTGCACCCAATCCTCGAGTCAGTTTAGGTCCCAGTTGAATTTTAGTTTCTGCGCTCATCATTTCCAGAGCCTGAAGGTCCGTATTAGCGACGATAAATTCAACACCCTGTACATCATCTTCAATCATTCGGTTAACTGCATTACCGCCGGCTCCACCGACACCAATGACTTTGATTATTGCTCCATTAGATAGTGCTGAGTCAAATCCTAGTTCCATTTTATTTCCTCCTGTTTTACCTTCTCTTGTTTAATCAAAAAAATTTGAAAAGAAGCTTTTGATTGAATCGATGACCGATTCATTTCCAGATGACTGCCTGTCTTCAGGCTTGTGCACTTGAGGAGCAGCTGCCGGTTTTTCGACAGTTGGTCCACCTTGCTGAATATAGTCATCATCAAGAATCAAATGATTCAAAACCCTTGATAATTCGTCCATTTGCGCTTTGGAATGAACCAGTGCGATTGCATTAGTGAAGGAAGGGTAACGGACACCCATAAAATCTGGTATATACGTCTTGACATTCACTTCAAAAATATCCTCAGCCAATTCCTTGATGCCAGGTATAGCTGCTGTCCCACCAGTGATCACGATGCCTCCGGGAAGATCCCGTGCACCGATTTCATCTAATTCATACCTGATTTTTTCAAATATCTGAGCCAGACGTGCTTCGATGATTTCAGCAATATACGATTCTTTGACCTCTATCGAACCGTCCTGTCCAATCACATCGACCGAAATCGTCTGCGTCTTTTCTTCAGGATCTAGAGGGTAGGCATAGCCGACTTCTCGTTTAAGCTTTTCCGCATTTTTCAGTGAAGTATTGAGCACAACCGAAATATCTTTGGTTATGTTTTCTCCACCCTCTTGTACAATTGTTGAAAACTTTACTTGCTCATCATGTGCTGCAGAGGCTGACGTCTGTCCCCCTCCAAGATCGATCTGGATAGTCCCAAACCGTCTTTCATCTTCAGACAGGACCAGCTCGGACATGGCTTTAGGCTGAAAGACCATATCACTGATTGCATAGCCTGCATTACTAACACTCTTCCTGATGTTGTGTAGGATTGTTTTCGGTACCGCCAAATAGGTGCCGTACAGTTCGACTTGTTCCCCCACCATCTTGCGCGGATCTTTTATGCCATCAAAACCATCGACTATGAATTCTTCCACCATAACCGAGAGCAGCGTTTTGTCACTGGGGATTTTTTTATTTTTTATTTGCTCGATGATTTTTTTCAGCATCGAATCATTGATTTCCTGTGATGCATTTTCCACTAAAATCGATGTATGGAACGGACTGATATCGACATTGGTCACCGGTACTCCTACAATGAGTGAGCGGATCTGCATGCCTGACTTATCTTCAGCCTGTTTGATTGCTTTTGTTATAGAAAGAGCTGTTTCATCGATATCGATGATTAACCCTTTATTGATTCCATTAGACTTCTCACTTCCGACTCCAATAACATTCATTTTACCATTTAAGACTTCTGAAACAATGACTTTTATTGAAGTGGTTCCAATATCTAAACTTGAATAAATTCCATCTTTCACTTTATTGAAACCTCCCATTCTCCAATAATTAAATTGCGCTTAGAATAAGCCTTATTTTAACTATTGATACTTTTCATTCTACCACAAACTCTAAGGGATAATGAAGAGCATTTATTGATTTATCAGTAGATTTGAATTACTTTTATGTAACAATACTAATAAATATCATTTTTTGTGACACGCAGCCATCTTCTAATGGTACATGCAGTCTTGACCGGTGATTTTATTAACTATCGATCGCACTTTCACTTAAGAGCAAGTGTCATCTTAATCTCTTATACAAAAAAAAGAGGCCTGGCACATTGCCGCCTCTTTAAGCCGAGAGTTAGTTTACTCCTCAGCATCCTCATCTTCTGTCAGCTCTTCATTTTCATCCAGTAGGTCAAGTTCCTCGTTTACTTCCGAATCAAAAGGGATAAAGAACGCTCCCGCTTCCAGATCAAAAACACCGGATTGGCCATCTACCGCTTCCCTCATTTGAGTATAATAATTAATCCGCTCCGCAAATGTGGGGATCGATGCCATTACCTCATTTCCGTCATTCATGAAAATCCGTATTAGCATTGGATTCCGTTCGCTGTTTCTATGTTCGACTTCTGAAATTAGGCTTTTCACCCGTTCATCAACATCTTGAAATTCTTCCAGCATACGTTCCAGTGTACTGCCTTGCTCAAAATTAACCAATATCGGCCTGCCGCTTGAACTGGCCCGCGGAATTACTTGGTCAAGAATCACTCCGTTTTCCAGTACCTGATAGTACTCTCCTTCGTTAAGCAAGAACGCCTCTGTTTCATACTCCTTTATCAGAATGTTCACCGACTGCAAACCCGTTACTTTAAGAGTGGCTTCGGCTACTTGCGGTATACCAGCTGAAATCTTCTGCCCGATGTCGCCTCGGTTCATAAAAATGTCAAGCATCTCATCGCCAGATAAAATACCACTGTTTTCCAGCACAGTCTGGTCGTATACTTCGGTATTACCATCAACACTCACCTCATTGACTTCGCTGAGAGGGCTGATCATATAGCCCGATACAATAATGGCAAGAGTAAACAGGCCTGCCAGGAGCAACCAGTTCCGCAACAGCCTACCACTCACTTGTCTTTTTGTAACGGCCTGTGTGTCGTTCTCTGCCAGTGCCGGTTCTTTTTTTCTGTCACGTTCTGACATCGCCACTACTCCTTGTTCACCTTATTGTCTGATCAGATCAATCATCAGCTGAATGATCCGGTCTGACGCATCCGGCACTCCAATCTCTTTTGCCTGCTGCGCCATTTTCAGGCGCTTTGGTTCATCTTTCATGAGCTGACTCACCGCTTGCATGAATACATCACTGTTCAGTTCCGATTCCTTAAGCAGCAAAGCGGCATGAGCATCAGACAGACTACGGGCATTTCTAGTCTGGTGATCTTCCGTTACATTCGGGCTCGGTATCAGAATGCTGGGTACCCCGATTGCCGTCAGCTCAGCTAATGTCGTCGCCCCGCTTCTGGCAACAACCAGCGAAACAGATGCAAATACTTCAGGCAAGCTATCCACGTAAGGAACAATTTTCACTTTTTCAAGACCTGCAAGTTCTTTACCCGCTGTCCATTCTTTTAGAAACCGTTCATAGTTAGCTTCTCCGGTAACAAAAAGAACTTGGAAGGCTTCATCAGGAAAATAGGCCCGGCTGTCCATTACAACCTGATTGATGGCTGCTGCACCCCGACTCCCTCCAAATATCAGGACCGATGGCTTCTCAGGATCGAGACCATAGTGTCTGAGACTGTCGTTTTTCTTAATATGTGCTACTTCCTGTGCTCTCGGGTTCCCAGTAAAAATCACTTTTTCTTCCTGTCCTTTAAATTGAGTTCGGGCATCCTCAAAGCAAATAGCAATCGCAGAAACGTATCTTGCTAGAAATTTATTTGTAACGCCCGCAACACTGTTCTGTTCGTGTACAATGGTCTTTACACCCACTTTTGCCGCCGCGTAACAGACCGGTGCACTGACATACCCTCCCGTTCCGATAACAATATCCGGCCGGAAAGACGCGATCAGTTTTTTAGACATATGAATCGACCGGATAAAGTACCCAATCGTTTTTAAGTTGTAAACAATCCCTTCAAAATTAAGTTTCCGCTTGAATCCTTCTACTTTAAGAGCCTTAAAAGAGACACCGGCCTTAGGGACAATTGTGCTTTCCAGTCCACGTTCTGTCCCTACATAGAGAAACTCTGCTTCTTTATGGACTTCCTTGATTCTTTTTATCAAAGCAAGTGCCGGGTAAATGTGTCCACCGGTACCGCCACCAGTTACCAATATTTTCATAGTCGATGCACTTCTGTGCCTACTCTCCTTTATTTTCATTTGCTTCAAGATGTGTGACAGCCTCGATAAAATCCTGCCCTCTAGCTTCGAAATTTTTATAGGCATCCCAGCTTGCGCAAGCTGGTGACAAGAGCAGAACATCTCCTGGACTACTACTTGCATAAGCCGTCCTAACTGCCTTTTCAAGTGTTTGGGTATTTACACAGACCGCCACGTCCGCTTCCTTACCCGTTTGGCAAAGAGTCTCAGCTGTTTCTCCAAAAGTAAACAGCTGCTTGACATGCTTTCTTAGGGCCGGTACAAGGTCATTAAAATCTGTTCCTCGGTCAAGACCTCCTGCAAGAAGGATAACTTTTTTCTCGAACCCTTCTAAAGCATTGATGGTTGCTAATGTATTGGTAGCCTTTGAATCATTATAAAATCGACGTCCGTTTATCCCCCCGACAAACTGCATCCGGTGCTCAACTCCCTGAAAGTGGCGGAAAATATTTTCGATGTGTGCGTTGGAAATACCATTCAGTTTCGCTACAGCTATCGCAGCCAGGGCATTTTCCAAGTTATGTTTACCTGGCAGAACTATGTCACTGCTGTCCATTATTCTTTCTTTATCAAAATAAATTATGGAATCTTTCAGATAGACTCCCTGATTTAGTTCATCTTTTCTTGAAAAAGGAAGAAGTTGCGCTTTGCTTTCCCGGATCACCAGCTCAGTCAGTTCAAGCTGATCATGATTATAAATCAGATAGTCTTCTGATGTTTGGTTTCGGGTAATATTCAATTTTGCATCGACATACTCTTTTCGTGAGCCGTGATAGTCCAGATGGGCCGAATGGATATTTGTAATCACTGCGATAGATGGCTTGAAATGCCGGGTTCCCATCAGCTGGAAACTGGATACTTCCATAACCAGCTTATCCTCGGGTCTGGAACTGACAGCCACTTCAGCTGCCGGCTGGCCTATATTACCCACGGAATAGACCTCGCCTGGCAACTGCTCTGAAGCCAAAAGTGACTCAATCATTCGAGTAGTCGTTGTTTTTCCATTAGTACCGGTAATGGCAATGATCATTGACTGACTAATAGAATCGGCGATTTCAACATCGGTAATAATTGGGATTCCTCTATTTGCTGCCTCTGCCAATAGGGGGTTGGAATACGGAATGCCAGGGTTTTTGACAATCAAATCAACCGGCTGGTCCAGAAGTTCAAGCGGATGCCCTCCACTCACTACCTGAATATCCATTTTTTGCAGTTCTAATGCAGCAGGATCTCCTTTTAGACTTTTGAAATCATTGACAGTAACCCGTGCTCCCAATTCCTTCAAAACTTTTGCTGCACTGAAGCCGCTGACTGCCAGTCCTAATACCAGTACATCTTTGTTTTTAAAATAAGTTTTATTATACATAGCCTGCTCCTTTTAACTAAAGCTGTGAATCTATGAAAAAAACTGGAAGTAGAAGCCTACTACCAGTTCCGGTCATTTATATCATAATAAGTGCTGCTGCACTCGCTCCCAATGTGACCAGCGAAAAGACAACCACAATTTTCCATTCTCCCCAGCCACTCATTTCAAAATGGTGGTGAACTGGACTCATCTTGAATATACGCTTGCCTCTCAGCTTAAAAGAACCGACTTGTAGCATAACACTCGCTGTTTCGAATACAAATATCAGTCCAATCAGCAGCAGCGTCCATTCCTGATTTAAAACAATCGATGTTCCAGCCAGGCCCGCCCCCAGAGCAAGTGAACCGACATCACCCATGAAAATTTTAGCCGGCTTTTTATTAAACAGGAAAAAACCAAACAGTGCACCTGTAACAGCCGAGGTGAATAAGGCTACGTCCCACTGCCCCTGCCGTACTGCAATCACCGTATAAGTTATATAGGCAAGCATGCCCGTCGTAGCCAGCAATCCGTCTATTCCGTCTGTAAGATTGGTGGCATTGGAGAAGCCCACCAGCCAGAACAGAACAAATAAACTATAAAACAAGCCAATATTCAGACTGATGCCAAACGGAAG
Source organism: Alkalibacterium sp. AK22 (assembly GCF_000585255.1). Classification (GTDB taxonomy): domain Bacteria; phylum Bacillota; class Bacilli; order Lactobacillales; family Carnobacteriaceae_A; genus Alkalibacterium. The sequence continues at coordinate 77,635 of NZ_JANL01000037.1, forward strand.
TTGTACCGCACCTACTGGAATCAGCTGGCTGATTCCGATGTAAAATAGAACGGCTCCAGCAATTTGTGCCAGTAGTTTTTGCAGACTTGTCAAGCCCAAATTGCGTTTCATGACCACTTTAATATAGTCGTCTATAAACCCAATGAGGGCAAAGACAACAAAGATGAAAACCAGCAAAGCATTCAGCAGTACCGGCAGCTGAAAAAATAAACTGAGACCCAGAGAGGCGACTGCAACAGCCAGCAGTATCGACAGGCCCCCCATCGTAGGTGTCCCTGACTTAGCCTGATGCCATGACGGCCCTTCTTCACGGGTCGTCTGCCCCAATTGTTTTTTTCTAAAGTAACGGATAACGGAGGGCATAAAGGCTGCAGCCAGTCCCCCGCTGATTAGGGCTGTTAATAACAAGTGTAAACTATTCAATTTCATTAAATCCTCTCTATTGTCATTCTTGATTCGCTGACAATTGTACCATTATTTCAGTTCCTGTTTCAATGAATGACCCGGCAGCCAAATTTTGCTCAGTGACAAAGCCTTCTCCTTCAATTTGAAGCGAGATGCCTGTCAGTTCTCTAAGTTTGTGCAACTCGCCTCTGGACCAGCCGGTCAAATCAGGCAGTGTCATGGCTCCGTTTGTCAGCAACAGCAGACGTTGTGATTCGTCTATTTCTGATTCATAGACCGGCAGTTGCTGCACAACCCGGTCACCTGTGCCGATAACACTGTAGGGATGCTTCTGCTTGCTAAGGTAGTTCAGTACATCCTGAGTGTCCCGTTCAATAAAACGGCTCATTTCTAAGGCAGTATCCTGCTGCCTGGCCTGCTCATCACTTCCGGCAGTATAATACTCCAGCGCCCTGCGCATGACCGGGTTGAAAATCTGCTGGACAGCCTGACCACCATGAGTGATTGTGTTGAGCTGAGGTTGCTGCACTGTGACAAATAAAATCAGTTCAGGATCGTCAGCTGGCGCCATACCGACGACTGAGAACACATGGTTCTCACGTCCTGTAAGATACCTTCCCGTATCAGGATCCGGGATTTGAGCTGTACCTGTTTTGGCTGCAATCTCGAAGCCATCGATCTGATAGTTCTGTCCAGTCCCGTTCTCATCAGTCACAGTTTCTTTCAAGTATGCCATGGTCTGCTGTGCCGTTTCTTCGGATATAACCGGTTCGCTTTCCTTCAGATCCAGATCCGGGTCTTTGACAAGGTGCGGGTTGACCATACGGCCACCGTTCGTCACTGCAGAGAAGGCCCTAAGCATCTGAACAGGCGTCACGGCAATCCCTTGACCAAAGGACGTATTTAACTTTTGAAGAGGCCATTCGAACGGGTTGCTTCCTCTTGCTTCATTTGGTAAGGCAATGCCTGTCTGTTCACCAAAACCGAAGGCGTCCAGGTACTCTCCCCATGTATTTCGTCCCATTTCCTCTACCTGATGAACAAAAGAGACGTTACTGGAACGAACTAGACCTTCCAAATGGGATATAGTTCCCCATCCTTCTCGCCTGACGTCACGCACTACTCCTCCCGCTATATTCAGCTGGCCGGATTTGAAATAATCATTGGGGCTAAAGGTCCCTTCTTGAATCGAGGCTGCTAGAGTCAACACCTTCATTGTGGATCCCGGTTCGAACGTATAATCCGTCAGCAGATTCTGCCAGGACTGATCGATGCCTTCTCTCGTTGTCGCATTGAATGTCGGTCTTTGGGAAGTTGCCAGAATCTCACCTGTTTGGGCATGCATCAAATTAGCTGTGATATATTTGGGCTGGTGTGCTTGGCTGACATCTTCCACGACACTTTCCAAAAAAATCTGCAAACGGCGGTCAATTGTCAACTGGAGATCCTCTCCATGGACTGGCTCCTGCTCATCAATATCCTGTCCAGGAATTACATAGCCAAACCTGTCACGTTGCAGACGGCGCCAGCCATTTTTACCGCTGAGCAAGTCATCAAACTGCTGTTCGATTCCCATGACTCCTGTCAGCTGATTCTCATTTTCTTCACTTGTTTGAGCTAGACCAATCGTGTGGGAGGCAAACGTTCCATTGGGATAAAGCCGGCTTCTGCTTTCTTCAAAGCGGATCCCTGTTAATTCTTCTTCCTCTAGCGCGTCTCTAATGGCACTCATCGTACCGTAATTCAGATTGCTGCCGGCACTACCAAACTCAACCTGTTTACGGTCAGAGCTCAAGCGATCATAAATGTCGTTTTCGCCCATGGCAATATGCTCAGACAGAATGCGGGCCACAGCACGTGAATCTTCTACATGCTGTGGCCGGTTCGGTGCAGACCATTCAGGGGTGAGGACACCGATCATCTGAAAAGAAGCGGCATCCAGTGCAACAGGATTACCGTTACGGTCATATATGGTCCCTCTCCTGGCCTGAAGGATACTGCTGCGTGTATAAAGGCGCTCTACGTTCTCGTGCAAATCTTCCCCGTTTACTTCGCCTTTCACCATAATCCAGGTAAAACGGAAAAGCAGACTGAAAAAAAGTACAAAGCACATTAGATACATGAAGATAGCGATCTGCTTCCGGTTTCTAAACGGATTGGCTTTAATAACCTTTTTTCTTAGCTGCTTCATCTGAATACATTCCTGATCTGTTCCTCATTCATTTCCAGTCCATGCTCACGAGCAATCGAATATACCCGGTCATATCTGGACAGTTCCTGTACTTCTTGTTCAAAATTTTCGTTTTGAACCTGTGTGATCACTGCCTGTGACTCCAGGTCCTGAATAGAGCGGTTCAAAGTCGATACTTGCATGGACAAGGCAATATGTCCAACTGCCAGTACAAAAGCAACCATGCCAAAAAGACTAATAACGGCACCTTCGAGCCTGGTCAGTCCTTTTGGCTTCGGGGTAGGTCTATGTACCTTTTGAGGCTCTTGCTGAATCTGAGGCTGGTCAAGCGGCTGCTGACTGCTGATTTGTCTTGCCAGATTATCATTCATCATGTTATTCACTTCTCCCTTACTGGTTTACGCTGACCATAGGAGGTCAGTCTCTTTGTTTTTCAGCGATCCTCAACTTAGCACTTCTGGACCGGTTGTTCTCTTCCAGTTCATTCTCGCTGGCAGTAATCGGTTTTCTGTTGATTAGTTTCAACCTAGGCTGCTGTTGGTCCGGAACCACAGGCAAGCCGCGTGGAAGATCCGGCAGACTGGCGTAGCCTTTGAACATCTGCTTGACAATCCTGTCTTCAAGAGAGTGAAAGGTGATAACGCTGATTCTTCCTGATACAGAAAGCAAGTCTATTGCCAATTCAAGTGACTCTTCAATAGCACCCAGCTCGTCGTTTACAGCGATCCTCAGTGCCTGGAAAATTCGCTTAGCCGGATGGCCGCCTTTTCTTCTGGCCGGGGCAGGAATAGCTTGCTTGATGAGCTCAACCAGTTCATGTGTTGTGTTAATCTCTTTTTCTTTCCTGTTCGCTTCAATCCGTCGTGCAATCTGCTTGGAAAATTTTTCTTCTCCATAGCGAAAAAAAATACGAACCAGATCGTTGTATTCCCACTTATTGACTATTTCATGTGCCGTCAGAGACTGTGTCTGGTCCATCCTCATGTCCAGGCGGGCATCTTTGTGGTAGCTGAATCCCCGTTCTGTTTCGTCCAGCTGAGGCGAAGAGACTCCCAAATCATATAGGACACCGTCTACTTTATGCACCCCGCGTTCAGCAAGCTCCGTTTTTATATCTCTGAAATTGGCATGTATAAACGATACTTGGCCTTGAGCGATTTCTTCCTTCAGAACTTCTTCTGCATGTCTAATAGCTGTCAGATCCTGGTCAAAGGCATATAGATGACCACCCTCACTCAGCTGCTCCAGAATCAGAGCCGTATGCCCAGCTCCTCCCAACGTACAATCCACATATATTCCTCCAGGTCGCACATTGAGTCCTTCAACTGTTTCATTGAGCATTACTGTATCATGTTCAAATTTTACCATTATTATCCTCCGTCATTAAAACCCGAAATCAATCATTCCCTCAGCGATTTCTTCAAAAGAATCATCAGCATCTTGAGAATATGCATCCCACTTCTCTTCACTCCATATCTCGATACGATCAGACACCCCTACAATGTAGCAGCTTTTTTCAAGTGAAGCGTGAGTGATAAGCGTGTTCGGGAGGTTGATGCGCCCTTGTTTATCAAGAGAGCACTCGGTTGCTGCCGAGTACAAAAAGCGGGTAAAGGCACGTGACTCTTTTTTCGCTAGCGGCAACTGCTTAAGTTTAGCTTCGAGCGCAGTCCATTCGTCCATCGGATAGCCGAAAAGGCAGCCATCTAGTCCTCGGGTAACAATGAAAGAAACACCCAGATCCTCTCGGAATTTAGACGGGATAATTAAGCGACCTTTGGCATCGATATTATGCTTATATTCGCCTAACAGCATTTCATTGTCCCCTTTCCCCACTTATTAGGCTTAGTCTACCACATCCCCCCACTTTCTACCACATCATTATTGAAATATCATGCATTTGTAAAAAATAGTTAAAGCCCTTTCTTTCAATTACTATGCAGCACAAAAAAGCCTCCCTAATAAACACAGGAAGACTTGAAAGAATCATTTAACTTTACATGTACAACATCCATGCTGAAACTAGACCGATTAGGCTGTGTACTGTGAGCATGATGATAAAAACATAGCGCCACCAGCGCCGCAAGAACAGATACACTGTTAGTTCTTTCTTCACAAAGGTCTGGTAACTGGCTGAGCCAAGACCTATCACAGAAATGCCCATCACGATGTATGGAACAATATTAATCTGAAAGTAGTATCGGCCAAAGAAATAGGCTAGAACCAGTAGATAGGGAATCATTAAATCTACTACCTTTAAGGGTAGATACACTAGCCGGAACTGTCTGTTCAGCCGCCTGGAAAACATGAGTATTAGAAAAGGTGAAAAATAAAAAAGCGTCAGTGTAATATTTACAGAGGATGTTTGAATACAAATCACTTCCTGTTCTTAAGCTGCTATCCTGTCAGACACCCCGTCTAAGTGGCCTGACTGGTATGATCATAGCAGAAAAGACGTTTATGAGGAACTCATAAACGTCTTTTCTCATCTTTTTTCAGATGTCAAACAGTCGATCTTAGAAGGCTTACGCCTCTTTATTGACGACTTCTTTTCCAGCGTAAAATCCGCATGATGGGCATACATGGTGGTTACGTTTTACTTCACCACAGTTTGAACAATCACTCATGTTTGGAAGGTCCAATTTGATATGCGTACGTCTTTTTGCTTTTCTGCTAGTAGAAGTTCTTCTTTTAGGTACTGCCATTTTCCAACACACCTCCTTAAAAGGATTCATTTCTAGATTCAAGTGCTATTCATTATCATCTTTGAAAAGATTTTTCAGTGCAGCGAATCGAGGATCTTCAGTATCCTTACCACTCGTACGGGATGGATTCTGCAAATCATCTTCACCTACAACTTCCCAGTCATTTCCCCTAGGCATTGTGTCCGACTGATACTCTTCCTCCGTATAAACCTGAGTAGGCTTGCTTGTGAGGATAGCATCCTCGATCGGTTTCTGCAAGTCCAGGGTATCTGAGTCCAGTTCCTCAACGATTTCACCTTCAGTAAAAGAATCAGCCGTAACTGATGACTGAGTCGGAAGGTAGATTTCAGAAAAGTAAAAGCTCAGTGGGACTGTCACAGGCTCAAGCGAACGTGATGAAGGCAGTGTTAACTCAGTTGTTATGAGCAAATCCACAAAGTATGCCTCATTCTTGTCATTCTCGAGCGTACCTTTCAAGGTAATCGGAGCCACTGACAGGACCTCATGGTCTCTGTCTTTCAAAGACTGTTCAAAATCGACCGTTCCTTCTATCGAAAGCGGCAGATCCTGATATTTTTTCAATTCACTTAATGCCCATTTAGTTTTCATTGACATTCCCTCCATTTTAAGGCGACAGATTGTATAAAAACCATTTACAAGCACGGTCATCGAAGATCTATTACATCAACACTTGGACAACAAAAATAATTATACTAGTTTGGGCTTTGCTTGTCAATAAGATTGAGGGGCGAAGTATAAAAATCTTGGTGCCGAATGCGATTTTTATCAGCTAGCCTGTAAACTTCTCCTGCCAGGATATCCTGTTCAATCATCCGGGCAGTTTTCTTGTTTACATTAGATACAAGTTCAATCTGAAAAGTTTTCTTTGCTTTGCTTATATATCTCCTGCCAGAAGCATTGAAGCCGAGCAGGCGGACTGCCTCAATGCTTCTCATTCTTTTATGCATTTCCACAGTCTTGTTTCCTAGCAGCACGTGCAAGCATAAACGCTGCAAGGTCGTCCACGAAACTTGCCGTGTCTTCATATTTTCCATAAATTCCTGCATCGAACGTGCCTCTTTTATTTTGTTTTTCAGTCTGTATTCGAGTCCGGTTTCCATAAGGTATGTTTCCATCAATTGCTCTTCCGGCAAAATAATTAGCTGATGATTCAGCAAAGGAAAAAACGCTTCCCAGGAAACAAGCGGTCGTTCTTTGATGTAGGTAGTCATGAGATCCGGCATATATCGGCTTGCCAGTTCAGCAGAAAACTTTTCTTCCAGGAGATTTCTTCTGATTGCAGTGGCGCTCGCCACTGTCCCCTCCTTGTCAAGGCTTTGATCATGATAATGACTTTTTAGTCTGGGAATGGTATGGAGATTAATTGGATAATTTCGCCTGACAATGGCTTTGGCATATGCAAAACCTAATATATTATTGGGCTGCAGCAAATCAATAGGAAAATCCTGAAAAAATCTACTCATTACCCGGCTGAAATTCTGTGCATATGTCATATCCTGCTTGTATGTGGCAGTCAATTCTTTATTGATTGCTTCCTCGTGGGTCAAATACAGGTCAGCCGCTCTTGTGAAAGAAGAGGCCTCGCCCGCTTCACTTCCAAAACTGATCAGCTCACAGCCGAGTCCGGCCAGTATGGATACGCCCGCTTCTGCAAAATGATCTGCAGGCTGAACACAATGGTCCACAGGCAGTTCAACCACTATATCTGCTCCGTATGTTAGCGCAGCTTCAGCCCGAACCCATTTGTCCACAATAGCCGGCTCTCCTCTTTGGAGAAAATTGCCGCTCATGACGACAATGATGATATCTGCTCCCGTCTGACGCCGTGCTTCTTCCAAGTGATGGCGATGTCCGTTATGAAAAGGATTATACTCTGCGATCACTCCGCATACTTTCATCATTTATCCCCTCATTTCACTGCTTCAAAAAACCAGCGTCTACCATTGACGCCATCAAAAGAATCCTGAAAGTCCGAAGTGACCTTGACCTGATTGAACCCTGCTTCTTTAAGGAGCTGCTGATACGTCTGCAGGCTGTATGTGCGCTCCTTATGCAGCTCTTCAAACCTCTCATAAAGACCTTCTTCATTTTCAACAAAGAATGTCAGCTGGTGTTCTATTGAATTTGGATACTCACCTTCATAACTGTCCCACAAAAAAACAATGCCGTTTGTTTCAGCATGAAAGGACGTTTCGAGAAAATCAGTTATCTTCAGTGGTGAATGGACATCAAAAAGAAAGCAGCCATTTTTATTCAAGCCATTGTATACTGCCTTGAAAACCGTCTTCAGCGATTCTTCACTTTCCATATAGCACAAAGCATCGCTGTAACAGACCATCGCATCAAATGGCGGGAGGCCTGACAGATCCTTCATGTCTCTGTGCAGCAGTGGAAACATCGTTTTGCTTTCAAGCTGTCGATTGTACGCCAGACTCAACATTTCTTCGGATAAATCCAGTCCAGTCAGGTCGTATCCAGCCTGCTTCAGCATGATGCCCAGTATGCCAGTTCCGCAACCTAGCTCCAGTAGAGTCGCCCCAGGTTGTAAGTGTTTTTGCGTATACTGAAGCCACTGGCTATACAAACTGTCATCCATCAACTCATCATAGACTTTGGCAAACCAGTTGTAACTCATTCGCTGATCCAGTCACGAATATCGACTTGTTCAGCATCGGACCAGAGTCGCTCCAGTCTATAAAAGTCTCTTTCCTCCTGATTGAAAAGATGAACGATGATATCGCCTAAATCAATCAGAATCCATTTGGCACTGTCTTTACCTTCGATGCGTTTGATTGGCTGCTTATTCTCTGCAGCCGTATCTAGTATCGCTTGAGCAATTGCCTCAAGCTGCCGCTCGTTGTTTGCGTGCATAATTACAAAGTAATCGGCTAGCAGGGAGACTCCCTTCATGTCCAGAGCTAGTATATCCTCTGCAAATTTAGCGTCTGCCGCTTTGACTACATATTCCAATATTGCTTTTGCTGATTGTGTCATCGTATTCCTCCTACTGTTTTGTAGCCCAGGCATTGTACGTTTCCACTGCCTTGGGATAAATACTTGCATTTTTTTTAAGCAGATGACTGAGAGTGTGACGCGAAATATAGGCAATCGCTTCTTTCAGATTTTCTTCTGCTTTTTCTCTTGCTTTTCTCACGCCTTTAAACTTTCGGTTGGGTTCAATAAAGTCCGCTACATATACAATCTGAGCAATCAGATGCATCCTGAAGGAGCCTATTGTATGACAACTAATTGCTTCCAGTATCTCCTCGTCTTCCAGACCGAACTCATTCTTCATCAGTACAGCACCCACCGGTCCGTGCCAGATATTACTGCCGTACTGGAGCATATCTAGATCCAGACTTTCACTGATGATGATGTCGCGCATTTCCTGGTCAGAACGTTCCTTGGCAAAATCATGAGATAAAGCAGCAATACTTACTTTTTCCTTATCTGCTCCGTATCGTTCAGCCAGTTCAAGAGCGGTTTCTTCAACCCGAAGCACATGCTTAAACCGCTTTTTGCTCATACTTTTTTCCATCACACTAATAAGATCCGCTCTGGACAGACTGCAGTATTTATTTGAATAGGACAGTTTATTTTTCTTCATTTAGATACAAACCTTCTCTTCTGATATAAGCTTCAGTCTCATCAGTTACGAGATACTTTATCGAGCAGCCTTCCCTTATCTTCTGACGGATTAGGGTCGAACTGATGTCTATTTTTGGCACATCCACCTTGATCACCGGATAACTGCTTTGAAGCTCGTAGCCCGGACGTCCAACCGCAACAAACTGAACTAGCTGTATCAGTTCATCAATTTTATACCAGTTCGGCAGATCTTCGACCATGTCGGCGCCAATGACAAAGTAGTATTCGGTATCCGAGTGCGCTTCTTTTAAAGCTTTGAGTGTATCAAAGGTATAACTTTTGCCCTTGCGCTGAATTTCACTGAGTTCGATATCAAACCCCTCATTCTCCGCCAATGCATATTTCAGCATGTGTACACGATGTAATGGATCCAGTGTTTCTTTTCCTTTTCTGTGAGGAGGGGTATAAGACGGCATAAAAAGCATCCTCTCCAGCCCGAGCTGATCTTTGACATGTTCGGCAATAATCAAATGGCCAATATGTGGAGGATTGAATGTTCCTCCAAGAATACCGACTTTGTGTCCGGACTCCAGGAGCTGCTCTTCAGTGAGAACTACAGCTTCTGTTGTCATTGAATGCATATGACTCACTTAGCCCACCTCTCTTTCAGTTCTGCTTCGGCAAGCGGGAAGAATAGCGACGATATTTATCTTCTTCAGCCTCTTTGAACAAGACCAGCACTTTTCCTATCGTCTGAACAACAGTAATTCCAGACACTTCTTCGATAAACGCCTTAGCTTCCTTCGCTGTCCACTCAGTGTTTTGCAGAAGCTGAACTTTCATCAGCTCTTTGTTTTCCAGAGAATCCTCAAATTCTCTCACCATCTCTTCAGTCAGGCCGTTTTTTCCAATTTGAAAAATCGGTGACATGCTGTTTGCTTCAGCTCTCAAAAATCGTTTCTGTTTACCTGTTAGTTTCATATGTCTTTCCTTTCTTCTTTAAATCAGTTTTTTACGCACGACAACGTCGACACCTTTAGGCGCCCAAGCGGCAACTTTGGTCCCTGCATTCTCGACCGATACCCAACCCAGTCCCGAAAAGACGATGTCTGACGGTTCATTTAATGTAAACTCATAGCGTTTGAGCTCGGGAAGAGAATCTGGATGAGAAGGCGGATTTAGCAATGCCCCTTTTTGAGTGTTGTACAGTTCATCTGCTTTTTCAGTTTTTGTCCGGTGAATATAGAGATCATTAGCTGCATACAGCACAAATGACTGCTTACCTTCTCCTTTTAGATAATCAAAACGAGCCAGTCCCGCGAGGAAAACTGTCTGCCCCTCATTCAACTGATAGCTCTTGGGTTTTATTTCCTTCCTTGGTGTGACTGCCTTGATATCTTTAGGCGGCAAGTAATAAGAAAGTTGAGCCGGCTGAATGATACCGGGAGTATCCACCAATACTTTTTCATCATCCAGGGGAATCTCAATCTTGCCTAGTGTCGTCCCCGGGAAATAAGAAGTTGTCACTGTATTATCTTCGTCTGTTGCAATCGAAATAATCTGGTTGACCAGTGTAGACTTGCCGACATTGGTTGTCCCCACAATATATACATCTTTACCGCGCCGCTCTTTTTCCAGGCTCTGCATCAATTCGCTGACTGAATCTTTATTTAAGGCACTGATGAGGTAGACACTCTGGGGTCTGAGACCGACCAAGTGGCACTGTTCAGTGATCCACTGCCGCATTTTGGACTGCTTGAGCGATTTAGGAAGCAAATCGACTTTATTTCCGACAATGACGAGAGGGTTGTTTCCAGCAAATCGCTGAATACCTGATATAACACTTCCATTAAAATCAAATATGTCCACCATGTTGACAATCAGAGCATCCTGACTGCTCAGTTCATGCAGCATGTTCAGAAAATCATCATCTGACAATTCGATATCCTGCACTTCATTATAATGTCTCAGACGAAAGCAGCGCTTGCAGTAGACAGCTTCCTCTTCTGCTTTGCTCAGGGCTGCTTGCGGGACATAGCCTAACTTGTTTTCATCATCACTTTGCAAAACCGCCCCGCAACCTATACAGTATATGTCTTCCTGGTATTCTTTATCTGTCATGTAAACTCCCTCTCCATTTCATATCAGGATCCTTTTCCAACAAGTGATTCATGATCTTCAGCTCCACAAAACGGTTGAAGCGGGTGTTCCAGGCGTCCGAGTCCAGTATCGGCTTGACCAGGACACTCTGTATACCTGCATGGTTGGCTCCTTTGATGTCCGTTATAATCTGATCGCCTACCATCAGCACTTCATCTTTCGTCAGGTCGTAATCTTTCAGCGCCTTATTGAAGCCTTTCTGAAAAGGTTTAAGCGCATTGGGAACAAACTCCAGCTCCAGGATTCCAGCCACTTTCCCGACCCTTTTGCGCCGGTTGTTTGAAAGAATAATGACTTTGATCCCATTTGCTTTCATTTCTTTAATCCATTCGATTGTCTCTTCTGTTGCCTCAGGGTTATTCCAGGCAATAAGTGTATTGTCCAAATCCGTCAAAACAGCTTTGATTTGCTTGCTTTTTAGCTGTTCTGGGGAAATCTGATAGATTGATTCTACCATCCAGGTCGGCTTAAAACTGTTCAGCATCCACTTCCTCCTTTTTTTAGTAGGCTCTTACTCCAGGTAAATAAATTCTAAAAAAAAGGAAGCACACAAAGCACTTCCTTTTGTGCACTTCTTATTTTTAATCTTCAGTAGACGTAGCAGGCTGGACGAGCTCCAGAATTTCTACTGCAACATAATCGATGTTGTCAAACTCGTAGGTCTGCTGAGCGGTGCGGTCTTCTAGCTCAAACATTCGGGACTTGCTGTCGTACCTGACGATACACTGCTCTTTACCGTCTTTTTCAAATCGTCTGATTTGAACCTCATCACTCTGATCTTCACGCATCGCTTCCAGGCGACGAATAATTGGTATCAACTGGGATGGTTTCATATACTTTCCCCTTCCTGCTTCTTTTCTACTTCACTTAGTCATTTTAACAGATTCTCGTTCAAATTGCAGTATTTCAGTTACTCTTTAGTGAAAATTATGCAGGAGCTTACTTGTCGCACATGAATATTAAAATCCCATTAACAAAACCTTCGCATTTTGTGATACCATAAAAAAAATGCTTAAAAGGATGATGATGACAATGACCCGACCGCTATTTAACACAGAAGTGCTAAAAGCAGAAATTTCTCAAATACGTCAATTCGATGATAAAGTATCCACATTCGGTGACCTGATCCGCCTGACTCTCGGTCAGCCGGATTTCAAGACTCCCGACCACATCAAAGAAGCTGCCAAGAGAGCAATCGATGGTGATTTTTCATTTTATACACCTACTGCCGGCTACCTCCCCCTCAGGCAGGCAGCAGCTGATTTTGTCAGAGAAAAATACCGCTTAAACTATGATCCAAAAACAGAAGTCCAGGCTACTGTCGGGGCAACGGAGGCCCTGGCCGCCACCCTGCTTACCCTGCTCAATCCAGGAGACAAAGTAATCATACCGTCACCTTTCTTTTCTCTTTATGAATCTCTTGTCCGCTATGCCAAGGCAGAACCGATTTTTATCGATACCTCTGCCACCGGCTTCAAGGTTGACCCAGCTATATTGAAAAAAACAATTGCAGCACATGGCGATTGTCTTAAAGCCGTTATATTCAACTACCCGAACAATCCAACTGGAACGACATGGAATGAAGCAGAGGTCAAGGAAATCGCAGATATTCTTCGAACCTATCCTGATGTCATTGCAATAAGCGATGAAATTTATAGTGAGATTGTCTACGACCAGCCCTTTGTTTCTCTGGGTGAGCATTTGAGGGACCAGACAGTTGTTATTAACGGCCTTTCTAAATCCCATGCTATGACAGGCTGGAGACTAGGACTAATCTTCGCTCCAAAGTACCTGAGCGAGCAAATCGTGAAGACCCATCAGTCCCTTGTAACCAGTGCCTCCAGCATTACCCAGTATGCGGCTGTTGAAGCTTTAACAGCCGGGAAAAACGATGCGCTTTCTATGAAAGAGCAATACCAAAAGAGACGGGATGTGGTCATTAAGGCTTTACGAGCGCTTGATTTTGAAATCGCCGAACCGACTGGAGCTTTCTACATTTTTGCCCGTATACCTGAACAATTCGGTCAGAACAGTTTTGATTTCTGCTATGAGCTGGCACGAGAAACCAAAGTTGCCTTGATTCCAGGAGCCGCTTTTGGTGCTGCTGGAGAAGGATATGTCAGATTAAGCTATGCTGCCAGTTTGTCAGACATCACAGAAGCAATGAATCGGATACACACCTATATCACTCAGCATTCCCAGTGAAAACTGAGCGACAAACAAGCGTGTATTGAATGCAGCCCCTACGCTGTTTTCAATACACGCTTGTTTATTATATTCTAAAGTCCTTCAGGACCGATCCCCCTCTCCCAGAGATGGATCAGTGATTGAGTCCCCTCTTCACCGTATCCCTTCTCCATTAGCAAGTGGTAAAGTTCACTAGCTTTTTCTGTAGCGGGGAGACTCAATTCCATCCGCTCTGCTTCATCCAACGCAATCTTCAGATCTTTAACAAAGTGCTTGACAAAGAAACCCGCACTATAATCTTCCGCTAGTATTCTTGGGCCATAATTGACCAGCGACCAGTTGGCTGCAGCACCTCCACTCAAGGTCTGTATGACCTTCTCGCGGTCAAGACCCGCTTTATCCGCATAAATTAGCATTTCTGTCAAGCCTGTCATTGTTCCCGCTACCATGATCTGATTGGCCATTTTAACATGCTGTCCGCTCCCTGCTGGGCCATGCAACATGTGATGTAAAGCGAAAACATCCAGCAATGAAGAGACTTGCTGATACGCTTTTCTCTTACCTCCGACCATGACCGTCAGCGTTCCCTTGCGTGCCCCTATATCTCCACCAGAAACAGGCGCATCAAGAGCTTCTGCCCCTTTACTTTGTGCCTGTTTAAAGATTCTTTGGGCCAAAGAAGGAGTACTGGTGGTCAGGTCCACACATAACTTCCCTCTGATGTCCGTGTCAAAAATACCTTTTTCTCCAAAGTAGACGTCCGCGACTTCCGATGGATAACCTACCATCGTAAAAAGGCAATCGCACATGTCCGCCAGGGAAGCAGGACTTTCTGCCCAGACCGCACCTTTCGCCAGCAGCCAGTCAGCCTTGTGCTTTGTCCGGCTGTATATAGTAAGCTCATGGCCAGCATTCATCAAATGATCGATGATTGCTTCGCCCATTACGCCTGCACCAATAAATCCTACTTTCATATTCATTCCTCCTTGTAATATAGTAAAAAAAGACCAGATTCCTTTGGGAACCTGGCCTGTCTAAACTTTATTGACTGTCCACGTACTGATTGACGAGCGCAACAACCTCTTCGGATGTTGTACATTCCGTCAATGCTTTGGAAGCCAACTCTTTCATTTTGTTCGTGTCCAGAGTCTTTAGAAGACTTCTGGTTTTAAGAATACTGGTGGCGCTCATAGAAAATTCATCCAGTCCCAAGCCAACCAGGAGCGGAACAGCAATCTGGTCACCGGCCATTTCTCCGCACATACCAGCCCACTTGCCTTCTTTATGCGCAGCATCAATCACGCCTTGAATTAGGCGGAGGATCGACGGGTTATACGGCTGGTAAAGATAAGATACTTGTTCGTTCATGCGGTCAGCAGCCATAGTGTACTGAATCAGATCGTTCGTTCCAATACTGAAGAAATCCACTTCCTTAGCAAACTGGTCAGCCAAAACAGCAGCTGCAGGAATTTCAATCATTATTCCCACTTCAATCTGTTCAGAAACGGCAATACCCTCTTCAATCAGCTTAGCTTTTTCTTCTTCGAGAATCGCTTTGGCGTCTCTGAATTCAGGCAAAGTAGCAATCATTGGGAACATGATGCGAAGCGTCCCGTGAACCGAAGCACGAAGCAGTGCTCTCAACTGTGTACGGAAAATGCCATCCTGATCAAGGCTCACGCGAATCGCCCGATAACCTAGGAACGGGTTCATTTCTTTAGGCAGTTCAAGATAAGGGAGTTCCTTGTCTCCACCAATATCCATTGTTCGGACAACAACCGGACGGTCTCCCATTCCTTCCAGCACTTGCTTGTAAGCTTCATACTGATCGTCTTCAGACGGCAGCTCACTGGAATCCATATAGAGAAACTCCGTACGGTAAAGACCGATAGCTTCTCCACCGTTATTGTTTACACCTTCAAGGTCTTTTGGCGTACCAATATTGGCCGCCAGTTCGACATGCTTGCCGTCACGGGTCACACTCGGCTCATCCTTGAGTCTATCCCATTCCGCTTTGAGCTGTGCAAAATCCTTAGCTTTCTTGTCATAAGCTGCAACCGTTTCGTCCGTCGGATTGATGAAGACATCGCCTTCAATTCCGTCAACGATGAGCTCATCCCCTGCTGAAACCAGTTCCGTAATGTTCTTGGTTCCTACGATTGCCGGGATCTCAAGTGAACGAGCCATAATTGCTGAGTGGGATGTCCGTCCACCAATATTTGTAACAAAGGCTTTGACATACTTTTTGTTCAGCTGCGCGGTATCGCTTGGAGTCAGATCTTCCGCAATGATGATTACTTCTTCTTCGATTGTTGCTGGAGAAGGCAGAGTCACATCAAGCAGAAGAGCAAGTACACGCTTTCTTACATCACGAATGTCAGCAGCACGTTCTTGCATATAGGCATTATCTTCCATACCTTCAAACATCGCGATAAAAGTATCCGTTACTTGCTTGAACGCAAACTCCGCATTGACTTGCTCATTATCCACAACAGCATGCGTCTGGTC
Organism: Alkalibacterium sp. AK22; assembly: GCF_000585255.1. Lineage (GTDB taxonomy): Bacteria > Bacillota > Bacilli > Lactobacillales > Carnobacteriaceae_A > Alkalibacterium. Next base: position 93,400 of record NZ_JANL01000037.1, read on the forward strand.
AATCAGATCCGGATCAGACAAAACCATTGCATGCGCATCAAATACCTGAGCTTCTTCTTCACCCAAGGACTCGGCTGCGATATCACGGATCTTGGAAAGCTGCTGTTTGGATTCATCGATTGCTTTAGTCAGACGGGCTTTTTCGTTGTCTGTATCCGTGATTTGTGTCTTTTCCACGGTCAGGTCTGGCTCAATAAGTAGATAGGCTTTAGCTTGAGCGATACCATCGCTTGCTGCAATTCCAGTTACTTGTGAGGTCATTATTCTGCCATTCCCTCATTCTTGATTGTCTGATCGATTCCTTCGATTGCTTCTTTTTCGTCTGCACCTTCAGCAGAAATGGTTACATCTGCACCTTTACCCACACCTAGGGACATAACTCCCATGATTGATTTCAGGTTAACTGACTTCCCTTTGTATTCCAGAGTAATGTCTGAATTGTACTTGCTCGCAGCCTGCACCAGAAGTGTTGCCGGTCTAGCGTGGATACCTGTTTCTGCTGTTACGTGATAGTCTCTTTTTTCCATTACGAATTCTCCTTCTCAATTAAGAATGATTTGGTAGAAAAATAAAAGCACGATCTGTTCCTCGGGCGCTGCATGTTGAATGCGCACACAAAGAAAGCATCATGCTAATCTTTCTTCCATTACAGGTTACCATTTTTTCCCCATAGCTACAACTATTTTTTCCTATTTTGTCTTTTCCTACTTGAAAGTCAAAATAGGTCAGAGTATACTGTAAGTGCAAAAGGTCAATAAAGGTCAGACGATGGATGTCGTCAGATGTTTATCACCTGACCTTTGCTGCTCATACGAGTATAATACACTTATACACTTAAAACGAGAGGATGTTACTGACTATGATTTGCCAGCGATGTATGGAAAGAAATGCAACTATCCATCTGACGACCACTGTCAATGGTCAAAAAAGAGAGATTGACCTCTGTCAGAGGTGTTATCAGGAAATCAAGCAGCAGGAACAGCGTGGGAGAGTAAACCAGCCTCGCCCTTCTGACCCGTTCGGCTTTAATCAGTTCGACGACCTGTTCAAAGCCTTGTCCCGAGGAATGGAGCAGGATAGGCAGACACACTCTCCATACGATCAGCAACAGTTCCGAGGACAGACACCTCCTCCAGGAGAAGGCGGAGGCGGCCGCGGAGGACTGTTAGGAGAGTATGGTGTGGACCTAACCCTCATGGCTAAAGAAGGAAAAATCGACCCGGTCATCGGCAGAGATACTGAAATTGAACGAGTTATTGAAATCCTGAACCGACGCAAAAAAAATAATCCTGTCCTGATTGGTGAAGCAGGCGTCGGTAAGACGGCCATCGTAGAAGGTCTGGCCCTTAAAATCATCAGCGGAGAAGTCCCGCACAAACTGATGGATAAAGAAGTAATCCGACTGGATGTTGCCTCTCTTGTTCAGGGTACAGGTATCCGTGGCCAATTTGAGGAAAAAATGCAGCAGCTGATCAACGAACTTAAGGATAATGACAATATTATCCTATTCATCGACGAAGTACATGAGCTTGTCGGTGCCGGTTCGGCTGAAGGTGGCAGCATGGATGCCGGCAACATTCTAAAACCGGCTTTGGCCCGGGGGGAACTTCAAATGGTTGGTGCAACAACATTGAATGAGTACCGAAAAATTGAAAAAGATTCTGCACTGGAAAGGCGTCTACAGCCTGTGAGAGTCAACGAGCCTTCACTAGAAGAAACATTGACTATTCTTAAAGGTATCCAGAAACAGTATGAAGACTACCATCATGTACACTATACGGAAAAGGCCCTGAAAGCTGCAGTAGAATTGTCTCACCGCTATATTCAGGACCGCTTCCTTCCTGACAAGGCCATCGATCTGCTGGATGAATCAGGTTCCAAGAAAAATCTGACAATCCAGGCTGTTGATCCGGCTACCCTGGAAGAAAGAATAAAGGAAGCAGAACGGCTGAAACAAGAAGCACTAGAGCAGGAAGACTACGAAAAAGCAGCTTTTTACCGTGATCAGTCTGCAAAGTATGAAGAAATGAAAGAGCAGCAGACGCCAGATTCTGAAAAGCCTGAAGTAACCGAACAGGATATCATCAATATAATTGAAATAAAGACGGGCATACCCGTAGGAGATTTGAAAGAAAAAGAACAAGCCCAGCTTAAAGATTTGGACCAGTCTCTCCGCCGCCATGTGATTGGACAGGATGAAGCTGTCTCCAAAGTCACCAAAGCTATACGCCGAAACCGAATCGGCCTCAGACAGAAAAACCGCCCAATCGGCTCTTTCATGTTTATCGGTCCGACAGGCGTTGGAAAAACCGAGCTAGCCAAGACACTGGCGCTAGAACTGTTCGGTAGCAAGGACGCTTACGTCAGGCTAGATATGAGTGAATACATGGAAAAACACAGCACCTCCAAACTGATTGGCTCCCCTCCAGGTTATGTCGGCTATGATGAAGCTGGGCAGTTGACTGAAAAAGTCCGTCGGAACCCGTACAGCCTGATCCTCGTGGATGAAGTGGAAAAAGCTCATCCGGACGTTCTGCATATGTTCCTTCAGATCTTGGATGACGGCAGACTGACCGATGCTCAGGGGCGGACCGTCAATTTCAAAGAAACCATTATTATCATGACCAGCAATGCCGGTACAACAAATGTTGAATCAAGTGTCGGTTTCGGGGCTCAGCTAAGTGGACGGCAGCACTCCTTGCTCAGCCATCTCGGAGACTACTTCAAGCCTGAATTTCTCAACCGCTTTGACGGCATTGTCGAGTTCCACTCTTTAACCAAGGATAACTTGCTGGATATAATCGAGCTAATGCTCAAAGATGTTAATGAAGCGTTGCGTCAGCATGATCTCACGCTTGAAGTCGATCAGGCAGCCAAGGAGAAACTAGTCGACTTGGGCTACGATCCCAAAATGGGTGCCCGGCCGCTTAGACGTGTCATCGAGGAACAGATTGAAGATAAGATAGCTGAGTTTTATCTGAACAGCCCGCAGACTGGACTGATCAAAGCGACTGTCACTGATGACCAGATTGTGATCTCAGGCTCCTCAGAACCATCTGAAGACACCCAATAGACAAATTTTACGGCCCTACTCAATTGACTGGATAGAAAGAGCCGAAGACCAGCGGATGGACTCATCCAACCGGTCTTCGGCTCTTTCGCATTTTATAGCAAAGCAGTCAGTTCAACATCCGGATACTTGTCGCTGAACCATCTAAGCGCAAACTGATTCTCAAAGAGAAAGAGTGGATTGTCAAAGCGGTCTCTAACCAGCACGTTACGGCTTGATCCCATATTCTCATCCAGCTGATCCTGTGAAATCCATCGCGCGATTCGGTTTCCAATAGAGGTCATGACAACCTCGGAGTTATATTCATTGCGCATACGGTGCTGAAATACCTCAAACTGCAGCTGCCCTACAGCCCCAATAATGTAACTCTCAGCATGATAAGATTTATAAAGCTGGATAGCTCCTTCCTGAACCAGCTGGTTGATTCCTTTGTGAAAAGATTTTTGCTTCATGACGTTTTTAGCTTCAACTTTCACAAAGAGCTCAGGCGTGAACTGTGGCAGCTCCTTGAAAGTGACTTTATTTTTTCCCGAATAAATCGTGTCTCCAATCTGAAAATTACCTGTATCGTAGAGCCCGATGATGTCTCCTGCAACAGCGCTCGAAACTGTTTCCCGGCTTTCAGCCATAAACTGAGTAGAGTTCGACAGACGCATCTTTTTATCTTCGCGTGACAGAGTCACGTCCATCCCTTTTTCAAACTGACCGGAACAAATTCTAAGGAAAGCAATCCGGTCACGGTGTTTGGGATCCATGTTGGCCTGGATTTTAAAGATAAAACCTGAGAATTCTTCATCTGTCGGTTCAATCACCTTTTCTTCTACAGTTTCTTGCTCCGCTGGTTCAGGAGCAAACTCCAAGAAGGTTTCCAGAAAAGTCTGCACGCCAAAATTGGTCAATGCCGAACCGAAAAAGACAGGTGTCAGTTTACCTTTGGTTATGGCCTCTTTTGAGAAATCGTTGCCCGCTTCTTTCAGTAGCAATGCTTCATCCAGAACCTGATCGTACAGACTTTCGTTTTTAATCTTATGGTCTCCTTCAATTTCCCCTTCAGCAGTCAATGGAATGAAACGCTCCCCGCCATTCATCTCCTCAGGTCTGTGCAGTTCGATCCGGTTATGATACAGATCATACAGGCCGAGAAGATTTTTACCTGAGCCAAAAGGCCAGTTCATGGGATAGGCATCGATTTCCAGAACCTCTTCTAGCTCTTCAATCAGCTCTAATGGCTCACGTCCATCCCGATCCAGTTTGTTCATAAAGGTAAAAATGGGAATGCCTCGCATACGGCAGACTTTAAACAACTTTTTGGTCTGTTCTTCGATTCCCTTTGCACTGTCAACGACCATGACGGCTGCATCGACAGCCATCAGTGTCCGGTAGGTGTCTTCAGAAAAATCTTCGTGTCCAGGTGTATCTAAAATGTTGATCCGTTTGTTCTGGTACTCAAACTGCATGACGGAACTGGTTACAGAGATCCCTCTCTGCTTCTCAATCTCCATCCAGTCCGATTTGGCAAACTTTCCGCTCTTTTTGGCTTTGACGGTCCCTGCCTGACGGATAGCTCCCCCGAAAAGCAGCAGCTGCTCCGTAATCGTTGTCTTTCCCGCATCAGGGTGGGAAATAATTGCAAAGGTGCGTCTTCTTTTGACTTCTGTTTCTAGTTCTTTTTTATTAATCAATACTAAACTTCCTTCATCTATTATATATTTTGTTCGTGCTTGATTTTACGGGCTTTTTCAATCCGCTCTTCTCTTACCATCCCAATAAGATAGGTAACAATGGTTTTTAATATCGCAAACAGCGGGACACCAATCAGCATGCCGACTAGGCCAGCAATGTTGGCAGAGGCCAACAGGACCAGAATAACTGTCAGCGGATGGATAGAAAGTGACTTCCCTACAAATAGCGGTGTGAACAGATTACTATCCAGCTGCTGAGCAATCAGAACAAATACTGAAGCCAAAACAGCTGTAGCTGGTGACTCGATTAGGCCGACAATAACGGCGGGGCCTGCCCCAATGAATGGTCCTACATAAGGAATAAAGTTGGTGATGGCCGCAAAAAAAGAAAGCAGAAACGTGTAAGGCAGTCCAATAATCGAGTACATGATAAACAGCAACAAGCCGACCAGAAATGAAGCCATGCCTTTGCCGGATATATAACTAGATATCGTACGGTCTGTCTGCTGGATCAATTCTTCTACATTATCTTTGTATTGCTGGGGTGTGAGACTCACGGCAAAAGGAACAAATTTACCTCCATCATAGAGCATATAAAACAGGATGACTGGGACAGTGATTGAAACAAACGCAATCTCGGTAAACATTTGGATAGCTCCCCCGACACCCGAAACAATTCCTGATAAAAACTGCGAACTTACATTCCTGAGCCAGATTTCAAAATTATTCAATGCTGTTTCTACATCCAACTGTTCCATCCAGGGTTCCTGTGAAATACGCAAGGCATAAGTTTCCAGTTCACTGACAAAGTCCGGAATACCTGAAATCAGACTGGTTGTCTGTTCAATCAGCATCGGTATGCCCCTCAAAATAGCCAGTACAATGAGTCCAAGCAGTAAAAACATGACTACAGCAATACCATAGGTCCGTTTCACCCGTACTCGCTCAAGCAGTTTGACTATCGGGTTAAGCAGATAATACAAAAATCCTGCTATCAGCAACGGCATAAAGAGAGCTGTCAATATGCCGATAATTGGATTCAGTATAAAGTCGATCTGCTGAAGTACAAATATAAGCAATGAGGCTGCCAGCAGCCAGATAGTCCAGAACATAAGTTTGGACTTTCTCCAGTTAATCACATTATCCTCCTCTTTCCCTTATCTGTCCTATATATTATAATTCACTCCTGACTATAATGAAAGAGGTGTTTGACGGCAAAATTGACGATTTGGTCAATACTTGCTATAGTAAATCTTATTTCTAAGGAGCGGATAAGGCATGAAGTTTAGGATGACTACAGACCTTGACAGCAGCATCTACAAGGATGCGCTGGACATTAGAAGAGCAGTGTTTATAAACGAACAACACGTAGAAGAGTCGCTGGAAATCGATGAACTCGAAAATCAGACTGTTCATCTGGTCGGCTATCTAAATGAAACCCCCTGCTGCACAGCCCGGCTGTACAAAAAGCCGGATCATTCACTAAAGATTCAACGCGTTGCTGTGCTTAAGGAATATCGTGACAAGAAACTGGGTAAAGACCTACTGGCAAAAATCGAATCCCTGGCTGAAGTGCACTGGCAAAGTTCACTCATGGTACTGGATTCTCAAGACCATGCTATCCCCTTTTATAAAAGCTGTGGCTTTGAGGTATCTGGTGACGGCTTTCTCGATGCCGGCATTCCTCATCACTTTATGTATAAAAAGATCACTGAACAATAAGTTCAGTGATCTTTTTCTGTCAGCCGGTATTCGAGATTCTTGAGGTCATTAGGCAAAGGCGCTTTAACCGAGAGCTTTGTCCCAGTGAAAGGATGATTAAATATAATGTTCGAGCAGTGCAGGGCCTGACGGTTAATCAATTGTGGCTTGTTGCTGCCATAAAGTGTATCACCCAGTAAGGGATGACCAATATGCGCAAAGTGCACTCTGATTTGATGGGTCCTGCCAGTATGAAGTTGAATTCTAACTTTTGAAGCTTCACCATAGAGCTTAGTCAGCCAGTATTCAGTCCGTGAAGGTTTTCCATTCGGATCGACTGTACGTTCAATTATCGATCCGGCAGATCGCGCAATCGGCGCATCAATCATGCCTTCACTCTCCTTGATTCTATCAGCTGTAAAGGCAGTATACTCCTTGTAAACCCCCTGATTTTGCAGTAATTGATCAAGATAGGAGTGAGCCAAAGCGTGCTTGGCAAAAATCATAATACCTGAAGTATTCCGGTCGAGCCTGCTCACAATATGGACCGTCTGGTGATGATAATTCTGTCTGCGGATATAGCCTTTGACCCGGCTGGCCATTGTATCAGCCGGATAGAGAGCCGATGGAACAGAGGCTACTCCGAAAGGCTTATTCAACAGCAGGTAATGTTCGTCTTCATATACGATGTCAATCGGCTGCTCAGAAACAGACAGGTTCTCACTGCCGGTTTCTCTAGGTAAAACGAGTGTGACCAAGTCTCCTGCAGCTAATGGTTCTCTGACACGGACAGGACGATTATTCACTTTAAGCTCTCCTCCTCTGTACTTGATTTTACTGAGTAAGCGCTTGGATATCTGTCTGCGCTTCAAAAAGGCTTTAAGTGTTTTAGCCTGCTCTTCTGTATCCTTAACTGTCCATTGAATCTGCATCGTACTGCTTCGCTCCTATAAATGCATCTTCCACACGATTCCAAAAATGAGTATGCTGATAACGGGCAAAACGGATCCGCTCATCAGCTATCTTCATTCGGATATGGTCAATATCGTTTTCTTCTGAGACTAGCTGATCAATGGTCAGACTGATTTTATCTACCCCGACCGGTTTAAGTCTGATCCATTCATCGGGGGCAATAATCATAGGTGAACTCAAAGTTCTGAATATTCGGTTGTTCAGAGAAGCCATTTCTGTCAGCTGCAGCGCCTCAAGTCTAGGGTGCAAGACTGCCCCTCCGACCGACTTGTTGTAGCCAGTAGAACCGGTCGGTGTGGATACACACAAGCCATCTCCCCTGAACCGCTCAAAGTGCTCCTCTTTTATAAAGACATCACATACCAGTGTCCCGTTGGGCTGCTTGATTGTTGATTCGTTCAGTGCCAAAAAGTGCTTGGATTTCTTAGTATCTGTATAAACCAGTTCAACATCCAGCAGAGGATACTGAATAAATTCTCCAGTATCGTTTTTCAGGCTGCTGACAAGTTCATCAATATTATACTCGCGCCAGTCAGTATAGAATCCCAGGTGGCCGGTATGTACGCCAATAAACCTTACTTGATCAAGCAAATGAGCATAGCGGTGAAAGGCCGACAACAAAGTGCCGTCCCCTCCAACTGATATAACAATATTCGGATCAGTACTGACCATGGTGAACTGTTCATTGAGCAGCAGGGCTTTCAGTTTGTCACTGACTTTGAGTGAGCCGTTCGTATAGTTGTGTACAAGTGCGATCCTCACTGAATACTCCCTTTCTTTAGCATTATCTGTTTTCTACTAATCTTTGCTGAATCGATAATTTTTCTGGATGCCCTTGATTTCGTCCCTTATAGTCGACATCTCTTCATCCAACTGAAAAGCTGATTCCGCAGCTTTCTGCAAACGGTCGTTAATTTCCGATGGAAATTCGCCCTGATACTTATAATTCAGAGAATGCTCAATCGATGCCCAGAAGTTCATAGCAAGGGTCCGGATCTGTATCTCAACCAGTACAGTCTTAACTTCGTCTATCAACTGGACTGGATACTCACAGATCATGTGGTAGGAGCGATAACCACTGTCTTTTTTGTGAGTCACATAATCTTTTTCATATACAACTTTCAAATCGTTTCGGTGCTTGAGCATCTCAACAACATCATAAATGTCCTCCACGAAGGGACACATGATGCGAATACCTGCCAAGTCTTCCATATCTGTTTCAAGCTTCTCCAGAGGTATGTGACGGGTTCTAGATTTGAGCAGGATACTGTTCACCGGCTTGACTCTGCCAGTCACAAATTCGATGGGTCCGTGCTCTTTTCTTAACCGGTACATTTCTCTCAAACCACGCAGTTTAACTTTTAGTTCATCTACTGTTTGCTTGTAAGGAAGCAGGAAAAGTTCCCAGTCTCTATGCATATCCTCTACCTTCTTTGCTATTTTATATTAGTTTTCACCTTGTTTTCTTGCTACTATTGTACCATACTATTATTAATTAAAGTACTGACAGAGGATGATGCTTAATGAACCAAGAGATTGAAATAGAATTTAAAAACCTTCTCAACGCCACAGAATATGCCCGTTTAAAAACTGATTTTTTCGGTGCCGATGCTTCAGGCTTCAAACAAACCAACACCTACTTTGACACAACGGACGAGGCTTTGAGGCGCTCAGCCTGTGCCCTTAGAATACGAGTGAAAAAAGATGAGGCTGAAATAACCTTAAAAACACCTTTTAAAGGGCATCACAAGGAATGGAATCTTCCCCTGAACCATTCAGAGGCCATTAAGACAATCAATGCTTCCATTTTTGAACTACCTCCCTCTTTGACCAGCTTTATCCGCGAGGAGTTGGAACTGGAAATAACACAGGTGAAAAAAATTGCTGAGCTGACAACTGAGCGTCTAGAAAGACCTTATGAGAACTGCTTACTGGTACTGGATCGAAGCTGGTACAGTAACACCACAGATTATGAGCTGGAACTGGAATCTCCGTCTATCGAGACCGGAAACACAGTATTCAACTCTCTCTTGCATACTTATGGTATCCCAGTCAGAAAAACTCCCAACAAGATCAAGCGTGCTGTATCGGCACATTTGAATGGCTAATGTCAATTGTGACGAAATTGTCACACCACACCTGATTTTATCACTGTTTTTGGGCAGATTATTACAAAACGCCCGCGTTGTCTGATAGTCTATATAGTGTAGAGAGGGTCGTTATAGACCCCACAGTAGACCTTGCTCGATAAATATAAAAACAAATTAGGTGTGTGTATATTATGTTTAAAAACAAAGTTGTTGAAGTATTTCTGTTCGTTAATCCATTAGGACCGAACTGCTACGAATCTGAAAAGCTGGTTGAATCTTTTTCAGCTGAACGAAATGAAAAAGTGAAAGTTCGCTTCATTCCCCTTCTTAATCTACGTTCCATCAAAAATCTGGTTAACGAAGGACATACCGGTACAACTAAAGACAGAAATGAACTTTACGCAGCCTCCTATGATGCTAGTCTGGCTTTTCAGGCTGCCTCTTTTCAAGGCAAGAAAATGGGGCGAAAATTTCTGATGGAACTTCAGAAGCTGGTTGTCGAAGGTAATCAGGTGGTTTCATCCTCGCTTTTCCTTGAAATTGCCGAGACTATCTCTTTGGATATCGAAATGTTTCAGGAGGATCTGGAGTCCGAATTTTCCAAAAAAGCATTCAATAAGGACCAGAAACTGGCAATGGATATGAACGTAACAGAAGCTCCTTCCTGTGTCATCTATTCCAGTAAAGACACCCGTCAAGGCTATCGGGTCGAATCTTCTATCACTAAGCAGATGCTTCACGGTCTTTGCGATGATCAGCTAGAAAAATCCGGGCTCTCTTATCAAAACCTTGCGAATGTTTTTCAAATGGTGTGACAGGCAGGAAAAGCCTTATCCATAACAACAAAACGTTCCCTTGCTCCTGAATCTACTGGGAGTAAGGGAACGTTTTGTGTCTAATCCGATTTATTTTATTGCCTTAAGTGCTTTTTCCAGTTCGTCCACTCGCTCTTCAAAAACAGCCATTGCTCTGAGCAAGTAATCGCGGCTGGTCATGTCCACACCCGCCTTCTGCATGACCTGAATAGGGAAGTCGCTGCTTCCTGCTTTGAGGTAAGTCAAGTAAGCATCCAGTGCTCCGTCCTCCTCTTTGATCATTGCGTCCGCCAGTGCAGTGGCTGCACAGAAACCGGTGGAGTACTGATAGACATAGTAATTGTAATAGAAATGAGGAATTCTGGCCCATTCATACTGAATCTCCTCATCTTTTTCAACAGAATCACCGTAATACTTACTGTTGATCTGCTGATACTGCTTGCTCAAATAATCTGCGGTCAGGGGTGTCCCTTTGTCCGCTTCCACATGCATCAGATGCTCAAATTCAGCAAATTGCGTTTGCCGAAAAACTGTTCCTTTAAAGCCGTCTAGATAATGACTTAAAACATAAGCACGGGCTTTGGGATTTTCAGTTGTTTTCAGCAAGTAATCGGTCAGCAGATTTTCATTTGTCGTTGAAGCAATCTCAGCCAGGAAAATTGAATAGTTCCCATAAACGTAAGGCTGGGTATCCCGAGTAAAGTAGCTGTGCGCACTGTGCCCCAGTTCATGTACCAGTGTATAGAGATGATTCAGTGAATCATGCCAGTTTAGCAAGATAAAAGGATTCGTATCGTAGGTGCCGCTTGAATAAGCTCCACTTCTCTTGCCCTGATTTTCTACTACGTCAATCCAGCGGTCATTAAAAGCCTGGTCCAGTACGGCCTTGTATTCATCGCCAAGTGGCTGCAGTCCTTCATACGTCTTGGATTTCGCCTCATTGTAGCTGTATTTCAAGCTGGCTTCTCCGGTAATTGGAGTATAGAGATCATACATATGCAGCTCGTCAAGTTCAAGAACCTGCTTGCGCAGCGCCATGTAGCGGTGCAGCAAGGGCAGATGGTCATTAACCACCTGAATCAGCGTATCATGTACTGTTTCAGGAATATGGTTATTGGACAAGGCGCTTTCTCTTGCCGATGAGTAGTTGTGTACTTTAGCCAAATAGTTATGATTTTTGACAGTTGATGCCAAAGTGCTGGCAAAAGTGTTTTTAAAATCCTTGTAAACTGCGTACATTTTCTTAAAGGCTTGCTCTCTGACGCTCCGGTCAGTACTTTCCATCAGTTCGCCAAACATACCATGCGAAAGCTGAACAGTTTCCCCCTTATCGTTTTTGACTTCGGGAAATTTCAGATCTGCATTGTTCAGTACACTGAATGTCTGAGTGGACGAATTGAATATTTCACTGGCTCCAGCCAAAAGGGCTTCCATTTCTGACGACAGGACGTGCTCCTTATTGGCCGTCATTTGTTCAATGTAATGCCTGTATATTTCTAACTCTTTATTGTGATTGAAGTAGCTTTTCAGGACTGACTCAGAGAGCTCAATCACTTCCGGTTCAAACCAAGAAGTAGCTTCCTGAGCCTGGGCAATCATATAACGCGCTTTGTCATTCATCGCCTGATAGGTGCTGTTACCTGTATCCTGGTCGTTTTTTAGGTGTGCATAGACATAGAGTGAACTGATTTTTCGTGAAAGCCCCAGAACAGCTTCGAGTGCCTCCTGAAAAATACGAGCCCCTTCATTCAGCCTCCCCTTGAACCTAGTCACATCTGCTGCGTCTTGTTTCAGCCTTTCAAAATCCTCTTCCCATTTTTCATCAGATGCGTAGATAGTGGTCAAATCCCAGGTCAGTTCATTAGAGACGTCTTCTCGCAAAGGCAGTTTTTTAACATCGTTCATTAATGTTCCTCCTATATTTTTCAGACTAATTTAATCATACCACACTTTAAAATTGAATAGAATAATCAGAAATCAGTAATTATGCATTCATTTGTTTTTGACAGCATTCTAATAGTTCGACATTTACGATTGACCCGCCATTTTCCTTCTCCAAGTGAATCTAGCACACTCAAGGCGGCAAGCAGCTTCAGAAAATCGATTAGGGGCCGGTTTAACGCCGAACTGGATACATTTGGAAAACAATAAAAATCAATCTTTCCGCTTTCTGTCCACTGCACCCTTTGACGGTCAATGAGTTTTTGGGTTAGTATCTGTTTTTCTGGCAGTGCGACAATCCACTTTAGCAACAGCAGTTTCCACTCTTGCGGAACTGTCCTAATCATCCACTCCCTTGCGACCGGATGAAGTAAAGCCTCGGGCATACTTTCCAGACTTAAGCGGCTCGTATACAGCAGTTCAAAAAACTGACGATATCTGCTGTCTTGGTGTAGCTTAAATCGATAGAGCTGCTTCAGTCTATTTTTCGCTACTGAAGGAGCCTGTAATACATACGACTGGATCTCTACCTGCTTTACGCTGGTTGCATCGACTTCGCTACCAAAATGAATGTACCGAGAACTAAATGAGAAATAACCCTTTAAGGAGTGAAAGGAATGGTACACCATCAGCTGGCAGCTAGACTGGTCATAATGAAGAAAGTAAAGCTCACCACTACCTGTTTCATTCATCAGCGCACAGTGGAGTGCTGTTGGTTTACGTGACAATTTTAGCTTGTTGCCGCTAATCCATACGACTGGAAGACCAATGCTTATATAGCCCTCCGTTCTGCTTTGAACGGAAGCGACAGGCAAAGGGCTGCACTGAAATTCGATGGCAAACCAGTAGTTATTATGGACAATGAGTAAATCTGTTCTTTGCCGGATCGCCGGAATGTAGTACTCCAGTTTTGTTTCACCCAGCCGCTTATGTGCCCACCGCATTAAATCTAGCTTTCCTCTTAGATGCTCTTCCGTTTCCGATTCTGTTCTTTTGGAGCACAGCTGATTTCTCCAATGAGAAAAATGAGAAATCTTCAACTCCCCTTTTTTCAGTATGACTTTGCCTTTGCATGCTGGACAGCAGTACTGAGCCCCTATGGGTGCACTGTCTGCCCTGACTGGTTCATTTTTTTCGTTAAGAGCTATAAGCATGTGTTTCCTCCAATTTCTTTATATATATATATTGTCCATCGGATTATTTTTTCACTAAAAAAAGCTGTGAAGATAGTCTCTTCACAGCTCTTCTTTCAATTAAAGTAAAATCGGGTCAACTCAAGCGCATTGGTTTCCATTATCTTGTCAGCATATTCGTTGAGTACTTCAGAGGATACCGAGCTTTTTTCTCCAAATTCAAGGGCAACAGCGAGTTCTTCCTCACTGGTCTTTTCATTCATCTCTTCCACAAAGAAAATCAGGTTTAGATAGTACTGATTTTTATAAGCATAAAGATGCGACAAGCCGCTTTCCATATAAAGAGACTTCGACAACTGAATCATCTGTTCAAAATCCTGTAACACAATCGTTACTTCTTTTGTCTCATTAGCTTCCGTATCCAGTTCATCTTCAATATTCGGCACAGATTCCTCCGATAAACCACTACTGCTGGCTAGCTCCTCATCAGCTCCGCCTAACTGGTTGAATCCTTCCTTAAAATTGGTTCCTTTACTGATAAACAGTTCGAGACCATTGTTGTTGGGCATAACTTGGAAAGTGACTGCTTCTGACTCTTGGAATTCTTCGTCTATGTCAACTTCTTCCAGAATGCTGTAGAAGAATTTCTCAATCTGCTTCTGATTACCCAATAAATCGAGGAAAGTAATTCCACGTTCTTCTAGATCCGTATTTTCGATTGTCACACGGATAGTATCTTCATTGATGTGTTCAATTTCCATTATCCCGCACCTCACAATTCTCTAGAGCCTCAAGCTCTTTTGGGGATGTTTTTTGCTATTTTATGCAGCATAATGCAAAGACTGCACTTCACTTATTATACAAAAGCCAGCCTTTAAATACAAGTTCAGTCGCTTATTTCGAGACAGGCTAGACCCTATACAATGGAAAAAGAATCGACACTAAGGTCGATTCTTTTTCCAGGCAAGACGTGTAAATCAAGACTGGGCTAGCGCAACTAATTTTTGAGCCTTTTCCAGTTCCATAGCTCGGACTTCTCGTGGTACAAACTGTCTGATTTCATCTTCGTTATAGCCGATTTGCAGGCGTTTATCATCCAGCAGAATGGGTCTTCTGATTAGTGTCGGGTTCTCGCGGATCAATTCAAAAAGTTCCAGCATAGATAAGTCGTCTAGATCAATATCTAGTTCTTTGAAAGCTTTGGATCGTTTGGAAATAATATCTTCAGTGCCTTCCTCAGTCATTCTCATAATCGACCGGATCTCATTTAATTCGAGCGGCTCATGAGTCATATTTTTCTCTGTATAAGGGATATCGTACTCTTCCAGCCATGCTTTTGCTTTTCTACATGATGTGCAACTTGGTGTTGTAAATAATGTGACCATTATGTATCTCCCTCTCTTAATATCTGTATCTGATAAGCGTTGACGTTTTCTACAATTATTACTATAAAGCAATTGTGAACTTTTGTAAACCCTTTTTGACAAACTTTTGTCTCTCACAGTCAAATTTACGATAATAAACTAAATAAAAGCACTTATAACGGGCTTGTATAGGTTTTAATGCAACTTTCAGTTTATAATTATTATAAACTAGGAACATGCGAAGATTAACTCCTAAAATAAAGTACCGCCTTTTCTCTAGACTGACCTGCTGATTTGAGACACTAATAAAACACCTTCTTAGACTGCTATTCCTCCATATTCTAATGGGGAGTAGTAGTCTAATTTTTCTTGAATTTGATCATTATTGTAATAATTCCTATAGTCACCGACTTTAGCGGTGACCTCTTGTGAGGTCAAAGAATTGAACTTAATATACTGGAACTCTTCTGATTTACTGGAACTCTTCTGATTTAATAGTTGAGTGAAATGACTCAATAACTGCGTTATCCCAACAGTTACCTCTTCTAGACATACTACTTATCGAGTCTTTTTCCTGAACTAAACCTTGAAAGGCATAAGAAGTATAAACTGACCCTTGGTCAGAATGAATGAGGACGCCGTTAGGATGTCCTTTTGCTTTTAAGGCTGCGTTCAACGTATCAATCACTAAGGGTGTCTGTTGGTGGTTGTATAGCTTATATGCGACGACTTCATGATTAAACAAATCTATAATAGTTGAAAGATACTTTATTTCCGGACCATATTGAATATAGGTAATATCAGTTACCCATTTCTCATTTGGTTGTGAAGCCGTGAAGTTTCTCTTCAATAAATTAGGAGCAATGATTACTGCTTCTCCCTGAGACTTCCACTTACGTTTTGGCTTTACTCGGCATTGTATGTTTAGTTTTTGCATGACTCGTTGAACAGTATTCCGGTGACGTTTAATTTTATAGTATCGTTTCAAGAGTTTCGTAATCTTGCGGTGACCGTAACGGTATTTCTGTTTTTGGCATGATTCCGTAATACCCAACGCCACCTTCGACAAGCCTGTCTTTGGTTTTTTCGTCCACCGGTAATACGTAGATCGTGCTATACCCAAAGCAGCCAAAACAGCACGGATAGTATGCTTTTGTCTAAATACGTCCACCAATTGGTGGACTATTTTTTCAACTCCTTTTTGAGTTCTAAATACTTTTTTAAAATCTGATTTTCCATTTGTAAATGTTCCACCTGTTTATTTTTTTTCTTCTTCACTTTTGAATTCCGGTCCAAGTCCATATAAATATTGTTTTCCGATCGGCTGGTCAAAACGATGGATTTGATTTGTTCGACACCACTTCATCCATGTTTTGATTTGAGTGACATTCTTTATACCATATTTTCCCATAATCTCTTTGTTCGTTAGTTCGCCACTTAACTTAGCTTTAACAACTGCCCATTTTACTTCACTTGAATATACGTTTTTGCCCACGCAAAAACACCTCCGACATAGTATTTTGTAAATGATACCACTTCGAAGGTGTTTTATATTGTCTCATTTTATTGTGTTAGTCTACTCCCTGTATGGAGATCAGACGGTGCCTTTTTGAACTGGCAGCTTTATTCCCTGCTGCTTCTATTGTAATTCCATATTAATACAGCAAATTGACAAGTTCCTCTACTTCAACTTGTCCAAAGTACTTATTGAGGTCCAGACCGTTGAGTGCTGACGTAATTGCCTCTCTGGTATAAGCAACACCAGTCAGTGCCTGTTCCACGTCTGCAATTTCGCCCATTCCAAAAAAGTCTCCGTACACGCGGATAGCTTCAATCGTTCCCTGCCTGACATTCATTTTCACTTCAACGGTGCCGACCGACAAGCGTTCACTGCGCTCTGTATCAAAAGCCGGTGACTTACCATAGTTCCATTCCCAGTTTCCAGTATAAGCATCAGCAAAGGCATCGATTTTTTCCCAGTCTGCTTCTGTCAGCTTGTATTCTTTAATTGTCTCTTTTGTATCCGTATCAAAGATGTAAAGCAGTAGTTTATCCCTGAAATCTTTGGCATTCATATACTGATAAGAATCATCCAGATAAGGCTTGATATTCGTGACCCGGCTTCTGATCGATTTAATGCCTTTTGATTCTAGCTTGTGTTTCTTTGGCTTTAATGCTTTGACGACAGCTTCGATTTCAGAATCAAACATTAGTGTCCCGTGGGCAGTCAGCCGATTATTTTTCGCATACATTGCGTTGCCCGAGAATTTCTTTCCATCAATAACCAGGTCATTTCTACCCTTCAGCTCTGCTCCATCCACTCCCATCTGATGCAGGGCATCAATCACCGGCAAAGTAAATTTCTTGAAGTCCCTAAAAGACTCACCGTCATCTTTTGTCAGAAAACAGAAGTTAAGTACGCCCATATCATGATATACTGCGCCTCCACCGGAAAACCTGCGGACCACTTTAATGTCCTGGTCATCTACATAATTGGTATTCACTTCTTCATAGGTATTCTGGTTTCGTCCGACAATGATAGAGTGATCATTAATGTAAAAAAGCAGAATCGGTTCATCCAGCTCCACTTCATTCAATAAATAGTACTCAATAGCCAGATTCAGGCTGGGGTCGTGAACTTCTTTCCCATTTCTCTCATTTTTTACATAATACACAAGCATCTGCTCCTTTTCTTATTCTAATCACCGGACTAAGATCACACTGCTTTATCTGTGCACCCAAAACTTTAGATATCGCTTCATGGTATCACTACTCCGGCTGTTTGCTTCCCTCTGATTTTATCACTCTCCTGGACAACACTCAATGCACATCCTGTCAGTCACCCATATATATTAAAAGACAGCCCCTCTATGTCCTTAACCGGACATAACGGCTGTCAGTTTAGCGATCAGCTTCGACCGCTAATATACTTTTTTGTTTTTTTAAATGGTCCAGCACTTTTTTACTGACTTCGTTTGCTTGCTTGATGCAGTTATTGATGCCGAAACCGTCCATGCCGTTACCGACCAGATACAGTCCAGCATACTGCTTCTTTAGAAAATCAGAAAGCCGGGTTGTATTCTGTTCATGATTGAGAGTAAACTGCGGGATGGCATTCGGCCATCGCTTGATGATCCGGTAATTAGGCTTCTGACGGATACCAAGCATTTTATTGAGATCCTTCAGTATCGCCTCTTCAATCTGCTTATTACTCAAAGACATCATGATTCCGTCTGTACTCCTGCCGAAGTAAATACCCAAAAGCTCTTCATCCCTATCGGCAAAATGAGCCCATTTTTTATTCAGCCAGACAACACTCTGTATATAGGAGTTATTTCGGCGCCCCAGCAATACTCCATTTCCTTTGGGCGCTTTGTTTAGAGACCCTTTCGGAAAGCTGAAAAGAACAAAGCCGATGGATCCCATTTTGATGTCTTTGAAATAGTCGCTAAGATCAATGTCAGAAAAAATCTGATTGTAGGCGGCAGAATCGGTCGCCACTACTACACTGTTAACCCTCAGCTGCTCTTTTTTATTAATATCTAGCAGATAGGTTTCATTGATACTCTTTTTTACATCTGTTACTTTTTTGGAGTAACGGATTATTGGCTCAATTTTTTCCGTGAGTGTCCGAGTTAGCGTCTCGAGTCCTTGATCGAAAGTCACATAGTTCCCGTCTCCATCCTGAAGTTGTGGATTGTCCTCTAGTGCCCGGGTTAACGTTCCATGTTCCTCTTCGAGTTCAACCAGGGGCTCATTTAGTCCATGAATCCCGATTTCATCGATATCACTTGAATATATTTTGGCGAAAAATGGCTCGGCAACGTATTCCGCTACTTCATCCCCGACACGTTCTGCAAGATAGTCTCGGGCTGTAACTTCTTTACTTAATTCAGTTTTAGAAAAGTAAGTATCTTTTAAAAAGGAAAGTTTTCCCTGAAATGATACGATATCGTATTTCCAGATATCTGATCGCTTTACAGGAATACCTTTATACGTAGCACAGTCCATATGATAAAGCTTGTTGAAAGCAAAAATATCCTGTTTCCCGTTTCTGCTGTAAGCTAAACGATCAACCAAGTTCAGCTCTTCGATGAGATCTACCGCCTCAGAGCGCCTCGAATCAATCGATTCAGCTCCCAAGTCGATAAACTGCTCTCCAAATTTCATTGTGTAGAGTTTGCCTCCTGACCGGATAGACGCTTCCAGTACAATCACCTCATAAGGCAAATTGTGTGTCTTGATTTCAGCCTGCAGACGGTATGCAGTTGTCAGCCCTGTGATCCCGCTACCGATGACTGCTATTCTCTTCTTAATTTCAGCCACTTTTTCACCTCATTTCCTTGTCTTTCAGCTAGTCTCCTCCCTGAAAAGGGGTTGGAACAGCATAGGGCACGTTGCATACACTGGACATATTCTAACCGATTTTAAAAAATATCCTCCATATTATACCATGAAGATAGGGGTTTGTATGGTCTTTTTAACTGAAGACATAAAAAAAACCTTGTAACAGGTAATTGTAAACTGCCTGTTACAAGGTCTCTAGTATTATTTGCTTAGTGCGTCTTTTGCTTTGTCAGTCAATGCAGCAAATGCCTGTGCATCGTTGACTGCTAAGTCCGCCAGCATTTTACGGTTCATGTCGATTTCAGCTAATTTCAGGCCATGCATGAATTTTGAGTAGCTCAATCCGTTTATACGTGCTGCGGCGTTGATACGCGCAATCCATAGTTTGCGGAAGTTACGCTTGTTTTGTTTACGGTCTCTGTATGCATACATGTATGATTTCATGACCTGCTGTTTTGCAACTTTGAACAAGCGGTGCTTCGCACCATAGTATCCTTTAGCTAATTTTAAAACTCGATTACGGCGTCTGCGAGTGACGACTCCACCTTTTACTCGTGCCATTATTTTTCCTCCTTCAATACAATCCTAGAATCTTGTCTTTATTTCATTTTAGCAAGCTGCTGTTTAATACGCTTGTAGTCAGCACTAGAAACCATTGCTGATTTACGCAGTTTACGCTTCTGCTTTTGCGTCTTGTTAGCGAACATGTGGCTTGTCTTTGCGTGACTTCTTTTCAGTTTACCGGATCCTGTTCTCTTGAAACGTTTTGCTGATCCTTTGTGCGTTTTTTGCTTAGGCATTATTGATTTCCTCCAATACTCTTCTATAATGGTTGCATAAAATCAGTCAGTAGCTGAGTTTATTTCGTTTCACTTTTCGGTGCGAGCATCAAGAACATGCTGCGGCCATCCATTTTAGCCTTAGATTCAACTGTCGAAATGTCAGATGCTTTGTCTGCCATGCGCTCCAACACTTCACGTCCAATGTCCTTATGTGTAATAGCTCGTCCTCTGAAACGGATAGAAACTTTCACTTTATCGCCTTTTTCAAGGAATTTACGTGCATTACGCAATTTAGTATCGAAATCATGGTCATCGATTGTCGGACTTAGACGAATCTCTTTGACGTTGACGATTTTCTGATTCTTTCTTGCTTCACGTTCCTTTTTCTGCTGCTCATAGCGATATTTACCATAGTCCATAATACGCGCCACTGGTGGTTTAGCATTCGGAGAAACAAGTACCAAGTCCATATTCGACTCTTCTGCTAATCTCATTGCTTCGCTGCGCTGGACTACTCCTATCTGTTCACCGTTCTTACCGATCAGTCGTACCTCGTTGGCACGGATGCGGTCATTGACAATCATGTCTTTAGCTATGGTGGTCACCTCCAAAGTATTTGCGAGAAAAACACAGAAAAAGACAGGCTTCCATACACTATAGAAGGCCCGTCTTTACTCCGCACATGCATATACATTCTATGCTTTTATATACGTTCGTATCTGCCCAGAGACGTTTTGTCTGCTCAGGCGAGAAGCGGGGGCTTCTGCTTTGTTTTCTCAACTCTTATATATTATCACAGGCAAAGACTACTGTCAACCTTTTGATGTTCACTTAGTATTCTCGTTTACCATTAATTCAATAAACTGGTCTACCGCCATAGTTTCCGTCTTTTTCTCACCGTATTTTCGGACAGCAATGGTATTTTCAGCCATTTCCTGATCACCAATGACCAGCTGATACGGTATTTTCAATGTCTGTGCTTCACGAATTTTATACCCCATTTTTTCATTGCGCATATCGACTTCGACTCTTAAACCTCTAGCAGCCATGCTTTCCTGAAGTTTTTTGGCATGTTCACCATGTATGTCAAGATTGACAGGAATCACTTTTGCCTGTACCGGAGCCAGCCAAGTCGGGAATGCTCCTTTGTATCGTTCAATCAGGTAGGCAACGAAGCGTTCCATAGTAGAAACTACTCCCCTGTGAATAACAACTGGCCTGTGAGTGTCTTGGCCGTCCTCTCCGACATAGGTCAGGTCAAAACGCTCAGGCAGAAGAAAGTCCAGCTGCACGGTAGATAAGGTCTCCTCAATCCCCATGGCAGTCTTGACCTGAACATCCAGCTTGGGACCATAGAAAGCAGCTTCTCCCACTGCTTCATAATAGTCAAGTCCCAATTCATCCAGGGTTTCTTTCAGCATCGACTCAGCCTTCAACCACATGTTATCATCATCAAAGTACTTTTCAGTATTTTCGGGATCACGGTAACTCAAACGGAAGCGGTAGTCTGTGATTTCAAAATCATCATAGACAGCCAGCATCAGCTGGACGACACGGCTGAACTCTTGCTTGATCTGATCCGGGCGCACGAAAACATGGGCATCGTTAAGAGTCATTTCTCTTACCCGCTGCAATCCTGACAAGGCCCCACTTTTCTCGTAGCGATGCATCTGCCCCAGTTCTGCAATGCGGATCGGCAGATCCCGGTAGCTTCTGACATCATCTTTGAAAACTATCATGTGATGCGGGCAGTTCATTGGACGCAGTACCAGCATTTCACCATCACCCATGTCCATTGGCGGGAACATATCTTCATGATAGTGATCCCAGTGGCCGGAACGCTTGTAAAAATCAACATTAGCCATGATAGGCGTATAAACGTGCTGATAGCCAAGAGCAATTTCCTTGTCTGTAATGTAGCGCTCAATCACCCGTCTGATGGTTGCCCCTTTTGGCAGCCAGAAAGGCAAGCCTGAACCCACTTCAGGGGACAGCATGAACAGATCCAGTTCTTTACCCAGCTTGCGGTGATCCCGCTCTTTCGCTTCTTCTCTCATCTTCAGAAATTCTTTCAGTGCTTTCTTGTCAAAGAATGCCGTACCGTAAACACGCTGCATCATTTTGTTATCCGACTTACCTCTCCAGTAAGCTCCAGCCAGTGACAGCAGTTTAAAAACCTGAATGCGACCAGTCGACGGTACATGTACTCCCCGACATAAATCAACAAACTCACCTTGCTCATAGACAGTCAGCGCCTCATCTTCCGGCAAGTCTTTGATCAGCTCCTGTTTGTAAGGATCGTCTTGGAAAAGCTCTAGTGCGTCTTTACGTGAAATATCTTTGCGGACAATCGGCAGATTTTCTTTGACGATTGCCATCATTTCAGCTTCAATTCGCTTCAGATCCTCGTCAGTGATCGGCTGCTCTGAATCGGTATCATAATAAAAACCGGACTCGATTGCCGGGCCGACTCCAAATTTCACGTCCGGATATAGACGCTTAATCGCCTGTGCCATCAGATGCGCCGTAGAATGACGCAATACAGACAGGGCATCCTCATGATCGGGTGTGATAATCTCAAGAGCTCCGTCCCTTTCAAGTTTTCGGCTGAAATCAATCAGTTCTCCATTAAATTTGGCTGCTAGCCCTTTCTTTTCCAGAGATTTGGCAATACTGCCTGCTATTTCTTTTGGACTCGTACCTTTTGATACATCTTTCACTGAACCATCTGGTAAGGTAACCGCTATTGTGTTTGACATAGTCTTTCCTCCTTTTATTTTTCGAACTGCTGCATAAAACAGCGTTCACAGCAAAAGACGTCCCATTGAACAGTACAGCTGTTCAATGGGACGTCTGGTATTCACGTGGTTCCACCCAAGTTTGCAGAAAGAGGGTTCTTTCTGTTCTCTTCTCTTTAACGCAGAGTCTACGGCCAATCCTACTGTTTTCAGATTTGCACTTGAAAGGGGTCACCAGCAGCATGGTGGAAGACTTTCAGCTGTTGTCTTCCTCTCTTTCATCTCAGGAGGCTGTCCGGTGGTGTCTTTCGCATCGTTGTTCACTCGCTAATATAGGTAGTACTCTATCATGTTTTTTTTCCCAAATCAACTTTTATTTTGCCGACGGTTCTCACCGGCCATAGTTACTTCCTCAGACAGAAAGCGGATCCGTTCCATCAGACGTTTAGCTTTAAGGGGCTCGGTTTCTCCACGCTGGCTGACACTCAAGTGCTCTTTTTCCAACTGATCCATATCAAAGTTCGAAGTAAAAAAGGTTGGCAGTTCTTCCTGCATACGATATTGCAGTATGACTCCCAGCACGTCGTCTCTGATCCAGGAAGACATCGAATCTGCACCAATATCATCAATCATCAGCACCCTGGCTTTTTTTAACGTAGTCAGTTTACTTTCCGTTGTATTATTACCAATAGAATTTTTCATTTCTACGGCAAAAGTCGGGAAGTGGACCAGTGTAGAAGCATGTCCGTGTTCAGACAGTTCATGAGCAATCGCACCTAGAAGATAGGTCTTGCCTACACCAAAAGCTCCTTGAAAGTACAGGCCTTTGTGAAACTCTTTAGGATTATCCAGATAGGCTTCAATAAAGCGGATGGCTTTTTCGAAAGCTTCCTGGCGTTTTCTAGTTGCCTCGAATCCCTCAAGACTGGCTTCTTTCAAATCTTTCGGCATATACATTGATGTGATTCTGTTGCGGATCCGACTGGCTTTTCGTCTGTCAATCAAATCCTCTGTCGGAACATAAGTTACATCCACCCGGTGGTTGTTCAACATCAGCTTGGGCCGGTACCCCGGAGCGAGACCACTCTCAGCTGTATCGGCTTTTCTTTTTTCACTTACAAATTCGTAAAGTTTCGATGCACTGCGTTCAATCGCTTCCTTATCCAGTGCATCCTTATTTTCAGTTAAAAACTGTCTGACATCCGGATCTTTGAAGACTTCATTCTTCATAATCTGACTAAAACGGTCACTAAGTTCGGCCGTATTCATCATTTTTGCCAGCTGATCTTTTATACTGTCCATCATTGATCACCACTTTTTTTATTTCGTATCTGTTTCAGCTTGTTCCGGAAAGCTTCTGCTTCCTGACCACTCAGCCGTTCGTCTGTTTCAGCCGTTCCCTTGGCCCAGTCAGGCAGAGACTCCTGTCTCGCGTGTGCCTTTTTCTGAGCAGACCGAGAATATGTTGGCCGCTGCTTAGTCTGTTTCTGATTGTGGTTCGCATAAAGCTGCTTGACTTTAGCCATAGCATCTTCCGGTGTATTCACCTGACTCTGTGCCCAGTCGTTTGCTATTTTAATAGCCAAATTTTTTTCAAGCGTAGGTGCATTTTTTATAACAAGCAAGTAGTTCAGGAGAATATTGATTACTGCATTGGACAACGGAGCCTGTTCGACCAGTTCTTTCAGCACCCATGTTTCTGATGAGGCCACGAAACCGCCCTTCTGCTGCTTGATTGATTTTAGATAGGCATAAGGCGAGACCTGTTCGGCATGAAGAATTACTTCGATTTCTCCTTCAGAGAAGCCTTTTTGCTTGAGCCTGCGGCCGTCTCCCTGCCCAGACCCCTCATTAAACTGGCCCGCTTGAGGTTTTCTTGTCTGCTGAAGATATTTTTTCTGAATAATGGCTGTTAGTTTTTTACCGCTGACCGTACCGTCCGAAAGATCAGCGGCTTCTAGCACATATCCCTGCATAGTCAGTTCATTTATCCCGTAAAGCAGATGAAAGGTATATACTAGTTTTTTTATGTCTGCAGTGACTGATGACAGACGGATGTACTGCTTATTCAAGCCTTCTATAAAGAAATTCCAGTCAAAGGAGTCAACTTTTATTGCCTGATCACTCAATACAGGCTCTTTCAGCTGCATGGCTGATGTATGATTGTCCGCTTCACTCATTTTTTGCATATCGACATGAATGACATCCAAAAAAGATTTAGTGATTTCCTGAAAATCTTCAAGTCCTGGAGAATGCAGAGCAAATCGGTCTTCCAGTTCAGCAGCCAGACGCTGTCCCACTTTTTCTGTCAGCATCATTTTAAGCATCGGGTCGGCAAAAAAATGACTGGGTGTCATTGGTTTCATTACGGCCAAGCTAAAATAGTCAGACTCTTGCTTATGCTGGAATACTTTTAACAGGCCATAGGCTTCCAGACGAATTCGGGCTTCATAGTATTGCTTGATACCTAAACCCGTCTGAATGAGCAGATCTGACAGCATGATTTCTGCTGCATTGTTCTGCGCGATGTATTCACTCAAGGTTAAATACAACGATACAGCCTCTTGCCCCAATAAAGGCTGGTAAAGAGAAACCAGTATCCGTTTGTCCAAGTCTGACAAGGTCGCAACTTTCAAGATTTGCACTGTATCTTTTGGACTGATATGTTTCCAGGGGTAATTCATGCCACTCGAATCCTTTCCATCATCTGTTTAATGCTCTTTCCTTTTTTTCTCCAGCTCCTGCATTTCCTGCATGAATACACTGATGTCTCTGAATTGACGGTAGACTGATGCAAAACGAATATATGCCACATCATCCAGCTCAGCTAGTTCTTCCATAACATACTCTCCAATTTTTGTTGAAGCAATTTCTCCTGCCCCATGATCACGGATCTTGTACTCCACTTTGTTGACAATCTGCTCCTGTTCTTCGGCAGTAACCGGACGTTTTTCACACGCCCGCCTGATCCCCCTCAGAAGCTTTTCACGGCTGAATTCTTCCCGGTTGCCATTTTTTTTGACAACCAGAACAGGACTCTGTTCGATCCGCTCAAAGGTGGTAAAGCGGAAGAGGCAGGCATCACATTCGCGCCGGCGTCTGATGGATTTTCCTTCATCTGCCGGCCGGCTGTCGACTACTCTGCTCCCATTATGTTGACATTTTGGACAATGCATGTCAGTCAGTCCTTTGCTTTGAATTATTACCGCTATTATAACATACCCGACCGTGGTCTAATAGCCATTCTCTGTCAGCCAGGACTCTACCTGTCGTTGCGTGCTGTCTATTGTCCCATTATTATCGATAAGAACATCAGCTTTCTGTATTTTTTCATTAAGTGGCGCTTGAGCGGCAATTCGGCCAGCCGCTTCCTCACGGCTCAATCCATCTCTATTCATCAGCCGCTTCAACTGGCAGTCTTTATCTGTCCAAACGACCATTACACCATCCACTATTTCTTCATAACCTGCTTCGTACAGCAGTGGAATATCCAGTACAACCAACGGAGCCCCGGCCGCTATATGCTCGTGCATTTGACCTAATATCCACTCAAAAATGTCGGCCTGCACAATTGCATTAAGCTTGTCCAGCTTTTTTTTGTTCGAAAAAACAATTGCCCCTAAAGCTTTGCGATTTAGCGTGCGGTCTTTGTTTAAGATTTCCTCCCCGAACTGATCCACTGTTTTCAGATAGGCACTGCAGCCAGGCTGCATGACTTCCCGCGCTCCCCTATCCGCATCAACTAACGGGATACCTTTCTGCTGAAAAAATCGGCTGACAGTCGACTTGCCTGTAGCTATTCCTCCAGTCAGTCCCAAAACATAAGTCATTTGCCGACTCCTCTCTTCTATTCTGCCGGTTGGCACAGTGGACAGAAATGTGTCCCCCTCTGAGCCACCTTTATTTTTTCTATCCTAGTTCCACAACGAGTGCAGGCCGCCTGATCCCTGCCATAGACTTTGAGATTATGCTGGTAGGTCCCTGAATCTCCGTATGCATTGGCATACGTCCGGATTGTGGTTCCTCCA
Organism: Alkalibacterium sp. AK22; assembly: GCF_000585255.1. Classification (GTDB taxonomy): domain Bacteria; phylum Bacillota; class Bacilli; order Lactobacillales; family Carnobacteriaceae_A; genus Alkalibacterium. The sequence goes on from NZ_JANL01000037.1 coordinate 120,063, forward strand.
GACTTCACTGCTTTATCCATTATTGTAATGATTGATTTCGTTAGACGGCTGATGTCCTCTTGCTTAAGTGAGTAAGCGGGACGGGACGGATGAATACGAGCATCGAACAAGATTTCATCAGCATAAATATTGCCGATGCCGGCTACTAAAGTCTGATCGAGCAAGCAGGCTTTGATTGCCCGCTTTCTATTTTGAAGAAACTGACTAACCCATTTATCGTTCAGCTTATCAGCTGTAGGTTCAGGGCCAAGCGACACGAGCGAGGGGTGCTCAAAAGGCCTAACGCGCGAGGTCAGACTCATTTTACCGAACTTTCTGACATCCAAATACCTCAGTTCTTCTTCTCCATTGAGTTTAAATACCACATGTGTATGACGGGCCAATGGCGTGTCTGTTGTTTCGACTCTAAACTTCCCTTCCATCCGCAAATGGCTGATTAGGACATAATCACTCAAGTAAAACAGCAGAAACTTCCCCCGCCTTCCAATATTTTCGATTGTCTGGCCGGCTAACTGACGGCTGAATATATTAGCCGCCGGATCTTTGATGATGTTGGGCCACAGCACCTGGACTTCTTTGATCACTTTTCCCGGCAGTAAGTCTAGCAAACCATTTTTAACATTTTCCACTTCTGGAAGTTCAGGCATCTTTATCGCTACTTTCTATAAACTTTTTGTGCAAGAAAAGGAGCGAGATCTCTCCCGCCCTTTCTTCTTGCCTGTATATGTGTCTATTTTGCTTCGTACCAGCTTTTGCCATAGCTGCTTTCTACCTTAAGCGGAACGGCAAGTTCCACCGTCTGTTCCATTACTTCTTTGACCAATGTCTCAATCTGTGAAATCTCTTCTTCGGGCACTTCGAAAATCAGTTCATCATGTACTTGAAGCAGCATAGTTGCCTGAAGTCCTTCAGCTTTGATCCGTTTATCCATTTCAATCATAGCCATTTTTAAGATGTCGGCAGCGCTGCCCTGAATCGGTGTATTCATAGCTGTCCGTTCAGCAAAAGAACGGAGATTGAAATTCCTTGAGTTGATGTCCGGCAAATAACGTCGTCTGTGAAATAATGTTTCTACATAGCCTTTTTCCTTGGCTTCACGGATCACGTCATCTATAAACTGCTTTACCCCTGGGAAGCGGTCAAAGTAGGTGTCAATATAATCTTTGGCTTCCTTTCGGCTGATATTCAGGTTCTGAGACAGGCCATAATCACTGATACCATAAACGATACCAAAGTTGACTGCCTTCGCTTCTCTACGCATATCCGCTGTCACATCACCGGCATTGGCGATATCAAATACTCGCATGGCTGTCGTCGTGTGAATATCCTCATTATCCATAAAAGCTCTGATCAGATGTTCATCAGCTGATATATGCGCCAGGATCCGCAGTTCTATTTGAGAATAGTCGGAGGCAAATATTTTCCAGCCTTCTTTACGGGGGACAAAAGCTTGTCTGATTTTACGGCCTTCTTCCAGGCGTATCGGAATGTTCTGCAAGTTCGGGTCTACAGAACTAAGTCTGCCAGTACGGGCGACTGTCTGCAGATAACGGGTATGAATTTTGCTGGTCTTGCTGTCTATCACCTTAAGCAGTCCTTCAATATACGTTGACTGAATTTTGGCGACCTGCCGGTATTTGAGTATAAATTCGACAATTGGGGCCTGATCCCTTAGTTTTTCCAGTACATCCTGTGCAGTAGAATAACCCGTCTTGGTTTTTTTAATTACAGGATAGCCCATCTTTTCAAACAGGATCACCCCAAGCTGCTTAGGTGAATTGATATTGAACGTCTCTCCTGCTTCCTTGTATATTCTTTCTTCGATTCCTTCAAGAGTCTGCCTGAATTCTTCCTTCATGACTTCCAGACACTCTGCATCAGCTGTAATACCCTGGATTTCCATTTCTGCCAAAACGATAGCTAGCGGAAGTTCCATTTCTTTCAGAAGAGCTTCCTGCTCATTCTCTTTCAGTTCGGCGTCCATCTTGGCGGACAGCTTTGTGATTGCTAAAACTTTGCGGGCCATGTGGTCATACATCAGCGTCTGATCTTCAGGCACACTGATTTTCTTTCCTTTACCGTAGACTACTTCATCAGGGGTCATCCCTTCATAATGGTGCTTACTGGCTACATCTACTACATCGCCACTGCTGCTGTCTTCAGCTGTCAGCAGATAAGAGGCCAGCATAATGTCAAAGGAAACCCCTTTCAGCTCACACTCTCTCTTGTGGAGAGCAACATAAGTCCGTTTCGCATCATATACATATTTTTCTTTATCTTCATCTTCCACCCAGTCTTTAAATACCGGCGACGCAAAAGCGGTTTCTGGATCAGTCACATAAAGCCTGTTTTCCTTTCCCCAGGCTACTGAAACGATATCCGCTTTGTGGTAATTATCATCCAGCATTTCAACATACAGTGCCATGCCGTCAGAAAACTGCTTCGGACTGATTTCTTCAACAAATGTATACTCGACTTCCTCGACCTCTTCTGCGAGCTGATCCATGTAGTCCGCTGTATCCAGCTTTTCCAAGTGGGACTTGAAGTCCATCTCTTTATAAAAAGCAATCAGTTTCTCCATGTCTCGTCCATGATAACTCAGTTCCTCCAACTTGACGGTAATGGGGGCTTGTACATCAATAGTAGCCAGTTTTTTACTCAAAAAAGCTGTCTCTTTTTCAGCTATCAGGTTTTCCTTACGCTTGGACTTTTTCATTTCATCCACGTGCGCATACAGATTCTCAAGGCTTCCATATTCATGCAGCAGTTTCAGAGCTGTTTTTTCGCCGATTTTTGTCACCCCTGGAATATTATCCGAGGCATCTCCTGCCAGACCTTTCATATCGATAATACGAATCGGATCGATGCCCAGTTCATCTATTATCGACGTTTTGGAGTGTTCTTTCAGGTCGCTGACTCCTTTTTTTGTGATGTCAATTCGAACAGCGTCTGTTGCCAGCTGGGTCAAATCTCGGTCCCCTGTCAGCACTACCACTTCAAAGCCTTCAGTTTCAGCCTGCCTAGCCAATGTACCGATAATATCATCTGCTTCGTAGTTTTCCAGCTCGTAACTTTTCAGACCAAAGCCCGACAGCAGATCCTTGAGAAAAGGGATTTGTTCCGAGAATTCTGACGGCATCTTGGACCGACCCCCTTTGTAATCATCAAAAAAAGCATGCCGGAAGGTCGTCTTTCCGGCATCAAAAGCGACCAGAGCATGCGTCGGCTGCTCCTTATTGACAATCACCTCCAGCATATTGTGAAAGCCGTAAAGTGCATTGGTATGCAGGCCATTTCTGTTTTTCATACGCTCGATCTGACTATGCAGGCCATAAAAGGCTCTGAAAGCCACACTATGTCCATCAATCAGCAGTAATTTCTTTTTGTCCGCCACTTGTCTCGTCCTCCAGTAAATAATCTTACTCTCATAGTATCAGATATCAGGAAATAGAAAAAGAGAACGCTCCCTGAACCGCTTCAGGAACGCTCTCATTTCTGTTAATTCTTTGCTTCTGACTGACTTAAAATCTTTTCAAAAGCATGCTCAAACTTTTCTACATCCCCGGCACCCATAAAAATGACTACCTGATGTTTATGCGCCAACAGAGGAGACATGTCCTCTTCGCTGATGATTTCCTTGCCTTTTTCCGTTTTATTCAAAAGGTCAAGAATCGTGATTTTACCTTCTTGCTCACGGGCGGAAGTAAAAATATCACAGAGATAGACCGCATCCGCCATATCCAAAGCCGCTCCAAATTCATCCAGCAGAGCCACGGTCCGGCTGAAAGTGTGCGGTTGGAATACTGCCACAATTTCTCTGTCCGGATATTTCTGGTGTGCTGCATCGAGGGTAGCCCGAATTTCTGCCGGATGATGGGCATAATCATCGATAATCACTGTGTCCATCACATGTTTCTCTGTGAAGCGTCTTTTGACTCCTGCAAAAGACATCAGCTGTTCTCTGACTTTGTCCGGATCCAGTCCTTCATAGTGTGCAAAAGCAATGACTCCCAGAGCATTCTGGATATTGTGCTTACCGTAAGAAGGAATCGTAAATTTCCCGTAGAAATCTCCCCGGACATAGACATCAAATGTCGAACCGTCCGTTGAGCGTTCGATGTTTTTGGCCTGAAAATCGTTGTATTCGTCAAAGCCATAATACACAATCGGTACAGGGGCGTGCAGCTCCTGTAGTCTCATGTCGTCTCCACAGGCAAAAATAGCCTTCTTGATTTGAGCAGAAAACTCCAGAAAGGCATTCTGGACATCTTCGATACTTTCGTAATAGTCCGGATGATCAAAGTCAATATTGGTGACCAAAGCATAATCAGACTTGTACGCTAGAAAATGACGGCGATACTCACAAGCTTCCAGCACAAAGTACTCGGCGTCCTTCTCCCCTCTGCCAGTCCCATCTCCAATCAGATAACTCGTAGGCTTGATGCCGCCCAGTACATGAGAGAGTAAGCCAGTTGTACTGGTTTTTCCGTGAGAGCCGGTCACAGCCACACTCGTAAACTGATCACTCAGTTCTCCCAGAAAATCGTGATACCGTTTTATTTCAAGTCCCATTTCCTTCGCTCGGCGAATTTCTTCATGCGTATCCGGAAAAGCGTTACCTGCAATAATAATCATGTCTTCTTCAATATTACTTTCATCAAAGACCTTGATCGGTATTTGATGCTCTTCTAAGTTTTTCTGAGTGAAAAAGTACTTTTTGACGTCCGACCCCTGCACATTGAAGCCTTTATCGTGCAGAATCATGGCCAAGGCACTCATGCCTGAGCCTTTGATCCCAACAAAATGGTATAAAGTTTCATGATTCATTCGTAAAAAATCCTCCAATAATAAACATCTCGTAAATTAACATCGTTACCTACTATAATCGAAATAGATTAAAATAGCCAGGACTATCAGTTAAATTTAATGCTTTGCCTTATTCTCGAAAAGACCGGGTACGTTCATTTTCTTTTGATTTTCACCACTTCGGTCGTCATCCATGATTGTGGACAAGGTCCGGTGAAGTCCATTTGTCCGTCTGACTTTTTCCAGCACTTTGGCCTTAGTTTTCCTGGTTTTTTTCGACTGTTCTTCATGCTTTGATGGAGAAGAAGACTGTATAAGGTTTCCTTCTCTCTCCAACCAAGCAGCTTCCAGGTCCTCAGTCACACAAACATCGAAAAGCAGAAACTCATCTGCATTTTTTCTCAGGTCTTTTTTCAGCTTGGAGTAATCTGTCTTTTTGACCTTTTTCTTTTTCGGTTTGTTGAAACCATGATAGGGAGAGGGAACCTTGCTTGCTTCAAAAGGCGGATGAATGTATCCACGTTCACCTGTTTCTTCTCTATGTTCTATATAGTCCCTAAACTCCCGGGCGACCTCTTCTTTTCTTTTGAGCTCCCCAGGGAGCACATAGTTGTCTTTGAATCTTTCTGGCTGAGATCTGTCCAGATCGGCTGATTGGTGCTTTCTGGACGCCTCAAAAAATTCTCTGTATTTTGAAGACATACCTATCTCTCACCTTTCAGTCAATTAAACGGCTAAAAATCAAACCGTCTGCCTGTTTCTTCATCAGATGGCAGAATCATAATTCCTGCCTGCTCCTGAGGCAGCCCGAGCTCTCTTGCTGAACAGACCATACCTTCGCTTTTGATCCCTTTCAGTTCACCGGGCCAGATGATCATGCCCTCTGGCATCACGGCACCAGGCTTAGCCACGACAACTTTCTGTCCAGCTTTTATATTTCCTGCCCCGCAAACAATCTGCAGCACCTGATTGTTGTCGACTTCTGTCTGCGTCAAATTAAGATGATCCGATCCTTCAACTGGCTCACATGACTTTACATGTCCGACAACAAATCGGGGATCTGTGTCGACTTCAAGTTTGTCCTCAAAGCCAGCAGCCTTTAGAGTCCGATTAAACTGACTGATTTGTTCAGTATTGAGCTGAACGGGTCCATTTTCCAGACCATCTATATGAGCAGACGCCTGAAATAAATTAAAGCCTACTACGTCTTTACTGTCCTTATCCTTAAGCTTGATTAAATCCCCTTTGCTTTCCACTTCTTGCTGGTCGACTGAACATTTTTTCAGGGCAATCATTAGAACATCTTCTAGTCCATTGTTGTTGTATATACTAATATGCATAGCTTGTCTCCTTATGTCTTAAATATAGTGTTAAAACGTCTTCAGTGTATCCAGGACAGACTGGTCAAACGTTTTAACCAGTTGACGGACCATCTCCTTGGCTGCTTCGTAGTCGTCAATCCTAAATAGTGACTGATGTGTGTGAATGTATCTTGCTGGCACGCCGATAACTGCACTGGGAATTCCCTCATTCAACTGATGGGCTGCGACGGCATCCGTTCCTCCCTTAGATACAAAGTACTGATAAGGAATTGAATGTGTCTCTGCCGTATCAATCAGATAATCTTTCATCTCCTTCGATAGGATCATTCCCGGGTCCTGAATGCGCAGCAGAAAACCTTCTCCTAGACGGCCGAAAGCTTCCTTGTCTCCGTTGAGATCATTCGCTGGAGAGCAGTCCACGGCAATAAAAGCGTCCGGATCAAACTTGCGTACCGACCCTTTTGTTCCTCTTAATCCGACTTCCTCCTGTACATTCGCTCCCGCAATCAGCGTCGAAGGCAGCTGTTGACCACTCAGTTCTTTCAGCAGTTCAAGAACCAGCGTCACACCGTAGCGGTTGTCCCAGGCTTTACCTACAAAGGTGTTTTCGTTAGCCATCTGGATTGTCTCTGCTACTGGGGCAATTGGATCTCCCGGTCTGACACCGAAGGCTTCAGCCTCTTCCTTTGATTCGAAGCCACCATCAAACAGAATGTCTTCTACCGACACTGAGGTGTTCTTTTTATCTTTTAGCAGGTGAGGAGGAATAGACGAGGAAACAACAGGATAGTCTCCCTTGCTGGTCTGAATCGTAAAACGCTGGGATGATACGACGTAAGGGTTCCAGCCGCCGATAGGCAGAACTTTCATCAGCCCCTGAGGAGTGATGGAAGAAACCATGAACCCGACTTCATCCATATGTGCTGCCAGCATCAGACGGGGTGCGTCTGCATCAGCAGCCTTTTTGACTCCAAATATTCCCCCGAGCCCGTCCGTTTCAATAGCATCCACATGTCCTTCCATGTGCTCACGCATGAATTGGCGAATATTGTGTTCGAAACCGCTTATCCCTTGAAGTTCTGTAGTTTTCTTGATCAGGTCAATTGTCTCTTTATTCATATTAGACGCCGGACAGCTGTCCGACTCTATCCTCCCGTTATGTTTTTATTACGGTAATCACTTAAGCCATTATACACAAAATACCCTTTAATTTTAAGTTAAACCTGGTTTGTTTCTGTTAGGCTATCTTATACACTTATGATAGAATGAGCACATGAACGATATGATTAACACCTGGATGGAGGGATAATACATGCTCAATAACAAACGATCCAATCAAAACGACTATTCCACGGAAGACTGGCTTTATCTGGCTGGTGCAGCGCTTTTGTCTTTTCTGCTCGGGATGCTGACTTCAGCTTTTATCAAAAGCAAACGTTCACTTAAAGCAGACGACTTGCTCGCATCAGTGAAGAAAGAGTTTCTAAAAGAAGGTCCTATTGACGCTTCCTGGATTGAACTGACTAAGGTTCCTTGGAAGAAATATGCTTATGAGACCGATGTTTATTATGGCGGTATTTCTAGATACGAGGAAAATAAACTGGTTCAATATGAATTTATTGTCGATGCTTATACTGGAAGTCTAATCGATCTGTATAGAGTGTAAAAAAGTACCGACCACTGGAAATCTCCTGGTGGCCGGTACTCTTTTTATGTGAAGGACACGACAGCTTTATAGATTCGGTTGCCCTTTTTTGAAAATTTCTCTTCGTACTCAGTCATGACATTCTCTTCCACGTCGCTGGTGTGCAAATCAAGGTAGACATCAGTAAGCAACGCACCATAGTGAGAAAAACTGGTCAGAGAATACTCGAAAAGCCCCTGATTGTCTGTTTTGAAATGCAGCTCTCCCTTTGGCTTTAAAATCGTCTCATATACTGAGAGGAACGTCTTGTAGGTTAGACGCCTTTTTTCGTGCCTGTTTTTTGGCCATGGATCAGAAAATGTTAGATAAATACGATCTACTTCGTTTTTTTCAAAATATGATTTCAGTTCTCTGGCATCAACCTGCAGAAGCTGAAGGTTAGGCAGTTCAGCTTCAATCTGCTTTTCCAGCACTGAAACAATGACGCTGGTCTGCAGTTCTATGCCGATAAAGTTTATTTCCGGGTGGCGCTTGGCCATTTCAATAATAAACTGACCTTTCCCGCATCCAATCTCAATATGAAGCGGCTGAGCCTTGCCGAAACGCTCATTCCACTTTCCTTTCATGGTTTCAGGGTCCTTGACTACAAATTGCTGATGTTCCAGCAACTTATCTTTGGCATGGGGTTTATGACGTAATCTCATCTTATCGCTCCTATTTATTCAGTAAAAAAGGGATCAGATTATAGAACCTGTTCCCCTTTGGTGTTCTTTGTATAACTCATATCAGACAGAATCTGATTCAGCTTGATTAAATTTTTGTTCATACGGATATAGTCCTGTTTTATATGATTTGCACGGGTATCCAGCACCAAGTTGACCACCGCGTACCAGTAAAGTTTGAGTTTCGCCGTACCATCTGAATGGACACCAATTTCTTTTGTCCATTCAGACCAGCTGTCAAACTCAATATACCTAACAAGAAGCTGGCTCATGTCCACTACCGGATCAGCCAGGACCGCGGAGTCCCAGTCCACCAAGTAGAGCTCTTCTTCACTGGATAGCAACAGATTTTTATGCGAGATGTCTCCGTGACAGACAGCCTGTTCATCATCAGAAGGACTTTCAGGCATATTCCGCCCCAGAAACGTGATCGCTTGCTTGATTAGCGGATGAGTCATCAGATCCGGGTCCAGCTTGTAAACTGAATCATAGTACAGGTCCGAAGGCAGGAGGGTTCTCCCTCCTAGACGATTAAGCATCCGCTTAAGGCTGCTGGACCGGTGCACTTTTTTTATAATTTGGATAACTGACAGGGAGGTCATTTCTTCACGGTTCAAAGTCCGACCATTACACCATTCCTGCGCTGTCAGCACATCACCGTTACCAATCCGCTTCGTCCATACGAGCCGCGGAGAGATCCCCTCAAGTGACAGGGCTGCCAGAAACGGGGAAGAGTTTCTTTTTAGGAACAGCCGCTCCTCGTTTTTGGTCCCCATATATGCTTGTCCAGTATCTCCACCAATAGGATGCAGCTGCCACCCCGTTTCTCTCTCTAGCTCCATATCATTCAATCCTTTTACCTTCGATTTTGCCGAACCAGCAGTTCAGACAATAATGCACTTTCTATTGTAGAAAGAATTGACTAGTCCGTCAAGCACATGCGTGTTCTTTTTTATTAAATCCTTCTTATACAGTCAGTAATCCGCATTGCTGCTCAATTTCTTCTAAGTAGGCGTTTTGCAGAGCCCGGGTGACTTTTCCAGGTACTTTATCAAACAGCACATGATCTCCGATTCTGCTGACAGGCATAACCTCTATTGTCGTACTTGAGCAGAATACTTCCTCTGCCTCATAAAGGTCGTCCAGCGAAAAAGGAACTTCTCTTACTGGATACCCCAGCGCTTTGGCGCATCGTATCCATACCAGCTTCGTTATGCCCGGCAGAATCAGATTGCCGTCTGGATGTGTCAGAATTTCACCATTTTTGACTATGGCCAGATTAGACGATGAGCATTCGGTAACTATACCATCGCGGTGCAAAATCGCTTCTTCCGCGTTATGCTTATGCGCTTCATGCTTGACCATAATATTGCCCAAAAGAGAGATCATCTTAATATCGCATTTGAGCCACCTGATATCATCAGTCACAATGGTTGGAATCCCTGCTTCCATTTTGGCTGCATCTCTGTCCACAGCTGTCATGGTTCCCGTCAGCATCGGCAAAACTCCCGCGTCTGGATACATATGATTTCGTGGCGATGAGACCCCCCGTGTCAACTGCAGGTACAAGTTTCCCGTTTGTATACCCGTCTCGTCCAGCAGTCTGTTGACCAGATGTTTCAACTCAGCAGGCGTGTAGGGTACATTCATTTCTATTTTGCTGGCACTGGAATAAAAACGGTCCAAGTGTTCTTCCAGACAAAAAAATGTTCCATTGTAAGCTCTAATTACTTCGTATATACCGTCTCCAAACTGGTATCCCCTATCTTCCGGATCGATCCGTACTTGACTTCTGTCTACAATCTCATTGTTCCAGATTACTTTCATATCATTCTCCCCTTAACTCTCTCGCAGCCTTCTTCTCATGTATACTTTAACAAACCCCCAGACAAACAGGCCATTTGTAATTAGCAGCAAGCCTGCCTGCAGCGGACCTGCACCGAAGCTGGAGAGCGCAAATACTCCTCCAGCAAGCAGCAACAGACGAGCCAGCAGTCCCTGGGTGGCTCTAATTTTATCAGTATTCTTCACCGGATACAATTTAAAATAGATGGTTTCGTCCAGAACCTGTTTCAAAGGCAGCAGCTGAAAGCCAATTAGGTATAAAAAAAGCAGGCTGACAAGCACATTCAGGTAGATGGCTGGCGAAAACAGCATAAATACAGACCCAATCAGCAACAGACGGAGATACAGCCCACTGAATGATGTCTGCCTAAAAAAGACCCGGTTAATATAATACGCATGCGGTGAGTGCCCTCTATCAAAAAGGGTTACTGCGCCATCCAACCATTTCAACCGGTGCACCCTATGGCTTCCGTATGGCGTTTCAACAAAAAGGTTGATCAAACGGTAAAGAGCCTGGATCCGTTTCTGTTCGCTGTCAATCATTTTCTCCCAGTTCCATACCTGCTGAGACTGACTCATCAAAGACTGATAAACCGACCAGCAGAGCATAGCAGCAGCTAGTATCGTCCCTGCTACAAGTGACAAAAACAGTCCGACAGCAATACTCAGCAGCATGACCCCTTCTTTGAACCATTTTAAATGGACCTCTCCTGCCTGATTCACTTTGAATGCTTGATACTGACTGTTCACATCCACCAGCTTCAAACTGATAAGCATCACATACCATAGGAAACTGGTTCCTCCAGTAACGATTTCAAGCGAAAAAACCAGGGGAAGAGTCACTGTCGCAAGCAAAGAGGCTCCTGCACCATAAACAAACGCTGCAGTGGCCAAGTGACGTTTCATCACCGGTTCTAGCTCTTTTTCAAGAGGCAGCAGATAAATTCCATCAGCTGGTTCGATCAGTGTCCGGATACTCCCAAATGTAAGCAGAGAAAAAAGAACCACTGACAGAATCAGCCGTGGTAATAGGGCTTGAGCACTGACCGTTTCTACATAGTCTGAATAAGTGAACCCTAAGGCACCTGTCAATATCAGTAAAGCAACGACGAAGTGGTCATTAAAGACATATTTTAAATATTTGCCCAGCTGCCTGTAATAAAGTTGGGATCTTTGCTTGAATACATCCTTTATCTCCATTGTCAGAACCCTTCCTTGGCAGCCAGCTGACTATACATGTCGTCCAGGGAGCCGCCCGGCATATTGAAAAAGCCCCTCAGCTCATTAAGTGTCCCCTGAGCAAAGACTTCCCCGGCGTGCATAACCAAAAACCGGTCACAGATACGTTCGGCATTGGCCAGTACATGGGTTGACATCAATATCGATGCCCCACGGGCTTTCTCTTCTTCCATCATTTCGATTAAATCCCTGATTGCCAGGGGATCGAGGCCTAAAAATGGCTCGTCTATAATAAACAAAGACGGCCTGATGATAAAGGCACAGACAATCATTACCTTCTGTTTCATGCCTTTTGAAAAATCGTTGGGGAACCAGTCTAAACGGTCAGTCAGTCTAAACTTCTTCAATAAAGTATCAGCATAGTCCCAAGCTCCAACACGGTCCAAATTATAAGCCATGATTGTCATTTCTATGTGCTCTTTCAGTGTCAGCTCATCATACAGCAAGGGTGTTTCCGGAATAAAACCGATTTTTCGGCGATACGTCTGGGGATCTTTTGCAATCGTTTGACCATCTATTTCGATCTTTCCTTCAAAAGCATGCATCAATCCGATCACATGCTTGATGGTTGTGCTTTTACCGGCACCATTCAAACCGATCAGTCCGATCAGTTCACCGTCTTTTATATCAAAAGACACATTTTTTAATACGGGTATCTGACTGTACCCGCCTGTTATCGAATCAACTAGCAAGCTCATACTAACTATCCTTCCTTTGTGACTAATGCATATATTTTACCACATTTCATCTTTGATTTAAGATTTGCATACCGTCTTTTTATTATTTCCTCTGCCGATATGATAAACTGTTTATAGATTGATCAAAGAAAGAGGGATGGACATGAGCGAATGTATATTCTGTAAAATAATCGCTGGAGAAATTCCAGCAAGGAAAGTCTACGAAGATGAAGATATTCTGGCCTTTCTGGACGTATCTCAAGTCACTAAAGGTCATACACTGGTCGTTTCCAAGGAGCATGTCCGCAATATACTGGACTACTCTGACGAACTGGCGGGAAAAGTATTTTCTAAGATCCCTAAATTAGCTAGAGCGGTCAAAGCCTTTGATCCTGATTGTCAGGGACTGAATCTTCTAATGAACAACGAAGCTATCGCATCACAAAGTGTTTTCCACGGTCATGTCCACCTGCTGCCACGATACGAGTCAAAAGCTGACGGTTTCGGCCTCAAGTGGGAGACGCACCAGGAGCTGTATTCAGATGCGGAACTCGATACAGTGAGAGATGCGATTCAAGATCAACTAAAAAAGGAGGAAAAAGCATGAAACATTTTCTATTAGGCAGCCTCTCAGGAGTTGTTCTTGGCGGTTTATACGGTCTGATCAGGACCCCTCGAAGCGGTCAAGAAAACCAGGAAGCCATGAAAGTATATATCGACGAAACAACAATGCACGTGCAGGATGTGACGGACAAAGTCAACGACTTGAAGTCAGCTGTCAGCACCCTGACCTCTGAAGTACAGTTCGTACAAACTGACTTTATGGCTGAAATCCAGGATACCGCAGCTGAGTTTCAAAAAGAGGCAACACCCAGACTCAGACGCATTCAGGAGAGGGCTGACAAAATCCAGACAGAAGCCCAGCGAGCCGGCGAATCAATTACTAAAGCTGAAACAACAGTTTAAAAAAACGTTTAGAGTAGACTGACCTGCTGATTTGAG
>NZ_JANL01000038.1 GCF_000585255.1 Alkalibacterium sp. AK22
CAATGACTGGCCGATAAAAATCCGGTCGCTGCTCAAGTTGTTTAAAGCCAACAGGCTCGATACGGTTGTTCCGTTGTCGCGGGCGATTCTACTCAATGTGTCGCCGGAGCGTACGGTATATACTGACTCTTTCACTTCAGGCTGGCCTGTTTCTGGCGCCGCAACTGTGCCAGTAACTTTCAATGACTGGCCGATAAAAATCCGGTCGCTACTCAAGTTGTTTAAAGCCAACAGGCTCGATACGGTTGTTCCATTGTCGCCGCAAGTTGTTTAAAGCCAACAGGCTCGATACGGTTGTTCCATTGTCGCGGGCGATTCTACTCAATGTGTCGCCGGAGCGTACGGTATAAGTCTGACTCTGAACAGGAGTACCCGACTGGCTCTCCTCAGGAGAAGAAACAGGAGTCCCTGTTTGCGGAACAGTCAGCTGAGCGCCTTCGCGAATCCAGTCTGTGGATAAATCATTTAACTGCATCAGTCTGGATACGGTTGTACTAAATGTTCTAGCAATTCGAGTGAGCGTATCTCCTGCTTTAACTCGATAAGTCTGCGTCCCGTTTTCTTCAGGAGGAGCTGTTTCTGCTGGCTTGTCAGCTTGTGTACCAGGTAGAATCAGGACCTGTCCGATGTAAATACGGTCACTTTGTAGTCTGTTGGCAGCTGTCAGCTCAGCTACAGTTGTTTGATGTGTTCTGGCAAGCTGACTGAGTGTGTCCCCACCCTTTACTATAATGGATTGACCAGGCAGTTTATCGTTATTGCCGGCATTATCAGACGAGCCTGTTTCTGGCTTGGAAGGCTGCTCGCTTTCAGCAGTTTGTGGCACTGCCAGTTTCTGTCCAATCAGAATACGGTCTCCTGACAGCCCGTTCATTTCTCTTAGCCTGCTTACCGTCGTATTAAAGCGTCGAGCAATGGCAGTCAATGTATCTCCTCTGGCCACTGTATAGGTCTGCGCGCGACTGTTATCAGGTGCATCCTCTGTTATATTATCCGTTTCCTTCTGTTCATTCCCTGGAGTGTCTTCTTTGTTGCCAGTGGAGCCGTTGTTTGATTCTTTTTCTTCTTCAACAACTGGCGTATCAGGTTTAGGCTGACTCGGTGCTGGAGTTTGCTTTTTCGGTACAGTCAACTGCTGGTTGACGAAGATTAAATCTCCGGACAGATTGTTGGCCGCACGTAGAGCCTGGACAGTTGTTCCAAATTCTCTGGCAATACGGTTTAAGGTGTCCCCTCTGACTACTGTGTACGTTGACGTTTCAGTAAACGGGTTTTCAGGTTTCGGTGCTGGAGTTGGCGCCGGTGTCGGAGCTACTACGCTCCCTGGTTTACCATCAAATCGAGTCAAGTTATACAGTTGAATCAGGTTATTCAACTTGCTGGCATAGGTAGGGTCTGTCGCATAGCGTCCCTGCAGCCAGGCAGATGCATCCCGGTAACTTTTCGTATTTTCTACCCAGGTTCCAGAATAAAAGCGTGGATTCCAGCTGGTTCCATTTCTCAATAACCGGGCATTGTCTCTTAAAGAAGCCTCATAGTTTGGATACTTTTTAAAATGATCAACAATCGTAATCCAGCCCGTGTGCGCATAGTACTCTCTGGTCTGTTTTGCCACAGACTGGCCGTTATAATTTCCTTTGATTCCAAATAGATTATGATTTGGCGGAGCAGATAGACTGCTGCGTCCATAACCGGATTCCAAGGCTGCCTGAGCAATCATGACCGAGGCATACAAGCCGTTTTCTGATGCAATCTTTTGAGCATGGAGAGAAATCTGGTCAATGAATGCAGCCGGCGAATTGCTCTGGTGCAGATTGCCAGGTGTCGAAGGAACAGCTGCTCCAGCTTGCTGAACGCCCGCTTCATTTATTGCAAGGGTCTGACCAATAGAAATACGGTTGACATTTTGAATATTATTTAGACTTGCAATTCTGGCTACCGTTGTATTGTACGTTTGTGCAATACGGTTCAGATTGTCTCCAGAACGGACGACATGAACAATCGGTTTTTCAGCTTCCGGCTTCACCGGTTCCGGTTTTGGTTCTGGTTTTGGCTCTGGTTTTGGCTCCGGTTTCGGCTCTGGCGTCGGAGGCTGTTCCGTCTGAGGCGTACTGACAGGCTCTGCTTGCTGGGCGGCTTCTTCACTCTTCTCTTCTTCAACTGGTGCAGATGGCTCTTCTGCCTGTTCTTCAGAAGGTCCAGTCTGTTCCGCAACTTCTGCCTCAACTGCTTTTTCTTGCTGAGCATCTATGTTTGCTGCTTCAAACACCTCAGCAGTATCTGTAAATGATTTAACGGCTTTCGGCACTTTTTCAACACCTGCTTCAGCAGACTGATCTTCTTCCGTTTTCAGTTGATCAGTCTCCCTTTCCTGCTGGTCTATTTCAGTAGCCAAACGTGCCGCTTCTTCAAGATCAGATGCATGTGCTTTCGGCTCGATATCAAAGCTGCTTTCAGCAAGAACCTGCTCATCGTTTTGAGTCTCTGTTGCCGGTACCAGTGAGCTTTCTTCCACATTGACGGCCTTGCT
Organism: Alkalibacterium sp. AK22; assembly: GCF_000585255.1. Classification (GTDB taxonomy): domain Bacteria; phylum Bacillota; class Bacilli; order Lactobacillales; family Carnobacteriaceae_A; genus Alkalibacterium. The sequence goes on from NZ_JANL01000038.1 coordinate 2,531, forward strand.
GTCTGAAGAAAGTGTATCCTCTGACTCTTCGTCGACTACTGACAGGGACTGAAGCTGACTTTCGATCAGAGCATTAAAAATGGAATCCAGCTGCTCTACAGATAACTTTTCGCTGTGAAGCTGCTCAAGGACGCTTTCTCCTCCTGCTTTTTCGACCATGCGGATCAGCTGATCCTTGATGTATCTAATTTCTTCTGAGTTGTTATCGCTAATGTATGTATTGCCGGTTGTTTCCTGTTCCAGGGAAGTGGGTGCTTCCTCTGATGTGAGTTCCAGTTCAGTGTACTTTTCGTATAGACTCCTTAATTCTTCCTGATCAAGTTTTTCTCCTTGCGCTGCAACAGGGCTGGTGAAGCTCCCAATTGCCATCATGCCGGCTAACACACTGGAAGACAAAGTCACGGCACGCCTGAATTCAGTTGGTCCTTTCTTAAATAAAGAAAAGGATAAAGCAGATTTTGTCATATAATCTTCTCCTCTCAGAAAAGGGGTCATTGGTTGTGTTACTATATTATACATTTAGTTAACAATAAGCGGTACCAATAAGTTGAACAATCATACAATGTCATCATTTTGTAATATTAATTCATTTAGACTGCTATCTTTCCTATGCTACACTTGAAAAAAATGACACCACTAGCCAGTTCCAAAATATTTTAAAGGAGGTTGACGTATTTGTTATATTCACCATTAACTTACTCACATAAGTTGCTCGAAAGCCGTCTCAAGGAAGGTGACCTGGTAATCGATGCCACTGTTGGAAACGGCAATGATACTCTTTTTTTAAACAAGCTTGTTAAAGCAGCAGGCAAAGTCATTGGTCTGGACATTCAAGCTGAAGCTATTGATCGGACAAGGGAACGTATAAAAAATGAAGGGGTTTATGAATCTGTCGAGCTGCATCAGACAGGCCACGAACAGCTCGGTACATTGAATATCAATCCGGAATCTGTTGCCGCTGTCATGTTTAATCTCGGCTATCTCCCAAGAGGAGATAAATCAGTCATCACGCTTGAACATACCACTCTTATCGCTTTAAAAACCTCTTTGACTCTTTTGAAAACAGGTGGTCTCATAACCATTATGGTTTATTATGGTCACCCCGGTGGAGAGGAAGAAAAGAACGGAGTAATAGATTTTGTCCGCTCTCTCTCTCAGAAAGAATACCAGGTGCTGCAATACGGCTTTATTAATCAAAAAAACGCTCCACCTTTTCTACTGGTGATTGAAAAATTGTGAGGCTGACTTTTAGCTTAGGACAGCTTTGTCTTATCGATAAACACACAGAAAACCGGATGCATCAGAATCTGATGCATCCGGTTTTCTTTTAAACTAAATCAGGAAACCTTATTTAGATTTGATGTAGGTCTTTCCGATTGCAGCAGGTGCTTCGGCTCTTCCAATAAATCCGACAAGAACAAGGATTGTCAGCAGATAAGGCAGTACTTGCAGCCAGACAGAGGGGATATTCTGTATGATTGGAATTGAGTTCCCCACACGGGCTAGACTTTGTGCAAAACCAAAGAATATAGCGGCTCCCATAGCCCCAAGAGGATTCCATTTGCCAAAAATCATAGCGGCTATGGCAATGAATCCTTGCCCGGCAACAGTCAAAATACCGAACTCATTGTGGATAGCCTGTGACTGGATAGCTCCACCCATTCCGCCAAGGAAACCGGAAATCAGTACACCAGCATATTTCATGGTATATACCTTAATACCCAGCGTTTCAGCTGCATGCGGATGTTCCCCAACCGAACGCAGTCTCAATCCAAAGCGAGTCTTATACAAAATGAACCAGGATAAAATCGCCATAAGAATACCAAAGAAAGCGGGCCCTGATGTATTCCGGAAAAAGATAGGTCCAATAACCGGTATGCGGTGAAGTAGAAAGATATTAGAACGTCCAAAAGATCTCGGGAGCGGACCTGTTTGTGCTGCTCCAAATAATGCTCTGGTCAGAAACACTGCTAGAGCTGGAGCAGCCAAGTTGATAACAGTCCCTGACACAATATGATCAGCTCTAAGGTTAATCGTCGCTACAGCATGGATGATGGAGAAAAGTAGACCAATTAAGCCCCCAGCCAGCATCCCGACCCACGGAGTCATGTTTCCAAACGTTCCGACAAATTGAATATTGAAAATAGCCGACATGAAGGCACCCATAACCATGATTCCTTCTAGTCCAATGTTTACGACTCCACTACGCTCGGAAAATGTTCCTCCAAGGGCAGTCAAAATCAAGGGAGCGGCAAATATTAAGGAACTGGATACGATCAGTTGCAGTAATCGAATAATATCCATGCCTATTCTCCTCCTTCTGTCACTGTTTTTTTAGTTTTCATTTTATCAAGTAAAAAGCGGATCAGGTAATTAGCCCCAACAAAGAATATGATTGCAGCAATGACAATTTCTGCCATTTCATCTGGCACGCCCGCACGGTTAGGCAGGAAGCCTGATCCTACATCAAGTATCCCAAATAAAACAGCTGAGAAGAATATGCCGATTGGATTGCCTAGTCCCAGCAGGGCAACCGCAATCCCGTTGAAGCCTACATAAGGCAGGCCACTTTGTGTAAAGATATTGCCGAAGGTTCCGAGACCATGAATGGCACCCCCAAGGCCAGCAAGCGCCCCACTTATAAACATAGACAGAATGATATTTTTAGGTGCACTCATACCTGCATAGGTCGACGCAAAGCTGTTCAGACCGACAGCTCTCAATTCAAAACCCGCCGTGGTCTGTGTCATGAAGACATAATACAAAGCGACTACAACCAGTGCAATGAATAAGCCGGCGTTTAAGCGGGAGCCGTTAGTAAGACTCGTCAGCCAGCCCACACTCAGACTTGCATTTGGCCCTACTCGGTCAGTCGTATTACCCCCGTCTGATATAACTGCTCTAATCAGATAGTTGGTTACAAACAAGGCCGTGTAGTTAAGCATAATGGTGACAATAACTTCATTGGTTCCAAAGTAAGCGCGGAGGTAGCCGGCAATGGCTGACCAGACTGCACCGACCAACATCCCCACTCCAAGACTCAGGGTAACGAGGACGATTCGCGGCAAATCCGGAAAAGCCAGCGCAAACCATACGGCTGAAATCCAGCCGACCAGCACTTGTCCAGCCACACCAATATTGAAGAAACCTGCTTTAAAGGCTATTGCAAAACCAAGCCCGGTAAAGGTCAAAACAGTAGCCTGCCTCAAAGCTTCACCGAAGAAGAAAGGATTTCTCAGCACACCATCGAACATCACCTGATAAGCCAGAAGAGGGTTATAGCCAAAGGCCAGCATCAGGATAGCACCAAATATAAATCCTAGAATAATGGATAGTATCGGCACCATTAAATTGGTCAGTTTATCGTTATTTTTGGTTAGCAACGGTCTCCTTCTCCTTTCCACTTGACTCAGCCAATTCAGCGTGGGCTCTTTCAAGCGGCACACCTGCCATAAGCAAACCAAGTTCTTTCTCATTGGTTTTGTCTGCGTCAACAACTGCAATAATGTTCCCATCATACATGACAGCAATCCGGTCTGATACATTCATGACTTCATCCAACTCGTAACTCATCAGCAAAACACCTTTACCGTGGTCACGCTGTTCAATCAGACGCTTGTGAATATATTCAATCGCTCCTACATCCAGTCCGCGAGTCGGCTGCGCTGCTATGAGCAGATCAGGATTTCTAAATATCTCTCTGGCAATGATTGCCTTCTGCTGATTCCCGCCAGACAAAGAGGCAGCTGAGTGCTCTTCACTTGGTGTTCTTACATCAAACTCATCAATCAGTTTCTTGGCATGCTGCTTGATTTCATTGTGATTCAAAAAGCCGTGTTTACTGAAAGGCTTCTGATAGTAAGTCTGCAAAGCCATGTTCTCTTCCAGCTTCATTTGCAGAACCAGGCCGTAGCGCTGGCGGTCTTCTGGAATATGTCCCAGTCCAGTTTCAGTAATTTGTCGCGGTTTTTTATTTGTAATATTCTTCCCGCTCAGTGTGATCGTACCCGAATCTACTTTCGTCAGGCCAGTTATTGCCTGGATCAGTTCAGACTGGCCGTTTCCATCCACTCCGGCAATTCCCAGTACTTCCCCAGCTCTAACCTCAAGATCAATCGCTTTGACGGCATCGTATCCTCTTTTTTCTTTAACTGTCAGACCTTTGATTTCCAGCACTGGATTTTTTGGCTGAGCCGGCTGCTTGTCGACTTTAAAAGATACCGAACGGCCAACCATCATATCTGCTAGCTCTTGCTGAGAAGTTTCGGCCACATTGACGGTATCGATACTCTTTCCTCGACGAATAACCGTACAGCGGTCTGCTACCTTCTTAATTTCATCGAGTTTATGCGTAATCAGGATGATTGACTTGCCCTCATTGACGAGTGCCTGCATGATGTCCATTAATTCGTCTATTTCCTGAGGTGTCAGTACACCTGTCGGCTCGTCAAAAATCAGAATATCTGCGCCTCTGTACAGTGTTTTCAAGATTTCAGCTCGCTGCTGCATCCCTACAGAGATATCCTGAATCTTTGCCCTTGGATCAACTCGGAGTCCGTACTGGTCGGACAGCTCTTTTACTTCTTTTTCTGAAACAGCACGCTCCATAAACCCAAAACGATGCTTTTCCTTACCCAGTACAATATTCTCTGTTACTGTGAACTTGTCTACCAGCATGAAGTGCTGGTGCACCATGCCGATCCCAAGTTCATTAGCGACACCTGGTGAAGAAATCTGGACTTTTTTCCCGTTCACCCATATTTCACCTTCTGTCGGTTCAAGCAAACCGGACAGAATATTCATCAATGTGGACTTTCCTGCCCCGTTCTCACCAAGCAGTGCATGGATCTCTCCTTTGTTTAGATCCAGATTGATATTGTCATTGGCTTTGAAATTACCGAATGCCTTCGTTATGCCTTTCATTTCGATGACTTTATTCATCTGCGACACGACGGAACCCTCCTTCAACTACTGTAAAAGTAGTGACTGTTATTTTATTATTATAACTTATTTTATCCTTGCCGTAAATTACATGTAAAGACGAGTGTAAAAATAATTTGAGTCCGGAGGCTCAAGCAGTGACGGCAAAAATGGTGAGAAAAAAGCGCTAGCCTCAAGACCAGCGCTTTTATTTACTTGTGCCTATCCAAGTCTCTCAAAGAATGTTCGTTTATTTTACAGGTCACCAGGAGCTTCTGGTACAGAGATGTCTCCATCCAAAATTCCTTGACGTGCTTCTTCAACAACATCCCATACTTCGTCTGACAAGTTTCCACGTGTAAGATCTACACCTTCTTCTTCCAGTCCGTAAGCAATGTTTTCTCCACCTGGGAATCCTTCGTCGATTGTCAGGTTAGCAGAGCTTTCGATAGAAGCACCTACTCCTTTGATTGTTGAAGTCAGTGTGAAGTTGCCGCCATCCCAGTTTCCTTCTTCCTCCTGGTCACGGTCTACACCAATTACCCATAATTCATCGTCAGGGTTTGATTCCAGACGGTTACGTGTTTCTGTGAATACACCGTTACCTACTGCTCCAGCAGCGTGATAGATCACGTCTGCTCCATTTGAGAACATAACTGCTGCAATCTGCTGACCGATACTGGCATCAGTAAATGATCCGGCGTAATCAATGTCGACAGTAATATCTTCGTCAACATGAGCGACTCCTGCTCTAAATCCAGCTTCAAAGCGGTCGATCACTGTGCCTTCGATTCCGCCGATAAAACCAACACGGCCGGTTTCAGTTGTTTCAGCTGCTGCGACACCTGCAAGGAATGCAGCTTCGTGATCGCGGAATGTCAGTGAAACGACGTTGTCCATTTCAGAGATCTCGTCAACGATTCCGAATTGCTGCTCAGGATTCTGTTCAGCAACGTCATTGATGGCGTCCAGTAGAGCAAAACCGATACCATAAATAATATCATATTCTTCAGCAATAGCCTGGTTCAAGTTTGGAATAAAGTCCTGAGCATCGTTTGACTGATAATAATCAATATGATCATCACTCAAGCCACGGTTTTCTGCCCATTCCTGCATACCTTCCCAAGCTGACTGGTTGAATGAACGGTCGTCTACTCCACCTTCATCCGTAATCATAGCTAGACGGAAATCAACAGCTTCTGTATCTTCACCGTTCTCAGCTGTTTCATCACCGTTATCTTCTACATCTTCTGTTTCGTCCGCGTCATCCACGATAGTATCCGTGGTGTCCCCAGCATCCTGACCTTGGCAAGCCGCCAGTACGAAAGCAGATGTTCCTATTGCTAGTAAAGTTCTCAGTTTTGTCATTGACACATTAATACCCCCTATTAATCTGTGTGTAAAGCAAGTAGGAGGTGACAGGCATTTTTATCATTTAAATTTAATAGGCGAAAATAAATGATGACGCTATCACCTTCTTCTTTCAAGCATATAGTAACATTCTTGTAACAAAAAAGGAAGTTAGAATTTCATGGGCAATATAATTAAAAACCTTTCATTAATTACTGATTTATAACTTCCGGGTTCCCCTCTTCTGCAGCCTGAGTCTCAGCGGTTGCCAAAACTTCTCTCGGCTTAGATCCCTCAGACGGGCCGACGACACCATTCATTTCCATTTCATCCACCATACGCGCCGCCCGATTATAGCCAATCCTGAAACGTCTTTGCAAAAGCGAGATACTGGCTGTCTGCATTTCGATCACCATGGAAACAGCTTCATCGTACAGTTCGTCTTCCGAGTCTGCAGCACTTTTCTGCGGCTCATCTTTGGGAATCATTTCCTCAACATAATTGGCTTCCTGCTGGTCTTTGACGAAATGGACCACGGCTTCCACCTCTTCATCAGAAATAAAGGCTCCCTGTACTCGGGTGGCTTTATTGGCTCCCATCGGCTGGAAAAGCATATCTCCTCTTCCGAGCAGTTTTTCCGCTCCATTGCTATCCAGTATCGTCCGTGAATCTGTTCCGCTTGAGACAGCAAAAGCGATTCGTGACGGCACATTAGCTTTGATGATTCCGGTAATGACATCCACGCTTGGACGCTGGGTAGCCAGAATCATATGGATTCCGGCTGCACGTGCCATCTGTGCCAGTCGGATAATAGAATCTTCCACTTCGTTGGAAGCCACCATCATCAAATCTGCCAGCTCATCGACGATGACGACGATGAAAGGTAAAGGCAGCAGGCTTTCATCTGTTTCCTGATTCTTTCTTTTGACAAAAGCATTGTAGCCTTCCATGTTACGGGATCCGCTAGCTGCGAAAAGCTCATAACGTCTTTCCATTTCCTGCACAACTTTCTGCAGAGCCTGGGCTGCTTTTTTGGGGTTCGTGACAACGGGTGTCAACAGGTGCGGAATGCCATTATAAATATTCAGCTCAACCATTTTAGGATCAATCATCATTAGCTTGACTTCATTCGGCTTTGCCTTTAATAGCAGGCTAGTAATAATACCGTTGATGGCAACCGATTTCCCTGAACCTGTTGCACCTGCCACCAGCATGTGCGGCATCTTCGCCAAGTCGGCCATGGCTACGTTGCCGGCAATATCTCGTCCAAGAGGCACCTCGAGCAGTTTTTCCTTATTGCTGACCTGACCTTCAATGATATCTCTGAAGGAGACGGTACTGACCTCCGTATTCGGCACTTCTATTCCGATCACAGCTTTGCCGGGTATAGGTGCTTCCATCCGGATATCCTTGGCTGCCAAAGCCAGCGCCAAGTCGTCAGACAAGCCAACGATTCGGCTGACCTTGACCCCTGTAGCCGGCTGGATTTCATACTTGGTGACTGCTGGACCCAAGTTGGCTTTGGTGACCTTAGCTGAAACCCCAAAACTCTCGAAGGTCTCTTCAAGCTTTTTGACGTTTTTCTGAATAATGCTGTATTCGTTAGACTGATCCACTGCTTCCAGCTGATTCAAGAGGCTGACCGGTGGCAGTTTGTAGGCTTCGTTCTCTTCCTCACCGATTTCAAAGTCAACGGGTCCCTCTTCGGGTTCAGTTGACTCTTCTGCAGCTGAGGTGTTAGCCAATCCATTCTTTTGAGCAGTCTGCTTCTGCTTCATTTCCTGAATGTCCTGATAGCCTTCGATTTCCAATGTTGTCTGTTCGCCTTCAAGATAAGACTCTTTTGGAGTACCCTGACTGGAAACAGACTGCGCTGGCTCTCCTGATGTCTTTTCTTCAGCTATCCCAGATTGCTTTTGTCTGCTGGCTTTTTTCTTTTCAGGTGCTTTTTTACGCTTCTTTCTGTTTTTCTTTTGCTGATCCATGAATGAACTGAAGCTGCCTCTGATTCCCTGCCCCATGCTTTTTAACGTCTTACGAATCCGCTCAAACAGGTGACTGTATGAAAGCTGGAAAAAGATCATGATTCCTACAAAGACCAGGGCTACAATCATAATGTACGTACCCGCCATCCCAAATAAAAAATAGCTAGCTCCGAAAAAGACAGCGCCAATCATACCGCCGCCTGTATTACCAGCAATACTGTTGCTGGTAAACTGCGGCCATAGCGCCTGCCAGGTTGCTGTGACACTGTTTGTAGAGTCTGTCAGTACCGGCAGTACCCATCTGGAGTGGACAAACACCAGCCAGGCAGTATACAGCAGAGCGGCTCCACGTGCTTTAGGACCTTTAAAACTTGGCCATTCCCCCTTCAGAAGCAGATAGACTCCGGCAGCAAGCAGGATAATGGCCAAAAAAGCGTAGGTTTCCCCGACAAAGAGCCGGAATATATTGGTAAAGAGACGGCCGACAAATCCAAAGGACCCCAGTGCAAGTAAACTAATAAAAAATAGAATAAATCCGAGCAGTTCCGGTGCTACCTTATGCGTTTTTTTCTTCGGTCGTCCCCGCTTTTTTCTTCGTGCCATGTATAGTCTCCTTTCTATATGTATCTTCGTCATTATAGCATGAACCAGCTGTTTAAGGTAGGGTGGCGAATGCCTGTTCTGATCATTATTCACGGTGTGTTCTGCACTGTTTCCTAAAAAATACTCTTGCTCTGCAGAACAAAAAAATTTTAACGGCTATTCTTTGACCTCTGATCTGCACACGAAGTAAACTGGTAGTAACTTTAGGGAGGAGGAGTAAACATGAGTTCTATATTCAAAGATTTTTTCAATATGGGTAAAGCTGACCGTCCCGGAGGAGAAGTCATCTACACGAACGAGGTGCTGGCCGATACCTCACAGCAAAAACTGCGGGCGATTGTCTCTGGACGTGTGCAGGGAGTAGGTTTTCGCTTTTCAACCAAACAGGCTGCTGATGAATTGGGAATAAAAGGAATCGTCCGCAATGAACCGGATGGAACCGTCTATACCGAAGCCGTCGGCAGCGAAGACCAGCTGTCTGCATTTGTAGAAGCTTTAAGAAAGGGTCCAAGCCCGGCTTCACAAGTAGACAAGGTTGTCGTCACTTATGACGAAAAGATTGAAGAAAAAGCAAATTTTTCACAGGTCAATTGAATTCTTACTTTCTTTGTTGTATAGTGTAGAATAGCGTATCAGACCAAAACTACTCTGGACCTAATCACACAAAAGGGATGGAATTAATTTGAAAAACAGAACAAAAAGATGGCTTCTTTCCGGCGGAATGCTGGCGACCGTACTTTTCCTGTCAGGATGCATGCGTATTGACAGTGCAGGTGAACCTACCGGCGGATTTTCACAGTTTCTATTCAACTATCTCGTACTACCTACTCAAGCCTTTATTGAAATACTTGCAGATCTCTTTGGCGGGAGCTATGGTTTGGCCATTATCGCCATCACCATCATTGTCCGTGTACTGATTTTGCCTTTGTCAATCAAACAACAGCGGACATCAATGGAACAACAGACTAAAATGGCTGTAGTTAAACCTGTGACCGATGAAATTCAGGCAGAAATGAAAGAAACAAACGACGCCAAAGAAAAACAGGCTCTCCAGCAGGAACTGATGGAAGTCTACCGCGAAAACAATGTAAACATGCTCGGCGGCTTGGCTGGATGTCTGCCCTTACTGATTCAAATGCCGGTCTTTACGGCGATGTTCCAGGCGATTCGTATGTCTGAGCCAATTTCTCAGGCAACCTGGCTCGGTATTCAGCTTGGTGAGCGAAGCATCGTACTGGCTTTAGTAACAGGTGCTGTCTATTATATCCAGACTAAAGTCATGATGGCAGGAATGCCTGAAGAACAGCGCAAGCAGTCCAATACAATGATGATGATGAACCCGGCGATGATTCTGATGTTCTCGATTACAGGACCTGCTGGACTGACCCTCTACTGGTTTGCCGGTGGATTTGTCGCCATCGCCCAGTCGCTTGTCACTAATCATTATTACAAACCTAAACTGGAAAAAGAATTAAAAGAAAAGCATGGGGACAAAAAAGTTGTAACGCGTAAAAAAGGGTCTCGTAAGACGATTGAAGTGGAAGAAGTCGTAAACCAACAAGGTTCCAAATCGCAAATCACCAACGTCAAACCTGCACCGTCAGCTAAAGATCGCCGACGCAATCAAAGTCCTTTTGAAACTAAAGACAGACGTAATGCAGGTAAACAGCAGCGTAATAATGTCTAACCATGATTGTTGCATAAATGAAAACCCAGCGAGTCGAGACAGAATGATTCTCGACTCGCTGGGTTTTTGTCTGCATTATTTTTGCTTTGCAGCTTTTGTACAAGCGAACTGCTGACCGGTCACTCAGAGATTTATCAGTAATGGCCACAGCTAAAGTCGACCTGCTGCCGGTGTTTTTAAAAAGTCCATTGTTTTGGAGGCTGCCAAAACAGCTTACTACATCAGAAAACAGCAGTAAAAAGCACAGTCTGAAGGAGATTATTCGTTCAGACTGTGCTTTTTGTTATTTAAGCAACACTGTATAGTTAGTTAAGATTAGATGCAGAGTCTTCTTTAGATTCAGCCAGCTCAGGCAGTTCGATACGGAAAATCGATCCGTGATCCAGAACACTTTCAGCCCAAATTTTTCCGTTGTAGCCTTCTATCAGCTGCTTGGCAATAGACAACCCCAAGCCGTTTCCTCCCCGGTGGCGGCTTCGCGCTTTATCTACTCGGTAGAAACGGTTGAAAATTTTCACCGTGTCTTCCTGGGTCATCCCTTCACCATAGTCCTGAATGGCAATCTGCACATCCTGTCCGTTTTCCGACACACTTAGATGTACTTCCTTTTTATCGGTTGAATATTTGACTGCATTATCCAACAATATAATCAGGATCTGCTCCAGGTGATTGCGGTAAATATTGACATACACATTTTTATTTAAATCATCATCCATGATAAAAACAAAATCTGGATGCACCAGTTTAAAATTGTTGAAGGTCTGATTGATAATGTCTCTGATGGCTGTGCGTTCATTCTTGTAATGAATCTCCACTTGCTCAGCTCGAGACAGATCAAGCATTTCCTGAACCAGACTCTTCATTCGCTCGATTTCCTGCAGCGAAGCGGTCAGTGACTCGTCTAACACAGTCGGATCGTCCTTGCCCCAGCGGTTCAACAGTTTCATATGTCCTTCCACAACGGCTACTGGCGTACGCAGTTCATGCGAAACATCCTCAACAAATTGCTTCTGCTGCTCGATATTGCGCTGCATCCGGTCGAGCATGGCGTTATAGGCATTTGCCAGTTCTGTCAGCTCATCATTTCCATCCCCGACATCAATGCGTTCCTGTGATTCCGGGTCTTTTTCAATAATATGCATAGCCTCTGTAAGCCTGCGGATCGGCTGCAAGAAGGAGATCGCTATGATATAGCCGATTACACCACTGAACAGCAGGGCTATCACTCCAGTGAGCAGGATGGCTCCCAGCACACTTCGAAACAGCTGATGATAGGACGATAGCGTGTTTATTACCTGAACATAACCAATCAGTTCATTGTTTAAGAATGAATAAATTGGGGTAACTGCCGACAAAGCTTCTCCGTGGGGGCCCTCAGGAATCGTGCGGATCATCATATTCTGCTGAGTCTCAAAGGCAATATTACTCGGGGTCGTTTCATAAAGCAGTTCCTCGCCTGGATCGAACACACGGATGATAATGTTACCCTGAGTCGACCGCAAAGGCGTACTTCTCTGGTTCTGCATCTCCTCCATAATAGGCATCTCAGGCGTCAGATACAATTCCTGCTGGTCCAGCGTTTCTTCAACCACTTCTTCTGTCAGATCATAAAAATTCTGTCCGAAACGTTCAGTCAAATTAAACACAACGTTTCGGACAGCCTGCTGTTCATTATCAATCATGATCTGCTGAAAAGTAATGAACAGAATCGTCGAGAAAATAGTATACGTTAAAAAAATCGCTACAGCAGCCCCGATAGTCCACTTCCACCTTAGTGAGATACGCTTTTGCTGATTCACTGCGGTTGTGTCAATGGCTGCTTTTGATTTCACGTGCGCATCACGTATCCAGTTCCTCTTACTGTCTGGATATAACTTTCTTTTCCAGCCACATCAATCTTGTTTCTCAAGTATCGGATATAAACATCCACAACGTTTGTCTCGACTTCCGTCTCGTATCCCCAGACCTTGTTCAACAGAATTTCCCGGGATAAAACAACATTGACGTTTTCCATTAGCTCAACAAGCAGTTCATATTCTCTTTTGGTCAGCTCAATCACTTCGTCTCCACGCTTGACGACACGGTTTTCCTTCTCAACTGTGATGTCTTTGTAGTTGATGGTTGTCTGACGGCTGACATTCTCTTCTGTCTCTATTTCAATACGACGAAGCAGCGCGCGCATACGGGCAAGCAGTTCTTCGATTGCGAAAGGCTTAACAACATAGTCATCCGCTCCATGATCAAAGCCGGATACCCGGTCAATCACAGAGTCTCTTGCCGTCATCATGATGATCGGCACATTGGAAACCTGTCGAATACGACGCGCCACATCGATACCGTTCAATTCCGGCAGCATCAAGTCAAGCAGGATAATATCCCAGCTTTCTTCTTTATCCAACGCTGCTTCTAGCCCAGACCGTCCGTCAAACCGGACTTCCGTGCGGAAGCCTTCATGGTTGAGTTCTAGCTCGACAAAGCGTGCTAAGTTTTTTTCATCTTCAATGATCAATATATTTGCCAAAATATTCACTCCTAGCTGTATTTACCCGTTTCTGTATCCTGAATTCACGTACTCTCATTTTCCAGTCTTTAGGCTACCTTAGTGTACCATATTTTAATATCTTAGTGAACGAGGAAATCATCCCACATGGCTATTGTAACAGTAAAATAGCAGGTTTTCTAATTGAAAACCCACTATTTTATAGTAATTATTTAATTGTGATAGTTGGAGGCTTAATCCCAGCTTTCTTCTCCCTTGTTGCCATACCAGTCAAAGTGGAAAGTTCCTGGCTTATCCACTCGTTCATAGGTGTGCGCCCCAAAATAGTCACGCTGAGCCTGAATGATATTAGCCGGCAGACGCTCTGAGCGGTATGAATCATAGTAAGCAATGGCAGATGAGAACGCCGGGACGGGCACCCCTGCCTGAACCGACAAACCGACCAGATCTCTTACGGACTGCTGATAGCGGCTCGTAATATCCATAAAGTAGTCATCCAACACCAAGTTTTTAAGCTCCGGATTACGCTCATAGGCTTCCGTTATTTTCTGAAGGAAACGGGCACGGATAATACAACCGGCACGGAAGATTTTAGCCAGTTCACCGTACTTCAGATCCCAGCCGTATTCTTTGGACGCTGTTCCCATTTGTGCAAATCCCTGAGCATAACTCATAATTTTACTGAAATAGAGCGCTTCACGTATTTTCTCGATAACGGCTTCCTTGTCTCCTTCAAATGCCTTTCTTTCAGGCTGAGGCAAGACCTTGCTTGCTGCAACACGTTCGTCTTTCAATGCCGATATATAACGGGCAAAGACTGACTCTGTGATTAAAGGTAGGGGCAGTCCCAGGTCTAAAGCACTTTGAGATGTCCATTTACCTGTTCCTTTGTTGCCGGCACGATCCATGATGACGTCAATCATGTGGTCCCCTGTTTCCGGATCCTTTTTAGTTAGAGCATCGGCAGTAATTTCAATCAGGAAACTGTCCAGATCCCCTGTGTTCCACTCTTTGAATACCTCAGCAATCTCTTCATTAGACAGGCCGATAACATCTTTAAGAATATGATACGACTCAGCAATCAGCTGCATGTCTCCATACTCAATGCCGTTGTGAACCATTTTTACGTAGTGTCCCGCACCATTCGGCCCAATGTAAGTCACACATGGCTCTCCGTCAGCTGGAGCTTTAGCTGCAATTTTTTCTAAAATAGGAGCAACCAGGTCATAGGCTTCTTTCTGTCCACCAGGCATAATTGCCGGTCCCTTGAGGGCTCCTTCTTCTCCACCAGAAACGCCGGTTCCAATAAAGTTGATGCCGGAATCTTCCAGTTCCTTGCTGCGGCGAATCGTATCCTTGTAGAAAGTGTTTCCGCCGTCAATCAGAATATCGCCTTTATTCAGATAAGGGAGCAGTTGCTTGATTACCGCATCCGTTCCTTTGCCCGCCTGTACCATAAGAACAATTTTTCGTGGTGATTCCAGTGACTGCACAAATTCTTCCAGTTCAAACGTCGGTTTTAACTGTTTACCCGGGTTTTCTTCGATCACAGCCTCTGTTTTTGCACCTGTACGGTTGAAGATGGATACGGAATACCCTCTGCTTTCGATGTTCAAGGCCAGGTTTTTTCCCATGACCGCCATTCCGATGACGCCGATTTGCTGCTTGCTCATTATTAGTCTCCTTCCATTTTGCGTGCAGGCTGAGATTACACACTCTCCTTGTTCTGCACGATTGACTCGCTTTAATATTAACAAAGTTTGAACTCTTTTAAAACACTCTTCCAGGGTCTTGCATTTTAAACTTACTTTGAGTACACTAGTAGCTGAAATGCTCTTAAGAAAGTTGGTGTAGATTTATGCCGAAAAAACAGAGAGAAAAAGGTTCAACAAGTCTGGCTTCAAAAGCCATCATCTGGGTTCTTGTCCTTTCAATGGCCATTCCCGCATTCGCTTCAATCTTAAGTATTGTCTTTTAATGGATGAACAGCATACGGTGAAATCCTTCTGACCCTTGAGCGGTCAGAGGGATTTTTTATTTTTTCTTCCGTTTTGCCAGTTTCAGCAGTTCACTCGCTGTTTCAAGGGTCAGCTGAGTCAGTTCATCACCTGAAAGCATCCGGGCAATTTCTTCCGTCCGCTTGGATTCAGCCAGCTGTTCCACACGGGTGCTGGTTCGTTCTCCGTCAGTATCTTTTTGAATGTACAGATGCTGATCTGCTGTCGCTGCTACCTGTGGCAGGTGCGTGATACATAAAACCTGAGAATGACGGGCTACTGAATAAATTTTATCTGCAATAGCCTGGGCTACACGACCACTGACCCCTGTATCCACTTCATCAAAAATAATACTAGTGATTCCCTGTGCATTGGAGAAGAGAGTCTTGACAGCCAGCATTAAGCGGGACAGCTCTCCTCCTGAAGCCACTCGTGCAAGCGGCTTTAAAGGCTCCCCTGGATTGGTCGATACATAAAATTCAATCTTGTCCTGGCCCATTTCGGTCAGAGCATTGCCTGTCTCCGGTTCACTTTTAGCTTTTTTGAAAACAACTGAAAATTGTGCTTTCTCCATATACAGCTCTTTGAGCTGGTCCAGGATAGCCGATTCCAGCTTCACTGCAGTCTGCTTGCGCAGTTCTGTCAGGTCTTCAGCGAGTTTCTTGGCTTCCTTTTCAAGCTGGGCTGTTTTTTTGCTCAGCATATCCACTTGTTCTTCGCGGTTCTCAATTTTATCCAGTTCCTGTCGGGCCTGATCGTAGTGAGCCAGTATAGTTTCAACAGACGGCCCATATTTGCGCTTCAGCTGCTGAATATAGTTGAGGCGTTCTTCGATATCATTCAAACGCCCTTCATCGTATTCCAGATGATCCATTTCTCGGTACAAATCGCTGGATGCTTCCTGAAGCTGAAAAAAGGCTGCTGATATAGTCTCAGATATCTGCTTAAATGTATCGTCCATCTCAGCAATACTGTCCATATTTTCCATCGCCCGTCCAACCAGATCTAGACCGCTGGACTCTTCCCCTTGCAGAGCTGCATAACTCAGAGATAAGGCTTCAACGATTGTTTGATGATTAGACAGTTTCTGTTCTTCTTCCTTAAGTTCTTCCTCTTCATTGACTTTCAAATTAGCTGCCTTGATCTCCTCTACTTGGTACTTGAGAATATCCAGACGCTGAGCCAGTTCCTGCTCATTGTCATGCCAATTCCGTCTTTCTTTCTCCAGCTGACGGTACTCGGCAAACACAGAACGGTAGGCCTCTTTCTTGCTACTCAGCTCAGCTGGTCCGAACTGATCAAGCAAATGGATATGATTTTCAGGAACCATCAGTTCCTGGTGTTCATTCTGACCGTGAATATCGATCAGGCGCATACCGATTTCCTTCAGGACTGCAATAGTAACCATACTGCCATTGATCCGGCAGACGTTTCTTCCTGTAGCAAAGATCTCTCTTTGAACGAGCAGGGTCTGATCCTCTTCTTCAATGGCATTGCGCTCCAGTAGAGCCGTTAAAGCGGCTGATCGCTTGTAGGAAAACTGTCCTTCTAGTACACATTTTTTAGATCCGTAGCGGACAAATTCACTTGACCCCCGCCCGCCCGCAAGCAGGCCGACTGCATCAATAATGATCGACTTTCCGGCTCCTGTCTCTCCAGTCAGGACTGTCATGCCCTGATTGAATTCCAGTGTCAGTTTTTGAATAATTGCAAAATCTTTTATTTTTAATGATTCCAGCAAAGATAGGCCTCCTGTTCAATTCGTTGATCAAATGTAGGAAATAATCCTTCTTTGGAAACGCTCGGCACTCTCCTCGTCACGACAGATGATCAGCACGGTATCATCTCCGGCTATACAACCGAACACTTCCTGATAGTTCGCTGTTTCAATCAATGCACCCAAGGCAAAAGCATTACCGGGCAGCGTTTTGATCAGCACAAACTCCTTTTGCGTATCGACCGATACAAAGGCGTCCTTCATGAAACGTGACAGTTTCTTTGAAATATTGTAGTTCATGTCTGGAGGAAGGTTATACTGATAGCCTCCATCTTTTGCCGGGACTTTGATCAACTGGAGTTCTTTGATATCCCGAGAAATGGTGGCCTGCGTAATGTCAATCCCTCTTTTTTGGAGGATATCCACAAATTCTTCCTGCTTGCGTATAACACTCTGCTGGACGAGCTGCCTCAGCAGCTGATGTCTTTCTTTCTTTTTCAATGCATTCACTCCTAAGCCATTATGCGACGGCAATACTAGTATATTTATACAGTATATTCACATTGATTATACTGTATTTCCATGCAAGTTCCAATTAAATAACTTCTCATGATCTTTTAACCGTAATACACATAACTGAATAGCCCCTGTTATTTATGAATTTCAAGAAGTGAAAAGATCTTGAGTAAGCAGTTTGCTGCACAGATCCGCCTGTGACGGGGACCCGTCCACTCCCGTTTTAATATACGCTAAATATTCTTTGTTCCCTTTTCCGCCTCTTATTGGAGAAGGAATCAGTCCCTCTACCTGGAAGTCATGTTTCAGCAGAAAAATTAATATGCGTTCTAGGACCGCCTCATGGACAGCCGGATCCAAAACAATCCCACCTTCACCGACTTCTTCTCTTGCCGCTTCAAACTGCGGTTTGATAAGGGCGACGACTTCCCCTTTTTCAGCTAGAATATCCTTTAAAACTGGAAAAATCCTTTCCAAAGAGATAAAAGATACATCGATGGATGCAAAGTCAGGCTGACCTTTAGTAAAGTCTTGGAGTCTGGAGGTCCTAAAATTGGTCTGTTCCATTACAACAACACGCGGATCGACCCTCAGTTTCCAGGCCAACTGATTGGTTCCTACATCAAGGGCATAGACTAGCTTTGCTCCTTTCTGTAGCGATACATCGGTAAAGCCTCCTGTGGACGAGCCAATGTCGAGTACAGTTTTACCTGAAAGATCTATACCGAAGTGTTCCAGTGCATGCTCAAGTTTTTGACCGCCACGGCTAACATACAACTGTTCCGCTCCCTTGACATATACAAGGGTTGTCTCTGGCCATTTCTCTCCAGCAGTAAAAATCTGCTCTTCTTTGTCTGTATACACTTTACCTGACATGATCAGGCGCATAGCTTTTTGGCGATCTTCTGCCCACCCCTGCTCAATCAGCAAATCATCTGCTCTTCTTTTTTTCATTTATTCATCCTCTTCACTCTGCAAACTGAAAAGATTCAACAAAAGAAGCCAATAGCTCTTGATCATATGTCGTTTCTCGCTCAGCAATTTGCTGATTCAATGTCAAAGCCAGATCCAGTTTATCCTTGAACCACCGATGCGCTTCCGAGATACCCAACAAGCCGGGATATGTACTTTTGCCCAGCTTAGCATCTGCACCTGTCCGCTTACCTAATTCTTTCTCGTCTCCTTCAACATCCAGGATATCATCTTTGATCTGATAAGCTATACCCAAAGCCAGAGCCATTTCTTTCAGGTCAATCAAGGTTTCAGTTTGAACGCCAGAAAGCAGGCCACCAGCATAAAAGGCAAAATGAATCAGTCGGCCTGTTTTTCTGGCATGGATTGATTCCAATTCCTCCACTGTCAACTGTTTGTGCTCACCATTCATGTCAGCCTGCTGACCGCCGACCATGCCGGCATGTCCTGAATCTTCCGCCAGTAAACGGACCAGCTTGACTTTCACTTCGTCGGATGCCTCCCCTTCAGTCACCAGTTCAAACGCCTTCGTCAGTAACGCATCGCCAGCGAGTATAGCCGTTGCTTCAGAGAATTGGATGTGACTGGTCGGGATACCTCTTCTCAGATCGTCGTCGTCCATAGCCGGCAAATCATCATGGATCAGTGAATACGTATGAATCATCTCCAGCGCAGCTCCAAACGCGTAAATGGACTCTACCTTCTGTCCAAATGCTTTTGCAACAGCAAACAGGATCAGCGGGCGCAGCCGTTTCCCACCGGCTTTAAGTGAGTAGCGCATAGCTTCCTCCAGCTGAGTCCCGCTGTCTTCCTTGATGGTTCCCAGCATAAATGCCTCAAACGGCTGTTTGTGTGTCTTCGAAAAATCTATAAATTTCATCTGCTGCTCCTTTAACTGTCCTGAAAACTTTTTTGTTGTGGACTGTAAATATTATGTTAACCCCAATGAAATTGTGGGTTAACATTCATTCTGCTTCCTTTTCTTCAGCTGATTCACTGACCATTTGAGTCACAGTTTTTTCAGCCTCTTCAATGATATTCTTACAGTGCCTGCTTAGCTTAATGCCTTCCTGGAACTGGTCCAGTGCTTCCTCCAAAGGTACATCTCCTTGCTCAAGCTTATCAACGATACTTTCCAGTTCCTTCATTGCTTCATCGAAGGTTTTTTCTTTGTTCATTATACATTCTCCTTATCGTCTCTGTCAGACCTTTCTTTTTTTTCCACAATAGAAACCACTGCATTCAAGTTCCCATCATGCAGCATCACCTGAATCTCGTCATCTGGTCTGACTTGTGCAGTTGTTTTCACGACGGTCTCCTCTTTTTTTGTAATCGCATAGCCCCGTCCCAGTATATTTAGCGGCGATAAATAATCTAAAGACTGAATCAGGTGGTTGAGCTCCCGCGTTTCCTGCTGGAAACGATGATTCATTGCGCCCGTCAGCTGCTGAAAAAGTCTCACATTATCTTTATCAGCCTGTTTGATGAGCGCCAGAGGATTGTAGCTGTTGAGCCGCTGATCAGTTATTTGAATCTGCTGTCTGACAGTATTAAGCTGCTGCTCCGTATGCCTGAGAAGCTCCTCAGTGAGCTGATCCAGATTTTGACTGTAGCCCTCGTAAAGTCTTTTAGGTTGTCTAAAAATATAAGAGCGCTGCACACGGCTCAGCCGGTCTTTTTCTTGTCGGATTTGAGACTGCACAGCTTGTGTAAGCCGCTGTCTTGTGCGGTCAATTCGAGCCAGCTCTTCTGTTAGCAGGGGAACAGCCAGCTCTGCGGCTGCTGTCGGTGTCGCTGCCCTAACATCGGCTGCCAGATCAGACAAAGTGGTGTCTGTTTCATGTCCGACAGATGAAATAAGCGGGGTCTGTGCTTTGGCAATTGCGAGTGCTACACGCTCTTCGTTGAAGGGAAAGAGGTCTTCAAACGATCCACCTCCCCTGGCCACGATGATTGTATCGAACACACCTTCGAGGTCAGCAGCTTCGATACTTTTAACGATGGAGTCCGCTGCTTTTTCACCTTGAACAACGGTTGGAAAAAGCGTCAGCTCTGCGATAGGGAAGCGACGGTCAAGAGTAGTCTGAATATCACGAATAACCGCACCACTGGCACTTGTGACAACAGCAATCTTTCTAGGAAAGCGGACGAGTTCCTTTTTTCTTTCCGCGTCAAACCAGCCTTGTTCAGCCAGTTTTTTCTTTGTCTGCTCATATGCCGCATACAGCTGTCCGAGTCCTTCCGGTTCGATATGATCGATGTAAAGCTGATACGTTCCATTTTTTTCATATAGTGAAAGTCGGCCGACAGCCATCACACTCATGCCATCTTCAAGCTCGACGGTCATTTTTTTGGCTTCCCGCTGGAAGAGTACGGCAGATAATTTTGCCCCTTTGTCCTTAATGCTGAAATACTGATGCGTATTCTTGCGGTAAGGGTTGTAATTGGATATCTCACCTTTGACAAATACTTTTTCCAGATAAGGATCACAGTCAAATTTCCTTTTAATATAACTCGTCAGTTGGGAGACGGTCAAATAGTCCTCTGCCATGCAATTCTCCTTCCTTTTTTCATTTGCTTGGACAGGCTGAAAATAAAAAGAGCAAAAAAATAGAATGCACGTGCCACTCTACTTTTCCGCCCTCTTCTGCTGTCTGCTTCACTGTTGATTGTCCAAAACTGAATGCTTTACGCTCAAGACAGAAAAAAGTGCTTAAACTTGATTTTCATCAACAATACTTTGGAGCACACCGTTGATAAACCGGCTGGCCTTCTCGTCATTAAAGGTTTTAGCCAGTTCAATAGCCTCATTCATCACGATACGCTTATCTGTATCCGGTTCGAAAAGCAGCTCGTAAGCAGCCAGTCTCAGCAAGAGCAAGTTGGTGCGCTCGAGCCGGTTCAATGACCAGTTTTTCAGATGCTTTTCAATCGTCTGGTCAATCAGATCAACTTGCTCTCTTGTTCCAACGACCAGTTTTCTCAAATAGTGCAAAGCGTCGGTAACGATTTGCTGAGTATTCTTTTCTTCAGGTAAAGCGGCTTTCATCGCTTCTTCTACTGTCCGTTCCTCATTGAGCGGCAGTGAACTTTCAAGCGAAAGCATAATTGCCTGATCAGTCGTCAATTCTTCATGTGTGGACAGCTGGAAAAGTGCCTGAAAAGCCTTTTCCCTTATCACACGCCTAACGGTAGTCACTATTATTCATCTTCTTCCGTATCCAAGTCGAACAGCTCTTGGATTGTAGTTTTTTCAGGTACGATATCTGCAATATGAATATTAACTTCCGCCAGAGAGATCTCAGTCATATGCAGGACTTGTTCGCGTACGCGCTGCTGGATCGTTTTTGCCACTTGCGGCACATTGACGCCAAATTTAAAGTAGCAGTAGATGTCGACTTTCAGACCGTCTTCGTCTGTATTCAAGTGTACACCTTTTTTATGGTTGATTTTCCCGAACACATTCTTCATGGCATTGGTGAATTTGCCTTGCATAGCATAAACGCCGTCCACTTCGTTGGCAGCGATGCCAGCAATGACTTCTAGAACTTCCGGTGCCACTTCAATTTCACCTAAAAGATTGCTGTGGTTTGTGTCGATAATCTTTTCACCCATTTTCGTTCCTCCTTATCGTGTTCTGTTTCCTATTTAAGCACGCGATACGTAGCTCTTCTCGTCAGTATTAATGATCAATACATCATCTACATTGACAAACAAGGGGACCGTTACGACTGCTCCTGTTTCCAAGGTAGCTGACTTGGATCCTCCTCCAGACGTATCACCACGAATCCCCGGCTCTGTTTCCACTACTTTCAGTTCAACTTTCTTGGGTAGCTCCACACCCAGCAGCTCGCTGCCGTACATCATGATTTCAACTTGCATGTTTTCTTTCATAAACTTCAGCTCGTCTTCAATACGTTCCTCAGGAATCTCCAGCTGTTCGTAAGTGGAAGTATCCATAAAGACGTGGTTGCCACCGTTCTCATAAAGGTACTGCATGGAACTCGTCTCGATGTGAGCTGTTTCCATCTTTTCTCCGGCGCGGAAAGTCTTGTCCTGGATCGCACCTGTTCGCAGATTTTTTAACTTGGAGCGAACAAAAGCTGCTCCTTTACCCGGCTTGACGTGCTGGAACTCCATAATTCTCCAGATGCTTCCATCATACTCAATCGTCAATCCTGTTTTAAATTCACTTGTTGAAATCATTCTATTTCCTCCTAATATAAAACACGGCATGTCAAAAAACGCGTTTTATTGCTCTTCTCATTGTACCATGATTTAATATGAAAACCTATTTACAATTCGCTTTGCGAGGCAAGAAAACCTACAGCTGAATCAGTTCCTTACTGACCGTCATCAAGTTTTCATTCCCGTCTTCAGTAATCAGCAGGTCATCCTCTATGCGGACACCACCCAGTCCCGGCAAATAAATCCCCGGCTCATTCGTGATGACATTGCCTTTAACCAAGGGAGACTCATTCCTGAAGTGGATGCCAGGACCCTCATGCACTTCCAAGCCGATTCCGTGTCCGGTAGAATGCCCGAATGCTTCTCCATAGCCCTGTTCCCTGATATAGTCTCTTGCCACCGCGTCGAGGGCCTTACCCGTCACACCCGCTTTTGCCTGTTGCGTCACTTTGAGATTCGCATCCAGTACAATCTGGTGAATTTTTTTCAGTTCTGCTCCTGGATCTCCTAGTGCAAAGGTCCGGGTCATGTCCGAAACATAGCCATTATAGTAGCAGCCGAAATCAATGGTAATCATGTCCCCCTGTTCAATGATTTTGTCGCTTGCCACTCCATGAGGCATGGCCGAACGTTTACCACTGGCCACAATGGTGTCGAAAGAGACTCCGGATGCACCTTTTTCTCTCATCAGAAAGTCAAGTTTATTGGCTACGTCAATTTCTTTTATGCCTGGTTTGATATAATTCAAAATTTCATTAAAAGCATATTCAGTGATTTGGATGGCTTGCCTGATCGTGTCGACTTCAGTTGCTTCTTTAACTTCTCTAAGCGATTCAACCAGCCCGCTGACAGGGTTCAGCTCACAGGGAAGTAGCGTGTTCAGCTGATCATAAGTAGAGAACGTAACAAAGTCTTTCTCGAAGGCCAGAGAAGAAATGTCTTCTTTTTCAACAATTCGCTTGACTTCGTCGTAGATTGGACCTGTATTCTTGATAATTTCAAAGCCTGCGGCCTGTTCAGCGGCCTGTTCAGTATAGCGGAAATCAGTAACAAAATAGGCTTTATCCAGAGTGATTACACTCAGTCCGGTCGAGCCGGTAAAATTGGAAGCATAACGTAAATTGTATGAACTTGTCAGCAACAGAGCTTCCAGTCCCTGTGCTTTCATTTTATTCTGAATTGCTTGTACTCGTGACATCAAAACACCCTATTCTTTAGTCTATTTATAGTACGTTTTCCATTCTTTTTCATTATAGCAAAGCTGACTTGAAAAAGAAACGAACACACTGGGGGCTTTTTCTGTAACCATTTTTGCCAAAAAGCAAAAAAGCACTGCACATAGCACAGTACTTTTTACCAGGTGATTTTTAACTGTTTTAACTTGTTCCTTAAGCCTATATCAGACCGTTAATTCCCGTCCGCCTCCTTTGCTGTGATTGGCTGATTGTCTGCATGGGTTTCCTTTTGTTCCAGACTCTTTATTATATGACGCCTTGGATCTGCCTGGTCAAGTTCAATCGTATCCTGCTCCATCTTAGCGTCTTCCATCCCTTCCTCTTTGACACCTTTATTTACGTGTTCATCTATATCCTTGGAAAAATCCGATGCCATGGACTCACCAGTCTCTTCTGGTTCTTTGAGCTGGGAGGTCTCCTGCCTGCTGTCCTCTACCGGAACAGGTAGTAGCTGAACAGTCTTTTTGCTCGTGTAGTTGTTAGAGAGGACAGCAGTGATTTGATAGCGATCTTTGGAAAGTTGAGCGACTGTCGTTTTTCCCTGATTGAAAAGCACACGTTCAGGACAGGGCTGACCTTTGCTTTCTGTCACTGTGATTAAACGTTCAGTCATTTGAATCATCGCTTTAGCCTCGTATGCATAAGCAGTCTGCTTAAACTGGAGGGCCTGATGCTTTAGGACCAGAACAGCTGACGAAATGAACAGAGACAAGAAGAGTGCAAACAGCAGGGTCGAGATCAGTGTTCCTCCTCTTTCGGATTTGAATACGCTTATTTTTTCAATTTCGATCATCGCTAGTGAGCCTCACTTTTATGTTAGCTGTATACGTCTCCTCATTGTCAAAAACCACCGTCAGAACCAGCTTTTCATGCGCCTGACTGACGTTCAGCGACTGGATGCGCATAAGCATCGGTTGATGTCCCAAGCCATTGACATTTCGCCTTAACATGTTCTGGTAAAGACTGTAACTGTATATGTCTTTAGTTCGGCCTTCCTCTACTTTTTCCAGTCGAAAACGGCTAGCATGTGAATCAAGGAACGTCTTGTCCTGCAGATCATATTCTAGTTGGTTTAAAAACAGATGCCATTCAATTTGCCGGTCATCGTTTACTCTGTCTCTGCCATAACTGATTTGACTCAGGGCTAATGAGAATAAAAGAACACTTCCCGCCATAACAGTCAAGGCAATCAATACTTCGATGAGGGTAAAGCCTCTGTCATTTCGACGGCATGACTGACAAAATTTCAAGTTCATTTTGATCACCTGCCACTCCTTTCACCTTGATGCTAAAAGAACTGGAATGTATCTCCCATGCCCCACTGTCAGAAGAAGTGACCGTTGTCGTGTGCGGATCCCAGAACAAAGCTGTTTCATAAAGAACCCGTGCTTGTTCTGTATAGAGTTTATCTTGCTTTCTGAGCAGAAACAGATCACTAAACAAAGGCAAGGTTCCCACAGTCAGAAGTACCAGGATGCTCAAGCTGACCAGTGCTTCCATCAGAATAAATCCCGCATCATTATTCAGGCTTTCTGATCTCAAAACGCCCACTCCCCATCTGAAAAGCAAATTCTATCATTCCTTCCGGAGTCCTGAAGCGAACGGGTCCATACGTCCCAATATTTCCGGACTTTCTTGAAAAACGAAATTCCATTCCATTGTTCAGCATCTGCAGGTGATCAGGCAAGACCAGTGTATGCTCTATAGGATGTCCTCGGCGGCCAACTACACGAAAGGAGACTTCTTTATGGGAGGGTTTAAACTCAACGACGGTCCATTCATCATTTAAAACAGCATAATTCTGAACTAAGGTCAGACTGGCACTCATTGCTTCAATAAATAACTCCGTTTCAGTTCTTTTTGAAAGACGTTTGAAATGGGCCACCGGCATACTGATGATCACAGAAACCAGGCTAAGGACCAGCAGGCTCTCGATCATCGTCATCCCATCTTCCTGTTTCAGCATACCTTACGCTCCTTTCTTCATCAGCTTACTTGCGTATAACCTGACCGCCCGACAGATTGAAATCTTTTTTAGCGCGCTCGACCTGACTGGATGTCAGGTAATTACCCTGTTTCATTGACTCGAAACTTTCGGGGTGCGAACCCACATCCATCCTGTACAGCTCAACCTGTGACTGCAGAACTGTCTCCATGGCTTGTGTACTTGTATTGTCAGCTTTATCCTGCCTGCCAGTGAGATTAGGAATAAAAAGCAGCAGCAATGCTGATATGATGAACAGTACCAAGGTCATTTCAATCAGCGTAAATCCTTTGTCCTGACGCAACCGTTTTTTTAGCACTTTACACATATAACTCATCCTTTTTTCTTTTTATAGTGTGTCCATAATACTGAAAGTAGGCAGCAAAAGGGCTGCATAAATGGCAACGATGACCAGAGCTACTCCGGCAAAAACAACGGGCTGGATCCAGTTCATCAGCTGCTCCACTTTTCGGTCAAAGTCTTCTTCGCAGTGCTGAGCGTAGAGTTCCAGTTCATAGCCCAACTTGCCGGACCGTTCTCCCTGTCTGACTACTTCCCGAACCTCCCGACTCAAAAACGCAAACTGAGCTAAAGAGTCAGAAAAATCAGCTCCATGAAGCAGCTCTTCTTCAATCATATGCCCCGCATTCTTACTCAGCTGCGAACTCTGCTTGCCCTGCATGATGACAACCACTTCACGTAAACTGCAGCTTCCTTTAATCAAAAGGCCCCATTCATGAGCAAAGAACTGGCTCCAATACAGTTCCAACAGACCTCCTATATCCCAGCGCATCAGACGATTCAGTCTATCAACCGGTGAATGCTTTTTGTTCTGCCCGCGCCAGACTCCTAGACCAACTCCTGCCAAGAGGGCGCAGAACAGCAGAATGACTGGAGAATGATAAACGCTTTTGACAATCAGCCAAGTACTTAAAGACATCTCACCTGACTGAAAAGAGGCAATCTGCTCAATATGAGGTATCAACACATAGCGCATGGTAAACAGCATGACCCCTACAAATATAAGCAGCATCAGCGGGTATTGCATAACTGCGTGGAGTTTCCGCCTCTTTTCAGCCTGCCGGATCAGCTGGCGGCCGGAATCGGAAACTGCTTGATGAAACTGACCATGATGAAGTGCAAAGAACAGCCGGGTGCACGTATAGTCAGGAAAACCCTGATTCTCCAGCGCCTCTCCAAGGCTGGCGCCCTGTTCAATCTCTCCTCTTATACTTAACGTCCTTTCTTTCCATTCTCCCTTTCCTAGACTTTCAAGGAAAAGCAGACTTTCACGCATGGAGAAACCCTCCCTTAATAATCGGCCAAGCCGGCTTAAAAAAATTCCTTGCTGCTGAAATACTTTGCTAGTTCGGTAATGTGAAGCGCTCATAGGTTTTTTCTGAAATATAGCCATACGTCCTCGCTTTCGTCAGCAGATGATTGAAGTCTCTGTTTTGCTTACTGTCAAACCGGTCATCTTCTAGGTCGGCCTGTAGCCATTCTTTTAGCTGCTTGCCACTCTTCACTTCAAACAATGCTGCTCGCTTCTGGTCTCTCGGGTAATGACCACAAAAAGTCTGGCAGTTAGCTTCACAAAGAGGACAATAAAGAGGAACCAGGTTCTGAAATGCAATGCCTATAAGCGTCTGCTGAAGAAGTGGCTGGCTGATTCCCAGTTCCATCAGACGAGACAGCACCCCCTGACAATTTTTGGCATGGATGGAGGCTACGATTAGATGGCCCGTAAGCGCACCTCTCACGACCATTCTGGCTGTTTCTTCGTCTCTTATCTCCCCTACAATAATGACATCCGGATGATGACGGAGCGAACTTTTAAGCAGATGTTCATACGATATCCCCGCTGTTTCATTCACCTGGCACTGCAGAAAGGCTGCTTCCTCGATTTCAACTGGATCTTCCACTGTAATGACCTGTTGTTTTTCGCCTTCCAGCCGATTTTTCACTAAATGATACATCGTTGTTGTTTTGCCCGAATCCACAGGACCGGCAAACAGAAGGAGTCCTGAGCGCGCATCAATCAGTTTTTTTAGCTGCTTCCATTCATAGGAAAAGAAAGAACCAAAATTTTTGCTGTTATCTTCAGTTTGTTTGAGCAATCTAATCACAAGTGATTCCTGACTGTGGTAATTGCTGATGGTTGAAAACCTAAGGTCCAGTGTTTTGTCTTTCAGCTTAAAAGTCATGGACCCGCTTTGAGGCCTCCTTTTTTCTCCCACATCCATATTGGACAGAAATTTAAAATAACTGATCAGCTTCCCCCCTTCAGCCTTGTCCAAATAAAACTGCCGGCTCATCTGCCCGTTAAGTCTGAAATATAAATCATAATGCTTCTGTTCAGGCAGAATATGAACATCACTTGTTTTATACGCTTCTGCTAAAGTCAGCAGATGTGTTGCAAATAATTCAGTATCCAGTTCGGCCACCCTCCTATTCTTTTTTCCTGCTACTATATATACTGTCTTTTCATTTCAAAACTGACGAAAAAAACCTGCTGACAGCAAAAATAATTCTGCTGTCAGCAGGCTGGTTCACTATTTACTTGTTTTACACTTCTGCATTATGGTAAACCTCGCTCACATCATCATCATCTTCGAGCGCATCAATCAGTTTTTCAAATACGTCAGCCTTGTCTTCCGGTACAGGAAGTGTTGTCTGTGGAATCATGGTCAATTCTGACTGATCTAAGGTAAATCCTTCCGCTTTAAGCGCATCGCGGACTTCCGCAAAAGCCTGAGCTTCAGTATAGATTTCAAACACTTCATCGGATGTTTCCAAATCTTCTCCACCGGCTTCAAGAACGTGCATCAGCATATCATCTTCATCCAGATGCAGTCCGTCCCGGCTAATTGCAATGTACCCCTTCCGGTCAAACATGTAATTAACGGAGCCTTTTTCTCCCATGGACCCGCCGTTACGATCAAAAGCTACCCGAATATTAGTGCTTGAACGATTCAGATTATCCGTCAATGCATAAACGAGAACCGCTATCCCATTCGGTCCATATCCTTCATACAGCACTTCCTTGTAGTCTGCTCCCTGACCAGAATCTGTCGCTCTTTTAATTGCCCGGTCGATATTGTCATTGGGCATATTGTTTGATTTGGCTTTATCGACTGCCAGACGCAAAGCCGCATTGGTTTCAGGATCAGCTCCTCCATCTTTCGCTGCCTGATAAATTTCTTTAGATAGCTTCTGGAAGATTTTTCCTCGTTTGGCATCCTGTGCGCCTTTACGGTGCTGGATGTTTTTCCACTTTGAATGTCCTGCCATTATACTTCCTCTTTCCTGATAAGTAATGTCTGTAATCCTCTGTTATTATACCAAAATATCACAGAGATACAAGTTCATCGGTTGCGCTTACACACGCTTCAAATCAGCGCCTTCTCTGCACTGCCCGGCGTCTGCTCCCCTTTGATCGCGGACGGGCTGACACCAAGGCTATCACACTGCCCGCTATCGCCCCAGCAGTATCCAGGACAACATCTTCCATGAGTGCAGACCGGTCAGGATTGAATGATTGCCTGAGCTCGTCGAAAGAAGCATACCCCGCTGAAAGCATGACCGAAATCAGCAACGTCAAATAAACATTGTCCATCCGATTTCTCAAACCAAGAAACCAGAATAGTCCCAGAAAGAAATAGGAGATGAAATGAGCAGCTTTGCGGATGAAAAACTCGATAAACCCTATGTAACTGCTTGCTTCAATGCTGACTTCGCTTCCGGCGTATGTAAAGCGGACACCTTCAAGTAAGCCTCTAAGTGGTTCATTAGCCAACCACCTCTGAAGGTTGGACTGAATCGATTGGTCCTGGTAACTCATGGAGGAACTGTAATACAAAATACCCATAACTACAAATGCCATCAGCAGAAACAGATTGTCCGCTGTACTTGCTTTACTTTTCATGTATAAGAGCCTCCTTGTTTGCATACTCTCAGTTTAACTGATGTCTCTTTATATGAAAAGTAAAAAACGATACAATGGACACATTCTATTAAGGGGGAGAAATAATGCCAAAGAAATTGACATGGGACATGAACACCGTATTTGAAGGGGGAAGCAGTTCAACCGCTTTGCACACATTCATAGAGGAAACAAGAACAGTGATCGGCAAAGCTGAAGCACTAATAAAGGACTGGGGTTCAGAAAGCGGGGCCAGTGAAGCCGGTAACCTGGTTGACTTTTTGCTGTGTCGTGAAGAGGCTTTTGACCGCCTCACTGAGGCTTCTACTTTTGCCAGAGGTCTTTTATCTGCCGACGTGAACGACAGTCAAGCAGCAAAACGTGTTAACCAGCTGAGCCAGCTTGGCAGTCAGCTAAGTGATGTAGAAACCCGATTCATGAAAAAAATCAAAGCCATCCCAGATGATGCCTGGGAAGCGCTTTTGTCAGATGAAAAGCTGCAGGTGAGCAGATTTAATTTAAACGAAAAAAGAAAAAAAGGACAAAAGCTGCTGTCAGAAAGTGAAGAACGCATCATACAGCAGCTTTCTCTCGATGGACTGGAAGGTTTCAGTAATGTTTATCAGTCACTTGTCAACAGTATCCGAGTGCCTGTTGAGATGAATGGTGCTCGAAAATTTTTGTCTGCTGGACAAGCAGCAAACAAGCTGATCGGCCATCCGGACCCAACCGTGCGGTCACAGATTTTATCTGACTGGGAACACGCCTGGAAAGAAAAAGCACCGATGTTTGCTGATACTTTAAATCATCTGGCAGGCTTTCGACTGAAAACTTATCAGCTAAGAGGTGAAAATGATTTTCTCAGACCCGCTCTGGAGTATAACCGTATGGAGCAGCAGACACTGGATACGATGTGGGAAACCATTACAAAAAACAAGCCCAAACTGGTTGAGTTTCTTGACCGCAAAGCAGCTCTGATGGGAAAAGATAAGCTTGGATGGGCAGATGTGACTGCTCCTTTGTCTTTAGGGACCTTTGAGCCCAAAACGTATTCTTTTGAAGAAGCTCAGACCTTTGTAACTACGCACTTCGGTTCTTTCAGCACTGAGATGCAGGCGCTCGCTGAAATCGCTTTTGAACATAGCTGGGTCGAAGCCGAGGACCGAGAAGGCAAGCGGCCCGGTGCTTACTGCTCGAATCTGCCGGTAAGCAGACAGTCGCGTATATTTATGACTTTTGGCGGCTCAGCCAGCAATGTCTCCACACTGGCTCATGAACTGGGACATGCCTATCACAGCCATGTCATGCGTGATCTGCCGCATCTGAATCGCCGTTATGCTATGAATGTAGCTGAAACAGCTTCGACTTTCTGTGAGATGATCATCAGTGATGCCACCGTCGCGGCAGCAAATGCAACCGAAGAAAAGATTGCTCTGCTGGACAGTAAAATTTCACGGGCGGCAGTCATGTTCATGAACATTCACAGCCGCTATCTTTTTGAGACACGATTTTATGCTCAGCGTCAGTCAGGCCTTCTTGATGAGAAGGAACTGAGTCAGCTGATGGAAGAAGCACAAAAAGAGGCCTTTGACAATGCTCTTGAGAGTTATCACCCTATGTTCTGGGCAAGTAAGCTGCATTTCCATATTACAGGCGTCCCTTTTTATAATTTCCCTTACACTTTTGGCTTCCTTTTCAGTTTGGGCATATACTCCTATGCTAAACACAAAGGTACTGATTTTGAGGAAGATTACCGGAAACTGCTTAGAGATACAGCCAGTATGACGACAGAAGAGCTAGCTTACAAACATTTGAACGCTGACCTGACACAACCAGGATTCTGGCAGTCAGCCATCGATGAAGTCCTGACTGATATAGAGACATACTTTGATCTAACGGCCCCCTATATAAAGTAGTTAGATCATTCTTACTTTCTTTGTTGTGTAAAGAGCTGCAAGTGCTTATTGTCCTTGTCACATCCTATGGATCAGTCATACCCTTTCGTCAAAGATTATGAACAGACACGTTGAGGTCGGTAGGTAACGCACATATTGCGTTATCCTTCTATTTTAGCTTCAATTTAGCCTTACTAATCATGATTAAGAGCTCATCCTTATCAGTGAGACATGTTTACGTAAGCAAGCTGCCTTCACTAATCTTTAAAAATCACAAATAGGCCTGATCACTCTAAATAATGATTGTCTGAGTATACACTTCAAACGAAAGCATCAAATGGCAGCCATTAAAAAGGGGCTGGGACAAAAGTCTCAACCGGAGTAAAATAAAGTTAA
>NZ_JANL01000039.1 GCF_000585255.1 Alkalibacterium sp. AK22
TCAGGGGAGACAGGCACTCAGTTGCGCCGCAAACGCCATTTGCGCGGCAACTCGGGGAAGACAGGCACTCAGTTGCGCCGCAAACACCATTTGCGCGGCAACTCAGGGGAGACAGGCACTCAGTTGCGCCGCAAACGCCATTTGCGCGGCAACTTAAAAGAGAAAACACCTAAGTTGCCCTTCAACTAGATGAGTATAAAAAATAGGGGCCGGACCGTCTAAAAAGGCGATTCTTATTCAAGCATCTTGATCCAGCAGCTGGACATTTTGACTGTAGGGACTGCCTTTAAATGTAAGCGACTGAAAATAGACGGTAAAAAGGATAGTTAGGGCTGAAAAAGCCAGGACAAATATAATGCTTGGGATCAAATACTCTAGAGACCAGCTCCCTCTAAGCGCGAGAACAGTTTCCTCCAGGTCAGCTGGATTACCGTAACTGAACCAGACGGAGGCCAGCAAAACAAGCAGATTATAGAGCATATGGAGCAGAATCGGGTAAATTAGATGGCTGAATTTGACGTAGACCAGGCTGCACAGCAAGCCGACCAGCAGCTGAGGCAGAAAAAGTGAACGGACATGGATGGCCATAAATGCGACAGAGCTGAAGACAATGCCTTTGCGTACACCATACATGTCAGCCCATTTATTGAGCAGGTAGCCCCTGAAAAAGATTTCCTCGACCACTGGAGCAATGAGGACGGCAATAACGAAGAGGTAGCCTAAAGAAATGTCCTCAGCAAAGGTGATATCGAGGATGTAGGGGACCAGGCGGTCAAAGAGTCCGGGAAGGAAGGCCAGGACTGTCAGGAGAAAGTAGAAAAAGGAGTAGGCGGTAACGGCTGTCAGCAGGGTGACCAGAAGTACACGCGTCAGATCAGCCCCCATTTTAAAATAAGGGGCCGACAGCCCTTTAACGGCCAGGTTATGCTTTTCCATCTGACTGATTGTTATTTTATACAGGGCAAAGTAAATGAGGCTGTCAGTTATCAGGCTGATCAGGGTGAAATGCTCTCCTCTGAAAGCAAGAGACAGAAACACGCCAATAATTACGATTCCCAGACTGGACAGCAGCATGCGCCAGATTAAGGCCCATAAGGGAGCTTTGGCAAATCGCGGTTCATACTCAGACATAATCCACACACCTTTTCGTTTATTGTCTAAAGCCTAGCACAGTAGCGGGAAAAAGGATAGAAAAACAGAGCCAGCAGGCTATTTATGATAAACTGTGACTAAATGAAGTTTGGAGGCAGTTATGGAACCTATTTTAGAAATTATCGATCTAAGAAAACAGTTTGACGGTACTCCGGTACTGAAAGGCGTCAGCTTCTCAGTGAAACCGGGAGAAATTGTCGGTTATATCGGTCCGAATGGGGCGGGGAAGAGTACGACCGTCAAGATCATTTTGGGCATGCTGAGCAAGGACGCCGGCGAGGTCCGTTTGTTTGGCCAGCCGCTTGACCAGTCGGATGTCGCCTATAAAGCCCGGATCGGCTATGTGCCGGAAAATGCGGAGCTGTACGATACACTGACCGCAAAGGAATATTTGCTCTTTATTGGGGAGCTTTATGGCCTGGAAGAAACAGTCATCATGAGCAAAACAGAGAAAATGATGGAGGCTCTCGGCATCAGGGAAGCGATGAACCGCCGTCTCGCCTCTTTTTCAAAAGGGATGAGGCAGAAAGTGCTTATCATATCGAGTCTACTGCATGATCCGGATATTCTGTTCTGGGACGAGCCCCTAAGTGGTCTGGATGCCAACAGTGTCCAGATTATTAAGGAACTGCTGTGGAAATTAAAGCAGGACGGCAAGACGATTTTTTATTCCTCTCATGTCATGGATACGGTGGAGAAGCTGAGTGACCGGATTCTGATTTTAAATGACGGAGCAGTAGCGGCGGATGGAACCTTTGAAGAACTGAAGCAAGAAGCCGACGGTACACTGGAGCAGCTGTTCAATACGCTCACTGGCTTTGACCAGCATGCGGCCCTTGCGGAGGACTTCCTGCTGGCAATGAAGGGGGAAGCTCCTCATGATGCGTGACATTTTGAACCTGAAGAAAAACGAACAGACACCCTTTTATCTGAGGCTGATTGATTTATTGTCCTTCATTTACACAAAAGCAGGGGTGAACTATTCCCAGATGCGCCTGATTCTGGACGTGAAAATGAAGATGGATGGCCGTAAGGAGGCCGGGCTTGGAGGAATGGAAACCGGCAGCCGGTCAGACAAGGAAAAAAACCAGTTTTTCTCAAGTTTATGGGTTTACAGCCTGGTCAGTCTGTTCCTACTGGTGATTTTTGCCTATGACAACTGGGTCTTCCAATACACGGTCTACTTCAGTTTTCTGTTTGTGATGACCTTTTCGACCATGCTAGCCAATTTTTCCGGCATACTGCTGGATACAAAAGATGCCACGCTGATTGGCACCAAGCCGGTCGACCGCCGAACGCTGGGAGCGGCCAAAGCGACCCATGTGGGCATTTATCTGCTGGCCTTCACCCTGGCTGTCGGAGCACCGGTCATGGTCTTCACCTTTGTCAGAAACGGACTGGTTGCCGGGGTCTTGGTCTTTTTCCTGTCGCTGCTGGCGGCCCTCTGGTGTCTGGGGCTGGCTCTCCTGGTCTATGCAACCGTTCTTAAACGGTTCAGTGGAGAACGGTTGAAAAATATCATCGCCTACAGTCAGATTTCCCTGTCAATCTTTATGATCATCGGCTACTACGCGGTTGCTCAGATCTTTCAGGTGATTGATCCGGAAAACTTGCTGGTGGAGATGAATCTCACACTGGCCCACTCGGTTCTGTTTCCGATGTGGTTTGTGGCGCCTTTTGGCCTGCTTCAGGAAGGCTGGTCACTCACTTATGCCATCTACACGGGCCTGCTCCTGGTGGGCAGCGGGCTGCTGTTTGTTCTGTACAACTGGAGCACGGATAAAATCGAAAGCAATCTCCAGAAAATGGACAGTTCCGATGAAAACATCAGCAGCCGATCGATGCTGGAGAGGCTGTCGGGGCAACTGGTCTGCTTTGACCCGCTGGAACGGGCCTATTATCATTTCGGCTGGCAGCTGACCAAGACGGAACGGGAATTCAAGACCCGGCTGTATCCGTCAATTGCCAGCTCCCTGGTTTTTCCTTTAGTCATGACCTACAACAATCTGACAGCCATCGAACCGGGTATGGATCCGGGGCCGGCGAACTTTCTCTACCTGCCTTACTTCACACTGCTGCTGATCCCGGTACTGGCGGTGTCGATTCAGTTTTCTAAACACTATAAAGGCAGCTGGGTCTTTGAGCTGACGCCCGAACCAGCCCGGGCTCCATTTCTGCGGGCGGTCACGAAAGCTATGCTGATCAAGATTCTCCTGCCGCTTTATGCGGCTCTGGCCCTTGTTGTCTTGTTCTTTACCGGCATAGGCTATCTGGTTCAGATGCTCAACGGTCTGCTGGTGTTCAGTCTGATTTTGTATATAGAGACGAAGCGTTCAGTCAAAAGCCTACCGTTTTCAAAAAAGTATTCAGCCTCTCAAGCTAACCTTGGCTGTATGGCGACGGTCATCTTTCTGATTCCTGTCTTTATCGTCTCAGTGATCATGA
The DNA here is from genome assembly GCF_000585255.1 of Alkalibacterium sp. AK22. GTDB lineage: Bacteria > Bacillota > Bacilli > Lactobacillales > Carnobacteriaceae_A > Alkalibacterium. The sequence goes on from NZ_JANL01000039.1 coordinate 3,598, forward strand.
TCGTCAGTCAGCTCTTTATTCCCTATGCGCAGTGGGGAATTCTGCTGCTGTTAACGGGCTTGAACATCCGGTGGATGAAAAAAGGATTCAGTAAATAAAAAGCGAAGAGTGAAGGAAAAGGAGAATGATTTCTCCTTTTTTTTCATAGGCAAGTAAGATACAATAAGAGCAATTAGACTACGTTACTCGAGGAGATAAATACAATGGAACGCATTATTTTAACAGGCGACCGCCCGACAGGAAAACTGCACCTAGGGCATTATGTTGGCTCGCTGCAAAACCGTGTCAAACTGCAGAACGAAGGCGGCAACAAGATGTTCATCATGATCGCCGACCAGCAGGCGCTGACAGACAATGCCAAAACACCTGAAAAAGTACAGCAGAGTGTGGTGGAAGTGGCACTCGATTACCTAGCAGTCGGCTTGGATCCTGAACAAACGACGATTTTTATCCAGTCTCAGATCCCTCAGCTTCCTGAACTGACGCTGTATTACCTGAACCTGGTCACCGTAGCCCGGCTGCAGCGAAATCCGACAGTGAAATCCGAGATCCAAGAAAAAGGCTTTAATGAAAGTATCCCAGCAGGATTCTTCATGTATCCGGTCAGTCAAGTCGCCGACATTACAGCGTTCAAAGCGACACACGTTCCGGTTGGAGATGACCAGCAGCCGATGATCGAGCAGACCCGTGAAGTGGCGCGCGACTTTAACCGGACTTACCAGCAGGATGTGCTGGTAGAGCCGGATATTATCCTGCCCCCTAAAGGCCAAGGCCGACTGGTCGGTATCGACGGTAAAGGCAAGATGAGCAAGTCGCTGAACAACGGTATTTACTTGTCGGACAGTGCTGATGAAATTCAAAAAAAGGTTATGAGCATGTATACCGACCCGAATCATATCCGTGTGGAAGATCCGGGACAGGTCGAGGGCAACGTCGTCTTCACGTATCTGGATGTTTTTGACGACGACAAAGAAAAAGTACAGGAACTGAAGGATCACTACCGTGCAGGCGGGCTGGGAGATGTCAAAATCAAGCGCTACTTGAATGAGGTCCTCCAGGCTAAACTCAAGCCCATCCGTGAACGCCGGGAAGCTTTTGCGGAAGACAAGGATGCTGTCATGGCCATGCTTCAAGCCGGCAGCCTGAAAGCCGAAAAAGTGGCTGCGCAAACCCTTGACGAAGTCAAAGATGCCATGGGGATCAACTATTTCAAGTAAAACAGACAGGACGACACTACGAGCAGAGAAGTGATGACAATGATTGAATTGAAAGCTGTAGACAAAAGCAATTACCTGACAGTGGTGGACCTTAAAGTCCATTCCGAACAGGCTGATTTTGTGGCTCCCAATACTCTGTCACTCCTGGAAGCCAGCTTTGAAGAAGAAAAGTATCCCTTTGCCATCTATGCAGAGGGGACGCTAGTGGGCTTTCTGATGTGCAGCTATTATCCTGCCGATGATGCCTATCCGATCGATTCCTGGTGGATTGAACGCTTCATGATTGATAAAGACCATCAGGGCAAAGGATGGGGAAAGAAAGCCCTGGCTCTATTTCTAAAAGAATTCAAGCCTCACCGTCAGGTCAAGGAACTGAGAATCGGGGCCGAACCAGAAAACGACCACGCCATCAAGCTATACGAATCTTTTGGCTTCAAAAAAGAAGGGATGGTAGAAGGCGAGAATGTTTACGTACGGACCTGGTAAAAGAGTTAGTTGAGAAAAAACGTACAATCTGAAACAAGAGTATGTACAGTAGAATAACCGACTAAGTTAAGCCTATAAAATAAAACAAAAAAAGCCTTTTCGATTTGATTCCTTTTTAAGGAACAAAACAGGAAGAGGCTTTTTTCTTTCGAAGAAGCGAGCAGACACAAAGAGGGACTCTTCTAAACGTGTCTTCGCTTTTGTAGCAGAAATGTTAGACAATCAAGAAGGGTTATTGCTTTTGTCTGACCTCGTGTGCAAGTAAAAATCGTGTTAAATATAAATGTAATCGGGACATTGTTTAAATTTTATCCTCCGCCTGGCCACCATGTAGCAGACATTCTTTCTCCATAAGATAATTGAACGGGGCTTACGAAGTTATGCAGCTCAATCAGAGATTGAGGGGTATTCATGTTGTTTCTGAGTGAAAAATATCCAATCTCCTTACTGAGACCTACACAAATCGGGCGACCATTGTGGCCCTCACTCAGTTGCTTTGCATAGTCGAAGAGCAGCTGATGCATCTGGCCATCTGTTTTTACTTCCGGATCAGAGTAAGCAGTGCTCATTAAGTCAATCAGTTGGTTTTGTTCACTTTTATTCACTTCAGTCTTCCCCCTTTCAAAAGAAGTGATACCATCCCAGGCAATAAAAAGACCAAAATCTTAGCACTTTGAATCCATAATTATAGAAGTTTGGTCATTGTCAATTTAGCATAAACAAAAACCAGATTCAAAAAAGCGGTTACCAAAGTCCATTCAAATAAGAAGAACGAATTATTTCAGATACTCTAAGTGGCAGGTAGCTATGTATTAAAAAGCAGCTCACATCAGAGGATCTTTCTGCTCGGGAAAGTAATGAATGACAAAATTCTCCAATACTTTAGGCTGTAGCTTTTTTGACACTTAAAGCCCGTCTTTTGTATAAAGGCCGAAAAGGAAGCGGCCGTTCATAAAAGACGAGCAAAAAATAGGAAGTGTTTAAAATTCAGAGGGTACACATGCTCAGTACCATTCTCGCCGCTGATTACGCGAGCGGGAAAGGAAGGCTTTCAAATCCGCGCTGCTGTCCGGCTCTACTTCATCCCAGGACCGCAGTGCTTTTTTCAGGCTGTTCAACTCCTGCTCGAAAGCGTCGATCGACTCAAGTAAGGCAGTCCGGTTGTAAAGAAACAGCTCACTCCACAAATCCACGTTGATATCGGCAATGCGGGTCAGCTCTTTGAAGCTGTTGCCAGCAAACAGCAACGTATCCTCACTGGCCTGCTCGCTGTTGACTACAGACACTGACAAGGCATGCATCAGCTGACTGACATAGGCAATCTGCTCATCGTGCTTTTCAGGCGTCACACGGGTCAGAGTCTCAAAACCAGCAGAACGGTAGAGGGATTCGATAAGCTGCAGGTTTTCTTCCTTGTTTCTGTCAGTTGGGGTAATCAGAGCATTGGCGCCTTCAAACTTATCAACAGAAGCGCCGCTGATTCCTTTCTTCTCACTGCCTCGCATCGGATGCGCAAAGACAAAATCAGCATCAGGAGGCAAAACGGCATGAACCGATCGGATAATCGACGTTTTGATGCCGGTGACATCTGTCAGAACCACATTTTTCTTAAACAAGTGCCTGTGTTGTTCAATAAATGCAGGCACCTGACTGGGGTACAAAGTCAGCATGATGACATCCGCTTCCGAAAGCAGGTCCTTAGCTGAGGTGCTACCAGTATGGATAATTCCTGCTTCCAGGGCGTAGCTAACCGTGTCTTGATCGGTATCGATACCGATGATCGAGTCATAGCCGGCTTTCATCAAGCGCATGGCAAAGGAGCCGCCGATAGCTCCCAGTCCGACAATAGCAAGTGTCATTTCTTTTTCTCCTTTGATAAGAGGTGTTCCAGGGCCTGGATTCCCAGCAGATAGCCGGTTGAACCGAAGCCCGAGATCTGACCGATGCAGGCCGGAGCAATGACCGATTCTTTCCGGAAGGCTTCTCTGGCATGGACAGCACTCAGGTGTACTTCCACTGTAGGAATTGAGACAGCTTTCAGTGCATCGTGTAGGGCATAGCTGTAGTGGGTATAGGCGGCGGGGTTGATGACGATCCCGTCCACGTGTTCATCCAGTGCTTCCTGAATCTTATCGATCAAAGCTCCTTCAGAATTACTCTGGAAAAAATCATACAGGTGACCATGCTTGATCAGATAGCGCTGGATATCCCGGTTGATAGACTCCAGTGTTTCGGTACCGTATATATCCGGCTCTCTTGTGCCCAGCAGGTTCAGATTAGGGCCATTGATGATCCATATTTTCATCGCTTGTCTCCTTTTCTCAATGTCTCAGGCAGCTGACTAAGGATGAGCTCCAGTGTTTCTTCCAAGGAGCCACTGTTGTCGACTACCAGATCAGCCAGTTCAGCATACAGGTCTTTACGTTTGGCGTAAAGTGCGTACAAACGGTCAACGCCGTCTTTCAGCAAGGGACGGTGTCCCGTGTCGATATCCCGGGCAATCTGTTCAACCGGCCGGTTCAGCCAGATGATAAAGCTGTCCTGTTTCAGCCAGGGGTGATTTTCCTGACGGACAACGGCTCCGCCGCCGGTCGATATCACTTGGCCACTCTGCTGTGCCAGTTCCCGACAGGCTTTGGACTCCAACTCTCTGAAGTGATTTTCACCTTTTTCAAAAAGGACTGGAATCCTTTGCCCGGCCCGTTCTTCGATGTAGGCGTCCATATCGGTAAAGGTCAGGTTCAGCTGCTCGCTAAGGGCCTGTCCAACAGTTGTTTTCCCGCTTCCGGTCAGGCCAATCAGTAGGATATTTGTCATGGTAATCAGGCCCCTTTCCATTGTTCATAGTCTTTGATCAGGCTGTCGGTCAGTTCTTCAGGGAAAGTCTGATCTTCCCATATTTCAGCAGCTCTGACAGCTTGGCCTATAAGCATTTCCAGACCGTTCACGCCGGGCTTGCCCCGTTCTCTGGCTTCTTTTAAAAAGACCGTCTCCATAGGGTTGTAGATCAAATCGATCAGGGCATCAAAGCGGGAGATAACAGCGGGATCGACTGGACATGAGTCAGCATTCGGGTACATGCCGACCGGGGTCGTATTAATTAGGAAATGGCCACTGATTTCCGCTGAATCTTCATAAGTCAGGTAGCGCAGGCGTTCATCTTCCACAGCCTCTTTAACCGAGCGTGAGACGAGAGTAATCGACCGGGCGCCATGATCTTTTAGGTAGGCCACCACCATTTGTGACGACCCACCCGTACCTAAAACAGTCACATCTTTGTCCTGAACGCTCCAGCTGCGGCGCTTGAACAACAGATCAAAGCCGTCATAGTCTGTATTGTAGCCGGTCAATTTTCCATCCTTATTGGCAATCGTATTGACCACGCCCAGCTTCTGGGCTACAGGATCAATCTTGTCCAGAAACGGCATGACTGCCTTTTTATAGGGAATGGTCACATTGGTTCCACTGATGGACAGGATCTTCAGGCTGTTTACCGCCTGGTGCAGCTGGTCTGGAGGAAAGGGGAAAGTCTTATAGGCTGCATTTATTCCCGCCCGCTTGTATATTTCTTTGTGCAGTTGAGGAGAAAGACTATGCGTCAGCTTTTCTCCAAACAGTCCATAAAATTTCATTGGTTCACCTCTTTTTCCAAAAGTATATCCAAACCTAGCGGTCAAAAGCAAATATAAGTTTGTAGAGAAATAGCCTGAACACTGACAGAAAAGCTTATATGAGAGAGGGATGATAAGAACAGGTATTATTTTTAATTTTATCCCTTGACTTTCTTTTTCTGTCTTGCTAATATTGTGATCAACAGTTAGTTGATGGCTGTAAACCAATTGAGGAGTGTTATTAATGAATACCGAATTAAACAACTTGATGACCCCACAATTGAATCGTTATTACTTTAGCTTTTATAGATCAAAATCTATGGAGGCTAGAGCACTTTAAGCTGTCTAACAAACAGTGCCCCATAGATTTCAGGAGAAATCGAATGGGCGCACACCTATAAATGAATCAATAATTTATATATGTGAATTCAACCCAAGCTGCATTCGATTATCCTGTCTTACGCCAAGTAAAACAGATAACGAGTGCAGCTTTTTGCTGTAGCCGTTAGGATTTTAATCCATACGGCTACAGCATCAGAGGAACGAAGCGACTGTGATATCCGACTTTCCCCGTTAGGATTTTCAATCCTTACGGACAACGTAGTGAAGGAGCGGAGTGACTTTAGTTTCTGCTGGCTTTTCGAAAGTTTCCATCTCTGAAGGCAGCTGATGCTCGTGCACAGTAGACTTTCTGAGCTTTCTGCTGGCTTTATTTCTTTCCGGCAGGGACAATACGAGAGGAGTCACTGAAGCTTTCTGATAAAGCCCATTCCTTTATCTATGGGGAAACGATCAGTTAACTGTAAGTTAAAGCAAGAAAGTAACATCAGTGGAGGAGATCAACATGATTATTCATACATTAGGACCAGACAGTACCGACAGTTATGCTGCGGCTCAGTCACTGATCAGCTCAGAGGAGGACGACATCGTTGGTTATCCATCCTTTGACGCGATCATTCATCAGCTCGAGCAGCTCAAGGGCGACTGTGTTCTGTTTCCCGTAGCCTTCCAGAGCGCCAGAAAAGCGTATGGCTGGAAAGAGTTCAACTATGACTACTGGGACAAGGTCGAATTGATGCACGTTTTTTCCAAAAAGACCAAGCCGATGGTTCTGATAGAGAACAGCCGGCGAACAGAAGACCGGGCCATGATTCATCCGGCAACGACCATTTTTCTGGAAAAATACCTAAGCCGGACCCAGGAGACAATCCCGATCACCTTCACTGACAGCAAAGTAAAAGCCTGGACCGCTTTTCAGAAAAAAGGTCTGAAGTATACGATCATCAGCGAGGACGTGTACGAAGAAGAAAAGAACAGTTACTATCAATTAGTCGAGCGCTATGAACCGGAAATGGTCTGGTGCTTATATAAAATAAAACAAAATGAGGAGATGTAATTATGATTATTGTATTAAAACCAGGAACAGGATCGAAAGCCATCAAGGAAATTATTGAAAAAGTTGAAGCACAAGGAGTTCAGACCAGTCATTTCTCAGATATCAAGCGTGATTTTCTTGGAGTGATTGGAGATACGAGCGCACTGGATACTCACAGACTGCAGGCCCGGCCGGAAGTGGAACAGATTGTTCGTGTGGAGGAACCTTACAAGCGTGCCAACCGTAAATTCCATCCGGAAAACTCAATCGTTCAAGTTGGACAGGAAAGCATTGGCGGCGATCAGCTGGGAATTATTGCGGGCCCATGTTCAGTGGAAAGTGAAGAGCAGATTGTGAATGTGGCCAAGCGAATTAAGAAAGCCGGGGCAAACTTCCTCAGAGGGGGAGCGTTCAAACCAAGAACGTCGCCATACAGCTTTCAAGGACTGGAACTGGAAGGCTTGCGCATGCTACAAGCGGCCAAGCAGGAAACTGGCCTGCCCATCGTGACCGAGCTGATGTCTACCAAATGGATTGATGAGTTCGTGGACTCAGTCGACATGATTCAGATCGGTGCCCGTAACATGCAGAACTTCGACTTGCTGAAAGAAGTCGGTAAAACGCAAACGCCGGTCCTCTTGAAACGCGGGCTGTCAGCCACTTACAAAGAATGGTTGATGTCAGCTGAATACATCATGTCTGAAGGTAACGACAATGTTATCCTCTGTGAGCGTGGTATTCGTACCTTTGAGACGGAAACACGCAATACACTGGATATTCAAGCCGTACCGGTCATTAAGAAGCTGTCTCACCTACCAATCATCGTTGACCCAAGTCATGCGGGCGGAATGTCCTACCTGGTGGAAGCGGGAGCTAAATCCGGTATCGTTGCCGGCGCAGACGGCCTGATGATCGAAGTGCACAACGATCCTGAGAATGCATGGAGTGACGGCGAACAGTGCCTGACGCCGGACGAATTCGGCCTGCTGATGGAAAAGGCAGAGAAACTGGCTTCAGTAGAAGGCCGCACCGTGCCTTTAACTGCCAAGTCATCTGTCCAGTAAGGAGCCCGCTCTAGATGAATGAAATCAACGTTGAACTACCGGGAGAAAGCCTGTCCTATCCCATACAAATAGAAAAAGGTCTTTTGAACAGGGTAGGGCAGGAGCTCTCAGCCCTGACAGCTAGCCGACGGGCCGCGATCATCACTGATCAGAATGTCTATCGACATTATGGTGACAAGGTGAAAAGTCAGCTAGCTGCAGAAGGATTTGCCGTTACGCTGATTGTTTTAGAGCCCGGAGAGCAGACTAAGACCTTTGACCGTATGCCGGGTATTTTTTCTGACCTGATTGAAGCCGGACTGACCCGAAGTGATGTGATCATGGCTTTAGGTGGAGGCGTAGTAGGGGATATTGCCGGCTTTGCAGCGGCTTCTTACCTGCGGGGCGTCGACTTTGTCCAGATTCCGACCTCCTTGCTGGCCCAGGTGGACAGCAGTGTCGGCGGCAAAGTCGGAGTTGACCTGCCGGAAGGAAAGAACCTGGTCGGTGCCTTTTATCATCCGAAAAAAGTACTGATCGATCCGTTAGTACTCGAAACGTTGACGGATCATTACTTTGCTGATGGGATGGCTGAAGTAATCAAGTACGGCTGCATCCGGGATGCGGACTTTTTCAAGCAGCTGGCTAGCCTGCATTCAAGAGCAGCAGTAATGGAAGAGATCGAAGACATCATTGCCAGATGCTGTGAAATTAAAAGAGAAGTTGTGGAACTGGACGAAAAAGACAAGGGCCTGCGTATGCTCTTGAATTTTGGTCATACTCTGGGCCATGCCATCGAAGCCTATTATCAGTACGAATCGATTACGCATGGACACGCTGTCGCGATCGGGATGGCCACACTGACCCGGATAGCTGAAAAAGAGAAGCTGAGTGATGCAGGGACAGCAGACAGGATTGCTTCCGTACTCGAGCAGCACCAGCTGCCTTCAGCACTAGAAGAGGGCGAAGTATATAACCACGTTCTCACGTATGTAAAAAAAGATAAGAAGCAGCTGGATAACAAGCTGCATGCAGTTATACTCGAAAAGATTGGAAAGGCCACTATCCATCAGACGGATGTGAGCTTTTTCGAATCGCTGAAAACAGGAGGAAAACCATTGTGACTCAGTTGGAAATTACACCAAGAAAACTGGAAGGATCGGTTTCCGTGCCGCCGTCCAAAAGCCTGGCCCACCGCGCGATTATCTGCGCAGCCCTAGCTGAAGGAACCAGCACGATTTCAAATATTCAGTTTTCAGATGACATTAAAGCAACCATTGCCGGCATGCGGGCCTTCGGAGCAGAGATTATCGAAAGTAAAAGCTCTCTGTCCATCAAAGGAGTTGGCCTGAATGCCAGCAAGCAGGCGGCAGAAGGGGCACCGGCTCAGTCGGTCCGGACCATTGACTGTAATGAATCAGGTTCGACCCTGCGCTTCCTTGTTCCTGTGGCCACTCTTTTTTCCGGTAAAACCCGCTTTACCGGCCAGGGGAAACTGGGTCAGCGGCCGCTGACTCCTTTTCAGGAGCTGTTCAGTCGCCAAGGACTGGATTATGATTTACTGGGAACCGATCCGCTTGACTTGCTAATCAGTGGTCAGCTGAAGCCGGATACGGTAGAATTGAGAGGAGACATCAGCTCCCAGTTCATTACCGGCCTGCTGATGACCCTGCCATTTTTGCCGGGCGATTCTAAAATTACAGTAACGACGCTTCTGGAATCCAAGGGCTACATCGATCTGACATTAGCTGTTTTTGAAGCCTTTGGCCTGAAGATCCTAGTGGAAGACGAGGGGCAGACCTTTGTTATACCAGGCGGTCAGACCATGACTGCGCAGGAATACAGTGTTGAAGGAGACTACTCACAGGCCGCTTTCTTCCTTAGTGCTAATTTGATCGGCAATGATATCGACGTTTTAGGACTCAATCCTGATTCGCTTCAGGGAGACAAGGCTATCGATATGATTCTAGACCGGCTCTTTACTGAATCTGACCGTGAAATAGACGGTTCCCAGTTCCCGGATATCATTCCGATTGCAGCGCTGGCAGCGTCTTTAAGCAAGGGTCGCACGCGTTTCAGAAACCTGGAACGTTTGCGAATAAAGGAAAGTGACCGACTGGAAGCGACACAGACTGAACTGGAAGCGCTGGGAGCAGATATCCAGATCGAAGGCGATGATCTGGTCATCCAGGGCGTTGGTTATCTGAAGGGCGGCGTGACCGTCTGGAGTCATAAGGATCACCGGATCGCAATGATGCTGGGGATCGCGTCGACAAGATGCGAAGAGCCGATCATCATCAGAGATACAGAATGTGTAGCCAAATCGTTTCCGCATTTCTGGAACGAATTCAAGACTTTAGGAGGAGATATTCATGAGCGGCATTTGGGGTAAAAAACTGGAGCTTTCTCTGTTTGGAGAGTCACATGGTGATGCGATAGGGATAACAATTAACGGTCTTCCGCCAGGGCTTGAAATCGATATGGACAAGGTCCAGTTCGAGATGAGCCGCCGGGCACCAGGACGCAGTGATTTAACTACACCAAGAAAAGAAAAGGATCTACCGGAAATTTTAAGTGGTTTTCTGGAGGGCAAGGCAACAGGTGCACCCCTGACGGCCATTATCCGGAACACCAATACCCGTTCCAAAGATTACAGCTTGCTGAAGGATCTTATGCGTCCAGGGCATGCCGACTATCCAGGCCTGATGAGATACAAGGGGCATCATGACTACAGAGGCAGCGGGCATTTTTCCGGCCGTATTACGGCACCCATCGTCTTTGCCGGTGCAATCTGCAAGCAGCTGCTTGAGCAGAAGGGCGTGACCATCGGCTCGCATGTCCAGTCTATAGGGGACATTGAAGATGAACGCTTTGCGGACCAGGACACGGTTACGCGGGAGCAGGTTGAAGCGTTCAGCCAGGAAGAACTGCCGATGTTTAATCCGAGCAGAAGAGAAGACATCCGTCAGCTGATTTTGGATGTCAAGGAAGAAGGCGATTCGGTCGGCGGTGTGGTTGAAACCTTTGTACTGGGGATACCAGCTGGTTACGGGAATCCTTTCTTTGACTCTGTCGAGTCGACTTTGGCCCATCTTGTATTTTCTGTTCCAGCGACAAAAGGTATCGAGTTCGGCATTGGCTTTGACATTACAAAACTTAAAGGGTCTGAAGCCAATGACGAGTACTACTACGATGAAGATGGACAGGTCAAAACCCGTTCCAATAATAATGGGGGGATCATCGGAGGCATCACGTACGGCATGCCGATTGTGTTCCGTACAGCTGTCAAGCCGCCGGCATCTATCAAGAAAAAGCAGCAAACTATCAATGTAAAAGAAGGAAAATCCGCTGAGTTGAGCGTGGAAGGCCGTCATGATCCGTGTATCGTTCCGCGTGTGCTTCCGGTACTGGAAGCTGTCACGGCTATTGGTCTGACCGATCTGATGCTGGGGGCTGGAGAATGAACGAGCTGGAGCAGCACCGAGAAGAAATCGATAAAATCGACCAGCAGCTGACCCGGCTGTTTGAGGAGCGACTTGAAAAAGTGCAGAAGGTCGGTGAGTATAAAAAGGCTCACGACCTGCCGATTTTTGATGCGGACCGTGAAGACGCGGTCATCAGCAAAAATGTCGAACGGCTATCTAATCCGGCTTTCAAGCAGGAAATAGAAGACTTCTACCGTTCTCTGATGGGGATCACAAAAGCGTCGCAGGAAAAACTGATGGATCAGGACAAGGTATAAATTAGGTTTATGATAAGAAAAAAGCAGCACCGGTCAGATCACTGTGACCCGGTGCTGCTTTTTAGATGCTTATATGAAGTTTTTTGAGCGGGCCTATCTATACATAAGGATACTGAATGGCTTCATTCTCGGCTTCTTCAATCGTGACAGCAGTGAAGGCGTCGGCGTTATAAAACATGCGCCGGCAGTCTTCGCTTAAACGAATAACAGTGAACCGTTTCCCGGCTTCTTCATAGCGCTTGGTCAAAGAGCTGATGGCTTCGACGGCTGAATAGTCCGATACTTTGGCGTATTTTAAGTCCAGAACGACACTTTGAGGATCGCTTTCTACATCAAAAATGTCTTTAAAGTTCAGTACAGAGCCAAAGAAAATCGTGCCGTTGATTTTGTAGGTCTTTTCGGTCTCATCTGTCTGTTCCACATTGGCATAGATGACTTTCCCTTTTTCCCAAGCAAAAATCAGAGCAGAGACGATTACACCGACGATAACAGCAGTAGCCAGATCAGCAAAAATCGTAATCACGGAAACAATCAAAATGACCAGAATATCCTGAGCAGGGACTTTCCCTTTGTAGCGCAGGCTTTCCCATTTAAAGGTACTGACAACGACCATGAACATGACACCAACCAGTCCGGCCAGGGGGATAGCATTAATAAAGGCAGAACCGAACATGATAAACAGCATCAAAGAGGAAGCAGCTACCAGTCCGGAGATTCGGCTGCGTCCACCGGATTTGATATTGATGATGGACTGGCCAATCATCGCGTCTCCGCCCATACCTCCGAAAAAGCCGTTGACCAGATTAGCGGTACCCTGGGCAATGATTTCCTTGTTGGTTCGTCCTCGGGTGTTGGTCATTTCATCAATGACCTGCAGTGTCAGTACGGCTTCAGACAAGCCGACCAGTCCGCCGATCAGGGCATAAGGGAAAATGATCTGCAGAGTCTCAAAGGTCAGCGGGACCATTGGGATATGGAAACGTGGCAGTCCACCGCTGATTTCCATGCCGGCAAAATCCTGAACGTTCTGCAGGTGAATACCGAAGCGTCCCAGCACGACGGCAATAATGGTCATGATAATAATGGCAACCAGGCTGGACGGTACAGCTTTAGTCAATTTAGGGAAAAAGTGGATGACAAGCATAGTGAAGGCAACGAAACCAAGCATCAGGGCAAGCTGGGGACCCGGAAGCCAGGTGTTTTGGACAACTTCCGATCCATTTATCGTAGTGACCTGGTTGATCTTAAACAGGTCCCACTGGGAAAGGAAGATGAGTATCGACAGGCCGTTAAGAAAGCCGAGCATGACCGGGTAGGGAATGATCCGGGCGTACTTGCCTAACTTGAGGAGGCCGATGCTGATCTGGATGATTCCCATCAAAACGACGGTGGCAAACAAGTACTCCAGTCCATGGGTGGCTACTAGAGAAGCAATCACCACAGAAATCGCTGCGGTGGATGAACTGATCATGCCGGGTCTGCCGGAAAAAACGGCAGCGACAAAGCCAATTATGACAGCGGTCTGCAGACTCAGTATCGGACTTACTCCCGCTACAAACGCAAAGGCGATCGATTCCGGAATGAGCGCCAGGGCGACAGTCAAGCCGGACAGAAAGTCGTCTTTCAGCAGTTTTCTGTTTTCCTTGAGGAGCTGTAAAGGCCGGGCCCAGCTCCCCGTTTTATCTGTTAGTTGCATATATATTCTCTCCTTTTTCTATGTCCTGTCTTGACAGGACGCACATGGACCAGTCTAGCATAATGTTTAGGGAAAAACGATTTTAAATGTGACAATTATAGGTATTATTGGAAATAACGCTTACATTGAGTAGTTTTGCTGTTCCTGTATGCTATAATGTTCGGATTTGAGCATGGAGAAAAAGTTAAAGGAACGATTTTCGACTAAGCGAAAATCTACGATGTTTCGGTGCATTTTGTCAGAATACTTTCGTCTACTTCATTTAATTAAGCCCTACTCCTAACGATTAGTCTGTTTGCGTTAGGAGTAAGGCATTTTCCATAGGGAAGACATGATGATTAGGGCTAATCGTCATGTCTATTGATTTTATTGGACTCTACTTATCATGAATAGCATCTGATTGTTACAAGTAGACTGCAATTAAACAGAAATTCGTCATGAAAACAGCTAAATTAGTTTTATGTTGCCTTTCCTAGTGACAGGGACTAACATGCTTGAGGAACTATTTTCGCTTGGGCGAAAATATACGACTTGAATGCTCCAATCAATTATACTAGCTGATTCAAAAAACTTACTTCCCGAGAAAAACAGTCGGCTGTGCCTTACTTTGCCCCCGAACGGTTATCATTACTTTACATCCACACGTGAGCAGTTAAACACTTAAAGAGTGAGCTGAAATTATTTAGTGGTACAAAAAAATCGTGTCAGCATGCTCATTAGCACGCACTGACACGATTGACTTTAAAAAGCCGAGTTGACGGGTCTTTATCTGATCTGTCCTTCTCCAAAAACAATATACTTGGATGAAGTTAACTCCGGCAAGCCCATAGGCCCACGGGCATGCAGCTTCTGTGTACTGATACCAATTTCGGCACCGAAGCCGAACTCAAAGCCGTCAGTGAAACGGGTTGAAGCATTTACATAGACAGCTGCCGAATCCACTTCTCTGTGGAAGCGCTGGCTAGCAGAGTAGTCGCTGGTCACGATCGCTTCAGAGTGGCCGGTACTGTACTGGTTGATGTGACTGATGGCTTCGTCAAGAGAAGTTACGACTTTCACAGCCAGGATATAGTCCAGAAACTCTGTTTCCCAGTCTGCTTCCACAGCCGGCACAGAATGAGCTAAAATACTTTGTGCCTTTTCATCCGCGCGTAACTCGACGTTCCAGGAAGCAAGTGCTTTTTCGATGGCCGGCAGATAAGTTTCGGCTACAGCTTCGTGTATCAAAAGCGTCTCAGCCGCATTGCAGACAGAAGGCCGGTCGGTCTTGGCATTGACGATGATGTCCCTGGCCATATCCAGCTGGGCTGACTGGTCGATATAGACATGCACATTCCCGGTTCCGGTCTCGATTACCGGAACAGTCGCCGTTTCAACCACCGCCTTGATCAGGCTGGCACCGCCTCTTGGAATCAGAACATCCAGATAGCGGTTCAGCTGCATCATTTGAGCAGCCGTTTCTCTGGAGGTGTCTTCAAGCAGCTGGATTGAATCGATTGGCAAACGGCTTTTTTCAAGGGCCGATCTCAGTGTCTGAACAATAGCCTTGTTGGAATGGAAGGCTTCCTTTCCGCCTCGAAGGATTACGACATTGCCGGATTTAAAGCAGAGACCGGCGGCATCGGAGGTGACGTTCGGACGGGCCTCGTAAATAATACCAATCACGCCCAGGGGAACGGACTGTCTGCCGATTTTAAGGCCGGCTTCATTGGTCCACATGCTGTCGACTAGGCCGATGGGATCCGGGAGAGAAACGATGTCCTTGAGTCCCTGTGCCATAGCTTCAATGCGCTCGGAACTCAAAGTCAGCCGGTCTAAAAGAGAGTCGCTAATGCCGGCCTGTCTGGCCTGGTCAGTGTCTTTTTTATTTTCCTCTATAATAAAATCAGTGGCCTCAAGTAGCGCATCAGCCATTAGAGCTAGTGCCTCATTTTTTTCACGTGTTGATGCCTGAGCCAGCTGTTTTTCAGCCAGCTTGGCTTTTTGTCCCAGTTCAATCAGTGTATGCATCGTGTTCAGACCTTTCTATATTTAGTGGGTTTGAGTGGTGAACAGTGTTCCGACGTGCTCTCCAGCCAGAATGTTAAACAGGATAGATAGGTCGTAGCCACTGGCCAGAACCATCTGCTTTTTGGCTTCCATGACGATTTGGGCAGCATTCAGCTTGGTAATCATACCGCCGGTACCGAATTTTGTGCTGGAATCCTGTGCCAGGGCCAGGATATCCTCGTTTATTTCAGAAATCGTATCGAAGCGTCTGGCGTCAGCATATTTCATCGGGTTCTTGTCATAAAAGCCGTCAATATCAGACAGCATGACGAGCAAGTCGGCATCCGTCAGTTCCAGAACAATGGCTGACAGGGTGTCGTTATCGCCAAAGCGGGTCAGGTGATCCAGTTCTTCAACGGAAACCGTATCATTCTCGTTCACGATGGGAACGACCTGTTTAAGCAGCAGCTGCTCAAAGGTGTTGACAGTGTTCTCACGGCTTACCGGATAATCTGTGACATCCTTGGTCAACAACACCTGCCCGACCTGGTGTCCATAGTGATAGAAAAATTTGCTGTACAGACTCATCAGCTCTGTCTGGCCGATTGAGGCAATGGCCTGCTGCTCAGGAATAGTCACAGGCCTTTCCGTCAAATTCATACGGGCCAGGCCGACACCGATGGCCCCTGAAGACACGAGGATGATTTCCTTTCCCTGGTTCTTCAAATCGCTCAAGACAAAAGAGAGTTTTTCCATCTGCTGCAGGTTGATGGCTCCGTTGGGATACATGATTGTACTGGTCCCGACTTTGATGACTATACGTTTACTTTCTTTGATGCTTTCTCTCATGGTTTCCATCATAAAATTCATCCAATCTGTTGCATAAGTATTTACTATATTAATACAAGTTCCTTTACTTCTCAATAGTATAACAAGTTATGCCCGGGAAAGCTATATAGCCAACAGTTTTAAGCTTATTCGGCTGTTGGACTGACTGTAACAGATAGGGTGGTCAAGTTCAGTCACAAAAATAAGGAACAAAGGAAAGCCAGTAACCGAACGATAGCGTTTGAAGAAGCTGAAGGGGCGTGAACTGAGTACATTATCCAAGCGGTCGAGTTTAGAGACCGTTGTGTGTGTAGGGACAGCATATATAAAACAGGAGAGTGATATTTTCAGACAAAAACCACCAGCATCAATCTGGTGGTTTGTATGTGCCTGCTAAAAAAAGGAGGGGTCAAAGGACAGTTCTTGAATAGAGATGTCCATGTCTAAATCTTGTGGACCATTGACTGTATCTATATGTCCTGAGAAAACAGTTTCCATCGTATCCAATGAGAGAACCTGAATAAGGGAACGACTTTCTGTAGCTATACTAATGTCTTCCGTCAAATATAGATGTCCGTTTGTCAAATGGATATTCTCATTAAATTCTAGCCAAGGGAAAATATCATGTATTCTACCTATCGAGCTGGTCGCCATCACCGTGGATCCCAGTTCATTCAATTCTTGGGTATCAAAGGCCCATTCGTACCAGACCGCCTTTTCTCCCTGAATATTTCCAGTGATAATTCGTTCCAGTTCACTGAGTACGACCATGTCTCCCTCCTCAAAATCAGGCATTTCTTTGAGCGTGTTTGACTGTGTATCGTATATATAATAACTATCAATGTGGTATTCGATTACGTTGCCAAATGCATCTATCTCTCCCGTCTGAAGACTACGAAAAGGGATATAGCGTTCCGTTTTTAATCTCGAAGAATCAGCCTGAATCATGTCGGAACCTGTCAGGCGATTAATGTCAGCAACTGGGCTTAGTTCTTCTTGAGGCTGATCGAAATCAAAAGCATAAATTAGCCAGCTGTGTTCACTGTTGCCTTCAGGAACGCCGGTAGTGACAAGAGTTAAAGCAGAGTCGTCAACATAGGTTGCTACAACGTTGTGATTCGCTCCACCTGTTAGTAAGGCCTCAAATGTGGTTTCTTCCTCTGTTTCTTTGTTGAAATGTGAAATGAATACGTGTTCGTCAGGAGCAGCTTGCCAGTTGGTATTCGACTGAGTAGCTGTATAGTAAATAGAGGTCTCCGTTTCTGTAAAAAGACTTAGATGTCGAGCTTTACCGCGCATGAATGAGCGATAGTCCCTGACATAACGGTTCATACCTGGATTGTACTGATAGTCCAACTGCTGTATCAGTGGCTGATCGGTGCGAAAAGTAAACTCACCTTCTTCAAACTCAAAATGAGGAGCATATATCGTTCTGGTAGAGCTAAAAGCGTAGCCCGTAAAATTCACACCAGATAATTCATCAATATGTCCTTCGTCTGTGTAAAATTCCAAAGAGAGAGAAGACTCTTGCGAGCGGAACTGATAAAATACCAGTCCAAGCAGAATGACGATGGAAAAGAATGCAAAGCTGAATAGTTTAGAATATTTAGTCATACAACTGATCCTTTCTATACAGTGATTTTTTTGTTCAGTAAGAAGCGACTGATCATGATAGATGTAAAAGAGATTAGCCCCAGTGAAAGGACAGTCAATATCAAAAGCTCTGAGTTATACAGGTAGTAATGGTTACCTATAAGTTCAGGTAGAAAAGCTGGAAACAGTGCAATCAGTAAGGTAATTAAGACATAAGTTATGCCTATTAAGATTCCTTTAACTGAAAAACTTCTTTCCAACAGAATCACTGTAAAGGTGACATGCAGGAACACAAGGCCGATTCCATTTATTGCAAGAAATATCCAGGGTTCTAAAGGCAAGATATAATAGAAAAAGGGATGCATACTCAATGCGCTAAAAAAGCTCATATGTCGCAGCCATTCACTTGGAACAAGAGCTGACATAAGGTTAAAACCAAATATTAACGAGACAATCTGTATCGCTATCAAGGTGAAAATTGAAACATATATGACAACAAATTTGGAATAAAAAATGTGCATACGTGGGATAGGCAACATCAGTAGGCGGTAAGCGAACGTGTTTTTCCCAAGCCATTCTCTGTACCAGATAAAAAAAGCGTATAGGAGTAGTGCGCTGACTCCTAAAGCAATGGGACCCAAAATCCAGGATGTTTGAAGAATGTCGTAAAAGGACAGCTCACCATAAACCTCTAGTGCTTGCTGCTCTGTTACCGAGTTTTGCACCATGTAGGCATTTATCCTGTCTGTAAAGCGTAGCGGAATCAGTACATAGCCAATCATATTGGCCACTAGGGTCACCCCAATCAGTGCATACAAAAATTTAGACAGGCGGTCGAGTTCAAAAGCTGTTAAGTTTAAAAAAGCCTTCAGTGTTTTTTTCATCCGTTATAAACCTCCCTCATAACGTCGATTACAGACTTGCCTTCTGTTTCACGCATCACTTCTGCATTGAATTCCTTATAAATTTTGCCTTCATCGAGCAGGATCACTTTATCCAGCAGATGCTCGATATCATTGATCTCGTGGGTAGTAATGAGGACGCCCCGGTCCTCGACCAGATAGCTGCTGAAGACTTCAGTGATCTGTTCCCGGGTAAAGACATCGATGCCGGAGAAGGGTTCATCCATCAGTATGTAGTCGACATCCAGTGCCAGGCCTAAAAGCAAGTTAACTTTAGCCTGATTTCCCTTGGACAGATCATGGAGCTTGTCAGAGGGGTTTAAACGGAAAAAGGTGACGATATCCTTGGCGCGCCTAGCGTTCCAGGTGTCGTAGTAGTCAGCCATAAAATCCATGCTTTCCTGAACGTTGTAGTGAGGCAGAGAAATGGCTGCATCCGGAATAAAGGCTATTTTATTGTAGAGGGAGGAAGTCAGCTTTTCACCGTCAATGCTGATTTTTCCTGATTTGAGTGGTGTCAAATTCATAATCGCATTGAGGATGGTCGTTTTTCCTACGCCGTTGACGCCGACTAGGCAGCTGATTTCTCCTTTGTTGACCGTGAAGGATACCCCATTCAGCACTTTTTTTCGTCCAAACTGTTTATGGATATCTGTGATTTCAATCATTTTACATCCTTCTTTCTGTTTGACAGTTCTTCCTGGATCATTGGCATCAGGTCTTCAAGTGACAGGTCGATTGGGTCGATTGCCGATACAAAACGGTCGATCGCCTGGTTCAGCCACTCTTTTTTCAACTGCTTCAGTACAGCCGGATCTTCAGTTATCCGGCTCGGTCGGTTGG
This sequence comes from Alkalibacterium sp. AK22, assembly GCF_000585255.1. Taxonomy (GTDB): domain Bacteria; phylum Bacillota; class Bacilli; order Lactobacillales; family Carnobacteriaceae_A; genus Alkalibacterium. The sequence goes on from NZ_JANL01000039.1 coordinate 22,923, forward strand.
TTTCAGTAAATAACAAGCGCTGTTCCTCCATTTCGCTGTATGCACGCTGGACAGTATTGGGATTGATCTTCAGCTGATTGGCCAGCTGACGCCGGGAAGGCATTTCTTCGCCGGGCTGCAGGTCGCCTGACACCATCTGCTTTTTTAGATGGGTGATGACTTGCAGATAGATGGGATCACGTTTGTTAAAGGTCACGTTCAATGACAGCACTCCTTTCGATAGAAGTGTACTAAGGGATTAATACACATAAGACAGCAGGATACTCAACTGACTGACCGTCATAGAGAGTCTGAGCGCCTGTCTCATGTGTATTATATGTTTAATACACCCAAAGTGTCAACGTTTATTTAAATAAAAAATCCCGTCTTTTTTCAGGCTGTATACAGCGCTAAAAAAGACGGGAAAATGTGTGCTTATTTATTGAAACGCAACAGGCGGCCGGACAGCTTAGGCTGTTTTTGGACACCCGTCAGTTCGCTCTTGAGGGCGTAGTAGGAGCCCAGAAGTGGGAAGAGAGCAGCGACCCAGGCCAGTGGATTGGATAGGCCGACACCGATGAAGCCCAAAGAGCGGGACAGGATCAGTGCGGCTCCTACACGGGCAAATAGTTCAAACAGGCCGGCCAACGTTGGAGCAGTGCTTTTACCCAAGCCTTGAAGTGTATAGCGGTGAATAATGAGCAGAGCCAAAAGGGCGTAAAAAGTCGAATTAGTCATAAAATATAGGCGGGACATATTCAAAATCTCCATGTTTTCTGAACCGACGAACAGGCTGGTCAGCTGGCGTCCGAATAAAATCAGGAAGGCGCCCATGACAAAGCTGTATCCCAGGCTGACTTTAATGATTTTGGACACCCCTTCCCAGACTCGGTCGAGCTGCCCGGCGCCGTAGTTTTGAGCTGTATACGTCGCCATGGTCACGCCGACAGCCATCAGTGGCTTTGTTGCCAGAGCATCGATTTTTTGAGCAGCTGTGGTAGCAGCTACGGCTTCCGATCCTAAGGTATTCAGAGTCATGGAAACAGCGATCATGCCAATAGCGATCAGTGAAGTCTGGAAGCCCATCGGAAAAGCAATAGCTGCGTGTTCTTTCAGCTGCCGGATGCCAGCTTTCCAGTCTTCTTTATAAATGCGGAAAGTCGGGACATTTTTCCAGATATAAACCAGACCGATTAGTCCGGACACAAACTGGGAAATAACGGTTGCCAGACCCGCTCCGCCCACACCCATGTGCAGGACCAGGATAAAAACCAGATCCAGGATCACGTTTAAAACCGAAGCAATGGCCAGAAAGACCAGAGGGGCCCGCGTGTTGCCGACAGCTCTCAAGGTGTTGGAAACGAGGTTGAACAAAACGACGCCAATCAAGCCGGAAAACATCATCGTCAGGTACTCGTTGGCATAGTCGACCAGCTCTACCGGCGTATTCATGAAAGCCAGGATCTGATCACGGAAAGTCAGTGCCACAATTGTCAGCAGTACGCTGACAGAGCCGGACAGGATGATACTGGCAGCCAGATTCTGCCGGATGGCTTCTTCATCTTTCCTGCCGAAACGCTGAGCGGTCAGCACAGCCAAGCCGGATGTCAGACCGATAGCCAAACCGAGAAACAAAATATTAATACTGTTAGTCGAGCCGACAGCCGCAAAAGCATCGACACCGAGTGTCTGACTGATGATGTAGGTATCTGCCATTTGGTAAAACTGTTGAAGTAAATTGCCGAAAATAAGCGGAAGTGTGAAAAGTATGATCAACTTTAAGGGACTCCCCTTGGTCATATCCTGATTAATAAATAACTCCTCCAAATTAGTGTGTAGATAGTATAGTAGTAAGTTTTCATTTAACGTTTTCATTGATAGCTGTTTAATGAACCTTTTGACTAGTATAGGTACTTACAAAAATTTAGCAAGGGGATTTACTGTAAAAACATGACAATTTTTTGAATGGATTTCAAATAGGAGCCGAGGGTGCGTTTTCATTGCTGGTACAGCAACAAAGTTCATTTTTGAAAATAATTAAGATAATGTTGCCAAATAGTGAAGGATTAAATATTCATTAGAGAAAGAAAACGGTCTGCTCATGTCAAAGTCAGATTTCCTGCTCTTAAACGCGGATAAGAGCCGTCGCCCTTAAATGGTAAAGGAATTGTTATTGTCATGTCTATGAGCCGATGTGCTATACTTGTATGCAGGAAAGAATTGGTGAACAAGTGGTTGATTTGAGCTTTTACGCAAATAATCCTATCTGTGCTGTAGTGCAGTTGAGCAGCCTTTGCCTGCCGGCGTTTCTTTCCTTTAGAAAACGTAAAGAAAGAATCATACACATAAACATGACAAGTGTTTCATGAAACTTAACGAAATGAGTGAATAGACATGACGTACAAGCACAAGGCAGTCGTGCTGGGTTGTAATTACTATATCGGCCTGAGCCTGATCCGCTCTCTAGGCAAGGAGGGCATCCACGTAGCGGGTGTCCATTATCAGGAAGAAGGAGCTTATGCCTTCAAGTCCAAATACCTGTCGGAAAAAATTATTGCTCCTCATTATGAAAAAGAAGAAGAACGTTTCAAGGATTTTCTGATCGAATATGCGAAAAAAGAAAGCCACAAGCCGCTGCTGTTTCCAAGCGCGGATCCTTACGTTCTGTTCATTGACAAGTATTTTGATGAACTGAAAGAGTACTTTCTGATCAATCAGACGCAAAAAGGTTTCTGGAGCGACATCATTGACAAGGATGCGCTGTATCTGCTGGCTGAAAAGCACAATGTACGCGTACCTAAAAGTTTCGGGTCAGAAGAAGAAAATCTGGTGGAAAAGGTGGAGGCGGAACTGGGCTATCCCTGTATCATCAAGCCCTTTGATTCATCCACGTTTGTATCGACTTTCAGAAGAAAGCTGTTCAAGGTCAATAGCCGAAAAGAACTGCTTCAGAGACTGGCAGAAATCAAGGAAAAGAATATCGCTGTGGCGGTGCAGCAGCTGGTTCAAGGCTTTGATGATCATATGTACACGTTTGATGCCTATCTGAATCAGGACGCAAAAGTGACCCACTGGGTGACGGCACAGAAGCAGCGCCAGTATCCGATTAACTTCGGAGCTTCGGTCTATATCAAGCAGATTTATGTGCCAGAACTGGTCGAGATTGGCAAGCCGTTTTTGGAAGCAATCGGCTACAAAGGATTTGCCGAAATCGAATTTAAAAAAGATGCTGAAACCGGTGACTACTATCTGATTGAAATCAATGCCCGGACGACAAACTTTAACCAGATGTTGGTGGAACTGGGCTACAATATGCCCCTGCTGGCTTATAAGGAGCTGACGGGTGAAGCAATCGGGCAGAAGCAGCTGAAGGAAACAACCGGACTGGGCTTCCATTATATGTATGAAGACATCCATGCTTCAAAAGGCTACATCCGCTCCAAGCAGCTCACTGCACGAAACATCTTGAAAACCTACACTGAAAAAAGAGTAGGGGCTATCTGGGACAAGGATGATCCAAAACCTGGGATGGCCTATCTGGGTCTTTTAGCTGGAAAAGTGAAAAAGAAAATTACCGGCTGACAGATAACTAAAGCAAAATGAATATAGAATTAAAAAAGGAGAAAGACATATGCGTTTAGCGGAATTACTGAATGCCATTAAAGTAGTGGAGTCCAAAAATCAAAAAGACCAGAACATCAGCACGGTGGCATATCATTCAAACAAAGTGGAAAAAGATTCACTTTTTGTCTGTATCAAGGGCTACCTGACGGACGGACACCATCATGCTGCAGGTGCAGCTGAAAGAGGTGCGGCGGCACTGATTGTGGAACGTTTTCTTCCAGAAGTGGATTTGCCGCAGTATCGGGTGGAAAACAGCCGGGAAGCCCTGGCTGCTTTGGGAGACCAGTATTATGGCCATCCGTCTAAGGACCTGACTATGATTGGAATCACAGCGACTAATGGCAAGACATCGACCTCTTTCATGGCTAATGCCATTCTAGAGGAAAACAAATGGAAAACCGGTCTGATTGGCACGGTCATGGTCAAGTACGGCAAGACACTGGTACCCAGCGTCCTGACGACGCCGGAATCACTGGACCTGCACGGGTATCTAGCTAAAATGAGAGACGAGCAAGTCTCGCATGTGACAATGGAAGTTTCTTCTTCTGCCTTGGATCTCAGCCGTGTCGGAGCCGTTGATTTTAATATCGTGGCTTTAAACAATATCAGCCGCGAGCATATCGATCTGCACGGGTCTTTTGAAGAATATTATAATGCCAAAGCGAGCCTGATTAGAGAGGCCAGCCCCGAGCAGTTTGCTGTCCTCAACCTGGATGACGACTATTCCGCTTCCCTGCAAGAGCAAACGGAGGCATCCGTAGTGACTTACGGCCTGAAAAACGACTCAGGGCATCTGCATTGCTCGAATCTAGATATTGCCAGCGGCCGGGGATCTTTTACGGTAACCATCAACAAGCCGTTCAAGACGATTACGGGCGAAACAGTGAGTGAAACAAGCTTTACTGTCGATTTGTCGGTTGCAGGTTTCCATTCCGTCTATAACGCCATGTCGGCAATCACTATTGGTCTGATCAGTGGCGTGGATATTGAAACGGTCCGCTCCGGCATCCGAAACTTTACTGGTGTAGAGAGACGTTTCCAGTTTATCTACGAAAATGACTTTAAAATAGTAGATGATCATTTTGCCAATGCGGGCAATATTGAGGTTACCCTGGAAACCTTAACTAAAATGGACTATGAAAAACTGCACGTGGTTTATGCAATCAGAGGTAGCCGAGGGGTCACGACTAACCGTGAAAATGCCGAAACATTAGCTAAATGGGCACCCCAGCTGGGACTGAAAAAAGTGATTGTGTCCTTGAGTGAGTCACATGTGATCGGCAAGGATACAGTACTGGACGAAGAACTTCAGGCGTTCAGGGAAGAGATGGACAAAGTGGGTGTCGAGATTGAGCTGCACAAGGAAATGCCCGAAGCACTCCAGTCGAGTTTGGATCAGGTGGCAGAAGGAGACGTTATTCTGCTGGGAGGCGCTCAGGGAATGGATTTTGGCGCGAAATACATCCTGAACCAGCTGGCAGATATGCGTCCGGACCTGGACCGCGAAGAACTGACTCGACCGCTCAAACAGCGTGTAGCGGGGATCGATGAATCTTTCTTGCACCAATGAAACGAAGGTATGCATAGTGACAAAAACCGGAATCAGCTGGGTAGTGACTCGAGTGTGTCTTTGTTTTCAGTGTAAATGACAAACAAGCCGAAAGAACTGTGCGAAATCCGTGCACGTCCTTTCGGCTTGTTTGTTCATCATTAAGACACAAAGAAGCTGGATCAATTTTTGTTCTTCATGTTTATTCGGTTTTAGCTGCTGCCTGAGCGTTGTCGGTAAAGCCAGGAGCACTGTTGCCTTGCTCCAGGACAATGGCTGCCCGGCCGGAAAGGCTGCGTTTAGTGGAGCGATAGGCAATCAGAAGTGGGACAAAGGCTGCCAGCCAGGCTAGCGGGTTGGCTGCAGCGGCTCCCAGGAAGCCTAGGGGTACGGACAGGAAAGCGGCCGCTGCAATTCGGGCCAGCAGTTCGCCAATTCCGGCTACCGTAGGGGCCAGACTGTTTCCAAGCCCCTGCAGGGTATGACGGTAGATGAAAATAAAGGACAGCAAGGCATACAGGGTCGCATTGGTCAGAAAGTACAGCTGGATCATCCGGATCACTTCAGCCGGAGCGTCGGCTCCTACAAAGAGTGTGGCTAGCTGTCTGCCCCAGATGAGCAGAATCAGACCAATAACCAGACTGTAGGCTACACTCATTTTGAGCGCCTGATTGACACCATACCAGATACGGTTCAGCTTACGTGCCCCATAATTCTGGGCTGCGTAAGTCGACATGGTTAGACCAAATGACTGCAGAGGCAAAACCGCCACAGCATCAATTTTCTGAGCAGCTGTATAGGAAGTGACGGCTGACGCACCCAGCTGATTCAAAGTAATGGTGATAATGATGGCGCCGATAGCTATAATGGAATATTGAAAGCCATAAGGCAAGCCGATACGCAAATGTTCTTTAAATTCGGTTAAATCCCGGTGCCAGTCTTCCTTGTAAATACGCAGGATGGGTACTTTTTTCCATATATAGATCAGACACAGCAGGCTGGAAGTAATTTGCGAGGTAACGGTAGCCAGAGCCGCTCCCCGTATACCCATGCCGAAGCCGAGGATAAAGACATAGTCTAAAATGATATTCATCAGCGAAGTGACAATCAGAAAGTACAAAGGTGTTTTGCTGTCACCGATGGCTCTGAGCAGGTTAGACAAAAAATTGAAAAAGACAACAGCGCCGATTCCCCTAAAGAGCATACTGAGGTAGTCATGGGCGTAGGCATATGTCTCGTCGGGCGTTCGCATAAGCGTTAAAATCTGATCGGTCAAGCGAGTCGTGACCAAAGTCAGCAGCAGGCTGATGGTCGCTACAATGATCAGGCTCGTAGCGAGGTTTTTCCGAAGTCCTTGCTCATCTTTTTTGCCGAAGCGCTGAGAAGTGATGACTGCCAGTCCGGCTGTAATCCCGATAGCCAGTCCGAGTATCAGAAACTGCAGGCTTAAGGTGGATCCAATTGCAGAAAAGGCAGTCACCCCGATGGTCTGACTGACAATAAAGGCATCCGCCATATTATAAAGCTGTTGAAACATGTTACCAATCAGCAGGGGAATCATGAAACGAACAATCAGTTTAATCGGGCTACCCGCTGTCATATCTTTTTTCATTGCTTGTCCTCCTTGTGGAACTGCACAAAAAGTGACACTTTGTCACTTTTGAGGCGTGTAATGCCGGGGATTTGAAATAATAAGCACCTCGTTATTATAGCCTGAAAATTTCAAATTACAAGAGGGGAAAAGAAAGTATTTAAGGATAATGCTAGTCACCTGTCCTTGCTCAAGTTGCTGAGCTATTTATTCTATTTATATCCCTGCAAGTTTGCTATACTCTATATAATCCTCGAAGCAGTCTGTTTCAGGTGAGAAGGCTTCGACGCACAATTCAAATCATTTAAATCGGCAGCATGGCAGCTGATTTAAGATAAAAAATAACCGAGGTGAATAGAATGGATCATACGATAACAGAATCAGTAAAAGCAGAAAGCTTGAAGACGCTCAAAAAGCTCATCAGCATTCCGTCCGTTAATACAGTAAACGGGAACGAGCGTGCTTACCCGCCGTTCGGCAAGGGCATCGACCAAGCACTTAAAGAAACTCTTGCGATTTGTGACAAGTTAGGGATGGATACCTTTTACGATCCCGAAGGCTTTTATGGCTTTGCGGAATGTGGTGATGGGGATGAAACAGTCGGTGTGCTTTGCCATTTGGATGTGGTTCCCGGAGGGGACGATGACAAATGGGATAGTCAGCCTTTCGAAGCCAGCCTAGAAAACGGTGTACTTTACGGCAGAGGGACACAGGATGACAAAGGACCGACTGTCGCTGCTTTGTACGCTCTGAAGTCCCTTATGGATAAGGAAGTAACCTTTAAGCGTAAAGTTCGCTTCATTTTCGGGACAGACGAAGAAATCTTGTGGCGCTGCATGGATATGTATAAAAAGCATGAAACTTTGCCGGATATGGGCTTTGTGCCAGACAGCAATTTTCCGCTTACTTATGCCGAAAAAGGGTTGATGCAGGTCAAGCTGACTGGTCCGGGAGCTTCGAAACTCAAGCTTAAATGCGGTGAGTCGCCCAATGTCGTTCCGGATTCAGCAGCCTATACACAAGGGGATGCAGATAAACTGTCGGCTGTTCTTGAGCAGATGGACATTCCTCATGAAGTTGATGGTCAGACTGTTACCGTTCAAGGTAAGAGCGTACACTCCAGCCAAGCACAGGATGGCAGAAATGCTATTTCACTGCTGGCAAAAGGACTGGTGGGCTTTCAGCCGCACCCAGCCATTTCCTTTATCAGTGAAAAAATAGGGATGGAAACCAATGGTTTTTCTCTATTCGGCGAAGTAAAAGATGAGATTACAGGAGAACTGACCTTGAATGTCGGCCTACTTGAAATCAATGACCACTACTCCGAAGTGACCCTGGATATTCGCATGCCGGTTAGCCAGGAAAAGGCCTCTATCGAAGAAAAGCTGAAAGAAGCGGCTTCCCGCTATGGCTTGGATTATAAGGAGTATGACTATTTACCGTCCTTGCATGTGCCGCTTGAAAGCGACCTGGTCCAGACTTTACTGGCTATTTACCGTGACCATACAGGGGATCAGACAGAGCCGGGCACGTCCGGCGGAGCCACCTATGCCCGGTCTATGCCGAATTTGGTTGCTTTCGGAGCCCGCTTCCCGGACAAGGTAAGCCTGGCTCACCAGGAAAATGAGCACATCGAGCTAGATGACTTTTATAAGGCCATGATGATTTACTCAGACGCTCTATTCCGTCTGGCTTGTGAGCCGGGTAATGGAGAATTGGCTGAAGACTAGACCAGTCACCATGTGAATACAGTAGTCTCCGGTAATGAATGGAGAGCCTTGCTTTTATGCAAGTGAACCACAATGGACAGGAGTGACAGGCATGACAGAAAAATCTTCACCCGTACTGCTGGAAGGTGCGGGTGTCAACGCAAATGTTTTAAAAGCTATCGCAGTCAGTGCCATGTTTATCGATCATTTTTCGCATCTGATCTCAGATTTTGGTACCCCTGAACGCTGGATCGCTCATCTGATTGGCCGACTGGCTGCCCCATTGATCTGCTATCTGATTGCTGAAGGGCATTATTATACATCAAGCAAGTCCCGTTATATCTGGCGACTGTTTCTTTTCGCCCTGGTATCGCACGTCCCATATAATCTCTATTTTGGTTTCGGTTTATTTGGGGGCACGAGCATCATCTGGACATTGATGCTAGGGCTGATTGCTCTGAGCGTTATAAAAAATGACAAGCATTCAGTGCCTTTGAAAGTGATTATTTTAGGCCTTACCCTTATGCTTTCAATGCCTGCCAATTGGCACTATATTGGTGTGCTCTGGATTGTAGTTTTTGGCCTTTACAGGGATCATTTCAGGCTGAAGATGCTAATGTTTGCACTTGTAGCCTTGGTTTTTTATATCGTACCTGGGCTGCAGGATATGGGGATGTATGCCAGTTACCGTTTTGGCTCATTACTCGCGATTCCACTATTTGTGCTGTATAACGGCAAGCCCGGCTTAAAAAACAAATTTACGAAATGGGTGTTTTACTGGTTTTATCCGCTGCATCTGCTGGTTTTAGCTTTCATCCGCTTTTTGATGTAGAGGCCGGTATAAAGCGGGTGCTGCAGCTGATATAGCTGGCCACATCTTAAAGGAGTTTGCCTAGTGAAAAATAACGAGACATTTTTAAAAGGTTTGATTGGCATACTGAGCGTGCTGATTCTTGCAGGCATACTTTTTTTGCTTAGCCTCAGTTTTAGGCGACCGGGTGAGAGTGAACAAACTGAACCGGAAGACATGGCAGAAACCGTAGAAACCGGGCACGAGGGAACAGCAGATGAAACGAAGCCAACTCCGTCGCTGCCAGTCTTCTACAATGAAGTATTTGAACTCCCGATCATTGGAGCAGCTGGGTATACATCAATTGCACAGAGTCTGTATGCTGAAGGACACGAGGAAGCCCGTCTGATTGACGTGCTGGAACCGGGCACTCCTTTTGAGGTCCGTGAAGAAAACGGCAGATGGTGGCGGATCAGAACAGCTGATCAGGAAGGCTGGATGACGCATCGTCAGGCTTTCGTGAACCTGCCTGATGTGGTACCGTCAATCATCTACAAGCACGCTAACAGTCAGGGTTCGCTTTTTCAGTCGTCCTTTGTTGACTTGCCAAACGTTACAGGCCAGGCCATCAGCAACATGATTGATCACAATGACCGCCTGGGAGAGAGCGAGTATATCTTTCCTGTTCTTTACAGTACGGCGCAAAAAATAGCCGCTGCCCAGCAGCTGGCGCTTAAAAATGGGGACACACTGATTGTCTATGAGACTTACCGTTCACAGGCCAATAGTGAACGGGTCCGGGAGTCTTTAGCCAAATTGGTTGAAGAAGATGAAGCAGTCAAAGCGGGAGTCACAAAAGCGCCATGGAGTATCGGCTGGTTTATTCATTCTTCCATTTCTAATCATAATCGAGGAGCAGCTGTTGACCTGAGTCTCGGCCAGGTGAATGCGGTGGAAGAGATCAGAGTGGGAGACTTTCTTGCGGTTGAAGTGACGGATTATACGGAGTATGCCATGCATACGCCTATGCATGAATTGAGTTACCGCTCCGCTATCTTTACAGAACCTATCAGTTCAAGAGATGCAGAAGGCTGGCGTGAAATGGAGATCAATCCTGAAGCGACTCAAGCCTCAGTAGACTTGAAAGAATACATGGTATCAGCAGGCTTCACGCCTCTGGCATCCGAATGGTGGCACTTCAATGACTTGGCTGCTTTGCAGGATCTAGGTGTAGTGGATCCAAAACAACCGGCAGACAGCCAAGAGAATGAAGCGGGCATTGGAGATTTTGACATAACAGAGACACTGAACAGTCCGCCTGTCTGGCAGGAAGTGGAGGATGGTCTCAATTAAATGCTGCATCCGGCTAGACTGGCAAGGGTTTGCGGTCTGGTTTAGCCGCATATGATCTTTAAACGAAATGAGTGAGATGATGGACAGTAAAGAACAAGTAATCGGTGTGCTGGGCGGCATGGGACCACTGGCTACGGCCAGTTTTTTCACCAAGCTAGTAGAAGCAACCGAGGTGAAGAAGGATCAGGATCATTTCAGAGTGATTGTGGACAGCAATGCCAAGATTCCTGACCGGACACAGGCCATTCTTTACGGAGGAGAATCGCCTGTAGCCAAGATGATAGAGACAGCACACAACCTGGAAAGAGCCGGAGCAACTGTACTGGTTATGCCCTGTATTACAGCACATTACTTTCATGAAGAGATAGCGGAGCAGGTGTCCGTCCCTTTTTACCACGTGCTTAAAGGGCTGAGTGATTATTTGGACAGCCACTACAGTCAGGTCAAAAAAATCGGAGTCCTTTCAACAACGGCAACGAAGGAAAGTAATCTGTTCCAGCGTTTTATCGAAAATAAAGAGGTGATCTTCCCGGATGCTTCCGTTCAGGAAAGCCATGTCATGGAAGCAATCTATGGGGATAATGGGGTTAAAAGAGGCAACAGAGGCGCTCACCCGAAAAAACTGCTGAAAGCGGCAGCAGACAAGCTCATAGAAGATAAAGGCTGTGAGCTGATTATTGGAGGCTGTACAGAAGTAGAGCTGGCCCTGGATTCTAAAGATATCAGTGTGCCTTTCCTCGATCCGATGCAAGTGGCGGCACACGTTATGACCCGCCAAGAAGCGGACATGTACTCCAGATATTAACAGCTTTACTCCCAACGTAAGAAATAATCGAAAGCTTTTTGCTTGTCCCCTGGGTACGTGGGGATAGTCGAGGAGCTTTCCTTTTTTATCCACTTTTAAAAGGCTTCAAAATCAAGTTCAGTTAAAATTGCTTACAGATTCTATAAAATAGTGTATCATTATACTATGCACCCGTTTAAACTGACTGACTTGCGAAATGATTATTAAATACAAAGACTGAAAAAGAAGGTGAAAGCATGAAGAAAGGCAAAGCATATGTACCATTCAGATTTAGATTGAACCCCATTAAAAAAATGGCGATGATTCATTTCCATAAAAATCCTGATACCGAATACGATGCCTTTGAACTGCATTATATCGACGGCGAACCTTATGGCCGTGGATTCCGGGTATTGGCTTGGCGTACTGACGGCTACCGTGATTCCTATGTACAAGATACGTTGACAATTCCTGAAGAGGAAGAAGTTCTTTCTGTCGGAGGAAAAGGTTTAAAAGAGCGCTTTGTTGTGGAATTCGATGAAGCTTACTTTGAACATGTGGATGGACAGCTGGATGCCGGCTTTGTGTTTTTTGACAAGCTGGACCGTCGGATTGTGCTCTATGTTGATGAACAAATTGACAAAGAGTCCAAGCCCCTGACCTGGCTGCCTTCTGTAGGAAACCACACGCAAGAACCGCATTCCATGCCACTGTTTTTCCTGTACAATTTCGACTTTGCCCGTAAGCGCGATACGGATATTTTCATGTCCATTGACGGGGAAATTATTGAAGTGGATCCTTTCGCATTTCCTAAGGATTTTCAAGCGCGGTACTATGTCGAATTCTCGACAGATACGGTCGTCACTAACTTCAATGAAGCAGGACGACATAAGCTGGAACGTGTTGATATCGATGAAGAAGGCATGGCCAGTTCCGGCCATAATACCTATCAGTATGAAGCATCCGATGATTTATACAAGCTGAAAAAAATCAGAGTCGAACATGAAACCAATCCAGTCGAAGTGACGTTCGAACCGGCTTTTCCAAACCATCAGGAAGTCAAAGCTGGCCGACCGATATATGGAGAGTTTGAAATCGTCCCGTCTGGAGAGGCAGGTTCGCTCAAAGGGAAATATAATGTCGTCTACCAGCAGGATAAGGCAATCATCAACTTGTCTTTCCCTCAGTCCTGGGAAAGCCCCAAAGGAGCAAATTACGAACGCTTCATCAACAGTATGACGCCAAACATTAAGAGCTGGTACCGGACTTATCAGTGTACTCAGATTGTAAAGCTGGAAGACATGGATACAACGGTCAGGTGGAAACGGATTGATCCGGACCGCCGCACGACATACTAAGAGAAAAAGGCAGCCTGTGAGGCTGTCTTTTTGTTTGGGAAGCTAAATCTGACCACTTCTCGTGTTGTACTGAAGGCAGTCGCCTTCTATACTGTAAAGGGGGTGCTGTTTCGCTGTTTACTTGTGCAGCTGTCCCGCTTAGACCATGAGGAAAAGTAGGCACAGAGCCTGATATAAGAGAGAGGAGATTCAAGATGAAGATATTACTTGCGGGCTTTGATCCGTTCAACAAGGAATCCGTTAATCCAGCCTGGGAAGCAGTAAAAAGTATGCCGGATACAATAGAGAAAGTGGCAATTGAAAAAGTGGAAATCCCGACTGTTTTCCATCAGTCAGCGGCAGTGCTGCTGGACAAGATGGCAGAAACGGCCTACGACGCAATCATTTGTGTCGGACAAGCAGGAGGCCGTTCCAGTCTCACACCTGAACGGGTCGCCATTAACCTGGATGACGCACGTATTGCCGACAATCAGGGCAATCAGCCGATAGACCAGCCGATACAAAGTGGGGGACCAGCAGCTTATTTCAGCACACTCCCCGTCAAGGCAATTGTCGCTGAAATCAGACAGTGCGGCCTTCCATCCAGCGTGTCAAACTCTGCCGGCACTTTTGTCTGCAATCATATTATGTATCAGCTGCTGCATGCTGCTGCGCAGACAGAGCGAAACATTTCTGCCGGCTTCATTCACGTCCCCTTTATCCCGGAACAGGTCACCCAAAAGCCCAATCAGCCGTCTATGAACCTTGAGGATATGACCAGAGGCCTTGAAGCGGCAGTCAAGGCTGTGATTGACAGGCATGGCAAGGCAGATCTTAAAGAAATCGGGGGCAGTCTGCACTAGACCCGTATGAAAGACCCACATAAAAAAAGGAGAAGATTGATGATGCTGACAGGTATTGGACTCATATTACTATTTGGATACATAGGAGGGAAGGTGATTTCCAGGACCAAGCTGCCGCCTCTGATCGGGATGCTGTTTGCAGGGATCCTGCTGGGACCTTACGTTTTTGATTTTCTGGACGCCGACTTGCTGATGGTCTCCCAGGATATCCGGACATTCGCTTTGATCATTATTCTCATGCGGGCAGGCCTTGGGATCAAGAAGGATCAGATCAAGCAGGTGGGAAGCATTGCACTAAAGATCAGCAGTTTGCCCTGTATCATGGAAGGTCTGACCGTGACGGGATTGGCTTACTTTCTGCTGAACTTTTCTTTTGCTGAAGCAGGGATGCTCGGTTTTATCATTGCGGCTGTTTCACCGGCCGTTGTTGTTCCGAGTATGCTAGATTTAAAAGAGAAAGGCTACGGGGAAGACAAGCAGGTACCGACTTTACTGCTGGCCGGGACTTCGATCGACGACGTGTTCGCCATCACATTGTTTACCTTCTTCCTGGGACTGGGAACGAGCGGCCAGGAATCATCCGTCTGGTTTGAGCTGGCCTTTATTCCTTTCAGCATCATCGCCGGGGTACTGGGAGGTGCGCTGATCGCGCTGGCATCGGTCCTCCTTTTCAAGCAGATCAAGAACAAGTACGTTGAAAAACTGCTGCTGCTGATTGCTTTCTCCATTCTTTTTGTTGAATGGGGCGAGCATGTTGGTATCGCCAGTCTCCTTGGCGTCATGACACTGGGGTTTGTTGTCTTTGAACGCATGCCTGATCACAGTGAGCGCTTTGCCAACGCACTGGCAGGCTTATGGATTTTTCTGCAAATTCTGCTGTTTGCCTTGGTTGGAGCTGAGGTGAATATTGAAGTGGCTCTGGAAGCTGGGCTGTTGGGGATTCTCATCATCCTCTTAGGACTGATTGGACGAAGTCTTGGCGTCTGGCTGGCGACTATGAATACCGAACTGAATACAAAAGAGCGGCTGTTCTGCATGATTGCCTATACACCTAAAGCCACCGTTCAAGCAGCTATGGGAGGCATTCCTCTGGCCATGGGAGCGAGTCAAGGGGCTACGATTCTGGCACTGGCGGTATTGTCTATTGTCATTACAGCTCCTCTGGGTGCTGCAGCCATCTATGCCTCGGCACCTAAATTACTGTCATTAGAAAAATAAAGAAAAAGGGTTTGACAAGTACAGATGAAGCACGTATAGTGGGTAACAAGTTGAAAATGACAATTAAAAGAGAAAACAATGTGAAAAGAAAAGTACATTCAGGAAGTCTTCTCAGAGAGCCTGCATATGGTGAGAGCAGGTAGGAACGAACGGATGGAAAATGGTCTTGGAATTGGAGCAGACGATCTCCTTTAAGAGGAAGTGTGCTACGGGCTCACCCGTTACAGTGACGCAGTCTACAGGAATAAACAGCTTTTATCCTGTGTACTGGCAGAGGCATGACTAGTGATGGTCATGCAAATTAAGGTGGTTACACGATATTTGGTCGTCCTTAGAAAGTCTTAGAGACAAAAGACTTTTTAAGGACGTTTTTTATTTGCTTGAAAAAATATAAAATATGACAACTGCAAGGAAGAGTAAAGTACACTTACAAGACAGCAACAACAGAGAGCCTGGACAGGTGAGAGCAGGCTTGCTTGAGTAAGAGGAAAATGGACTCGAAGCAGGGTACCGAGTGCAGAGTGGAAACAGTCTGTTTAAGGCTACCATGGGTGCGCCCACTACAGCGCCGAAGCATCGTCAGGAAGAGGTGCTTTTTGAGGAAACAGTCGCAAGGCTGTTTTAAACTGAGGTGGTAACACGGACTAGTCGTCCGTCCTTAAAATCAGACATAGTCTGGTTTTTTGGGCGGACGTTTTTTATTTTCATTCAGAAAGAAGGGGACAGGTATGATTGATTTGGAAAAAGTGAGTGTAACATTTACAAACAAGGAGGAGACGGTTACAGCAGTTAATGATGTGTCGCTGACTGTTGAAAAAGGAGATATTTATGGCATTGTCGGATACAGCGGTGCGGGTAAGAGCACCCTGGTCCGGACAATCAATTTGCTTCAGCGGCCTAGCGCAGGAAAAGTCAGCGTAGGAGAACAGGTCTTGTCTGATCTTGGACCGAAGGAACTGAGAAAGGCCCGGAAAAAAATAGGCATGATTTTTCAGCATTTCAATTTGATGCGGGCCCGGACGGTAGCGGGGAATGTGGCCTATTCTTTGAAAGACAGCGGACTCAGCAAGAAAGAGATCAGCCTGAAAGTCGAGGAACTGCTGGAGCTGGTCGGACTGGCTGATAAAAAGAACAGCTACCCGTCTCAGCTGTCAGGAGGACAGAAGCAGCGAGTCGGAATTGCGCGGGCGCTGGCTAATGATCCGGAAGTTTTGCTGTGTGATGAAGCAACCAGTGCTCTGGATCCGAAAACAACGGCTTCGATTCTCAAGCTCTTGAAGCGTCTCAATCAGAAGTTGGGGCTAACAATTGTGATTATCACGCATGAAATGCAGGTCGTTAAGGAAATATGCAACAAGGTAGCGGTAATGGATGACGGCAGAGTGATTGAAAAAGGCAATCTGGTTTCTGTCTTTACGGAACCTAAAGCCGAGCTGACGTATGAGTTTATCGATACCGCTACACATAAGGATCAGGCACTGGAAAAACTGGAGAGTCATCCTGCCTTGCTTGATTTACAGGCAGACGATCAGTTGGCTGCCATCACTTATGTAGGAGACAGCACCAAGGCCCCTCTAATTGCCAGTTTGTATGCCAAGTTTGGTGTAACCACTAATATTTTGTACGGCAATGTAGAGATTCTTCAGCAGACACCTGTTGGCAATCTGATTGTCGTCTTCAGTGGAGAAAGCCGTCAGCAGGATAAAGCGATTGCCTATCTGAAATCGAAACAGGTTAAAGTCTCACAGCTCAAGGCCAGCCGCCCGGCTTCCATAGTTCAGCAGGAAAAAATCAGTTAAGGAGGAGACAATATGATTCGTTGGTTTGAAAGTTATTTTGAAAACTCTCTGGCGATTCGCTTGGAGATTTTAGACAGCATCTGGGAGACGCTTTACATGGTCGGAACAACTGCTCTCATTGCCGGAGTTCTCGGAATCGCGCTTGGCATCGTTCTGGTTGTTACGGAAGACGGAGGGATTCTTGAAAATCAGAAAGTATACAGTCAGCTGGAGCGGGCAGTCAATGCTTTTCGTTCAGTACCCTTTATCATCATGCTGGCACTGATTGCGCCCTTCACCCGTCTGCTGGTGGGGACTTCGATCGGGACCACAGCGGCTATCGTCCCACTTGTTGTCGGTACCGTTCCCTTCTACTCCCGTCAGGTTCAAAATGCTTTACTGGAAGTGGATAGGGGAGTAATTGAGGCGGCAGAATCCATGGGTTCTTCACCTTTTGAAATCATTATCCGTGTGTATCTGAAAGAAGGTTTACCCTCTCTCATACGGGTCTCTTCAGTGACGATTATCAATTTGATCGGACTGACTGCCATGGCCGGTGCCATCGGCGCTGGCGGGCTGGGGAATCTGGCTATCGCCCGGGGGTATAACCGTTACCAGACAGACGTAACGCTTGTGGCCACGGTGGCTATTCTGATTATCGTCTTTATCAGTCAGGTCATCGGCAACTATTTAGTGAAAAAAACGAGTCATTAATATAAATCAAAAAGGGGAAATGACAGATGAAAAAGATAAAAAAATGGACAGTCAGCTTAGGAGTTGGAGCGTCAGTATTGCTCCTATCAGCCTGCGGAGCAGCAGAAGGAACAGAGAGTGTCTCAATCGGTGTGGTCGGAGAAGACAATGACGTTTGGGACTACGTAGCAGAAAAGCTGCAAGAGGAAGAAGACATTATCGTGGAGTTGGTCACGTTCACTGACTACTCCCAGCCCAATAATGCATTGGCTCAAGGAGAAATTGATTTGAATGCTTTTCAGCACAAGCTTTTTTTAGAAACATTCAATGAAGATAGCGGAACGGAACTGGTCGAGATTGGAGACACCGTGATTTCTCCCTTGGGCGTGTATTCCGAACAACTCGATGATATAGAAGAGCTGGAAGAAAATGATACAGTGGCAATACCCAACGATGTGACTAATGGGGGCAGAGCCTTGCTGCTGCTTCAGACGGCTGGTCTGATTTCAGTGGATTCAGATGCCGGGGTCACACCGACAGTGAACGACATAACAGACAATCCGCTGAATTTGACTATTCAGGAGCTTGATGCGGCTCAAACAGCCCGGGCGCTGCAGGACGTAACAGTCTCTATCATCAATTCAGGCATGGCTGTGGATGCCGGCTTTGTTCCTACAGAGGATGCCATTTTTTTGGAACCGGTAGATGAACAGTCTGATCCGTACATCAATATTATCGCAGCCAGAGCTGAAGATCAGGATAATGAGCTTTACCAGACGATCGTAGCGGCTTATCAGTCAGAAGATACGAAAGAAGTCATTGAGGAAACGTCAGCCGGGTCATCCATCCCTGCCTGGGACTGAGGTGAATCGGCCTGACAATGAAGGAGCAAGGAGTCAACTCAAACCAAGGGGTTGAAATAAAGAGAGGACGGATTACATGAGCCAACTGTCAATTGAAACGTCAATCACAGAAAAAATCAGAGCCTGTTCAAGGGACATCATTGAACTCAGGCGTTATTTCCATCAACACCCTGAACCAAGTCTCAAGGAATTTGAGACAATTAGGCGAATCAAAGAAGAGTTGGATACATTAGACATTCCTTACGAATCAGTTGGTGAGACGGGAGTGATTGGAACAATCGAAGGCCAGGCAGGGCCGGGGAAAACCATTTTGCTGCGGGCAGATATCGACGCTTTGGAGTTGGAAGATGCCAAAGATACAGTCTACCGGTCCAAAAACCCAGGCCTAAATCATGCCTGTGGACATGACGGCCATACAGCTGCTTTGCTTGGGGCTGCAAGGGTCCTGAAAGAGCAAGCTGAGTATTTTCCCGGAACAATCAGACTGGCCTTTCAGCAGGCTGAAGAAATCGGCGCCGGGGCGAGACAGTTTGTCCAGGGAGGCTTTGTTGAGGGAGTAGATCAGGTTTTTGGCTTGCACCTGGATTCCAGTGTGCTAGTTGGTGAGATTGTATCGGCAGCCGGAGCAACCAATGCATGCTGTGATATTTTTAAAATACAAGTAAAAGGGCAGAGTGCCCATGCTGCACGGCCGGACAAAGGAGTGGATGCCTTGCTGGCAGCAGCAGCCCTGACCGTTGAATTACAGAGTATTGTCGGCAGAGAAGTGAGTCCGCTGGATCATGTCGTTGTAGGGGTGGGGGTTCTGAATGCAGGCACCCGCTACAATATTGTGGCCAATCAGGCTGAACTGGAGGGGACAGTCAGAGCTTTCAGTCATGAAGCGCGAGCTTCTGTGCTGGAAGCAGTGGAACGGGTTGCCCGTCGGGTAGGAGAAGCCCATCGGGCCGAAATCCATTTTGAAAATTATGATGCAGCTGCTCCACTAATCAATGGAGCTGAACCGGCAGCCCGGGCAGCCCGCGTGGCGGCAAATATTGTCGGGGAAGCCCATGTGATTACGAGCCAGCCTAAAAGCCTGGGTGCGGATGACTTTGCAGATTTCCTGGCTGAGGCTCCCGGCGTTTATGCCAGGGTAGGGACACGGGATCCAAAAGATGAAGGAACCTGGCATGGCCATCATCATGAACTGTTTGATATAGCAGAAGAAGGGCTAATCTATGCAGCTGAACTGCATGTGCGGTATGCGCTTGACTACTTGAATAGCTAGGTGAAACCAAACAGAAAAGCCGGCAGATTCGAGTGGATACTCGAATCTGCCGGCTTTTTTTATATAAAAAGGGAACTGCTCACATTCAAAATGAATGCAGCAGCTCCCTTGCTGTTTTTAACCTATCTACAAAGTCAGCTGACCGGTTAAATCAGATTATTCACCGATACCGGCAGTCCATTCTTCAATAAGCTCAGGATTATTGTCGATCCAGTTACGTGCAGCATCTTCAGGTTCTGCACCTTCTTCGATTTCAAGCATAACTTCTTCCATGTCTTCTGTTTCCCAGAAGAAATTGTCCAGCACTTGGAAAGCTTCCGGTGCATCTTCTTCCAGACCTTCACGTGCAAACGTTTCGATTGTTTCAGCATCTCCGAATACGCCTTCCGGATCTTCAAGATACTTCAGGTCAAAGGAAGAGAACTTCCAGTGCGGAGACCAGCCGGTCACGATGATTTCTTCTTCAGCCTGGTATGCCTGTCTCAGCTCAGTTACCATTGCGCCAGATGAAGATGTTTGAACATTCCAGCCTTCCAGGTTTTCATATGCTTCCAGCGAATCTTCAGCTGCAGCAACAACACCTGCACCCGGCTCGATACCTGTAATGGTCATACCTGCTTCGTCAGTCAGGTCAGCAATAGAGTCGACATCCATGTACTCAGGAACGACGAAACCGACAACCGCGCCTTCCAGGTTAGTACCCAAGTGAACGATATTGTCTTCGTGCTGCTCCAGTTGAGGTGCATGTGTCTGTGGTAGCCATGCAGAAACCATGGCATCAGCGTCTCCGCTAGCAATCGCCTCCCACATGATAGCATTGTCAAGAGCCGTCAGCGTGACGTCATAACCCATGTCTTCAAGCACTAAGCCTAAAACATTGGTAGAAGCGATTTCTGAATCCCAGCTCACATAAGCCAGAGTGATTTCATCACCATCGACGACTGTGTCGATTTCTGCGCCGTCTCCGGCAGTGTCATCGTCACAGGCAGCCAGAAATAGAGCAGAAGCAGATACAGCAGTTAAACCTAATTTTTTCCATGTTGTATTCAAAATAAATCTCTCCTTTAGATAATTGGGTACTCATTCATATAGTTGATAGATGTTAGTGAAGCGAAAAACGGGGTTAATCGTTTTTCGACTTGTTGAATCCCTGCATGACGCGGTCAAGGATGATAGCCAGGACAACCAGTGCAAATCCGGATACGAATCCAGGACCGACTTGTGCACGCTGTAGAGCGTTGATGACACGTTCACCGAGACCAGGTGCACCGATCATTGAGGCGATAACGACCATTGACAGAGCCAACAGGACAGTCTGGTTGATTCCAGCCATAATAGTTGGTTTGGCCAAAGGCAGTTCCACTTTGAACAGACGTTGTGATCCGGTACTACCAAAAGCTTCAGCGGCTTCCACCATTTCGTCGGAGACCTGACGGATGCCTAAATTAGTGAAACGTACAGTCGGTGGCAGAGCAAAGATAACAGCTGAGAATACCCCTGGTACCATTCCGATACCAAAGAAGGCAACGGCGGGGATCAGGTATACAAATGCCGGCATAGTCTGCATGAAGTCCAGAATCGGCGTAATGACCCAGTTTGCCGCTTTGCTTTTCGCCATCCATATACCGACCGGAACACCAATCAGAATGGACAGGAGACTGGCAACCAGTACCAGTGTGATTGTAAACATCAGTGGTTCCCACAGTCCCTGGTTGTAGATGTAGAATAACCCAAGCAAGGTGAAGACCGGCAAACCGAATTTCTTGCCACTGGCAAAGAAGGCCAGAGCCACCATCAAAACAATAAACAATAGGGGAGGGATAAAGATAAGCAAGTCAGTAATCCCGTCCATCAGCCACGATCCACCGTCACGGATGGAGTTGAAGAACCATGACAGATTCTGAGTCAGCCAAGCGATGAAGTCGTTCATCCACTGTGAAACAGGAATCTGCGGAATTTGATCCATTATACTACTCATGATATTACTGTTCATTAATAACTTCCTCCTCTCGAGTTTTAGCCAGGGCACCCAGTACCAGACTTCGGACTACGATACCCAACAGCTTGTCGTTTTCGTCGACTACAGCGACAGGAGTCTGGCTGTCGTGAATGATGTCATACAGTTCATTGACAAGCGTATCTTTGGATACTTTAGGAATATCAGTACGCAGGATAGGCTCCAGGTCTTTTGTCTCCTGGTTGGTAGCCGTAAGCACGTCTTCATCCGTCACATACCCTTTCAGAGTATGATTTTTGTCAACGACCAGCATGCTGCTCAGGCTTTCAGTCTTCATGCGCTTAAGTGCTACACGTGGACCGCTCTGCTTGAGACGCAGTGTCTGAGGTTTCTCCATAATATTTTCGGCTGTAAGGACTTTGGAACGGTCGACATCTTCAACGAAGCGCTCAACGTAGTCATTAGCCGGGTTGGTCAGGATTTCTTCTCCTGTACCGACCTGCACCACTTCTCCGTCCTTCATAATGGCGATACGGTCGCCGATCCGAAGGGACTCGTTCAAGTCGTGTGTGATAAAGATAATTGTTTTATGCATGGTTTCCTGCATGTCCAGCAGTTCGTCTTGCATATCGCGGCGAATCAGCGGATCGAGTGCCGAAAAAGCTTCATCCATCAGCAGGATTTCCGGATCATTGGCCAGCGCACGTGCCAGTCCGACACGCTGCTGCATCCCGCCGGAGAGCTGGTTTGGAAACTGGTCTTTGTAGGGAAGCAAGCCGGCATTTTCAAGTGCACGTTCTGCTTTTTCCTGACGCTCGGCCTTGTCTACCCCCTGTACCTCCAGACCGTACTCGGTATTTTCCAGTATAGTGCGGTGAGGAAACAGACCAAAGTTCTGAAAGACCATGGATACTTTTTCGCGGCGCACCTTGCGCAGTTCGTCTTTGTTCATTTTGGAAATATCATCCCCGTCAATCAGGATGCTACCTTCCGTCGGTTCAATCAGGCGGTTGAGCATACGTACCAGTGTAGACTTACCACTCCCGGATAGTCCCATGATAACGAAGATTTCGCCTTGTTCGACTTTGAAATTTGCTTTATTCACACCGACTGTCGCGCCGGTTTTTTCGAGAATCTCTTCTTTTGAATGACCTTTATTAACTAATTCGAGTGCCTGACGTTCTTTCTTGCCGAAAATCTTTGTCAAGTCCTGAATTTCAACTTTAGTAGTCAATTCATATTACCTCCTTGAATGTATTTTATGAATAACATGTAACAAAACGCAGAAAAAAACGGTTGTTATACAACGCCTCTCCCCTTTAAATGTATCAAATCTCATGATTGGTGTAAAACAAAACGCCTTTACAGCGGGCTTTTAAAGGGTATGTTATCGGTTACGAAAGCCATAGATACAACTTTCTAAGAAAAGGATTAGAATTTCAAGAATGTGACAAAAGTGTATCAATTAGGATTAAGAGAGCTAGCGTCACTGGTTTTTACGACGGGAACAGAAAGCTTGTACACATACTGGTTGTAAGCTTTAAATGAAAGTTCATCCAGGACCAGTTCTTCAAAGATATACTCCCCCAACTGAAGCTCATTTGATCGGGCGTGCTGAATCAGCACTTGGTAGCCTTCTATCAACTTGTCGTCGTCCCCCTGAAAATACCCGGTCAAATAATCACCGCCCGGGATAGAAAGGTTACTATCTGTTTTCCTGGAAACTTCTGTATAAATATAGCCCGGGTAGGCAGGGGAAGGGTCAAGGACGTTTGTGGTCTCAACCATCAGACTTTCCAGCCAAGATGAGCAGCGGAATTTTTGCTCGAGGTGGGTGTAGTGCTGCTGAAAAGCCTGATAATAACTACGAGGCTCCCGGACATTCTCTACTGCAGTGCGGTAAAGGTGACGCGGACCAAGTGTTTCAACTGTCAGGCCGGAATGATCAGCTGACATGGCCGTAGCCGTTGCTTTCTTCTTTTCTTCCATGACGTCCAGAAGCTGATTCAGACGGGCAATTTTTTCCTTAAGCTTTTGAGATTCCGTATCGAGCAGATGTATAAAACGCTCAGGTGAACGGTCATCGAGGTATTGCTTGATCTGCTTTAGAGGCATGCCGATTTCTTTTAGTGAAGAAATCACAGAAAAGGTGTCGACCTGATTGAGGGAGTAGTAGCGGTAGCCATTGTCCTCGACTTTAGCGGGTTTAAAGAGATTGTTGTCGTCATAAAAAAATAGGGTATGCTTGGAAACCCCTGTCAGTTGGGCGAATTGACCCGTACTGACAAATACAGATTTTTGAACCATTAAGCTTTCCTCCTTGACTATAGAGTTACTCTATACTTTAGTATAGACAATGAAGCGAATAAAGAAAAGGAGAAGGATTTAGATGAACAGAGAGACAAAGAAGACTGCCGTAACAGGGTTGGCCCTGTTTTTGTCAGGCGTCGTTTCTCTATTTTTAAGTATAAATGATGATGGGATATTTGCCTATATTCTCTTGGCCTATGGTGCCTGGGAAATAGGAGAAGCTGTCTCTAACTACTGGTTTGATGATCAGGAGGAAGAAGAACGGACAGTGGAAGAAATGAAGAACGGCTTCAAGGCAGATGTGGCAAAGATTACTTTGCCGACCGTGCTCAGTATGATTGTTGAGATTCTCATGATTGGCAATGGTTTTCGTCTGTTTACCTTCGTTGCTTATATACTGACTTTGATTATATACTTGCTCTTTATTGCTGTGTTTACGTTCTTTGAGTGGAAAGAGCAGGAAGAAGAATGGTCTGTATCCAGAGAATAAACAGATCCGTCACCCATGCCCTAGCTTGCTGACTTTAAAAAGTAATAAAAGCTACAACAGAATTCAGACCGCACACAAGAGTGTCTCCTTATTCGGGGACACTCTTTTTTTGAGGGGGTTACACATTTGGAAGAGCGCTCGTTATTAGGGGTGTAAGCAGTGATCACCTTACACATAACAAAAAGGAGGAAACAAGATGAAAAAAGAATGGTCAGGAAGTAAAGTGGATGTTTTACTGGAAGATCTGGAAGGCGAGAAGTTGGTCCGACGAAGTTTCAGGGGAGCGCACGAGTCGTTGACTGATGTCCAGGTTACAGAATTTACTCAGGCACTGGAGTCTGTATCAGACTTTCCTGTATCGCATGCCCTTGTGATCGATGAATACCGATATACCTACTAAAAACTAACCTGGAGGAATCAATATGAGCAAAAAACTAGAAATGCAGTTCATTACGGAAGAAGGAAAAAACAGAGTCATTGCTGTAGATCAGCCGAAAGAAAATCTAACCGCCTCAACTGTTCAGACGGCAATGGAAACAATCATTGCCCAGGACATGTTTACAATGGATGGGTATAAAGTGTTTAGCAGCATTAAAGGTGCCCGTTATGTGACGCGTACCGTCGAAGATATACTGGAAGCAGAATAATGTGCAAAAGACCAGCCGGGCGATGGGCCCTAGCTGGTCTTTTTTTTGATCCGAAAAAAACAGAAGACTAGCTGCTTAGGGTACTTTCATACTGTAAGTGTGTTTGGTATACTGACAGCGTAGAAAATCAGTTATTAATGATTGAAGGAGCATGCAGACCCATGAAAAAAATACTGTTAAGTACAGTGAAGGGATACCAGAAGGTTATTTCTCCTTTGTTTCCGCCAACTTGCCGTTACTATCCAACCTGTTCACACTATACAGTTGAAGCGCTGGAAAAGCACGGGGCGGTCAAAGGCTCGCTTATGGGTGCTTCCAGAATCCTGCGCTGCAATCCGCTAGTCAAAGGCGGAGTCGACAAGGTGCCTGACCATTTCACATTAAAAAGAAATTCGGACAGTGAAGAGGAAACCTACCTCGGTTCTGGTATTACAATCAGACACAAGAATCAGAAAAACGACCAGTAGAAAGGCAGGATGCAGTGCATGCAGATTGAACTGAATGAAGAGGCGTTTAAAGAGTCGCTTCAGGTTGCTCCGGTTGTTCTGCTTTACTTTACAAGTGATTTTTGCGGACCCTGTCGGATGATGAGTGGTTTGCTGGAGGAAATCAGTGAGACTTCCGGTGAAAAGCTGGCTTTAGCGACTATCAGAGGAATCGATCAGCCTTCCTGGATGACGGCATTCAACATCCAGTCTACGCCGACTGTCTTGCTATTTGCCAAGGGCCAGTTTGTGAGCAGGATGACTGGTGCGCGACCTCGGTCTGTTGTCCAGCGGTGGATTGAGACATATACGGTCTAATGTAAAGAGGTTCTCAAGAGGGCAGTTCAGGATAAGGGAAAAGCCTGTCAGCTTTTTAAACTGAGAAGCGTGCAAGCCAGTCAGAGGAAGAGCCGGTAGATAAAGGCAACTTTTTGTGTCATTCTGCTTCTTTCTATAGTATAGTGAAGAAGAATAGAGCGCTGTCATTTTTTGAGAGACAGGCGCAACCATACATTAAGGAGCGGGATAGAAATGAAGTGGCTGTCAAACATACTGATCATAGCGGGCCTTCTCATGGTCGCCTGGTTTGGTTATTCTCTTTATGAACAGGAGCAGATGCATTCAGTGACTCTGGCTCAGGCCGAGGAGGCTGTACAGACCATCCGTGAATCAACTGAAGAGCAAGCAGAAATTGACCGGCAGCAGCTGATCGACCAGTTTGAGGCAGAACAGCATGAAGCGGTAGGGATTCTTCGCGTACCCAGGATCGACCGGAGCATTGGGATTGTAGAGGGAACGGACCCAGATGCGCTGGACTTGGGAGTTGGACACATGTCTAGTACTGCATTCCCGGGACAGGGGGAACAAATCGTTTTGTCAGGACACCGAGATACCGTTTTTCGTAATTTTGCAGAACTCGAGATTGGAGACGAATTCATTGTAGAGATGCCCTATGGAACCTTTACTTATGAAATTAGAGAAACAGAAATCGTCGATGCTGATGATACATCAGTTGTACGGCAAATGGGTGAAGAAGTATTGGTTGTTTCAACGTGTTACCCTTTTAATTATGTAGGAAGTGCTCCAGAGCGGTTCGTCTTTTATGCTTATCCAGTAGACTGATCGAAGTCAGCTGAAACGAGTGAGATAGAATATAAGTGCTCAACCTTACCCTAGGTTGGGCGCTTTTTTTGTGTGGAAGAGAATGGCTGATCAAACCAGAAGCGTTGATTTAATGAGCGGCCGCGCTTATACTGTATCAATAGTAAATGATTTATTGGAGGATTTGAAACATGACAGATAGAGCATCCCGTATCGAAGAGCTAACTATTGAACTGACCCGGCAGAGAAGTGTAACCGAGACGAATGAAGAACAGCTGATTACTGAGAAAGTCCACCACTTCTTCAGTCAGATGGATTATTTTAAAGACCATCCGGAAGATCTTTTTTTTGTACCGGTACCCAATGACTCTTGGGGAAGAAAAAGTGTTATGGCACTGCTTAGAGGAAAAAAGGATCCGGATAACAACAATACGGTCGTGCTGATCGGGCATACAGACACTGTGGGGATATCTGATTATGGCGATTTAAAAAATTATGCCCACTTGCCCTATGAACTGACTGAAAAACTGAAGGAACGCAAGGATGCCTTGCCAGCTGAGGCAAGAGCTGACCTTGAGTCTGGCAACTACCTCTTTGGCCGAGGGATCTTTGACATGAAAGCCGGAGATGCTATTATTATGGCTTTAATGGAAGAGTATGAACAAAAACTGGATGATTTTTCAGGGAACATCCTTTTTGCAGCGGTCTGTGACGAGGAGGCTAATTCTGCAGGGATGCGCTCCTGTGTGCCTGAGATGGTCCGGTTGAGAGAAGAGCATAACTTGAATCTGACAGCGGTGATTAATACAGACTATATGACAGCTGAATATCAGGGGGACGAAAACAAATATGTCTACGTGGGGACCGTAGGAAAGCTGATGCCGTCCTTTTACGTTGTAGGCAAGGAGACACATGTCGGGGAAGCTTTCAAGGGACTGGATCCCAATCAGATCGTTTCAGAACTCACCCGCAGGATCAATTTAAATACAGAATTCTGCGATACGGTCGAAGGAGAAAGCACTCTGCCGCCGATGAGCTTGAAGCAGCAGGATCTAAAAACAGAATACTCCGTTCAGACTGCCAAAGCGGCGCATGCTTTTTATAACTATGCAACGCATAGCCAGACACCTGATATGGTTATGGACAAAATGAAAGCGGTGGGTCGTGAGGCGTTTGATGCCGTCGTTACGGATTTGAACGACCAGTACAAGAAGTACTGTACCTTGACTGGAAGGGCCTTCGAGCCCTATCCGTACAAGGCAAAGGTGCTGAGTTATGGTGAACTGAAAGCCCAGGTCATTCGTGAGCGCGGCACGGAAGTGGAAGCTAAAATTGAGCGGGCCAAGCGTAAATGGCTCTATGATGATACGATTGATGAACGCGATTATGCACTCAAGGAAGTAGCGCTGCTTCAAAGCATGCGGACCAACCAGGAACCGGTGGTTGTCGTGTATTTCACTCCTCCTTACTATCCGCATATCTACGTTAAAGATGAAACAGACAGGGAGAAGAAACTGCTAGAGGCAGTGGCACAAGCCGTGGATACGACCGATTCGGCTTATAAACTGGTCTACAAGAAGTTTTTCCCTTACATTTCGGATTTGAGTTATACTTCTGCACCGAGAAACGGCAAGGCGATTGGTGCCCTAAAAGAGAATATGCCCGGTTTTGGTACCAAGTACAACATCCCGCTGGATGATATGCAGGATCTGAGCTTACCGGTGGTTGACATCGGACCGTTCGGCAAAGATTCACATCAGTTTACAGAGCGGCTGGAAAAAACGTACAGCTTCGAAGTGGCACCTGAACTCGTAGACAAAACTATTGCGGGACTGCTGAAAAAGTAAGAGAGACAGACAGTAAAAAGCCGGGCCTTGGTCCGGCTTTTTATTGTCTCTAAAACTTTAACAAAAGTTTTCTCTTCCCTGGGGAATAAAATGATAAAATGAAGACACAGAAAGCGAGAGGGTGAAATCCATGCGAATTTTAGTGGCTGATGATGACAAGGAAATTTGTGATCTGCTGGAAATTTATATTAAGAATGAAGGCTTTGAGGTCGAAAAAGCTTATGACGGTCAGGAGGTCCTGAATAAGGTGAAGCATCTGGATGTCGACTGCCTAATACTGGATGTCATGATGCCGAAAAAGAGTGGGCTGGAAGTGGTTAATGAAATTAGGAAAGATTCCTCTCTCCCCATACTGATGCTGAGTGCTAAAACGGCTGATGTTGATAAGATTAGAGGACTTACCCGAGGAGCGGATGATTACGTCGTCAAACCCTTCAACCCCCTCGAAGTACTGGCTCGAGTGAAGTCGCTTATGCGCCGGAGCGGCTATAAAAGTGGGACAGTCGATGCAAACGAGCTGACAATCGGTCCACTAATCATCCGCAAAGAGCAGCATCAGGTTGAAACGCTCGAGGGTGTGGACATTCAGCTGACTGCTCTGGAATTCGGGATTTTACACTTACTGGCTACTCATCCCAACCGGGTATTCAGTGCGGATGAAATTTTTGAAAAAGTATGGAGGCAGGAGAGTCTGGTGCCCGCCAAAACGGTAATGGTCCACGTAAGCCACCTCAGGGACAAAATCGAAAAGGCCACCGGAGGAGAAAATGTGGTGAAAACAGTCTGGGGTGTCGGCTATAAAATCGAGAACTAAGGAGCAGACAAAAAGTGCGGCTTACTGGAGGAAGGGAGAGAATCATGTGCAGCTGACTTTTAAAGAAAGACTCCGGCTGGCTTTTGAAGCGGTGGTAACTGCGGGCATTATTTTCCTTTGCTATTTTGCTGTTTTTGAAATTTTTCGCTGGCTGGTCACCTCTTTTCCTGAGGTGTTTGGTGAATTCTGGATTTTTGGCAATGTGTTCGAGGACATCCGCAGTCAGGAATTGTGGGGTCTGACTCCTCTGGTCTTTATTTTTCTTATTCTGGTGGCGGGGGTCGCCATTTATTGGCGACTGAAAAGACGCTATCACCAGTATGAACTGCAGCATATCATCAGAGAGCTGCATTACATTGCCCAAGGTCACTATACCCACCGGATCAGAGGGAAATATAGCGGAGATATCGGCAAAGTCGTCGACAGTATACACATTCTTGTTGACTCAACAGTGGAAGCAATGGAAGAAGAGCGGCGTATCGAACAGAGTAAGGATGAGCTGATTACCAATGTCAGCCATGATATCAGAACGCCACTGACTTCAATCATTGGTTATCTGGGACTGATTGAAGAGCGCCGTTTTTCTTCAAATAATGAAGCCGCAGACTATGTGCATACAGCATATAAAAAAGCGAGACAAATGAAACTTCTCGTTGATGATTTATTTGAATACACTACAGTAAGGCAGACGACGACACCTTTAAATTATATAACTTTTGACATGGTACAGTTGATTGAGCAAATGGCCATCGACTTCGAGCTGGAAGCCACAAGCAAGGGAAGGGAAATCAGGACTTCTACTCCCGATTCGGCTGTTATGCTCAAGGGTGATACAGAGAAAATTGTCCGTGTTTTCCACAACCTGCTCTCCAATGCGCTTAAATACGGTAAGGGTGGGACATTGATTTTGATTGAGGTGGAAAAAACGGCTGACCAAGTGGTGGTATCGGTAAGAAACAATGGAGAAACACTGCCAAAAGAAGCTATAAGCCATTTGTTCGAGCGTTTCTACAGAGCAGAAGCCTCAAGGTCTCAAGACACGGCAGGAACCGGCTTAGGACTGGCCATTGCTCAAGGCATCGTGGAGCTGCACGGTGGAGAAATATCGGCTCAAGTGGAGGATAACTGGACTGTTTTTAGAGTCGTGCTGCCATTGACATGAATAGATCCAGAGAAATAATCTCTGCCGGAAACCGAAGGTGTCTGGGCAGAGATTATTTCAATTGGATGACTAAATTATGAACGATTCTTTCAGGTGGTTGTGTTTTCTATAGTGAAAGAGTACCATGATACATGTTGGCTTAAGCTGCCATCGTACGGCAATTCGCGTAACATACGCACACTAAATACATTATATGAAAGAATTAGGAGTAACTATTATGAAGACAATTAACTGGAAAACTTTGATAACGAGTTCTTTTGCTGCTGCCCTTTCCCTGTCTGTTCTAAACGCAGCCCCCCTGACCGCCGGAGCGGAAGAGTTGTCGGTTGAAGCGGAGTCTGCTGTGCTTGTCGATTTTGACACAGGCCAAATTCTGCACGACCAAAGCGCAGATGAGCCAAGAGGAATTGCCTCGATGACTAAGATGCTGGTCGAGTATATTTTGTTTGAAGAAATAGAAGCCGGTAAACTGGACTGGGACAGCGAAATTACAATCAGTGAATATGCCCACAACATCAGCCAGAACTATGCCTTGTCCAACGTACCGCTTCGACTGGGAGATACATACACGGTACAGGAGCTGTATGAGTCGTTAGCCATATACTCTGCCAACGGCGCAACGATTGCCTTGGCAGAAGAAATCGAAGGGTCCGAACATGCCTTTGTTGACCGCATGCGTGAGCTGGTCGAGTCGTGGGGAATCACGGACTACCAGCTTTACAACACAACGGGTCTGAACAATTCTTTCCTACTGGGTAACCACTACCCTGGAAGTGCAGAAGATGCTGAGAATATTATGGCAGCCAGAGATATTGCCATTGTGTCCAGAGAGTTGATTGCCGATTTTCCGGAAGTTCTAGAAACGTCAAGTGTTCCGACTATGACTTTTAGGGAAGGCACACCTGATGCGATCAACATGATGAACTGGAACTGGATGCTCGAAGGACTCAGTCATGCCCGATCTGATGTGGATGGGCTGAAAACGGGAACGACTAGCTTTGCTGGAGCGACTTTCACGGGCACAGCGGAGCAGGACGGCCGGCGTCTGATTTCTGTCGTTATGGGAGCTGGAGACGGCTTTACCAACAGGGGTCAGCGTTTCGACGAAACGTCCAGGTTGCTGGATCATGGATTCGACGGCTTTACACGTGAAACGATTGTAGGAGAAGAGCATACACTGGATCAGGAACACAACCTGCCTGTCCGCAATGGTCTGGAAGAAAGCGTATCTCTCGTTACAACT
Source organism: Alkalibacterium sp. AK22 (assembly GCF_000585255.1). GTDB lineage: Bacteria > Bacillota > Bacilli > Lactobacillales > Carnobacteriaceae_A > Alkalibacterium. The sequence continues at coordinate 54,380 of NZ_JANL01000039.1, forward strand.
GAGTCACTGGAATTTTACCTTCCGGAGGGAGCCGATCTGGATCACTATGCCTATACGTTTGTTCCTAATGAAGAGAAACTGAACCAGGATGGAGAAATCGAAGCACCCATTTCTGTAGGAGAAAGCCTGGGAGAGCTCGTGGTCGAAAACGCAGAAGACGTCGATTTCCTTTCAGGAGAACAATTTGGGGCCATCAATGTCGCAGCGGCAGAGTCAGTTGAACGGGCAGGATTTTTCACAGTCTTTACCAACTGGATGAGTGATATCTTTGGCGGGATCCGTGACCGCTTTTAAAGAAATAATTTGACCTTTTCACCATGTTTGAGTACACTATATACACAAGTAAAATAGCGAACGTTTAAACGAAGCAGTAAACAGGCAAGGCGGCTAAGAGAGTCAGTGGGTGGTGCAAACTGGCGCGTCTGTGTGTTGAATCCGTCGTTTTTCAAGTAAATAATCAGGCATCAGCTGAAATTATTTCGGTGCAGACCGTTACCCTGTTCGAGTGTGAAAAGAATCCGTTCTTTTTGAAACTGGGTGGTACCGCGAAAAACAGTCTTTCGTCCCTTGCAAGGGAAAAGGCTGTTTTTTTGTGTCCAATACAACCTCAAAAGGAAAGAAGGAGAGCGCCATGATTGACATCAAGCTGATACGCAATGACTTTGACAAAGTAAAAGAGCGTCTGCAGACTAGAGGAGTAGATCCGACCGAGCTAGATAATCTGAAAGACCTAGACAAAAGACGCCGAGAACTGATGCAGAAGTCTGAACAACTCAAACAAGAGAGAAATCAAGTGTCCGACCAGATTGCAAAAAAGAAGCGCAACAAAGAAAATGCAGACGAAGCCATTGCAGCGATGAAGCAAGTTGGTGCAGACATCAAGTCAATTGATGCCGAGCTTGAAACAATCGAGGAAAAAACACAGGCGATTGCGTCTGTGTTGCCGAACCTGCCTCATCCATCCTTGCCGGTCGGCGAAGATGAAGAATCAAATGTTGAAGTGCGTAAATGGGGCGAACTTCCAGCATTTGATTTTGAACCGAAGCCTCATTGGGACCTGGGGGCAGACTTGAAGATACTTGATTTTGAAAGAGGAGCCAAAGTGGCCCGCAGCCGCTTCCTCTATTACAAAGGACTGGGTGCTCGCCTGGAACGTGCATTGTATAACTTTATGATCGATCTGCACGTCAGTGAACATGGTTACGAAGAAGTGATTCCTCCTTACCTCGCAAACGATGAAGCCCTTTACGGAACAGGCCAGTTTCCCAAATTCAAGGAGGACGTTTTCCAGGTTGAAGGGCAAGCTCTGACACTGATTCCGACAGCTGAAGTCCCGCTGACAAACTATTATCAGAATGAAATTCTTGAAGAAGAGGATCTGCCGGTTTACTTTACTGCGCTGTCTCCATCTTTCCGGTCAGAAGCAGGGAGTGCCGGACGAGATACTCGTGGACTGATCCGCTTGCACCAGTTTAATAAAGTAGAGATGGTCAAGTTTGCCAAGCCGGAAGAGTCTTATGATGAATTAGAAAAAATGACGGCCAATGCAGAAGCGATTCTGCAAAAACTGGGACTTGCCTACAGAGTGGTCCTGCTGTCTACAGGGGATACCGGGTTTGCTGCAGCTAAGACATATGATTTGGAAGTATGGATTCCAACGCAGGAGACATACAGAGAAATCAGTTCGTGTTCAAATACAGAAGCTTTCCAGGCGAGACGTGCCAAGATACGGTACCGTAAAGAAGCGGATGGCAAGATTGAGCACGTGCATACACTGAATGGCTCAGGTCTGGCGGTCGGCCGTACGGTTGCGGCTATACTGGAAAATTATCAGCAGGCTGACGGCAGTATCAAAATACCGGATGTCCTGGTGCCTTACATGGGCGGCGCGAAAGAAATAAGATAACCGAAAGGCATCAATAGATTGAAAGGTTTGTCCGCTGTTGCAGGGATAAGCCTTTTTTCTTTGCTGATAAAAGGAGTATGATACAATCAATACAGAAATTGACTTCGCACAAGGAATAGAGATTGAGGAGGAAAAATGATGGCACAACTTGAAAAAGCAGTCTTTGCAGGTGGATGTTTCTGGTGCATGGTTCAGCCTTTCGATACAAAGCCGGGGATCCACTCCGTTGTATCAGGCTATACGGGTGGGCATGTCGAGAATCCGACATACAGGCAAGTGACGTCGGGAAAGACAGGACACACGGAAGCAGTAGAAATCACTTATGACTCGGAAAAAATCACTTACCGTGAGCTGGTTGAAATTTACTGGAAGCAAACAGATCCGACAGATGCAGGCGGACAGTTTGCAGACAGGGGGGACTCATACCGGCCGGTCATTTTTTATAAAACACAAGAAGAGAAGGCAGAAGCAGAAGCATCCAAGAAAGCACTTCAGGATAGCGGGCGCTTTACTGATCCTGTCGTGACCGCGATTGAAGAAGCAAAGCCGTTTTATCCGGCTGAAGATTATCACCAGGACTTTTACAAAAAAGAGTCGGCGCATTACAAAAGATATAGTATCGGTTCGGGTCGGGCAAGCTTTATATCTAGCCACTGGCAGGAAGATTAGCAGCCTGAATCTGGTAAGTTGAGATTATTTTTTATGTTTTTTGAAAAAAGTCGTTGACTTTAGTCTGATATCTTTGTATGATATAAGAGTTGCTGCGGTAACACGACGCAATAAACTGTATAGTAGCGATAGCGAGAAGGATCCACCTGTTCCCATTCCGAACACAGCCGTTAAGCTTCTCAGCGCCGAGGATAGTGAAGGGTTTCTCTTTGTGAAAGCAGGACGCCGCTATGCAGTTACATATGGAGGTTTAGCTCAGTTGGGAGAGCATCTGCCTTACAAGCAGAGGGTCAGCGGTTCGAGCCCGTTAACCTCCATAGATCCATGAGCCGTTAGCTCAGTTGGTAGAGCAACTGACTTTTAATCAGTGGGTCACAGGTTCGAATCCTGTACGGCTCATATATAAGAGAAATCTTATATAGTCACACAAGCGGATGTGGCGGAATTGGCAGACGCACTAGATTTAGGATCTAGCGCTTCACGGCGTGGGGGTTCAAGTCCCTCCATCCGCATTGCACCATTTAATAGATAAACGCCGGCTTAGCTCAGTTGGTAGAGCAACTGATTTGTAATCAGTGGGTCGAGGGTTCAAATCCTTTAGCCGGCATTACTGAACAGGTCTATCCTGTTCGTTTGCGGAAGTAGTTCAGTGGTAGAACATCACCTTGCCAAGGTGGGGGTCGCGGGTTCGAATCCCGTCTTCCGCTTACTTACACTAGTAAGTAAAGTATCGCATATCAGGAATTATCTGTTACAGACATAACCGTTTACGCACCCTTAGCTCAATTGGATAGAGTACCTGACTACGAATCAGGCGGTTAGAGGTTCGAGTCCTCTAGGGTGCATGTGTTGAGCAGTATTACGGGAAGTAGCTCAGCTTGGTAGAGCACTTGGTTTGGGACCAAGGGGTCGCAGGTTCGAATCCTGTCTTCCCGATTTGCAACAAAAATGGCGGTGTAGCTCAGCTGGCTAGAGCGTACGGTTCATACCCGTGAGGTCGGGGGTTCGATCCCCTCCGCCGCTATACATAGCAATGTGCACGGACTAAAGGACCTTTAGCTCAGTTGGTTAGAGCAAACGGCTCATAACCGTTCGGTCGCAGGTTCGAGTCCTGCAAGGTCCATTGCGACGGCTGTTGAAGCGCTGGTAATGACAGGCTTCGGATTCGATGGTTGTCAGTTAATATTATCGCGGGGTAGAGCAGTTGGCAGCTCGTCGGGCTCATAACCCGGAGGTCGCAGGTTCGAGTCCTGCCCCCGCAATCACTCCGACTGTTGAAGTTTTAGCTGATACAGACAGGAGGACGCTTAGGCATTGGCCTACAGTGATTTTATATAATGGATTTAAATGTGAGGTCCCGTAGTGTAGCGGTTATCACGCCTGCCTGTCACGCAGGAGATCGCGGGTTCGATTCCCGTCGGGACCGTTTTAGCGGGTGTAGTTTAGTGGTAAAACCCCAGCCTTCCAAGCTGATGTCGGGAGTTCGATTCTCCTCACCCGCTTTGTATCGATAAGGTACAACTTAAAATGAAACAGGGCCTATAGCTCAGCTGGTTAGAGCGCACGCCTGATAAGCGTGAGGTCGGTGGTTCGAGTCCACTTAGGCCCATTGTACTACCTGGCCCCTTGGTCAAGCGGTTAAGACACCGCCCTTTCACGGCGGTAACACGGGTTCGAATCCCGTAGGGGTCATGCTAACTGAATAAGTTATATTTGGAGGATTACCCAAGTCTGGCTTAAGGGAACGGTCTTGAAAACCGTCAGGCGTGTAAAAGCGCGCGTGGGTTCGAATCCCACATCCTCCTTTGCTGCGCTTGTTGCTTCTTTAGAAGTTTGCAAGCTCAGTACACGCGGTCTTTGGACCGTCGTGTTTCCGAATTAAAGGTTTGTAGTTGCTTCTTAAAGAAGTTTACAAGCCTGATATGCGCAGCTTTAAGGCTGCCATGTTTCAAGTTTGATGATTGTTACTTAATATTATCGCGGGGTAGAGCAGTTGGCAGCTCGTCGGGCTCATAACCCGGAGGTCGCAGGTTCGAGTCCTGCCCCCGCAATCACTCTGACTGTTGAAGTTTTAGTTGATACAGACAGGGGACACTTAGGCATTGACCTACAGTGATTTTATATAATGGATTTAAATGTGAGGTCCCGTAGTGTAGCGGTTATCACGCCTGCCTGTCACGCAGGAGATCGCGGGTTCGATTCCCGTCGGGACCGTTTAAGGCGCTGTAGCTCAGTTGGTAGAGCAACGGATTGAAGCTCCGTGTGTCGGCAGTTCGACTCTGTCCAGCGCCATGCCTATTATGGAGGGATAGCGAAGTGGCTAAACGCGGCGGACTGTAAATCCGCTCCTTCGGGTTCGTAGGTTCGAATCCTACTCCCTCCACTTTTAGGGGTATAGTTTAATGGTAAAACTATGGTCTCCAAAACCATCGATGTGGGTTCGACTCCTGCTACCCCTGTTTACCTCTAAAACTGAAATAGGCATGACTTTTTTAAGGTAATACGTTATAATTTATATAAACATGGCGATTGTGGCGAAGTGGTTAACGCACCGGGTTGTGGTCTCGGCATTCGTGGGTTCGAACCCCATCAGTCGCCCTTAATTGGGCTATAGCCAAGTGGTAAGGCAGCGGGTTTTGGTCTCGCCATTCCTAGGTTCGAATCCTAGTAGCCCAGTTTTTTATTTAATAGCTATAAGATGGCGGTATAGCCAAGGGGTAAGGCAGAGGTCTGCAAAACCTTTATCACCGGTTCAAATCCGGTTACCGCCTTATCATCATATAGACTATATGCCGGCGTGGTGGAATTGGTAGACACGCTGGACTCAAAATCCAGTGCCCGTTAGGGCGTGCCGGTTCGACTCCGGCCGCCGGTATTATGTGAAAAGTGTACTCTAGTAACCTAGAGTGCACTTTTTTGTGCAACAATCTTTATGACAAAAAATGAGGGGAGCTCTAAAGTGGATATGCCGACACATTATGTGCATATAGGAAACAATTAGTGTCTTTAAAGGTGATTCAAGTGACTACATGTTAAATGACAGGGGCTGTACTGAATAGAGTGAGGGTCAGTAAAGTGTTTGGGCTTGCCAACCTGACCTTGTTTTCAGATAAATGGACATCTGCTGTCTTGAAATGATCAGACAGCCTATTGTTTTTCCTGATCCTTCACTAGGCTGCCTCAGCAGTGTCACCTGAATAGACTATAACGCTTGCAGATTTCCTTGGGGCAACAAGGTTTTTTCTATTAGAGGCTCAGCTCTTGCAGAAGTCAACAAAATTACACCTACCGCACTTTTTATACTATGTTGTGCAATCAGCGATAAGCTGTCAGAATAAGTGTTTTCATGACGAGTTACCGTCTGCAATTGGGCTGGGGCCAATGACTAGAGCCAGCCGAGGCGTTTGCCTCATACGGAAAACAATGCTCATGATGATTATAGGTTAGCAGTCATGAGTATTTTTTGAAGCAAGTTGAACAATCTAAAAAGGCAAGTACAAGGAGGGGCTGTTTGAATCTGCTTTCTTAGTTCGAGGGATAACCAGTCATGGTGTGGGAGGTACACGACTGATGTTACTTTTTCTATGATAATAACTTCTGTAAAGAGAACCCTTTACTTTTAAATGGACGTTTGGAAAGCCAGGTTATGCAAGAACAATTGTTACTATAGAAGAGAGAGGCATGACTTTCCGAAAATGACAAGGCAGCCCGTGTGATAAGTACCTGGATTCCATAACAAATGATGCTTTAAGAAAAGACATAGCGAACAGTCAGGCGATTTGACTAATGTTGGAAGCAGCTTTACTAAGGGCTGCGAGAAAGTAACGGAGACTTTGTAGGTGAAACAAATGATGCAAAGCCCTTTAAAACAATGTTTTAAAAATAAAATAAACTAATTGTTTAAAAAGTATTGACCCACTGTCGAGTAGATGATATTATTAATCTCGTTGCTGCAAAACATATTAAAAAGTGTGTGTGTGAAACAGCAGCGAAAAAAGAATTTCAAAAAGTTGTTGACAACTAAATGAAATTAAGATATACTAAAGTAGTTGTCATCGAGAACAGCTAAAATGTTTACAGCCAAACGAAATAAAAAAATATTTCAAAAAGTTGTTGACAAGCAATCGAGACGATGGTATGATATAAAAGTTGCTGCTAACACAGCGACGCCAAACGAAAGTGCTAGATCTTTGA
>NZ_JANL01000040.1 GCF_000585255.1 Alkalibacterium sp. AK22
GGGAATCTACTGGCCTTTTTCTATTGATTCACAAAAATCGTGTCAGCGAGTTCGTTAGAACTCACCAACACGATTTATTATAGAACCTAAAAAAGCAGTGTCAGATTTTAAAATCATCCAACACTGCCCCTTTTTTTGCCCCTAGAGCATACTTTATTTTACTAATTACTTCGCATATTCAACAGCACGGGTTTCTCTGATGACCGTCACTTTAATATGTCCAGGATAGTCCATATCCTCCTCGATCTGCTTGCGAACATCTCGTGCCAGCTTCGAAGCCATTTTATCGTCAACAACTTCCGGTTTAACAATAATACGAACCTCACGGCCAGCCTGAATGGCATAACTTTCTTTCACACCTTTGTGGCGGTTAGAAATTCTTTCAAGATTTTCCAGTCTCTGCAAATAATGTTCCAATGATTCACTTCGCGCACCCGGTCTCGCTGCCGAAATGGCATCTGCTGCTTCCACCAGTACCGATATCACGGATGTGGCTTCAACATCTCCATGGTGTGAGGCTATTGCATTGATGACTGTCTCGTTCTCCTGATACTTCATCGCTATCTGAGCACCAATCTCCACATGAGAGCCTTCAACTTCACTGTCCAGAGCCTTACCTATATCGTGCAACAGGCCGGCTCTCTTGGCAAGCTGAATGTCTTCACCGAGCTCAGCAGCCATGACGCCTGCCAGTTTCGCTACTTCGATGGAATGGTTCAGTACATTTTGACCGTAACTCGTTCTAAAATGTAAGCGACCAACGATTTTCATCAGGTCCGGATGAATAGAATGAATGCCTAGCTCGAACATTGCTTCCTCACCGATTTCTCTGATTCTTTCGTCCATCTCCTTACGAGATTTTTCTACAGCTTCTTCAATTCGTCCAGGGTGAATGCGCCCATCTGAAATCAATTTTTCCAGAGCCATTTTTGCCGTCTCTCTTCTGATTGGATCATATCCGCTCAAAACGACTGCTTCTGGTGTATCATCGATAATCAAATCCATGCCTGTCAGGCTTTCAAGTGTACGTATATTACGTCCTTCCCGACCAATGATACGTCCTTTCATGTCATCATTAGGCAAGTTCACTACACTGACAGTCGACTCGGTCACTCGATCAGCTGCACAGCGCTGGATTGCCTGAGTGACCAGGGCCTTAGCTTTTCTGTCAGCATCAGCTTTTGCCTGATCTTCATATCTTTTGACCATGACAGCTGTCTCACGTGACAGTTCATTCTCTGCCTGTTCAAGCACTGTAGTTCTGGCTTCTTCTTTAGACATTGCCGCTATTGAATGAAGCGTATTTTCCTGTTCTTCGACCAGTCTCTCTGCAGCATGTTCCAGCTCTTCAACTTTCTTCTGACGAGCTGCCAGCTTATCTTCCCTACTCTGCAAGGAGCTTTCTCTCTTATCCAAAGTCATTTCTTTTCGCTCCAGATTATCTTCTCTTTGAGCTAGCCTGTTTTCCTGGCGTGAAACTTCAGATCGGCGTTCTTTCAGCTCCCACTCTATTTCTGTCCGATAAGAATGGATTTCTTCCTTTGCCTCTAGCAACGCTTCTTTTTTAAGGGTCTCAGCTTCTTTGTTCGCTTCTTCAACGATATCAGCAGCTGTCTGTTTGGAATCAGCTAATCTTTTTTCAAAACTCTGTTTCGTAAAGTAAGAACCTGCGACTATACCTATAAATAAAGCAACGATAGCGAAGGCTATTGAAAGTATGTCCAATCTAATCACCTCCGTATCATTATTTTGTTTTCATGCATTATACAATCAGATATCTGCAAAATATCATGTTTACACTATTGTACACGATTAGTCCTGTTTCAGAATTACTCAATAATAAAGAAACATACTAGCTTAATTTTATAGGTCTTTCAGTCGTCTGTCAATAAGGATTTCCGGCAGAAAAGTATTCCGGATAAAACCAAACCCAGCCTGTTTTGCCCCCTTTGAGGAGGCAACTAGGCTGGGTCTGCATTTATTTTAATCCAGTTCCAGTGTTTCTGGATCCTTTTCAGCTGTTTCGGCTGTCTCGGCATCCTCATCACCTATACCATAAGCAACACGTACCTTCTTCTCCACTTCAGCTCTCAGCTCAGGATGTTCAATCAAATATTGCTTGGCATTTTCACGCCCCTGACCGATTCTTTCATCTCCATAAGAATACCAAGCACCGGCTTTAGTGATAATATCGGCATCAGCACCCATATCCACGATTTCACCTACCTGCGAAATTCCCTCTCCATACATGATGTCAACGAGCGCTATCTTGAAGGGAGGAGCTACCTTGTTTTTAACGACCTTAATTTTAGCACGGTTTCCTGTCATATCCTGACCGGACTTAATCGTCTCGCCCCGTCTGACTTCCAGTCTGACAGATGAATAGAATTTAAGTGCACGCCCACCAGGAGTTGTTTCAGGGTTCCCGAACATTACACCGACTTTTTCACGGATCTGGTTGATAAACAAAGCAATAGTTTTTGTCTTGTTGATTGATCCGGACAATTTACGCAGGGCTTGTGACATTAGACGTGCCTGCAGACCTATGTGGGAGTCTCCCATTTCACCGTCAATTTCAGCTCTTGGAACGAGTGCAGCTACTGAATCAATCACGACCATGTCTACTGCCCCACTGGAAACCAGCGCATCTGCAATTTCAAGCGCCTGTTCCCCAGTATCCGGCTGAGAAAGCAATAGCTCGTCCACATCTACACCTAAAGCGCGGGCGTATTTAGGATCCAGTGCATGTTCAGCATCAATAAAGGCAGCAATCCCGCCATTAGCCTGAACAGATGCAATAGCATGCAACGCTACGGTTGTTTTACCTGAACTTTCAGGGCCATAAACCTCAATGATTCGTCCTCTAGGATATCCGCCTATTCCCAAGGCGACATCCAGCGAAAGTGAGCCACTAGGAACCGTCTTAACCTGTGTATCCACTTTCTCACCCATTTTCATGATGGATCCTTTACCGTAACTTTTTTCGATTTTTTTAAGCGCTGTTTCCAACGCTTTTGCGCGATCATCCGTCATTTAATTTCCTCCTGAGTTATTCTGTATATTCTTGTTCACTACATAAGCTATTGATTCTATCCTTATTTTAGACTTTTTCGGGGTGAAAATCAAGCGTTTTTCGAACATTCATTCGGTTTATTAGCTATCTTTGTCAAAAAACAAAGTCTTCTCTATTGGCAGCTCCTCGAGTGTCCGTCTGACTAACTCAAGAGCATGCATAACTGAAAGCCGTCTGTTTCTGTTGCGCTTATATGCAAATTGGTAGTGCTTGGCAAACGACTGTTTACCCTTGAATGCAATCCCAATATATACTGTACCAGGGATCTGTTTTTCAAGGGAACTTGGCCCGGCCACTCCTGTCAGCCCTACTCCAATATCTGCATCAAACAGCTGTTGGGCCTTTTCAGCCATTTCAATAGCACACTCGCCACTGACGACACCAAACTTTTCTATTGTCTGTTTTCTGACTTTCAAAATCTTATTTTTCTTCTCGTTACTATAGGTGATGATGCCCCCTTCAAGGATGGCACTTGCCGACGTATCACCGGTCAGTTCACTGAGAAAGGCCCCGCCTGTCAAACTTTCAGCTGCCGTGATCGTCAGTCCTCTGTCGATCAGTAAGTCTTTGACGACGTCGGCCAACCTTTTTTCTCCATATCCAAAAAAATAATCAGACAGATAAGATTGAATTTCCTCTTCGACCACATCAATGGCTTGATTGCCCTCTGTTTCAGTTTTGGCTTTGGCAGTTATTCTTACTGTAATTTCGCTGTCTCCAGCATAAATAGCAGCTGTTGGATTTGTCTGCTTTTTTATGACCGGTTCGATTTTTCTAGCAAGTTGGGCTTCAGTTAGTCCAAAGTAACGAAGAACCCGTGAGACAAGAACCTGCTCTTCCAGTAAGTACTTGACCAGTTCATTCCTTAAATAATTTTTGACCATTGGCTTAATTTCATCTGGCGGTCCTGGAAGTAGTACATAGTGGCGATCATGCTTGGACAGCATCATACCAACAGCCAGACCCGTATCATTAGCCAAGGGTGTAGATCCAGCTAATATTAATGCCTGCAGCTGATTGTTCGGAGGCATTTCAAAGTCAGCGTTCTTATGATAACTGATGATTTTGTTTTCTGTTTCTTCATGCAATACCAAGTCAATTCCTAGGTGTTCGGCTACTGTCTGCTTGGTCAAATCATCTTCGGTTGGACCTAGTCCACCGGATAAGATAATCAGATCTACCCGGCTTTCAGCCAGCTCGATTGCTTCTTTGAGCCTGTCTGCATTATCACCCACAGTGATCTGATGGTAAACTTCGATACCCAAAGAGGCGAGCTCTCTGGATAAAAAAGTTGCATTGGTGTTTACAACATGCCCTAAAAGCAGCTCTGTTCCGATTGTAATGATTTCTGCCTTCATAATTTTCCTCCTGTATTATATATTTACTTTTGAGAGAAAATACCACTAATATTTTATCACACATGCACATCTTTTCATTGCGACCCGCCTTGTAATTGACAAAGAACACGACAAAAGCCGTAGTCCATTAAATGAATGGACTACGGCTTTTACAATATAAAAATGACAGTTCTCAAAGGTTTTTTTCTGATCAGTCATTGTATCAACTTGAAAAAGTGCCCTTGAAAATATGTCGAGCTTTGTAGAAATAATCTATACCCGAGTAAATCGTGAAGATCAGGCAGATATAAAGTAATACCGTTCCTACTGAAACAGGCAAATTACCAAAAGGATAGTCATTAATTAAAAGAAAAATAATGGCGAACATCTGTGTATTGGTTTTGATTTTTCCTGGCCAACCCGCTGCCATTACTGTCCCCCCTTGTTCGACTAGAATCAGACGTAGTCCAGTGACTGCCAGTTCCCTCGATACAATCAGTGCTACGACCCAGGAAGGTGCTAGACCCAGCTCAACAAGAATAATCAGAGCAGTCATAACTAGCATCTTATCTGCAAGAGGATCAGCAAACTTTCCAAAATTAGATACGATATTCATTTTCCGGGCCAGATAGCCATCCAGCCAATCAGTGAAACTGGCTGCTGAGAAAACAATGGCAGCCAAAAGCATCTGAAGCGTGACCGTTGATCCCATTCCCTCCAGTGTCCCCAAGTTAAATGGAACCAAAACAAGAATCATAAATAAAGGGATCATAAATATTCGAAAAAGAGTAATTTTATTAGGCAGATTCATTTTTTCCTCCTACTAAAAAGGCCGGAAGTTCAAAGAACCGGCCTTTTTTAATGTATTTAATCAAAGTTTATTTCCATAACTTTGCGGACTGCTCCTTCTGAGGCCTCACTGAATGGCAGATCTTCTCCATTCAGTTCAACACTGGTGACCGGAGAGTTCCCGATGACCAGGTCAATACGGCTGACGGATTCATCGAATTCAGCTTCAAGGCTTTCTCCGTCATTAAGGGTGGCCTGACTTATCGGCTGACCATCTATTTCAATACTCACCCAAGAACTTCCATTTTCTGCTGTGAGTGTAATCATTTGGTCTTGTGGATGCTGACCTGAAACAGTATAGGTTGTAGAATTGGCAGATCCGTCTATTTCTTCAGCCTGCTGTCCGTCTGTTTCTGCTTCTGCTTCTTGCTCTTCTTCATCTTCATTGCTTTGTGGCTCTTCTTCATCTTCACCGGTTTCAGAAGACTCTTGTGATTCTTCATTTTCATCATTGTTTTCCTCTACTTCAACCACTTCAGAACTGTCATCGCCCTGAATAAAGGAATCCGTGCCATTATTGTCGCCACCACTGGAAATAGCAAAATAAATAGCCGTCACAATAGCGATTACCAGAACAACAATCAGTATGGTAGGCAGACTGTCCTGAACTGTAGCCAAAAATCCACTGCTTTTAGGCTTGGAACGGGTCTGCGTGTTAGGAACATTATCCTGGTAGGGTTTTTCACTTGCTTGGGGTAGAGCTTCCGTATGTTCATTGATCAGCTCTTCGCCGTTTAGTCCTACGGAATCAGCATACTGTTTGATAAACGCGCGGGTATAAAAAGACCCTGGGAGCACTTCATGGTTGCCTTCCTCCACTGCAGTGAGATATCTTTTCTGAATTTTTGTAATCTGCTGTAAATCATCAAGCGTATACCCTTTAGCTTGACGAGCTTTTTTCAATTTTTCGCCTATTTCGTTCAAACTTTTTCACCTGCCTACTAATTCTTTGTTAACCGTTGTTTAAGTGAATGACTTTTACTGCCTGCATGGGCAGCTGAATGTATTAATGTATCTGTTAAGAAATTATACCACACGTCATTTTACTAGTATAGTAACGATGCCAATCCGTCAGTACATCGTGCTTTAAATTTATGTTACAGACACTTCTGCTATTCTATAAAGTTGCTCGTATGCTTACTCAATATGAACTGTTATGTAAAAAGTGCAAAATTTCTGTACGAAATTTTGCACTTTTATACTTATAGCCTACTCTTTAACTCTTCGACTTTGTCTGTACGTTCCCAAGGAAGATCAATATCCGATCGTCCGAAGTGACCATAGGCAGCCGTTTGCTTATAAATTGGTTTTTTAAGATCCAGCATTTCAATAATCCCTGCCGGTCTCAAATCAAATGTCTTGCGAACCGCCTGAATCAGCTGATCGTTGGACACTTTTCCTGTACCGAATGTATCTATAGAAATCGATACGGGCTGCGCTACACCTATAGCATAAGCCAACTGGACTTCCACTTTATCTGCAAACTGAGCTGCGACAATATTCTTAGCTATATATCGGGCTACATAACTGGCAGATCGATCAACTTTAGTGCCATCTTTACCTGAAAAAGCCCCTCCACCATGTCTGGCGTACCCTCCGTAAGTGTCAACAATAATTTTACGTCCAGTCAGACCCGCATCTCCCTGAGGACCGCCTACAACAAAACGTCCAGTCGGATTGATGTAGTGCTTCGTATTCTCATCAAGATAATCAGCTGGTATAACTGCCTTGACAACTTTTTCGATGATATCGGATCTCAGTCTGTCAGCTGAAATATCCGGCCTGTGTTGGGTACTAACCACAATGGCATCTACTCGTTTAGGCTGATTTTCTTCATCATATTCTACAGTTACTTGCGCCTTGCCATCCGGCCTCAAATAATCCAGCTCTTTGGATTTTCTTACACTAGCCAGTTGGCGGGTTAATTTGTGACTTAATGAAATAGGTAAAGGCATCAACTCAGCTGTTTCATTACTGGCATAACCAAACATCAGACCTTGATCTCCGGCACCAATCTTATCCAACTCATCATGATGTTCAGATTTATATTCAACCGAATCATCGACCCCTACTGCAATATCAGGTGATTGGTCATCAATTGAAACAATGACTGCACAAGTATCAGCATCAAATCCATACTTTGCACGTGTATAGCCGATATCACGGATGGTGTCTCTCGCAATTTTCTGCATATCTACATATGTTTCTGTTCGAATTTCTCCGGCAATCAGTACCAGTCCCGTTGTTACCATAGTTTCACAGGCAACTCTAGCTTCGGGATCTTTTGACAAAATTGCATCCAAAATAGCATCACTTATCTGATCGGCTATCTTATCCGGATGTCCCTCTGTTACTGATTCTGACGTAAACAATCTTTTTTCCATATTCTTCTATTCCCCCTTAAATATTCGGTTACAAGGCTTCCGACCGGTTGTGGCCGTCCTATCGGGAATTCATTGTAAACCTTAATCATTTTACCATACCTCTAACTATTTTTCATGTTGAAATGATTTTCCTTCGATAAAATCTTGATGTCGTTTTTAGGGCAGTATGATAAAATAATATATATACTTTATACAGAAAGATGTGACTTTGTGGTTAATATTCTCTCACGTGTACTCTTTAAACCAGTCATCCAATTAATCTTGTCCCTAGCAATTGGCACTGCTCTTGCTCTCGCTTATACTTCATTAGAATGGTGGCCACTGGCAGTCCTTATAGCATTTACATCGCTGATCTACTACCCGGTGCAACCTGCCTTTTCATTGCATACAAAATATACTAGACTAATCTTGCTTGCACTGATACTTGCTTTCTTTACCATCTTTTATTCCGTATATACCTTCCTACTGCTTACATCAATTTTTGTCCTGACTAACCTAAAGGGATTATTTAAACAACACAATTTACTGCCTCTTTATAGCAGTCTTAATCTCTTCATCACTATTGTAGTCTTAAATACAGTGGCGTTTTATATACAGACCCGGTTTGTGTCTGGCCAAATCATGATTAGTCTGCTTTTAATTTATGTAGTGCTTTCCCTAGCGGGAATAACGATTCAGCTGTTCAAGCAATGATATTAATAAGTTCCTATTCGCCCATGTTATTTCACATGGAACCATTATTTTAGGAAAGTCAGAGGCTATCAGTATACACAAAAAAGGGGCTGGGACAAAAGTCTCAACCGGAGTAAAATAAAGTTAAACCGAGTAGAATTGTACTTATGTACAAACCTAC
>NZ_JANL01000041.1 GCF_000585255.1 Alkalibacterium sp. AK22
TACATTCAACTGGCAGTAGTCATATACAAAGACGCTTGTCTTTTATATACAAAAACAAGATACTGTTTGTCTGTCACTTAAGTAGTCTTGAAAACTGGTAAAGAACTCCCCCACAGGCCAGCCAAAAAATAATGGTCTCTGCTGTTCTTCCGGTCCGGTAATACACGATTCTGAAGCCAAACTGAATACGTTTGTTGATGACCGGCTGCAGCCATGCTACTCCAGTCCTTGAAAAGGAATCCTGCACCAGATGGGCCAGGTAGCCCGCAATAAACCAACTGAGCCAGCTTGAAGGAAAATTGAATGAGGTAATCAATGCCTGGGCCAGCAGATAGAAAACACCGGTCCCCAGCAGAGAGTGGGCCAGGCCCCGGTGCCCAAAGACCTTGCCGATGCCCTGACTGATTCCCCCAGTCCGGTTCCCGATAAACGATTTCGGATGATCGATATCCGGCATGACAGACCCCAGCCCGAGGGCAAAAAGATTCCCTACAGTCACGGGCCCGGTCATCGCCATCAGCGGCAGGGCAGTGGCATAGGTCACTGCTATATGTGTTTTATAAAGCATGAACTGACTCCTTTTTATTAAATAGTAGGGAGAGCTTAAAAAGCCTCCCCTTTTTAGCCTTTCAATAAGTCAGTCTGTTCATCTGTCTGTTGACACTGAAATCTGTGACTTCCTACGGCTTCGCCTTTTTTCAGGCCAAAGACAGAGGGCCTGCTGTTTGTCCCTATGGCTTCTCTGCTCTTCGCCTTGTTCTTGCATCCTGTGAATGCAGTCTGTAAAGTAAAAATGAATCGGAAGCTGATGTGTGGTCAGTCAATCAGTCCGAAATGTTTAAGGCCTTCTCTAATTCCACCGTCAGTATTTGCTGACGTAACATAATCGGCCAGCTCTTTCACCTCGTTCAGTCCGTTAGCCATGGCCACGCTGTGATCTGCCCGGCTGAGCATTTCTTTGTCGTTGGCTCCATCACCGAAGGCATACAGAGGGACATCTGTCATGCCAGCTGCATCAAGCAAAGCATCGATGCCTTTTGCTTTATTGTGCCCTTTGGAGATTGTATCTATACTAAAAGGAGTGTTTCTGAAAAAGGACAAGTCATCAAAGCTCTGAGTGATCTGATGATCGTTAGCCGGCTCTTCATTCAAGACCAACATCATCAGGATATCCTCTTTTTCATCCAGCTCTGCATCCACTGCCGGTGGCTCTTCATGAATAAAGCCATAGGCCTTTCTGATTGTGTCATTGTGGAAGGTAGCCCGTATCTTATCCGGACTGTAAAGTGAAAGGGCCAAGTTCTTTTCTGCTGTCAGGTTCTTCATTTTTTTAACGATGGAAGGGGAAATAACATTTCTAAACACTTCTTCACCTTCATAATGGATGTACTGCCCATTCAAAGTGATATAAGAGTCGATAACCGTTTCTTCCAAAATATGCTGAATTTCAATCTGGCTTCGGCCGGTCGCAATAAAAGGGACGGCTCCCTTCTGCTTCAACTCTGACAGGGCTTTTTTTACATCCTCATCAATCATGGAATCTGCATTTAAAAGTGTGCCATCTAAATCAAAAAATACTAGTGCTGTCGGTTTCATTTTTTCTGCTCCTTTTCCTGCGTTGTATTTATTTGCTTACGCTGACCTTGCCTCGTTTTTATCCGCACATTCTTTTATACATCGATTTACTTTATAGTCCTCAAGTGTTTAGTATATCTGCTCCGGCCGCTATTGTCTATCATCCTGAGCCCTATAGATCAGTCTACTCTCCTTAAGCTTTCCCACAGACATAAAACAGAAAAAGCTGACCATGCAGGACTCTGCACACTCAGCTTTTTCATTTCATCACTAATGGCACTTTTTTGCTAGAAATCAAATAGTACACTGTTTGAAGCTCAGGCTTCACTTTCTTCTTCATAACCTCTGAGCATCCATATCTTCATGCCGTGAACGACCAGTACCCGGAAAGTGGCGTAGAAAGGTACGGCCAGGATCATGCCGATGAGTCCAATCAGCTGAGCTGCAATCAGGATTAGAAAAATGATCATAATGGGATGAATCTTGAGCTTCTTGCCGATGACTTGGGGAGCAATCAGATTACTTTCAATCTGCTGGATCACAACAACAGCAATGATTGTCGCCAAGGCCGCATAGGGCGAGGTGAAGATGGCGACCATAACGGCCGGCACGCTGCCAATCCAGGGTCCAAAATAAGGGATCAGATTCGTCACCCCCGCAATAACTCCAAGGAGTAAGGCATATTCCAGGCCAATGACAAGAAAAGCGACAAAGCACAGAATACCGACAAAGAGACAAACGATTCCCTGTCCTTGAATATAGGAGGAAAGGGTATGGTCAATGTCTTCAAGTATGCTTCGGACTTCCTTCTGCTGTCTAGGATGAAAAACCCGTATAAAGCTTTCATAAAAAGTGCTGGAGTCTTTCAGAATATAGAATAAAAGAATCGGCAGCAGTAAAAGGACAAACAGCACACTGGCGACTGTCCCTACAAGCGACCCGAGTCCGCTGATCAGCCCTCGACCCATCGTGTTCAAGGTATTGGTGATTGTTTCTATATACTCATCGAGGTTGATAAACTGCTCATCTTCAAGCTGGCTAATCCGGTTGAACAGGTCCACTTCCAGTACCCAATCTTCAACACTGGCGATAATGTTAGGGATGTTGTTAGCCAGACTCATGATCTGATCCTGCAGAATCGGCCCGAGAGACACTAGGCCAAAAGTGAGGGTCCCTCCCAGGATGATATAGACGATAAGAATAGCCAGACCTTTGGGTATTTTCTTGTTCAGAAGTTTAACGAACGGGCGCAGCAGGTAAAACAGAAAGCCCGTTAGAATCAGCGGGATAAAGACCGTCTGAAAAGCCACCCGAACAGGTGTAAACAGCCAGTCGATTCGGCTACCGACATAAATAATCAGAAAGAGCAGCAAGATATTCTTCCCTATGTTGAACCATTTATCGCTAAAGCTTTTCCGCTTCTTTTTGTGTGTACTTTCCACTCTTTTTCCATCTCCTATTGTGCAGTATTTTTTACTTATTGTTGGGTACAGTTCCGCTGATTTGTTTATGTACATCCGGTCACGTTCGTTTGTTGAACTGCCTAGCTTCAGTATAAAGTATTTTACAAGGAAAAGGAATATGTTGTTAAAGACGGGGAAGCCTCTGGGAGAAGGTTCATTCAGTCCTGTCTTTTCCATAAAAAAGCCTGCAAATACTGACTGATCAGCACTTACAGGCTCTTCTTGACGGTTGATTCTATGGAGTTGAGGGGAGTCGAACCCCTGTCCAGACACATTGCCACTCAAGTATCTACGTTCATAGTCTTACTACTTAGATTGATACAGCAATGTTTTTAACTTCTCCTATTGTAAGGGAGACGGACAATTCCACGAATTTAGTTCGAAGTGTTTTAATTAGAGTATAACTTATAAGTTTATAAGTCAATAATAATTTAAAAAAATATTATTGGCTCTCCCTACTATCTAAAATGAACCTAAATATAAACTTATATCATAATTACCTGTCAAATCTTTTTTTCAAGTAAAGCTTCATAATGAATTCAAGTCGTTCATTATCATTATCGAATCCGTCTGTCTTGTAAAGCCTCTCAACAGCATCATCAAGAAGTTGATGAGATTTTTTTAAATCTATAGGCATAAACAGTGGATCGTATAAGTCTGCTAAGGAATTACCTTTTTCTAAATAATCATTGCGTTTCTTTAACATAATAGAAGCCAATTTTTTTATATTTTCTTTCTTCTCATCTGTTACCTCAGGAAAAACAAAATTATTGTAGACAAGACTATTTGAATATCTATAGTCCCCTTTTAATTTTCCTCCTACAGTCTTCAGCCAAAGCGTGTGCATTCTCGTTTCTAAAACTCCGAATATGAATAAGTCTGAATTTGGTAGTACAAAAGCAGAATCTGAAGCAATTGTAGGCCACTCTTCAAAGCCCATAGGTATATACTCTCTTCTTATAGACGATACTCTCGGTATAATTAAAAAAGTATCTTTAACTACCCTATCTTCACCTAACAGATATGGAACTTCTGCTAACTCATTCGTCTTTTTTCTTCTACTACTCAATCTATAAGCTTTTACAGCTTCAACTCTGGATTTTATTTCTGAATTACTTCTCATTAACGATAGAGGAGCATCTTTAAGATAAATTATATATCTTTTTTCATTTCTTATTAATTCTTTTGAGCCTATAAAAGGATGTATATAAGGGGTTAGTTCTGGATGAAGTTTTATAATATTATTTTTTTCTTCACTACTTAATATCAAGTTTCCTCCATCATTAGCCATACTCCCAAAATGCATTTTCTGATAACTCGAAATTTGATTAGACGACTTAGTTAATAGTAGTGGTGAGGACTCTAGGAGATATTCATTTATGACTGATACTTTTTTTGAATTGGGATTTCCATTTAAAGTTTCATATTCAAATATATATTTATCCTTTTTCTTTAATTTGGAAAATCCTATAATTACTACGAAAACATTAGCTTCATTATCCCAATTAAACGTTTGGTGAGCAAAATTAATAGATATATTTCTATTAAATATATCTTTCCAAAGTAACGCTGCTTGCTCCCCTTGGACAATAGAATTTGTTGAGACCAGTGCCGCATCTATAGTACCATTATAACTCATCATTATAGCCGCTTTATGATACCATCCAGCAACATAATCTAAATTACCAGCTTTCTTATCTCCAAAAACTTTCTTTAGCTCTTCCTTTTGCTCAGAGCTCATTAATCGTGCTCCTATAAATGGTGGGTTGCCTATAATATAATTTAATTTCTGGGGACTAATTACTTCTCGCCAATCGAGTTGCATTGCATTGTCTGTATATATTTTAGCCCCTGTTTGCAAAGGTAACCTCACAAAGTATCTACTAAATTTATTAGAAGTTTCTATATTCATTAGATGGTCCATCAACCATAAACCTAATTTAGCAATGGATGCTGCGTAAGGCTCTATTTCAATACCATAAAAATTATTAACATTAACTCTTATGCTGTCTTCTACACTAAATAAAGTATCTTGGTAATCTTTATAATGAAGTTCGTCTGCACTTACTGAACTGATATTTCTATTAGAAGCCAAGAATTCCTCAACTCTAATTAATCGAATTACCTCATTTTCCAATCTCCTTAGCTCTCTGTAAGCTAGTATTAAAAAGTTACCTGAGCCACAAGCGGGATCGAGAAAATTGAGATTAGATACTTTATCATGAAACTCTAAATACCTATTTAATCTACCCGATTTATATTTGGTTATTGACTCAAGTTCATCGTGTAAATCATCTAGAAACAAAGAATTAACTACTTTCATAATGTTGACTTCAGATGTGTAATGAGCACCCAAATTATGTCTCTCTTTTTCATTTAGTGCCCCTTCAAACATTGAACCGAAGATAATTGGACTTATCTGACTCCAATCTAATTTAGAAACCTCTAATAGCATATTTCTAACTTCTTCCGTCAGAGAAATTCCAGATGGAATCGCTACCTTAAATAAACCACCATTAATATATCTAAAACCGAGAAATTCTTTACTTTGATAGCGATCTTCTTCAGGGGTGTTAAGAACTATAAACAGGTTTGATAATTTATCTAATAAATCCGATCCATCCTCCGCAGTATTATTAATTAGAAATTGTCGAAACTGATTTTTTTCAAAAATTCCAGTATCATCTGCAAATAAGCAAAAAACTAATCTCGTCATAATCAAAGTAGAAGCGTTTGGTGGATAGTTCATTTTTCTAAGTAAATGATGCAATTTTTCTAGTAAAACTGCTGCTTCCTTATTGACTGGATTTTGTGGAGTAGTTACTATGATTTCTTTATTAGTCAGAAAGTTAAATGTTTCAATATATTTATGTAATTCTTTTACTGGAAATTTAATTTCGTGATTGTTGTCTAGATTAATTAATTGAATATATTCAAAGTCACATAACATTACATATTGAGGAATGTCCTCATCTTTTAGCTTCATAACATACTGATAGGCTTGTGATTTGGCTTTATCTAATGATTTTCCTTTACTCTTCATTTCAATCAAAATAACACCATTTAAAAGATGATCGACATACACTTGTCTGGATTCAGTTTTTACTCTCCATTCAAATCCAGCATTTACTTTTCTTTTAGGAATATCAAAAATTCCTTCTAAAAAATCTTTAATCCATGATTGAGCTTGCTGTCGTTCGTCTGCATCGTTGCTATGATGCTTTTCAAATACTAAAGCTCTATTTCTTAAATCATCTAATGTTAAGTGACTCAACAGTACCCCTCCTGTAAGTTATTATAATTCGATAATATTGTTTAGTAATGTTACCGATTATCATTTAGTTCTTTGTCGTCAAAGTTATTTATGAACCCACTGATAAAGAATTGATTCCCCCTGTAATAATTTAAATAATTATGTTCAATGAAGTTCGGCCGATTTAATATAAAAATATCGGAGTAATCTTTATTGTCTGAAAGTTGATTAAACTCTGGAAAAGTATATTTGGGTACATCAATTTTAGCCATGATACTTGCTATATCATCAATATTAGGCATTTCAACTTTAGGTACCATACTTGCCAAATCAATAGCCTTTGGAATATTTAATTTAGTTAAAAATATTTCATTTTTAGCCATAGTGTCTGCCAGTATTTTAAAAGATTCTTGAACATTCTTTACCAATTCGGGTAAATTCTTTAGTATACTAGCAAAATCGATTATCATAGATCGATTTTGATGGCTCACAATATTATCGTTAGCTTTCTGTATTTTTGGAATTAAGTAATTTAGATTTTTAGTCACATTCTCATAGGATTTTTTTGAAAAATACCTATGATGAGCTATTTTATCTCGTTCTTTTTTAATCTCTTTCATTATTTTTTCTGGATTTTCCACCTTAGCAAACTTGTAAAAGTGC
This sequence comes from Alkalibacterium sp. AK22, assembly GCF_000585255.1. GTDB lineage: Bacteria > Bacillota > Bacilli > Lactobacillales > Carnobacteriaceae_A > Alkalibacterium. Next base: position 6,955 of record NZ_JANL01000041.1, read on the forward strand.
TTGTCCCATAGTGAATAAGGTTTGGCTTTTTCAATAAGCTGAACGAGCTCCTCTTTATTCATTTTTTTTATGTCCTCAGTGTTAAATATTTCATTGAAATTCTGAGAGTTTAGAAGTAATCTTTTTTTAAAAAACAAATCTTCTAACTTAGATAATGATAACTTTTCCAATCCCTTTTCTATATTGTCTTTATTTCCTGCACCTTTGAAATCAGGTACTTGAGTTAATATAATTTTACTCCAATCCTTACTATGCAACGGTACAAATATTGATATAATAAGTTTCCTTAAACTTCGTTCATACACTGCCAGATGTTTAAATGTTCTTATAGAGTAATACATAGACAAATTGTCTTCAATAGCTATAGAGTAAAATTTGTTATTAGTGTTTTTTGAAATTTTAAGCAAAACTTCAGATAATACTTTGGCAGCTCTCTCTTTATTTTTTTCATAATAAATACCAATTTTCAAAGATACGGTTTCTTCATTTTTATAGTTGCTAAAAACTTCATAGTAGCACTTATAATTTTTATTATTATACTGAAAGTCAAAATTTTGTTTGCCTATTCTAATAATTTTTGTGTCTGAATTTTTGTTCTTTCTTTCAATGCTAAAAAGCTCTTCAAAGAATAAATCAAGATCGACTGTTTCTCGTAATACGTAGTAATACTCATTATAGATTTCCTTCAAAAAATCACCTCTCTTTACTAAGGTTTTTAAAAAACAAGTCCTATCTGTTTAAACCATGCTTTATTATTTAGACAAATTTAACTCTTCTAAAAATTTTAATAATTCATGAAAGCTAGTTGAACGCTGTTCACTATGTGCTATTTCATTAAGTGAATTAGTGATTTCTGGAAGTGCATCTATATCTTTTTCAATTCCTTTCGACGCATATGAAAATATCTGATTGTTTTTATCATGACGAATATCATATTCTTCATGAATTTTATTTTGCAGATATAAAATAAGTTGGTTGCGCAAGTCTTCTGCTGTCATAGTTACTCTCCTTTAGCATGTGTAAGTTCTAATCAAATGTAAACTTATCTAGGAATTAAATAGCTCCGAAACTGAAAAAACGTAAGAGAACTGATTTAGCACATGTGAGATAAATTCTTTTTAAGAAATACTTGTCATGAACCACTGGCGTGACAAATATGAATAATTACACCCGTTGATAAATTATAAGTCTTCCCAAATTTGTTCTGTATATTCGATTTCTTTATCTTTTGATCGAGCTTTTATTGAATCCTTAATACTATGTCTTTCACAAGGTACATAAGTAATCGAATTATCATCCCCTACAAGAACAATATATTCTTCTCCCACTTTAATGTCTAATTCTTTCGGGACATCTAATACAATATTATTACCATCAAGCCTAGATTTGTATGTTTTCATATTAAGCTCCCTTACTTTTAGGTAAACCTGATCGATGATTTCCTTTTAATTCTAGCAATATTTTGTAATACAAAGTTTCATTATTATTTGGCATATCAACATCTAGCACCTTATCTCCAAATAGTTCTATCAACTCAGCAATCTCATCATTATAATACTGTTCATAGTTTTCAAAAAATTGACGTTCATCTAATATTTTCCCATTTAACAATGAGTCTATTTTATTGAAATAGTAGAACATAAATAGACCTTCAAAACCTTTTGCTCTATTTATGTTTTCCATATGTTTTAACCATCTCTTTTGCAACTGTTCACGTACTATATCTCTATCTGCCGTTCGCTTTTGAATGCCATATTGTACTCTTTTTAATATGTCTGGATTCTGTACAGTTTTTTGTTTCCACAATCTTTGTATGTGATAGTTCTCTTTTAAATATCTACTCTCATTACCTAAATAATCCTTAACAGGTTCATAATTTATTCTCCACATAATATCTTTATGGGTAATAGAATAGTGAGATAGTAAGGTTTTTTGATATGCTACAATATCTTCTTCATCATCTTTGCTTAATTTTATCCTATGCCCGTTATAAGTCTCGGTATAATCTAAATTATCTATATAATAATTATACTTAATCTTAGCATTTTCAGACAAAAAATCTTCGTCACCACTTATTAAAAGCGCATAATACTTATCATCAAAAAACAAACTATACTCGTTTCTCAAGTAATTCGAAATTGATGAAAAAACTTCTCTGTAAAATAGTTCTTTTCTAATTTTATAGTTATCAATAACTTTATAAACTAACTTAACTAGCCTTGTTTCATCAATACCTATGTTCATACTTAGATTTTTCAAATCTTCCTCAATATAATTAATTTGAGAATTTTCAAGCTTCATTGGACTCGTGATGTCAATATGATTTAGCCAATTTATTCTAGTCATACTTAATTCTTTAAAAGTAGCATCTAATTTGTTATTACTATTCAACTCATAAATATAGTGTGCTAGTAACTTACTACCTGCCTCAGCATACTCCGTATAGTTTCCTCTTCTGTTTTCGATTCTTGGCTTAGGGTTAGTTTTCTTTTTACCGACTAATAACTTACCTCTTTTACCATATGCTGTCCACTTAACAGCATGATGATTATCTTTATATATTTTTTCAATCTTTTTCATTGTTGTAGTATGGAGTCTTCCATTCTTTTCCAATTCTTTAGAATATGTTTCGATCTCAACATCTTTTAGATATGGGTTGTTAACTAATAATTCTACTTGTGTATATTCTACTCTTGCCATCTAATTTGGTACTCCTTTTATATTAACTATACACTCCAAAAGTCCATGTTTTATGCATTTCATTTATGTTACAGGTGATATCCAAATACATTAATAAATTATTACTAATAGAGTTGAATTTCACCTGCAACACATCATTAACACCTAATTTATAATGGATTTAAAACATATTATTTCCGTTGAGCATAATAAGCTACTTTCAACTTTTAGAATTGTATAATTGAGTTTGTGTTAAGTTTTGTTTTGTGGGGTTCTTTTACTTTAAAGAAATCATCTCATACTTTTCAGTTGTATTGAAAGTTAGATGAACTAATTAGATAAAAGATTATCTCTGTCTGCATCAAAAATGCTTTGGAAAAATTTAGTTCTTTTTTTGACTAATGAATCAATATTAGAAACATCTGAAAACTTATCAAAGTCTTTTTCATCAATTCCTGTATATGTTTTAATCATATTTTTTAACCATGCATCGGTAATTTCATTCAATGCTTTACTCTTCTTAGAATTATTATTTATGCTAGACAGAACAGCTAAATTTGACAAACTATCCTTAAAATTCTTATTAACCATTGGATTGTTATTCAGCTTTTCTTTTGGAATAATATGGTCTACTTCGTGCTTAATATCAACTATATTCTCAGGGGTACGATTGCTGAGTAAATAACTATAATACAATGTAGGCTTAAGCAATTTAACTGTAGTTGCAGCCCCATTATATTCACCTGAGCAAGATTCTTTTATAAACTCACTCCATTCGCTTTTTGAAACTGGTCTGATTCTATTTTTCCAATCCTTAATATCGTTAGACATCTTCGAATCTCCCGAACCACGCCAACTTCTCGTAGCATATTCATAAACTAATCGATCAAACAAGATAATTGATTCCCTTTGAAATGTTTTAACCGCATTAGACGATATCATTGGAGAATCTTTATCTTTCCAGTTCAAATATGATATAGTCAAAAATTCAAGTGCTATAGCATTGCCTAACAACTTAGTTATAGGCATATTCCAGCTCTGTAAATTTCTGAAGAATCCTTTATGCATTAATACACTTATCATGTTATTTATTTCTTCTGCGAGTTCATTAATATCTTTTTCCCAATTCAATTCTTTATTAGTTTCTAATTCCGCTACATGTCGAGCTGACATTCCACTATTATATATAGAACTGACAAGCTTAAATCCTAATGTTATTTCATCCATTGACACTGTGCCCTTTTTCTTGCTAGCGTTATAATTCTCAAATATTAAATTGTCATAATCTACCCTTGATATTAATGTCGCTGGCAAGTCCCATCTAACAATTTGACTAGGAGTAGGTATGTCTAGTTTATGATATAATTCGTTGATTTTAGTTATAACATCTGACTGTAAATTACCTACTGGTATATTCCAAAAAGGTTTTGCAGAGAGTAATTCTTCAGCTCTAAGCTGAGTTCCTCCACTATTAGTCATTGAAAATATAAGCTGAGCATCTAAAGGCGAGGCATTGTTGAGATGTATTACTCCTATTCTAGTATCAGCAAAAACTTGCTCAGTTCTTTTGATTACATCGAAACAGTGCTCTATATCTTTCCAATGAGTATCAACTTTTTCCTTAAAACTATTTTTAAAGCCATCTTTTATATCATATAAAGTAAAATAATAATCAATAAAAAATTCCTTAGTAATTGCTCCCTCATACTCTTTATTGTAGTCTTTCTGTAGTTGTATTATGAATTCCCTAAGTGAGATAGGATCGATTTTTCTTTCACCATTTTTGTAAGGGGCGTACTTGAGTTTAGAGAAATAATCACTGTAGTCAAACTGTCTTTCCCAAGAACTGATTCCCTTTTTGTCGATTTGATGAACCATCTTGATAATATCTAATAATGTGTTTAAGCCTTTCCTTTGGGTTTCTGCATTAAAGGAGTGCTCCGTTAAATCTTCTTCTCCTTCATACAATGAAGTTTCTTCATTTTCAGTTCCCTCATTGTTTTCTACAGTATCTGTTTGAAGGTACTTTGCAATTTTTGCCCAAAAAACATCTGTAACTTCACTAGTGTCAGCAGTTTTGTTAAATTTGAGGTAGCTTTGTGCCCATAAATATATATCTATCGGATTTCTTCTCATTAAAGACAAAGCATTTCGTCTTTGTCGACCATCTAAAAGCCATGATGTGCTTTTTTCCTTATTAACGATTACTACACCTATTGGATACTCTTGAAAAACACTTATACAGAGTTCAAAGTTTTGTTTACTGGTCCATGTTGCTCTTCTCTGAAATCTAGGCAGTTTCATATTTGATTCATCTAAAAATGATAGCAGTGTCATAGGTTCAATAACATAGCTCATGAAAATTCCTCCCATAGATAATATTCTTTAACACAACTCAGCTAATTACTAAGAATAAAACTTGGTAAAATGTTGATTTTATCGTATTTTCCAAGGTGGAAATTAATCTAATTCGTTTAGTTCATATTGTTTAACTAAGTCGATATAATCCTTTGGTGTTACTTTGCTTTTAACTAATTCCTCTTTAGCATATTCTCTCCAAGTCATACTACCTTCAGAAGTATAGTTTTTCTTAATAGTCTTGACTACAGCTAATGCCCGTTCTGCAAAATCAATAATTCTTACTTTGTTCAAATAATAAATTCCATCTGCTTGAACTTTTGCAATATTATCGATCTTATTAGCATTAGTAATAAAAATATTAAGTATGTCAGCATCCTCATCTAAATTATCAATATGCTCTCTTATCCAGTTAGGATGTCCGGCAGATTCTCTAACATCTTTAAGAGGAATTATCTTACTATCACTCTCATAAATTTTACTCTCAGAGACTATACATAATTTTTCATTTAATACCCACCAAGGGTCAGGTGCCCCACCAGATTCAGCATTGCCAGCATCATAACCCAAGAAATTGCCTAACTTCTCCATTCCCTCTTCAAACTTGACTCCCTTGTCATTTAACAAAGAAATAATGTCATGTGCTTCTTGTTCTATTATACTTGTCTTTCTTGTTACTCTAATCTTTGATAGTGAAGATTCAATTCTATCAACTACACTTCCAACTTCTGATTCTTCTATTTTGTCTGTAAAGCTTACATCTTTATCTTTAGTTTTTAAATTTCTGAACCAAGTTATAGTGTCTGAGTATCTTGCTGCATTATCGTAATATTCATTAGCCTTATTTTTATAGACAGGACCCCCATGCTCTAAGTAAAGCAAATCATAAATACTTCCCATAATATAATTCCAGTACTGTCTGTAACCTCCTAGACTTCTAGCATTTAATTCTTTAATAATTTTTTCCACTACCTCTAGTGCTTCAAGGAACTCATTCATCCACATATGATACTGATACTCAACTTCAAGTTTTGCAACCTTATATAATTGTTCATACACAGAATTGTCATTATCAGTTTTTCTATATTCATTTCTCTTCTTTATTATCTGGCTCTCAATTTCATCCCAATCACCACTTTGAGTCAGTCCCAGATTAGCAATATCAACTAAATCATCAATATCTCTTGCAGAAGCACTTACGTCTAAACCAGTTTTTATTTCAGCTCTTAACTCTGGAGCAAAAAGCTTTTGTTTATCCTTAGAAAGCATTATATTTTCTAAATCTCTCCCAGTAATCATTACTACAGCGTAATCATTAGTGCTTCTAGTACATCTGCCTGTTGCTTGAGTAATTCTTGTCTTTAGTCTTTCGTTATAAAGAATTGAAGTAGAAAGTCTATAATTAAAAAATTTTTCTTGAAGATGTCTACCTGTCGGTAATCCTGATAATAATAAAAAGTGGCAAGCATCATCTTGCAAATTTAATCCGTCATACCTATTGGCCAATATAGCAACTGCATTTTCATCATTTTCATATTCTTCGATAGAATTCTCTAACTGTTTGGCATTGTATAATTGAATGTTAGGGTCTTTCTCACTAATTTTAGATCTAATTTCCTCTGCTATTACATTTCTTTCAACAAGAATTAAACCTCTTGGGGTTTTAGATTTTATCTTACGAAATACCTCATAGTTTTGTTCAGTTGGAAATTTAACATTGGGAAAAATAAATAACCTTCTCCCTATACTAGGAATGCTTTCCTTTTCTACAGAAATTCTATTTATTCTCCCAACCCCTACTGTCCTTTCTAATTCACCAGAATTACCCAATGTTGCTGACATATAAATTCTTTGCTTTGCATTTTTAAACGGTTTGTGCTTTAAGGTAGGGGGAATGTAGGGTCTAATTACTATATCTTGTTTACTGAGGTATATATTACAGATATTTAGTTTGTCTTTGATGTTTTCCCATGGATAGAATAAATTAGTGTTTTGGACTTTAGTATTAATAATTTCATACAAATCGTCAATAATTATATTTTGCTTTGCCATTGGAACCAAATCATTCCAACTATCATCTGAGCTTGGACTACTCTCCTCAACAAGTCTTTTATATGAGGCATTGTTAATTACAGATTTTAAGCTTTCACTTAAAGCTATAAAAAAATCAGAATGCTCATACTTATTAATATTTAGCGTCCAGTTACTGGCAATATAATTTTCCGAACTATGTGAATCATCAAAAATGAGAATATCAGATTCACTAAAAAAACTATTTATGTTAAAAATAGAACTGTAATTTGTCACAGCTATTTTCTTACTACTTAAATAACTAGTTATTTCTTCTGAACCATAGTTTTCTTTAGAACCAGTAAAACCTACAGCGTCAATCCCATATTCATTAATTGCTTTATCTACCATTTGATTAACAAGTTGATTATTCGGACATACGTACACTACCCTTTCACCTTCTGTTATTCTTCTAAATTCTCCTATTAACAAACCAACTAAAGTTTTTCCACTTCCAGTTGGTAATTCCAGAGCCACATCTTTTTTGTAAAAGCCTTCATTCATATATTTATCAACCATTTCTGACTGATAATTTATAATTCCTTTAATTTTCTTTTTCTTATAATCTATATACATCTCTTGTGGGCTAAAATAATTAATAGTTGTTTCTTCTTCGAATTTAAATCTTGACATTACATTCTCCCCCTCAAGTATAAGCGCTAGTTTTGATTGAAATAATTAAACTCATATAAACATGTATATGAAAATTAATAAAGATCGTTACTTGAGAAGTGTCGTTAACAACTACTTACTATTCTATGAAAGTAAACTATGAGTAGTTTATTATTGTAACCGTTATTAACGAGACTAATATAAGCCAATCTTATCAATCTGAATAATATTAATTAGTACAGAATCACTTTATTATTTCTAATAATCCTATAGTTAAAATTATATCATATATAATATTTTTCATTTGGAAAAACGATAATTTTAAACTAACGATGAAAATATACTAATACCGTACTCTATAACACTGAATAGCAGCAATTTTAAATTGATGCACCATAGTATATACTTTCTCACTTCTGGAAAATCTCTCAAAATGTTACTCGTAAACTAATTATTAAAATAAGCAAATGTAAACTTATAAACTTTCCAGCACCTAACTAGTTTTAATTTTTCTGAGTCCATCATCTACTTCTTTCTTATGTTGCTTCTTGATTCTTTGCAATGTACTTTTACTAATACCCGTTTTCTCTTCGACCTGTTTGTAGCTATTTTCATCAAGCAGTTCTAGGGCATGCAAATATTTACTAGTCAGCTTTCTCTTTGGTCTGCCCTCTTTATAATTTGAGTTATTCTTTTTAGCAAACTCTTTACCAGATTGAGTACGCTCTACGATCATGTCTCTTTCAAGTTCAGCTACTGATAAAAGTATAGTATATATTAATTTACCAATACTAGTGTTCTCTATTTTCCCAATGTTAAGTACATTGATTGCTACATTACTTTCCAAAAGCTGCTCAATTATTGTTAGAGCTTCTCTAGTGTTCCTAGCTAGCCTATCTAACTTTGTTATATGAATAGTATCTCCAACTTTCAATTTGTCCATCAATATGTTGAATACTGGCCTGTTGGTCTTTGTGCCTGTACACTTCTCTGAGTATATATTCTCTTTTAGGACACCTGCATCTGAAAGTCGGTTTATTTGGTCTCCAAGTGATTGACCTTTAGTTGATACTCTTGCATAGCCATAATCCATTGTAATTTCCTCCATTTCTAAATTATTAAATGAACATAAGTTTCTGAATACTCTGAGAGCCTTTAGATTTAACTATTTCTTATTATTAAGTTCAGTAGTCATAAACTGTTAAGTTTCTGACTATCGTAGTGCATTCTAAAGTAGTGTTAGTAGAATAGATGTTTAATTCCCATAGAAATAGCCGTCTACATAATTTAATCCCTAATTAAACCTACGGGGTTAAATTACTCTAAAAGTTCAATTATTTATCTGATTACCGCTTTAAGTGCCCAAATCCACACAGAAATTTAAAAAAATAATAAATTTAGATTAAAAGAACACTAAACACCTAAAATAATAAGGTGGAGACGTAAAACCTTTTAAACGTTAGACTCTTAATATCTCCACGTTTTTAGGGGTGTTAACGTAGCCAATTATTTATTTTGGAATTCTCTAAGTCCTTCGATCAATTCTTTCTCTGAGATGTCTAAATATCTTGTTGTGACCTCTAAGCTACTATGACCTAGTGCTTTGCTTATTAAAGCTATATTTGCTCCAGACTTCAATAAATTTGTCGCAAATCCTCTTCTTAAACCATGGGGACTAATATTTTCAATATTGTATTTGTTAGAGTACTTAAATAGTCTTTTTTGAATTGTATTTGAATGACCGCCACCAACACATATTCCTTCGCCAATACGACTAATAAAAAGATAATCATTGTGTACATTGTTATGATTTCTGATTTTGCTATTTTGAAATATCAATAACTGTAATAGCTGGGATAATTGATTATCAATTGGTAATGCTAGCTTTTTGTGGTTTTTCATTATAGAGCCATCTAAATAAATAATATTCTCAGAAAAATCAAAGTGTTTTTCTCTTACTTGCATCATCGTAGAATTTCTAATACCCGTTCTGTACATCAATAAAATTGCAGCTGCATCACGCAACCCAAAAAAATCATTTAAATTCAGCGTAGATAGCAGCTTTTGCACATCATTTTCATTAGCCCCATGTTTTTGCTTTATATCTATTCTTATTCTGACATTCTTCCAGTAATTATTTTTAAAGTAATTCATATCATACAATCGATTTAAACTAGCTTTTAAAGACTTTAACCTAATATTCTTAGTAGAATCCGATACTTTCATACTGTCCAACCAATCATATATCGAATTTGCATCTAGTTTTGATACCTCATAAGTACTTTGGGAGTTACAATACTGAATGTAATGTTTATACCATTTTAAATAATCATGTATTGTTCTCGATCTAAGGTTTTCCATCCTTAGTCTAGTTTCTAGGATATCAACAAAAAATTTTAACTCGTTATTCTTATTACCAACATTTCCAAACTCAATAGAATCTTCTCTTCCAGTTAAATCAACAGTATAAAGCCCCATATTACCTCTCTCCTTTGCTTTTTTATAATCACACTCAGTAATCCTTTTTCGTCTAGTCCGTCTCCCTAAAAGGATATTTAAGGCTATTCAGACGACAAAAAAGGCCAGAAACACTGATTTATCAGCACTTCTGACCTAAATTTTAATATGGAGTTGAGGGGAGTCGAACCCCTGTCCAGACACATTGCCACTCAAGTATCTACGTTCATAGTCTTACTACTTAAATTCGCTAAGCATTAGCCGTAAAACAGGCATCATGCGCCGCTAGTCTGATAATCTCTTTCTGTTCCTGCAGACGGGAGGAACAGACGTATCCCACTTAATATAGGACCCGGTGCCGAGCACATGGGCGATGCCGGTCGGATCACGCTAAGCTGTTATTACGCAGCTAAAGCGTAAGAGTTATTGTTATTGTTTGCAGTTAGTTTAACTGTTGACGTTGATGCGCAGCCGTCACCTGCAAAACGCAACCCAAGCTCAATCTATGCCTGTCGAATCCGTAACAACCCCATTTTAAAAGTAGAACATCTCCTGTTCTCTTTTTATTATAGCATAATCTGTCTTATAAAGAAAGAGTGTTCGCTTTCCCCGCTCTTTTTACCTCTTGTGCCTATTTCGGGGAGAGTAATTTACTATTTACAGTTTGATAGTTTTTTTCAGACGTAAGCTATACGGAGAAAAGCGAACAGGCGCCTAGTCGCATCGCCTTGATCAAACAGTGTCCTGTTCCCAATAGTGTGGGGCCAGCAGTGGGGGCAGCATAGAAAAAACGGATGATGCATCCGCGTATTCATTGCTTTTTTCTTTATCCACAAAAGCCAAACTTATAGCGATGAGTCTTTTATCATGATGCGTTTCGCTTTGTTCACGAAAAAGCGATGATTAGCCCTAATCGTCATGTCTACTGCCTCGACTGTGCTGTACTTGTGACAATTATCCCTAGTCATGACAAGTACACACTGATCAAGTCTGTACTTATAACAAAAACTAAACAGTCTACTGCACTCATTTGATTGTTGTCATTTTAGGTTGTCATGCTGGATGTCGCTTTTCGCCTTGGCAAAAATCAACGACTCTGAGCGTTCAATCAACTGATTGACAATAAACTAGGCTGACTTTTTCCAATGATAGACCCATCGTGTCAGCTCAAACACGACCCAGTATAGAACCAAAAAAAGACCCAGCCTGCAGGCAGCTTCAGGCCCTTTAAAATACTTAAGAGCCTAAACGTTGTCTGAAAGCAAGGTCTTTCGGTCTTTCACTAAACTTACCGGTTGATCCCCAGGATATCTTCCTTGGCATGGATTAAATCAGTGATTTTCTGGCAATTGGGTGCATAAAGACCCAATTTTCTGGATGCTTCAGCGACTGCGCCATTTAAAAAATCAATTTCTGTCGGACGCTTGTTTGCCAGATCCTGATGCATGGATGGGTAATGCTCTCCCACTTGTTTTGCAACATCATTCAGGTAAATGATCATCTCATCCACATCAATGGCGATACCGTCCTGCAATTCTGCAACTGCGGCAAACTCGGATACGATTCCTCTGAGCATCGATTCTATGGTCGATGAGGCAAAGACTTTATCGATTGTCGTGTCCAGAAGCGCACACAAAGCATTCATGGTTCCATTCACACAAGCTTTACGCCAGGTTGTGTAAGTGACGTTCTCGCTGTACACACCGTACAAACCGCTCTCTTTAAGCATATCGACGATATCAAGCGCCGCCTGTTTTTCTTCTGGATGGCTGTTCTGTAACTCAACCGGTCCCTGACCGTTTAGACGGGTTACTCCCGGTGCTTCGATGCCCGCTGTCCAGACTGTAGTCCCCATGATGATGTTGCGCTTGTCCACAAAAGCCTGGAGCGTTTCATGGTGGCCCAGTCCGTTAAGTAAGCAGACAATCTTAGTGTCTGGACCAATTAAATGGGCGATACTTTTCATCATTGCTTTCAGTCCCATGGCTTTTGTAAAGACAAAGATAATATCCATCTCTCCATCAGCTTCTTCCGGCTTGCAGACTTTCATCTGCTGGTTTCCTTCGGTTCCGTTGACAGAAACGGTCAGTCCCTTGTCCTTGATAGCCTGGATATGGTCTTCCCAGTAATCCAGGAGCGTGACGTCCTGTCCATTTTTCTGAAGCTGATAACCAAATCCACATCCGAGTGCGCCTGATCCGGCAATTGCAATTTTCATCGATCTAATCCCCTTTTACTAGTTCGTTGCCGGTACAAATTTGAAAATCTCATCTTCGTAGATTTTCAGTACCTTATATAATAATACATCAACTAGCAAGGCTCCGCCAAATGGAATGACAAAATATCCCATGATGACGGCCCACAGGGGGGGCACCCATTTGTGCAGCCTGGATTGGACCAATCAGGCCGATGATTCCAAAACCCGCTGTTTCAGGGACTCCCTGCAGGTTCAGCATGTAGACGCCAACACCTGATATAATGGCATTGATAATGATTGGCGCCACCAGCATCGGATGCTTGATCACGTTGGGCATCATCATCTTCATGGCTCCAAGCAAAATCGCCAGGGTGGTCCCTTTTTCATTGACACGCTTGGAACCTAGGGCCAGAACAGCTGTACAGGCTGTGATTCCGACAGCCGCTGCTCCGGCACCCAGTCCGTTGATTCCAACGGCGATACCAATCGCTACTGTCGAGACCGGCGAAACAATGATTAAAGAGAAGGCTACCGTGATCAGGACAGCCATTAAAAGCGGCTGCAAAGTCGTGAAGATGTTAATCAGATTGCCGATTGATTGCGTGACGAGGCTGACGTGCGGCAATGTCAGCCATCCCAAAGTCCCGATTCCTCCAGCAACCAGGATTGGCAGCAAAATAAGATTCAATGACCCCAGGCGGCTATCCAGCCAGTGTGTTAGCCAGACAGCCGCTCCGGCCATCAGCATTACATTGACCAGGTCTCCCATGCCGATGAGACTGGTCCCGGCCTCGCTAGCCGTGTAGGCACCGGACCCCAGGAACGTTCCGGCTCCAATGACGGTACTCTGCATCGGATCCAGCTTGAACTGCATCGCAACCAGCACACCGATCAGTACCGGTGTCAAGAACTGCATGGTCTCCACCACTGTACCCATTGTCTGAAATATCGAGGCATAAGGTACGAGAGCCTGGAAGATACCGCCCAGAATGGCATTGGGAATGAGCCCGATTACAATCCCGCTTGCTGTCCCCGCTAGTACTTTATTCAAATAGTCCTTGAAACTGTATGACCTTGTTTCTACCATGATAACTCCCCTTTAACTATAGCCTCTCAGCTTTTTTGTGTTGGTGACGATTGTATCATAAATGTACATCGAATCCAGCAATTTTCATGAGAAAAATGAGATTTAATTAAAACTAAGTCTGTTTATCTCTCATTATAAATTAATCAAGTGCATCAGCCCGCCACTGACGGGCCTTTATTACAGGACGGCTAAAGGTTTTTCTTTTTTGTGACATTTATCAGCCGACTGTAAACGCAAGAGCTGTAATGTTTAAAAGAAGGCCTCTCTTTCGGCTTTCTCATGCGGTCAGCTGCACTGGCTGGGTCAAAAAATCCCTATTCGGCAAGCTCAGCGCTGGCTGGGTATACACTTGACTAAAGGGCCTTTTTGCTTAAACTGCTCATAACAAATACGACCATGAGTTGTCTGAAGCATAGAAAAATGCACCATGAGTGAATCGAACTTTTCCACTCAGGGTGCATGCTAATTGTTTTACTGAACTGACTGATACTAATAACTGGAATCAGCAGACAGGAGATGTCCGTGAAAATTTTGGAAGTTCTCTGATGCCTAAAATATCCTCTTTTGCATGGATCAGGTCAGTGATTTTCTGACAGTAGGGAGCCTGAAATCCTAGTTTCACTGAAGCCTGAGCCACTGCACCGTTCAGGAAGTCAATCTCGGTCGGCCGTTTGTTAGCCAGATCCTGATACATGGACGGATAGTGTGCCCCCACTTTTTCAGCGACCGCCTTCAGGTAGCGGACTGTTTCTTCCACATCCAGCTCAACGTCGTCCTGCAGCTTGGCTGCCTGCGAAAACTCGGAGACGATGCCATTGAGCATGGAGTCAATCGTTGAAGACTGAAATACTTTTTCGATTGTTGCATCAAGCAGTGCACACAGCGCATTCATCGTCCCGTTGACACAGGCTTTTCTCCAAGTTGTAAAGTTGACATTCTCACTGTAAACACCGTTCAGGCCGCTGTCCTGCAGCATCTGGACAATCTTTTGAGCACTGTCTTTTTCATCGGGATGGCTGTTCTGCAGCTCCACCGGTCCCTGACCATTGAAATGTGTCACGCCGGGAGCATCAATCCCCGCTGTCCAGACTGTGGTCCCCATGATGATTTGCTTTTTATCTACAAACTTTTGTAAGGTCTCTAAATGTCCCAGACCATTCAGCAAGCAGACAATTTGGGTCTGTTTGCCGATCAGATGACGAATACTTTCCATCATCGCTTCCAGACCCATGGCCTTTGTAAATACAAAGATTACATCCATGGTCTCAGTTGCTTCATGGGGTCTGCAGATAGCCATATTTTCCGTTGCTTCAACTCTGTTGACTGTTATCTTAAGCCCTTGAGAAGCGATAGCCTCGATGTGCTTGCCCCAGTTGTCCAGCAAGGTCACAGACTCGCCATTTTTTTGCAGCAAGTATCCAAACCCGCATCCCAGTGCTCCTGATCCTGCAATTGCTATTTTCATATCGTTTAATTCTCCTTTAATTAATTGGCTGCTGGTACAAATTTGAAAATATCATGTTCATAGACTTTGAGCATTTTGTTCAGTAATATGTCGATCAATACAGCCCCACCAAACGGCAACACGAAGTATGCGATAATAACTGTCCAGAGTGGCGCACCCATTTCAACAGCCTGGATTGGTCCGACCAAGCCGACGATACCAAAACCGGACGTCTGCGGCAGTCCTTGAATGTTGAAAAGGTAAGCCCCCATACCCGAAAGGATGGCATTAATGATGATTGGTACAACGATTCTTGGATGTCTCACTAAGTTAGGCATCATCATTTTCATGGCTCCAAGCAGAATGGCCAGCGTTGTTCCTTTTTCATTGACTCTTTTAGACCCGACAACCAGTACAGCGGTACAGGCGGTAATGCCCACCGCAGCAGCCCCAGCTCCTAGGCCGGTGATGCCGATGGCAATCCCGATCGCTACAGTTGAAATGGGTGAAATAATCAGCACTGAGAAGGCGACGGCAATTAGAATGGCCATCAGCAGCGGCTGAAGTGTCGTGAAGGTATTGATGATGCTTCCGATAGTTGAAGTGACCAGACTCACATAGGGAAGAGTCAGCAGGCCGACAGTCCCAATTCCTCCTCCAACGAGGATAGGTAGTAGGATCAGGTTCAGAGAACCCAGCTTGCCTTCAAGAAAACGCGTGGCGAAAACTGCTAGACCGGATATTAGCATGACATTCACCAGGTCTCCAATACCAACAAGAGTAATACCGGCTTCTGTCACCGCATAAGCACCTGAACCGAGAAAGGTCCCTGCCCCGATGATTACACTCTGCATGGCATTCAGCTTGAACTGATTCGCTACGAGCACACCAATCAGGGCCGGTGTAATAAACTGCATGGTAGAAACGACGGTCGCCAATGTCTGAAAAATCGATCCGTATGGTATCAGTGCCTTGAAGATTCCGCCTAAAATGGCATTTGCGATTAACCCGATCACAATGCCGCTGGCTGTTCCAGCCAGGACTTTATTGAGATAGTCCTTAAATGAGTATTGTTCTTTGTTTAACATGTCTACATCCCCTTAATCACAATGTATATGTGTTTTCTTTTCACTAACATGCTCATTATATCACATAAAAAGTTTTGTTTTCAGAAAATTGCATGAAAATAATTAAGGGTTCTTAAATGTTTGCCTATGATAATCTCATAGAGCCAACTCTATCTGTTCAGTTTTTCTTTATATATAAAAAATAGAGCTTCCTGTCTTTGCTGCCTATCTGTCAGAAGACAGGCAATAAGAACAGAAGCTCTGATGAATTATATAGGGTTGTGTACAGCTACAGTCGACTAGTCGTCTGCGTCAGTGAAGTGGGACACATCATTATATTTTTCCAGATGATACAGACCTTCGTCGTAACGAGCTACGGAGACACTGGCATTTAGCAGCGATTTAGTTTCAGTCAAATCCGGGATCAAGTTTTCCAGAATGTAACGGATTGTTCCTCCGTGAGCAACCAGCAGAATCGTCTCTCCACTATCCCGATGCTTGTCAATCAGTTTTAAGAGACCCTGTTCCACCCTGGACCAGAACATCATAAAGTCTTCCGCATGCTTTTCAGGGTCTGCGGCATGAAAGGCATTCATGCGTTCAGCAACATCCGTATTTATGAACATCTCTTTAGTGGTTTCATAACCCAGATAGTCACGGATTTTCGCGTAGGCATCGGATCCATACCAGCCTTCCATCGATCCAAAGAACACTTCCCGGAATTCGGGCATCTGAATCATATTCATCGTATCGAACTGTCCATTTTCCTGAAGGATCAGAGAGGCTGTTTCCTGGGTCCGTGAGAGATCACTGGTGTAGACAGCGTCAAACGTTACCCCTTTCAGACCGCGCCCACAGCGTCTGACATCCTCTTTTCCGTGTTCAGTCAGCGGTGTATTGCTCCACCCCTGCATTTGTCCATAATAGTTGAAGTACGTTTCCCCGTGCCTTACAAAATAGATTGTTACACCATTGTTAGCCATTGTCGCTCCTCACTTTCATCAGTCGTCTTCTTCCATTCTATCAAATTGATTGGACTTATTCGACAGAGAATGCCCCAAACACATAAAAACACGTGCTGAACGCTCATTCAGCACGTGTCTGTGTCATTTTAATAATTTTCTTTCAGTGCGCGTCTGACTTGACGGTCCTGATCACGGCGCTTGATGGTCTCCCGCTTATCATACTGCTTCTTCCCTTTGGCCAGTCCGATCAGTACCTTGGCAAAGCCGTTCTTGATATAGACTTTTAAAGGAACTAGAGTGATCCCACCCTGCTTTATTTCTCCAGTCAAACTGTCAATCTGCTTTTTCTTCATTAGCAGCTTTCTCGGTCTGACAGGATCATGATTGAACTGATTCCCCTGCTCAAAAGGCGAAATATGAACATTATACAGCCAGATTTCACCATCTCTGATACTGGCATAGCCGTCCTTTAAATTGATACGACCGGCACGGATCGACTTAATTTCTGTTCCTTTGAGAACGATCCCCGCTTCGATGGTATCCAGTATCGAATATTCATAGCGCGCCTTTCTGTTCTGGGCAATCAACTTGCCTTCACCTTTAGGCATGTTACTCCCCCTTTTTATTTGCGTTTTTTACCGGATTTCTTTGTTTTCCTGCGTCCTTTTTTCCGGTTTTTGGTCTGGCTGTCATCCGACTTGTTTCTGCGCTTAAAGCGCCCTTTTTGGTCCTGGCTCTGACTGCCCGCTTTTTCCTTTTTGCCGTCCTTGCCTTTTTTACGGTCTACCGTACGTTTACGGAAACGTCCTTTTTTGGACTTTTTAGCGTCGCCCTTCTGTTTGACGGTTTCCTGAGACTCATCCGGAACCAGCTCAAAATCAATCTTGTAGTTATCTGTATCGGCCCCGATCACCTTGATTGTGACGGTCTGGCCGATGCGGAAGATCTTACCTGTGCGTCGACCCACTAGCAGCAGATCTCGTTCAATGAATTCATAGTAATCATCGTTCAGGTTCGACATATGGATCAGGCCTTCAACTGAATTGTCAAGCTGGACAAACATACCAAAGTTGGTTACCGAAGTTACAACACCTTCGAAAGTTTCACCCAGTTTGCTCAGCATGTACTCTGTTTTCTTTAGTTCGTCTGTCTCACGTTCTGCATCTACGGCCCGTCTTTCCGTAACGGAACTGTGCTCGGCAATATCCGGCAACTTAGCTGCCCATCGGTTGACTGCTTTTTGAGAGCTGTCCACTTCGGTATAGTAGTGGATTAGACGATGCAGAATCAGGTCAGGATACCGTCTGATCGGGGACGTGAAGTGTGAATAAAAGTCGGCCGCTAGACCGTAGTGTCCAATCGGTTCCACATCATACTTGGCCTGCTGCATTGATCTGAGCAGCAGCATACTGATGACGCCCTCTTCCGGTTTTCCTTTAACCTTGTTCAAAATATCCTGAAGCAGAAGCGGACTGATTGTATCCTTGGTCCCTTTGACCTCAATTCCAAAACTTGAGACAAATTCAATGAACCGCTGCATCTTGCCTTCATCCGGCCGGTCATGAATCCGGTAAAGGATCGGCAGGCGGCGCGTTGCAAAGTGCTCGGATACTGTTTCATTGGCTTCGAGCATGAAGGATTCAATCAGGCGCTCTCCGACTCCACGCTCTCTCAGAAGAATATCTACAGGCATGCCCTGTGGATCGACTTCGATTTTCGCTTCTCTTGTATCAAAGTCGATTGATCCTCTTTGTTCTCTTCTTTTTTCAAGAATATGGTGCAGCTCTTCCATCTGTTCCAGCATGTCAGTGATTTCGCTGTACTCTTCTCTGACCTCTTCGTCCTTGTCCATCAGGATCTGATTGACTGCTGCATAAGTCATGCGGTGGTGTGAATTGATGATGCTCGGACTGATTGTATAGTCCACTACGTTACCGCTTCGGTCGATTTCCATTTCACAGGACAGAGTCAGTCGGTCCACGTGCGGATGAAGCGAGCAGATACCGTTTGACAGCCTCTGAGGCAGCATCGGAATAACCCGGTCGGTCAGGTAAACACTGGTTCCGCGCTCCAGGGCTTCTTGGTCCATGGCACTGTCTTCTGTCACATAGTGACTGACATCGGCAATATGCACACCCAAGTAGTAGTTTCCGTTATCCAACTTCTTGACCTGAACGGCATCATCTAAGTCTTTCGCATCGGCTCCGTCAATCGTGATGATCATTTCATCTCGGAAATCCTTGCGTCCTTTTGTCTCTTCTTCGGCAATTGTGTCCGGCACCGCGTCCGCTTCCTGGATCACGGCTTCCGGGAATTCTGTCGGGATATCATATTTGTGAACAATCGTCAGGATTTCGATTCCCGGTTCGTCCTTGTGTCCGATGGTATTTGTCACGATTCCCTTGAGGTCAGTCCCTGCTTGCGTATCATTGTACTGGGTCAACTCGACCTGTACGATACTGCCGGCTGCCGGGCGGATACCTTTTGCTTCAATCTTGACCAGTACATTCGGCAGTTTCTGATTATGGGGCGTGATAAAGCCGTAAAGATTCATTTCTTCCACTTCATCATCCGTGTAAGGCTGAAATTCACCAAACACAACCGTCGTCCCGCGTTCAAGAATTTCAATGACTCTGCCGGCTGGGCCTTTGTCCTGGCTCGGGATGGATTCCTGTGTCACTTCTACTTTGACCAGATCACCATTTAAAGCTGATCGGGTCTCAGTGGGCGGAATAAAAATATCTGATTCATATTCGTCGATCGATACAAAGCCGAAGCCTCTTTCGTTTCCGCTGAAGCGTCCCTGCATGGCCGTTGATCCACCGGTCAGCTTAAATTTTCCGCTTGGCAGCAGGACCATTTTTTCTTCTCTTTCCAGCTGGGCGATGGCCTTGACCATCTCTTTAAACGCTTTGGAACCTGATCTGCCGAGCCCCTTGCTGATGTCGCTGACTTCTACCGCCTGACCTTCCTGTTCTTCCATAAACTGGATGATCTGTTTTTTCAATATGCCTTTTTCTTTTTCCATGTCTTTCTCAGAACTCATTTAAACACTCCATTCTAGGCTTGACAGGTAAGCCAGCACATCCTGCTGCAACTCTTTACCTATCTTGCCGGTTGTGAGAACGTGCGGACCTTCTTCATAGTAGTGAAAATCGACCTGCGCGTTCGTCAGTTTTTCTTTAAATTTCTTGCCAGACTGTTCATTTATCATATTGTCTTTGCCACCCTGGGCAATAAACACTTTTTTCTTTAAGCCACTGTAGTCTTCTTCCATCCTCGCTACATGACGATTGACCCCTTTAAGAATCGCATTGACCTTTTGACGGGCTTCCGGTTCGATTCGCTCCCGTTCGTCCTGGTCCAGACCCGCTTTTTCTTTCATATTGTTATACCAGACCATAAAATGGCCGGCGACACTGGTTTCGTATTCAGAAACGACTGGAGAGGCAAAGATGCCTCCACCCAGTACTTCTTCATTTAAGAGGAGATCAGTAGCGACCACTCCTCCGAGGGACAAACCTAAAGCCGCAACCTGCTCATAGCCTTTTCCCTTTAAAAAAGCTAGTGCTTCCTTACCGTCCTGGACCCAGTCTTCAACTGAATAATCGAACAGATCATCCGGGTCAGTGGTTCCATGACCAGAAAAAACTGGTGCATATACTGTATAGCCTTCTCTCTCCAGAGCCCGCCCTAAGCTCAGCATATCTTTAGGATTACTGGTGAAGGCATGAAACAATAGAACCGCCTTCTTTCCTTTTTGATAAAACAGTGATTGATCTTTCATATTATCCCCTTTCAGTCTCTTCTTCATTCTACCTTAATTTATCCGCTTTTTGTACCGAAATACAACTCCCAAACCTCACAGGCAATAAAAAAGTACCCCTATTTCCAAGCACAATAAGCCCGGAGCTTATTGCGACAAGAGAGAACAGGAGTACTAAGATCAGCTTGAGTTTAATTAAAAGAATCGGGTCAACAGGAAAGAGAGAACAAAGAACAGGATCAGGCTGACCACCGTTGTCTTGATCAGCACGGCTTCAAAGCCTCTTGCTTTTTGTTTTCCAAATAATTGACTCGCTCCGCCCATAAAGGCATTGGATGCACTTTGCGTTTTTGTTGGCTGCATGGCAATAACAATGATAATGAATATAGAAAGTATAAGCATAACCGTTAACAAAATTTCATACATTAAGAACGTACCTCCTTCTGACAAATCTCCTATTTTATAATATACCATAAGCAAATCAGTATTTCCAGTCCGGATTGACCCATGATTCACTGGTGAGACATCCGCCTGGTTCATTCATCACTGAACCTGATTCAAGTACTCTCTGTTGATCATTTTTCGCAATCTTCTGCTTACACTTTACTTATGTGAAAGCCAGTATATCCCATAATTAAAACAGCACTGGAGAAAGTATACTCCGGTGCTGTTCCTATAGCAATAGATTTACTGGGTCGCCTCTCGCAGTTTGTAACGAACAGAAGCTGCTCCAGAGTATATACCGATCAGAACAATAAAGATTTCCAGTCGACCAAGGATCATGCCGATCATTTGAACAATCAGTGTTCCCCCATCGGTTGTCGGGCCAGTTAAGCCAATCGACAGGCCGACCGTTCCCAGTGATGAGGCGAATTCAAACATCGATTCCGTTAGACTCGCGCCTGAAGTCCAGGTAATCAGCAGTCCACCAGTAGTCAGAATCATCAGATACAAGGCAATAAAGCCGATTGTATCTGAAATCAGGTCCGTGTCGATCGAGCGTTTGCCTTGGGCAGTGCCGTAGTATGACAGGCTGACTTTACGCTGGCTGGACAATCGCTTGTAGATATTGAAACCAAGAATGCGAATCATAAGGTACACCCGTGTCAACTTCAGTCCACCGGCTGTTGATCCCAGTCCACCTCCGATGATCATCATGACAATCATAATTCCAATACTTCCTGCGGGCCAGTTTTCATATCCCATCGTTGAATACCCTGTCGTTGAAAGAGCGGACACAATATTAAAAAGCGAATGGCGGATACTATCACCTAGGCTCAAGTACATCCCCTGGAATAGAGAAATAGAAATGATCGGAACAAAAATCAGCAGGAGAATCCCAAGAAAACGAAGCTCACTGACCTTGAAGATTCGGTCGAATTTCCGCTTGGTCAGTAGCATCAGCACCGCAAAATTGGTTGTTCCGATAATCATCAGAACAATGGTGAACGCCTCAATGGCAGGACTGTCAAAAGCTCCTATACTGTCTGCTCGAGTCGAAAATCCTCCTGTAGACAAAGCGGACATCGTATGCAGCAGACTGTCAAAAAACGGCATCCCCAGGACAATGTAGATCAAAGTCCCTATAACCAGAAACAGGCTGTATATCTGGAATATAACCTGTGCTGTTTTCTTGATGTTGGGCATTAGACGGTCCGGGTGTCCTTCGGCATTGTATAAACTCATGGAGTCTTTTCCCTGAATAATCATGATCATCATCATGATGAATCCAAGCCCCCCACAAAACTGCATGAAGCTGCGGTAAAAGAGAAAAGTCGGTGAAGTCTGTGTGACATCCATAACTGAAAGGCCTGTCGTTGTCCAGCCACTGACTGATTCGTAAAGACCCTGCAAAAAGGTCAGCTGTCCTGAAAGCACAAAGGGAAAAGCTCCCAGCAGAAAGCCGTAAAACCACGCAAACAGTACCGTCAGGCTTCCGTCCTGTGAATTATACTGAAACTGGATTTCATCATTTTTATGCCTGAACAGGATACCCACTATCAGTCCCAAGGCAATCGAAACAAAGGATGGTACCAGGAAGGCTCCGAGATAGACTGTGTCATCAGGGTAAAAGGGTACCATGACTACAGGAACCGCAAGGAGACCTCCAATCAAAATCATCAGCTTTCCGATATTGTGTAGTTCTTTAAATTTAGTTTTCATTTTACTCATCACCTATCAGTTGTTTTGTAGCCTGTTCCTGATGGTCAGATGAAATCAGGATCAGCTCATCTCCTGACTGAATGCGTGTGTCTCCTCTTGGGACTAGACCTTTTCCTTCACGGATGATGCAGCCGATAATTACATCTGTCGGCAAGTCGATTTCCATCAGCTTTTTGCCAACGGTCTCAGCTGATTCCGGAATTACTACTTCAGTTATACTAATGCGTCCTGCTCCTGCAGGGATAACTGTCGTGATCTGATCAAGCAAGGCCTGCTGTTCGATGATATTGGTTATCGCATTGATTGCTGACACAACTGAATCGACTCCCATACTGTAAAAGAAATCCACTTTTTTAGGATCATCAATCAGTGTCACTGTTTTATTGACATGAAACTTTTTTTTGCACAGTTCACATATGACCAGGTTGATTTCATCTTTCTGGGTCAAAGCGATTGCTATATCCACCGTATGCACTTTGGCTTCTTCAAGTATATACGGCTTGGTCCCGTCTCCAAATATTACTCCCAGCCGGTTGATTTCCGCCAGCTTCTGGCAGTGCTGGTAGTTTTTATTGACTGCAGTAACCTGATACCCTTTTTTGATCAGTGAATTACTTAAGGCTAGGGTCTTGTTGTATCCTCCTATGAGTAATATATGCTTTTTCATCGTCATTCTCTCTCCTTTTTTATGCCTGCAGCAGGCGGTTAATTTCATTGACTGACAGAATCGCTGGGTAGATCAGGTCGATATGGAACCCTTCATAGACGCTTTTCCGGTCTGGATCATATAGTCTTGAAATGACTTTCTGCTTATCGAACAACTTGGAAGCCATCTGGGAAATCATAATATTTACATTGTCATCGTTTGTCACCACAATAACGGTCTTGGCCTTTTTTATTTGAGCTTCATTCAGTACATTTAAATTGGTCGCATCTCCAATTACTGTTAATCCCCCAAAAGAAGGTGACAATTTCCTAAAGGATGACTTGTCTTTGTCCACGACAATAACATTTCCCCCTTGTTCTGAGAGATCATTAGCCAGGCTAGCACCCAGGCGTCCCGAACCAATAATTAATGTATATTCTTTTTCACTGCTAAATAACTTCATAACGCTCTCCTCCTGTTTCACTTAAATGAATATCTCTGGCTATTATTGCTCAGGTCCCCATTCCGGTAAAGATTCTCTCTGGCCGGACGATAGCCCGGTTCCAGTGCAATCGCCGCCCGGTAATGTTTCATTGCTTCTGCTTTCATTCCTTTTGCTTCTAACAGAACCCCTAGAAGATTATGCGGCTCGGCAGCATGCGGATATTGTCCGACAGCCAGGGTAGCTCGTTCCAGACAAAGCTCATACTGCTTGTCTTTGAATAAGCGCTCTACCTCCTTACAAAGAGTGTTCAGCTGATGCTTCTCATCATGACCAACCAGTGACTTCATGTTCTTCCCTCCTCAATCTGTTCTTCTCTATATATAGAGCATACTCCAGGACCTGTGAGGATGGTGTGAGCCATAGACAGTGGATGTGAGGATGGTGTGAGGAAGGGACAATCATGCGTGACAGGTCTCAGATTTTTTCGTAAAAAAAAAGACCCCACAAGAGAAACGCTACCAAAGTCGGACCGGAGTGCCTGGACTTAAAATAGCGTTTCTCTTGTGGGGTGATGCTCTTCTAATCTTCAACCAGCCTGTAACCTACCCCTATTTCAGTGATAATGTATCGAGGCTGAGCAGGATTATCTTCTATTTTTCTTCTGAGTCCGGCCATCATGGTTCTTAGAGCCTGCGTATCTTCGCCATAAGCGGTTCCCCAGACATGACTGATAATGAAACTTGCTGTCAGTACTTTTCCGATATTCTTAAAGAATAAAGACAGGAGCTTGTATTCCATTGGTGTTGTGTGAATGATTTCCCCGGCCAGAGTGACGACTCTTTTGTCGAAGTCAATCGTCAAGTCTCCAACAGTGACAACCGGCTTGTTCTGCTCAGAAGCGGTTCTGAAATAATGACGAAAGGCTACACGTATCCTGGCCAGCAGCTCTGTAGCAGAAAAGGGCTTAGTCAAATAGTCATCAGCACCCAAATCGAGCGCGTGCGCTTTTTCCTTGTCCTGGTCACGGGCGGACACAATAATGACAGGAATATCTGACCACTCTCTCAATTTTTCAATAACCTTCAATCCATCAAAATCCGGCAGGCCCAGATCCAGGATTACCAGATCAATCTGCTCAGATACCAAGATATTCAAGGCTCCTTGAGCATTGCCTGTAGAGTGAAAATTGAACGCTTCTTTTTTTAATGTGTAGCAAAGAAAATTCCTGATTTGAGGATCATCTTCAACAATGAGGACCGTTTCATTCAGCTTTCCCATTAGGTTCACCTTCCAGAGGGAGTGTAAAAATCAGTTCAGCTCCCTTATCTTTTTTGTTCCGTGCTTCAATTTGACCACCGTGGGCTTTGATGACCGAATCACAAATGGCCAAGCCAAGCCCTGTGCGGTTATAGGCATCAGCATGTTTTGAGCTGGACGTATAAAAAGGCTGAAAGATATTCTCCAGATCATTTTCGTCTATGCCCTGCCCCTGATCGCTGATCGATACAGTGACTTCTTTGGCCTCTGAATCTTTTTGTACCTCTATATCAACAGGTGCAGCCGATGGATTATGCTTGATAGCATTTTCAAGCAGATTGATAAACACCTGCATGATCAGTTTACTGTCCATAGGAATAAGGATGAGCTCATTAGGCATGCTCACTGTAATCCGCTGATTGGGAGAACGCTTTTTGATTTGTCTGACCGCTTCGTCAATAATTTCCTCTAAAGCTTCTTTCTCTTTTTTCAAAATCAGTCTGCCATCCTGAAGCTTGGTCAAGCTAAGCACATTTTCAACCAGCGAATGAAGCCAGATGGCATCGTTATTGATGGCTTCCATCATGCTATAGCGGCTATCCTCGGAATCTGTCATCTCCTTTAGCATTTCCGATGTAGCCATGATCCCCGACAGTGGTGTGCGCAAATCATGGGAAATCCCCCTTAATAAATTTCCCCGGTGTCTTTCCTGAGTGGTTTCCTCCCTGGATTTCAGTCTTTCTTCAGCCAAGTAAACTCTTTCCATAGCCAAGGCGGTATTTTCAATCATAGACAATAACAGTCGCTTGTGCGTATGGTCCAGTGCTCTAGCATTTTCTGTAGGAATTCTCATGACGCCCAGAATATGGTCTTGTCCATATATAGGCCAATCATGAAAGTCTTCAGAACTGGCATCATATCCATTTCGCAAATTGAGTATTTGATCTTTCAACTCCTGTGGTTCTTTCAGCTCTATTTTCACTTGCTTGTTTGCACCAACTTCCTGCAAGAAAAACGGTGCCGGCTCACCCTTATGGTCAAACGGCACACAAGCGGCTTGGCAATCTAAAACTTCACTAATTATATGAATGGATATACTGATAATCTGGCTAATATCCACAGCGTCTGTGAGACGACTAGTCAGACTGTACAGGGCTTTAGCCTCTTTCTCTCTTTCTTCCGCATGCTGCTTGTTCTGATTGGTACGGATCGTTAATGCACTGGTGATCACAGCTGTCGTCACCATAACGCCAAAAGTGATAAAGTAGCTCGGATTGTCTACAGTCAGTGTGTAGTACGGAACCGTAAAGAGATAATTGAACAGTAGGGTCGCAGTAATACTGGCTGTAATACCATAGGCATATCCAAGGGTGAACCGGGAAATGAGGATCACAGAAAACAGATAAATAATCACAATATTCGTTTCAGGAAACCCTATTAAATCAAAAAGAATACCAACTACCGAAGCACTTCCAAGAAAGAAGACCATCAGCATTAGTGCACGGAGCCACTGTTTACGCTCTACAGTTTCTATCATATTTTAACCTCCAGAATATATGCCTGATCTTATTTTCATTTTATAGGAGAGTGTCTTGAAAAGATAGCCTCATTTCATCGAGCCTTCTAACCAGATACTGTCTAAACTAAAAAAAAAAGCCCCGCAGGCCATACGAATGGCTTGCGGGGCTCAGAGAACCGATCAAAATCAGTTCACCTTATTGTGCTTACTTGTTTGCTAGGTTGTAGAAAGCGTCCAGGCCTTCGTAGACTGCTTGATCGCCAAGCTGGTCTTCGATTCTTAGAAGCTGGTTGTACTTCGCAATACGGTCGGTACGTGACAGGGAACCTGTCTTGATTTGACCGGCGTTCAGTGCTACTGAGATGTCTGAAATCGTTGCATCTTCAGTTTCACCAGAACGGTGTGAAATGACAGCAGTGTAGCCAGCTTTTTTAGCCATTTCGATTGCATTGAAGGTTTCTGTCAATGTACCGATTTGGTTAACTTTGATCAGAATAGAGTTGGCTGTGTCGTTTTTGATTCCACGTTCAAGAATCTTAGTGTTTGTAACGAACAGGTCGTCTCCTACCAGCTGAATTTTGTTGCCTAGGCGCTCAGTTAATAGTTTCCATCCATCCCAGTCGTTTTCATCCATTCCATCTTCAATAGAGATGATTGGGTACTTGCTTACTAGTTCTTCAAGGTAATCTACTTGCTGCTCTGCTGTACGCTTAGCACCGTTTTCACCTTCAAATTTAGCATAGTTGTATACGCCGTCTTCATAGAATTCAGCTGCTGCACAGTCAAATCCTAGGTAGACATCTTTACCAGGCTCAAGTCCAACTTTTTTGATGGCTTCAAGAATGGTTTCAACACCGTCTTCAGTTCCTTCAAACTTAGGCGCAAATCCACCTTCGTCACCAACTGAAGTTTCCAGACCACGGTCTTTCAAAATCGCTTTCAGTGCGTGGAAGATTTCTGCTCCCCAACGCAGTGCTTCTTTAAAGGTTGGCGCTCCAACTGGCAATACCATGAATTCCTGGAATGCAATCGGTGCGTCTGAGTGAGATCCACCGTTAACAATGTTCATCATTGGTGTAGGCAAGACTTTGGTGTTTGTTCCACCAAGGTAACGGTAAAGCGGCATATCCAGGTAATCAGCAGCTGCACGTGCAACAGCGATAGAAACGCCCAGGATGGCATTGGCACCTAATTTACCTTTGTTGTCTGTACCGTCAAGTTCGATCAACGCTTTGTCAATACCCATCTGGTCACGGACATCCATACCAATGATTGCATCAGCGATAGTGTCGTTTACGTTTTCAACAGCTTTAGAAACACCTTTACCCAGGTAACGGTCTTTATCGCCGTCACGCAGTTCAACGGCTTCGTGTTCACCGGTCGAAGCTCCTGAAGGAACCATTCCGCGTCCGAAAGCACCTGATTCTGTAATGACTTCGACTTCGATTGTTGGGTTACCACGTGAATCAAGAACTTCGCGTGCTAGTACATCTGTAATAAATGGCATTAATATTCTCTCCTTTGATTGTCTTCTCCCGTTTCGGGAAAATTAGGGTTAGTTTATTTTAATCGTTCCTTAAATGGAACAGTTTAAAATCATTAGTGTTGGATCAGGCTTTCTCCAGTCATTTCTGCTGGCTTATCTAGCCCTAGCAGATCAAGCATGGTTGGAGCCACATCGGCAAGCTTACCGTCGTTTCTCAAGGTCACACCTTTTTTCGTAACGATTACCGGTACAGGCACTGTCGTGTGCGCCGTATGCGGGCTACCTTCTGGAGTCAGTTCTGTGTCGGCATTGCCGTGGTCGGCAAAGATGATCACCGATCCGCCTTTTTCATGGATCAGATCAACGACGCGTCCCAGGTTTTCATCAACGGCCTCGATAGCTTCGACTGTCTTGTCAAGCATACCCGAGTGACCAACCATGTCCGGGTTCGCATAGTTCAAGATGATGGCATCATGCTGATCGTTTTGAATGTCTTCAACGAGCGCATCTGTTACTTCATAAGCACTCATTTCAGGTTTCAGATCATACGTCTCCACTTGCGGTGACGGGATCAGGATACGCTTCTCTCCCGGGAATTCGTCGTTTGTTCCGCCATTCATGAAGAACGTCACGTGCGGGTACTTTTCTGTTTCAGCGATACGCAGCTGTTTTAAGCCGTTGTCAGACAAGACTTGGCCAATCACATTTTTCATTAGTGTGGGCGGGAACATAATGTCCGCGTCCATATCTGCCGTATACTGAGTGAAGGTTACAAACTTGACGTTTGACGGTCTTTCTCCGCGATCAAAATCATCAAAGTCAGGTTCTGTCAGTGCACGGGACAGCTCGATGGCACGGTCCGGTCTGAAGTTGAAGAACAGTACAGCATCATTGTCTGATACAGTTGCTGTAGGTTGCCCGTCTTTTTCGATAACAACCGGCTCGACGAATTCATCCATCACTTCCTGCTTGTAGCTGTCCTTCATGGCTTTAACTGGATCTATTGCCTTGGCCCCTTCACCGTGGACAATGGCATCATAGGCGCGCTTAACTCTAGCCCAGCGTGTATCTCTGTCCATGGCAAAGAAACGGCCGGAAATCGTAGCAATCTCTCCTACACCCAAATCAGTGACGATGGTCTGCAGCTCTTCAATAAAGCGTTCCCCTGAATCAGGTGCCACATCACGGCCGTCAGTAAAGGCGTGGATGTAGACTTTGTCGACTCCCTTTTTCTTGGCTGTTTCAATCAGGGCCGTCAGATGACGCTGGTGGCTATGCACGCCGCCGTCTGAAACCAGTCCAAACAAATGCAATGCCGAACCATGTTTTTTCACATGATCGATTGCACCGTTAAAGGCTTCATTGGTTTCAAATTCCCCGTCTTCAATAGCTTTATCGATACGCGTAATGCTCTGGTACACAACACGGCCGGCACCAATGTTGGTGTGTCCGACTTCAGAGTTTCCCATCTGACCTTCCGGAAGGCCGACAGCCAGACCGGAAGCCTGCATGGTGCTGTGCGGGAATTCATTCCAGTAGCGGTCAAAATTCGGCTTGTTTGCCTGTGCAACGGCATTCCCGTATTCTTCTTCGCGCCATCCGAATCCATCAAGGATAATGATGGCTACAGGTGCTTTACTCATGTTATTCAGCCGCCTCCAGTAATTGCAGGAAGGAATCAGCTTCCAGGCTTGCTCCTCCAACCAGTGCGCCGTCGATATCAGGCTGAGCCATCAGCTCTTTGATATTCGCTGGCTTAACTGACCCCCCGTACTGAATACGGACAGCATCCGCAACATCCTGAGAATAGATGCTTGCAACGGTTTGACGCACAACGGAAATCGTATCGTTGGCATCTTCAGCTGTCGCTGTTTTGCCTGTTCCGATTGCCCAGATTGGCTCGTACGCGATCACGACATCCTTGACTTGGTCACCAGACAGCCCGGCAAGTGCTGCTTTAACTTGGTCAGCAACAAGCGTATTCGTTTGTCCTGCTTCTTTTTGTTCCAGTGTTTCTCCTACACAGATAATCGGCACCATGTTGTGCTTAATTACGGCGTGCGCTTTTTTATTGATTTCTTCGTCTGTTTCATGGAACAGCTCACGACGCTCGGAGTGTCCGATAATGACGTAAGCAGCACCAATATCCTGAAGAGCTTTCGGGCTGATTTCGCCTGTGAAGGCTCCTTCATCTTCAAAGTAGCAGTTCTGAGCTGCAATTTTAAGGTCTGTATCGACAGTCAAGTCAATCAGGCTCTGAAGAAACAGGCTGGGTGCACCAATAACAGCATCTACTTTATCTGAAGCTGGGATTTTACCCAATACTCCATCAATAAAGCTTGCTGCTTCTGTAGACGTTTTGTTCATTTTCCAGTTTCCGGCAATAATCGGTTTACGCATGCTCTCATCCTTCTTTCTACTTATTTGAGTCAGTAAGGGTTACCTTACTGTTTCGTCAATTAAACGTCTTAGACGGATCGGGTTTTCTGTACACCCGATCCAGCCAGACCGTCTTGAAAAATTTCAACTGTATTATTTGTCTGAGATAGCTGCAATACCAGGTAGTTCTTTACCTTCTAGGTATTCCAGTGAGGCTCCGCCACCTGTTGAGATGTGACTGAAGTCTTCTTCAAAACCTAACTGCTGGGCAGCGGTCGCGGAGTCTCCCCCACCAATAATGGTTGTTGCATCCTGCAGTTTAGCCAGTGCTTCACAGACTTTGACTGTCCCTTGAGCAAAGTTTGACATTTCAAACACGCCCATCGGTCCGTTCCAGACAACTGTCTTGGCATTTTTCAGCTCATTTTCAAACAGTTCAACTGTTTTTGGTCCGATGTCCAGACCCATTTTACCTTCAGGAATGTTTTCTCCGACGATATCGGTGTCTACATCGTTGGAGAATTCAGCTGCTACCACAGAGTCGACTGGCAGTACCAGTTTATCTTCGGCTTTGTCAATCAATTCTTTAGCCAAAGATACTTTGTCTTCCTCGACTAGCGAGTTGCCGATGTCATGTCCCAGTGCCTTGTAGAAGGTATAGGTCATGCCTCCACCGACAAGCACTTTGTCTGCTTTAGCAATCAGGTTTTCAATAACACCAATCTTGTCGGAAACTTTCGCTCCACCAAGAATCGCGACAAATGGACGCTTAGGCTCATCCACTGCTCCACCAATAAAGTTGATCTCTTTTTCAACCAGGAAACCGGCTGCAGATTCAAGATTTGAGGCGATACCCACGTTTGAAGCGTGCGCACGGTGAGCAGTACCGAATGCGTCGTTGACATACACGTCACCCAGGCTTGCCCAGTATTTACCTAATTCAGGATCGTTCTTGCTTTCTTTCTTGCCATCTACATCTTCGAAACGTGTATTTTCAAACATCAGCACTTCGCCGTCAGCTAGCTCAGCTACTGCTTTTTCTAGTTCTTCTCCACGTGTCTGCGCGACGAATGTGACGTCTTTTCCTAACAGTTCACCTAAACGTTCAGCTACAGGCTGCATGGAAAGACCCGCTTTATCTTCTTCGGTCTTTACACGTCCTAGGTGAGAAAAGACGATCAGCTTTCCGTTTTGCTCCAGGATGTATTCAAGTGTTGGTAAAGCTGCCTGAATACGGTTGTCGTTCGAGATTTTTCCGTCTTTCATCGGTACATTGAAATCTGCACGCACTAATACTTTTTTGCCGTTCAACTCTAAATCTTTAACTGTCTTCTTTGCCATGAATGGATCCTACCTTTCTGGATAGAAAAATATATTGGAGTAGCAAGGTGTTCGTGTCCACAAAAAAAGGGGGAAGCGCGATTCCCTATATTTAAATTGAACAGGCCTGAATGTCTTGCTTTCGCAATTCCGCTTTGTTCTTTAAATAGTAGAGTATATGCTCCCCCGCTTATTTATTACTGTTTCATTATTGAGTCAAGCTTTGGAGGCTTGTGCTGGATTGTTGCTTATAATCCTGCGAAGTACTCCAGAGTTGATACCATGTTTCCAGTGAAGCCGTACTCGTTGTCGTACCAAGCTACAGTCTTGACAAGCTGACCGTCTTCGCTGTCCATGATTTTTGTTTGTGTTGCATCGAAGATTGACCCTGCAGGTACGCCAATAACGTCTGAAGAGACGATTTCGTCTTCAGTGTACAGGTATGCGCTTGATGAAGCTTTCTCCATTGCTGCATTTACTTCTTCAACTGTTACGTCTTTTTTCAGTACAGAATACAGTTCAACCATTGAACCTGTGATAGTTGGGATACGTACAGCTGTTCCGTCGATTAGTCCGTTAACTTCAGGAATAACTTTACCTACTGCTTTAGCAGCTCCTGTAGAAGCTGGAATCGCGTTTGCTGCGCCGGCACGGTTTTTACGTCCGCCTGGTGCATCCTGCATTGCCTGAGTTGCAGTGTAAGCGTGGATAGTGCTCATTAGTCCACGGCTAATTCCGTACTCAGTGTTCAGTACGTTTACCATTGGTGCCAAGCAGTTTGTCGTACATGAAGCAGCAGATACAATCTGGTCGTCAGACTCAAGAATGTCGTGGTTTACACCGTAAACGATTGTTTTAAGATCGCCTTTAGCTGGTGCAGAAATCAGTACACGTTTAGCTCCTGCATCTACGTGTGCTTGAGAAGCTTCTTTAGATACGTAGAAACCAGTACATTCAAGAACGATGTCGATGTCCAGGTCTCCCCATGGCAGTTTGCTTGCATCTTTTTCAGCGAAAGATTTGATTTCTTTTCCGCCGACTACAAGTGCGTCACCTTTGACGTCTACATCGTGCGGGAAACGACCTTGAGCAGTATCATATTTCAGTAGGTAAGCCAAGTCTTCGTTACTTGTCAAATCGTTAATTGCCACGACTTCCAATTCTGTATCGATTTCCAGGATACGGCGTAGTGCTAAACGACCAATACGACCAAAACCATTAATTGCAACTTTTACTGACATAACTTAATTTCCTCCTTAGGAAATAAAAAATTTTTATTTTAAAGGGTTTCCCCCATTTAAAATCTCGTTTGCGGCTGCCTCATCCGTCACTAACCATGTGTGCGGAGGGACAGTTTTCATGTGCGCCTTGATAGCGGTAGCTTTTTTGCGTCCACCGGCTACGGCTACAACATGCGGAATGCTTGGCAGCTTGGATGACTGCAGACCGATACGGGAAAGTTTGAATACAATGTCCCCGGCTGGATCGATAAATTCACCGAACGCTTCCGCAACAGCACTTTTTTCAATCAGCTGTTTCATCGTCTCTTCTTCCAGTCCTCTTCGCTGAGCCATTTCAAGCGCGCTACCTATACTATATAAGACAAGCGTCGCATTTTCCAGTATTTCAATTGTTTCCTTAATTTCAGGTTCTTCAAGAAGCAGCGAATAGGTCTCCAACCGCACATGTTCAGGTGCGTAGAGGGCTCTGCTTTTACCGCCGGTCTTTCTGGCCATGCTTTCGGCAATGGCGTTGGCCTGAATATCAACCGATTCTCCAAGTCCCCCACGTGCCGGTACAAACAGCAGTTCCCGGTGCATACCGATCTGCTGGGTCATGACCTCAGCCACTTCAAGCATCGTTGTCCCCCCCATGACAGCAATGGTACTCTTGCCTTCAGGCAGCAGGAAGTCCAACACTTCTGTTGTCGCCCGAGCCATATCGACTAGGCTCGCAATATCCTTATCAGAGTTGCCAATGACAATCGTGCAGTGCTGAATTCCCAGCTTGTTGGCCAAGCGGGCTTCCTTTTCCTGCGACTGAACATGCTGGCCCATGAGCTCTTCTAGCTGGTAAAAAACCGTGATTCCCGTAGGGGTACACTCCATACCCTGACTGGAAATTTTGATCAGCCCCTGACTTCTCAGGACCTCAACTTCTTTTCTCAGCACACGTTCCGTAAAGCCTAGACGCTCGGCCAGTGTCCTGCGACCGATCGGACCAGACTTCTGTATGTGACTCAGGATATAAAACCGTTTCTTCAATATATGAAGTGTGCCCGGTGCTACTTTTTCAATAACTGACAGCATAACGAAACGGCACCTTCCCTGACACAAATCTAAATTGTATTAAACTTTTTACTTAATGAACTTCCTTAGCACGTTCTATTACAGTGTATCAAGAAGCGGGGCAGATTTCAACCCAAAAAAAGAATTAGGCGGGACTTTTTACGCCCAACGCATGCCCCTGCTTTTTTTTATCTATTTTACCCTCCAGACCCGCTGCTAAATCTTGCACGAGTCTTTCTAGGGCCGACAGGCTTAGTGTTTCAGCTTGTTTTCTACGATATCTCTCAGTTCTTCTACCGATATATGTTCATCAAAAACATGCTCCCCGATAAAAATTGTCGGTACTAAACGCACGTTGGCTTCTGCTGCTTCCTGGACAATGGCTTCGGATTGACTGCGGTTGTCCTGCTTTCGTGCCTGACGCTGTGTCTCTGCAAAAACGGATAGATCCTGATCCGGCAAAGCAGCCCAATCGTTAAAGTGATGCATGTAATAATTCAGATCCTCAGCTGCGCGTTTCCTGTCCTCATAATCCAAATAAGTGTGGAGGATATTCCCCTTTCTCAATCCTGGCTTGTCCTTGTCAAACAGCTTTACGATTCGCTGGACCTGACCGTTCGATACATAAGGATCCAGAACCTGGCCGGATTTGTCCCACCACTCTTTGCAGTATGGACATCTGAGGTTGATAAATTCAACTGTTTTAACAGGCGCGTCTGCCTGTCCCAAGTGAAAACCGACCGTCTGATTAACTGCTTCGCTGTTAATTTGCTCTGTATTCATTGTTTCCTCCTTAGTTAATCCCTGCAACATTCATTATACCTTTGTGAAAAACGTCTGGCTAATGATAAGCTTTAACTATCCGTGCTTGATTTACTGCTGTTTCGTATGATACGAGTTTGTGATTTATATATTGGCTGACTAACCTGAAAAGGCCGTTAGCCCGGTCCATTACACCTAGCTCTTAGGCAAGTCTACCTCTTTGTTTTCTTTCTGATAGATCTAACTACAGCCCAATCGTCGAGACTTCCCTTCAATTCTTGTACCCGTTTCAATATCTACCATGCAGACCTGGCATCAAAACTGACAATCAGGTCTACTGTATTTATTTTCACTTGTGATTCATGGTACCTGTTCCTTTTGAATAAAAATGCAAAGAGGTGCACACCTGAAGCCAGGACAGCAAAAAGCCCTTGACCAGATGCGTTATACACCTAATCAAGGGGCCTTTATATTTTAAATGGATACGGATTTTAAATCAGCTTCCCAGTTCTGCCGAACTATCCATGATAGAATCGACTAAGCCATAATCCTTGGCTTCGTCAGCTGTCATAAAGAAGTCACGGTCAGTATCTCTTTCGATAACTTCCATTTCCTGACCTGTACGCTCAACCAATATTTTGTTCAAGCGGTCGCGTGTTCTTAGGATATGCTTGGCTGCGATTTCGATTTCAGTTGCCTGACCCTGCGCTCCACCCAGTGGCTGGTGGATCATGACTTCCGCATTTGGCAGAGCAAAACGCTTGCCTTTCTTACCAGCAGCCAGCAAAAAGCTTCCCATTGAGGCAGCCAGTCCGATAGCGATTGTCTGAACATCAGCTTTAATGAAGTTCATTGTATCGTAAATGGCAAGGCCAGCCGTGACACTTCCACCTGGAGAGTTAATGTAAAGGTAAATGTCCTTTTCAGGATCCTGCGCATCCAGGAAAAGCAGCTGTGCAATCACTGAGTTGGCAACCTGATCGTCAATCGGTCCACCCAGCATGATGATGCGGTCTTTTAACAGACGTGAATAAATGTCATATGCACGTTCACCACGTGGCGACTGTTCAATGACTGTAGGTACTAAATTCATGTGTTTTCCTCCTAAAATTCAATTCTTAATTAGTGTAGCATACTTAAAGCTCATGGTGAATCTAAAAAGATTATACACTAAAGGTCAAACAAGGTCAAACTCTCCTGAACTGCCTGATTCTCTACCTTACCCCATTTTCAGCTCTTGCTTCCCTGAACCTTTTTCTTACTGTCTTCATACGCCTGAATAGCCAGCTCACGACTCTGCTTGTGATCCACAATCGGTCTTGGATAGTCTTCCCCCAAATGTACACCGAATGTTTCCTGTTCTTCATCTGACAACTTGGACGGATCATGAATTTTTTTACTCGTTATATTTTTCAGCTCGGGTACGTACTGACGAATGAAATCTCCATCCTTGTCGTACTTTTCAGACTGGGTATTGGGATTGAAGACACGGAAATAAGGTACCCCGTCAGTTCCCGTCGATGCAGCCCACTGCCAGCCTCCGACATTACTGCTGACATCATAGTCGACCAGCTTTTCCTGAAAATACCGTTCGCCCCACTTCCAGTCAATCAGCAGATCTTTAATCAGGAAGGAAGCAGTAATCATGCGCAGGCGGTTGTGCATCCAGCCGGTCTGATTCAGCTGTCTCATTGCCGCATCCACAATTGGATAGCCAGTCTGACCCTCTGTCCATTTTTTGAAGTTGTCTTCGTTGTTGTCCCACTGGACTTTCCTGAAATTCTCGTCGATCTCCGTGTCTTTCTGATCCGGATTGCCGGCAAATACCATATTGTAAAAATCACGCCAAGCCAGTTCCTGTATATAGGTCTCCCGGCCTTCTGATTGCGGCGCTTGCATGACCTTGTGGTATACAGTCCGGACCGAAATCTCCCCTGAGCGTAAATGGTGGGACATGTGGCTGGTCGCGTCTTTCAGCGGAAAATCTCTGGCTTCCTTATAGTCTTTTAAATACTCATCGATAAAATTATCCAGACTGTCGTGGGCTGCTTGTGTGCCCTGCTTGAGCTCCTTGAGCTCTTTTTGCTGGCTCAAGAATGCTTCAAACGAATCACGGTCTTCTGTAAACACAGGACGCTGCATGACTTTATCAGCATCAAAGGATACCTCGACCGGTTCGGGTTTTTGCAGTTCTTTCCATTTTCTAAAATAAGGCGTGAACTTCTGATAAGGTGTACCGGAGTTGGTCTTGATTTCACCTGAGGCATGCATATGATGATCGAAATACCCGTGTGCCTTGATGTTTTTTTCCTTAAAGAATGCCGCGATCATCTTGTCCCGTTCCAGCCCATATCCTTTTTCATCACGGTTGATATAGACATCGGTCCAGTCAGCCAACTCGTCATAAAGCTTTTCAAAGCACGCCTTCAAGTCTCCTTTCAGAATATGCAGCTTGCCGCCCTTTTCTTCTATTTCCTCCCGCAGCGTCTGCACACTACTAAAAAAAGAGGCCTGATTGGTGGAGCCTTCTTCCAGAAACTGTTCCGGATTCACGTGAAAAACCATATATAGCCGGTCTGCTTCTTCAAAGGCATGTTTCAACGCCATATTATCTTCTAGTCTTAAATCTCTTCTAAACCACATCACTGATGTCACACTGATTCCTCCCTGAACACTTTGTTATTTTAATAATGTACCATGTTCGCGCCCCGAATCACTATTCATAAGCAAACTTAAAACACAAAAAATCAGCGACAAGGAAATAAGGAACGGTCTGCTTGCCTCCCTGCGGTATAAAAGAGAAAAGGGGGGCGTTTGCAGCAGCAAAAAGATCTGCACCCGCAGGCACAGATCTTTTTTAAAGCTTATTCTGCCGTGATCAGTTCCAGAGGAGCGGCAATTTCCTCGTCAATAGACTCGCCGGAGAAGTAGCTGTACACAGTATCTACAGCAATGGACCCCATTTCATATGGCTGCTGAGCAATCGTCGCATCCAGGCGGCCTGCTTCGATTTCAGACAGTGCATCATCGTTACCGTCAAAGCCGACTACCACAACGTCACTCAGACCGGCACCTTCAAGAGCTTCTAGCGCTCCAAGAGCCATTTCGTCATTTTGAGCAAAGACGGCTTCGATATCGGAGTAGGACTGGATAATGTTCTCCATGACACTTAGACCTTCAGAGCGGTTGAAGTTCGCTGACTGGCTTTCCACCACATTCAGACGCTCATCTGCAACATTTCTGAATCCTTCGCCTCGCTCATTGGTAGCCGATGCTCCCGGGACACCTTCCAGCTGGACGACTTCTGCTTCTTCTCCCACTAGGTCAATGATGAATTCAGCTGCCATTTCTCCTCCCTCAACATTATCTGAAGCAATAAAGGTTAGAACGTCCCCGCCTGAACTGGAGCGGTCGATGGTAATAACTGGGATGCCTGCTGAGTTGGCTGACTCGATAGCAGGGGTGATGGCGTCAGAATCAACAGGGTTGATGAGCAGAATGTCCACACCTTGCTGAATTAGATCATCGATGCCGTTGATCTGAGTCGCCGTATCATCTTGTGCATCCACTGCCCGTACTGTCGAGCCGTTTTCTTCTGCTGTTTCAACCACACCACGCTGCAGATCGCCGAAAAATGGATTGTTTAAAGTTGAAATAGACAGGCCAATAGTTATATCTTCCGCTGCACGCTCTTCGACGTCCCCATTGTCTCCGGACTGTTCTCCCTCAAGGGTAGCTGCCCCGCAAGCGCTCAGTGCCATAAGTGCTGATACAGATAGTAAGCCGATTAGTTTTTTCATGATTGTTTCCTCCATTTTTTTATTTTTTTCTATCTAGTAATACCGCAATAATAATAACGACTCCACGGACAACTTGCTGATAAAAACTGGATACACCCAATAGGTTCAGGCCGTTGTTCAATGTACCGATAATCAAGGCCCCGATCAGTGTCCCAACAATCCGTCCTTTCCCTCCGGCGAGACTGGTTCCGCCGATAACCACGGCCGCAATCGCATCCAGTTCATAGGCTGTACCGGCAGTGGGTTGAGCTGAATTCAGTCTGGACGTCAGAATCAGTCCAGCCAGTGCCGACATCATACCCGATATGGCATATACTGATGTTTTGACCCGGTCGGATTTGATGCCTGCGATGTATGCTGCCTGCTCATTTCCTCCTATAGCAAAGGTCTTGCGGCCAAAGGTCATTTTGTGGAGCACAACGAACAGGATCATAAAGGCGACTGTCGTGATAATAACGGGGAAAGGAATACCAAAGAGGTAGCCTCTGCCGAAGAATTGAAAGGCAAAGCCACCGCCAAAACCAGTAATGGGATTCCCCTGCGTATAGACGAGCGTCAGCCCCCTGTAGATGGTCATGGTTGCCAAAGTGCCGATAAAGGGAGCCACGTTGCCTTTAGTAATCAGCAGACCATTGATCATCCCCAAAAAGGCGCCTGTGAGCAAGCCGGCTATGATGGCCAGCACAGGCGGCACACCGATACCAATGATGCCCGCTGTCAGCGCACTTGACAATGCAAGGGTCGAACCAACAGACAAGTCAATGCCTCCCGTAATGATGACAAAGGTCATCCCAAATGCAATCAGGGCGTTAACTGACACCTGCCTCAGCAGATTCAGCAGGTTTGCCGGCCTAATAAAATTCACATTCATTATGGTTACAATCAGCATGAGGATAATTAGAGCGACCAGCGGCCCCAGCTTGCGATACAGATCACTTCGTCTTTCTTTTTTTCTCGTAATTGCTGCACTTTTCGTTTCCATTATTTTCCTCCCGTAGCTAAGGTCATGATGCGTTCTTCTGACAGTTCGTCTCTGCTCAACTCACCGGAGATAGTCCCCTCGTGAACAACGAGCACCCGGTTGCTGACCCCAATCACTTCAGGAAGATCACTAGACACCATGATAATCCCCACACCCCGCTCTGCCAGTTCCTTCATCAAATTATAGATTTCTCTTTTGGCTCCGACATCCACTCCTCTAGTCGGTTCATCCAGAATCAGCACACGTGAGCCGGCTCCAATCCATTTGGCCAGAACTACTTTCTGCTGATTTCCGCCTGACAAGGCTCCTACCGGCAGCTCCATATTTGCCGTTTTGACGGTAAGCCGCTTGATTAGCAAGTCAACAAATGCCTCTTCCTCTTTTGTATCTATCCATCCTTTGGTTGAAAATTCCTCAAATGCGGTCAAACTGATGTTGTCTTTTACCGAAAAGTCCAGGATCAACCCTTCAGACTTTCTGTCTTCTGTCAGAAAGCCGATACCTCTCTTAACCGCATCCGAAGGACTGGAAATATCTATTTTATCTCCATCCAG
This sequence comes from Alkalibacterium sp. AK22, assembly GCF_000585255.1. Lineage (GTDB taxonomy): Bacteria > Bacillota > Bacilli > Lactobacillales > Carnobacteriaceae_A > Alkalibacterium. Next base: position 47,258 of record NZ_JANL01000041.1, read on the forward strand.
ATACAGTTCACCCTCATCTGTCGGGTCGATCCCGAATATCCCTCGCATGATTTCTGTGCGTCCAGCACCCATCAGCCCGGAGAATCCTAATATTTCTCCAGCATGCAAGGTGAACGAAACCCCTTCATAAGCCGGGAGATGGCTCAGTTTTTTGACTTCCAGAAGCGGTTCTCCCGGCTGGTTATCCATTTGAGGATAGTAATCTTCTAGATCACGTCCGACCATGTGCTTGACGATTTCATCATAACTGGTGTCTGTGGTTTTTTTCGTACTGATCGATACACCATCTCTCATTACCGTGACCCGGTCACTAATTTCAAAGATTTCTTCCATCCGGTGTGAGATATACACGAAGGCTACCCCTTTTTCTTTTAGCTGCCGGATGATGGTAAACAATGTCCGTATTTCCCGGTCCGTCAGAGCGGCAGTGGGTTCATCCATAATAATAATTGCAGCATCATTGAGCAGAGTCTTGGCGATTTCCACCAGCTGCTGCTGGCCGACGCTTAAAGTTTTCATCAAACGGTCAAAGGCGATATCGATGCCCAGTTCATTAAAGACCGCTTCCGCCTGCTTTTCCATTGCCTTATTCTGTATCCAGCCCATCTTATTTTGCACTTCTTTTCCCATGAACATATTTTCAAGCACGGTCATGTCCGGCCAAGTAATCATTTCCTGATGGATAAAGCTGACACCTTGCTCTTCAGCTTCTTTTGGATTGGCATAGAGTGTCTCTTCTCCATCAATCCAGACCTCCCCACTGTCTTTCTTGTGAAGTCCGGTCAGAATATTCATCAAGGTCGATTTCCCCGCACCGTTCTCGCCCATCAAGGCATGAACTTCTCCTGCTTCCAGTGAGAAATCTACGCCTCTGAGCACTTTATTTTCACCAAATGCTTTTGTAATGCCTTTCATTTTTACCTGCACTGTCGATTCCTCCTAAAAGATGACACCCGCTTGTAAGATCACATTGGCATAAGGTGTGATTTCTCCTGTTCGAATAATGGCTTTTGCTTGTCTGGATTGCTCCTTAAATGTCTCATGCGTGATATAGGATGCAGGAATGTCCTCTTTGCTGATTTGCTCAAGCAGCCTCTGGTGGATTAGCTGATTTTGTTCTTTTATCTCTTCTGCCAGAGTAACGGTTTCTACTTTCATTTCAGACAGCAGCGTCTCTAGTACCTCAAGAAAACCCGGAGTGCCTGGCTTGAGAGCCAGATCTATTTTAGTGACTCCTTCTGGCACGGGCAGGCCGCAGTCTGCAATAACCACTTCGTCGGTGTGGCCCAGATCGGCCAGCACTTTACTGATATTACTATTTAAAATCCCATTCTTTTTCAAAACTCTCATGCTCCTTCATCTGTCTGAGTGTTGGTGCACCTGTCTGAGCTCCTGCTTTTTGAATCGACAGCCCTGCAGCTATGTTTCCAAACCGGATGCTGTCTCTGATTGGCAGGCCTGAACTGAAGGCATAGGCGAAAGCCCCGTTGAAAGTGTCTCCAGCCCCAGTTGTGTCTACCACCTGGTCAATCTGCACGGGTGGCACAGTTTGAATCGACTCGCCATCATAATACATAGCCCCCTTACTTCCGAGCGTAATGATCAGTTTGTTCGGATAGCGCTTTAAAACACTGTCCATCGTTTCATCCGGAAATAAAACAGCAAACTCCGTCTCATTAGGCGTCAAAAACGTAACTTTGTCCAGGTAGGCAGGTGCTAGCTCACGGGCCGGTGCGGGATTAAGCAGCAAGGGAATATTCAGCTGGCTGCAGCGTTCAATCACGTGCCTAACCGTATCGGCTGGTGTTTCATTCTGAATCAGTACGAGATCACTTGTCTGAAAAACAGCACTCTGATCCATAACTTTGTCCACACTGTCCGGACCATACAGCCCGTTGGCGCCTGCGACATAGACAATCGCATTGTCCGAATCGAAAAGAGTGATAAAGGCAGAGCCGGATGATTGTGTAACCCGTTCCACATTATCTGTATGAATGTCGTTAGCCCTTAAATTAGCCAGCAGCTGCTGCCCAAACACATCCTGCCCTACTGCTCCCAGCATCACAGTCTCAGCTCCAAGTCTGGCACAGGCTACTGCCTGATTGGCACCCTTTCCACCGAAACTGGTTTGAAAGCTTTTTCCTTCGACGGTTTCCCCCATGGCAGGCAGTTTAGCTGTTTCCACGACAAAATCAGTTGAAATGCTGCCGATTACTGTAATCTTTGCCATTTGATCTCTCCTTTTATCTTAGTGAATCCCGCCGGATCAGTTCCGGTTCAAGCTTCACGCGTTTATCTGCAACGGTTTTCTTTTCAATCAAATCGATGAGCATTTTAGCTCCTTTGTAACCGACCTCATAAGCCGGCTGGGCTACTGTAGTCAGTCCCGGATACATCAGGCGGCTGAACAGCATGTTGTCGTAGCCGATGATCTGAATGTCTTCAGGAATACTGAACCCTCTTTTTATGGCTTCTTTCATGACGGCCAGCGCGAAGACATCATTATTCGCAATGACTGTATCGAAAGTGTCAAATGTGTCGAATAACTTCTGGGCTGTTGCTTCAGCCTTTTCGACATTGAACGTCTCCGTTTCCAGTACTTTGTAGCTAACTTGCTCTTTATTTAAAACGGACAGAATCCCTGACAGCCGGTCTCTGGCTCCCGATACCTTGCGTGGGCCGGCCATGACTATAATTTCTCTGGCCCCCGCATCAACGACGGCCTGACCCGCCAGCTCTCCGCCTAATGTATCATCGGTAGATACAGAGTAGTTTTCTCCTTCCAGCGCCCTATCTAAAAGTACTTGTGGAACCTGAGCCCCATAGGCTTTTTTCCCCGAAGCCGCAGACAGAATACCGCTGATGTTATACTGGGAGAAAAATTTGACATACATCTCTTCCTTGTCCGCATCTTCTTCCACATTGCCTAAAATAACCATGTAGCCATTTTTCTGTGCGCAGTCTTCAACACCCTTGGCCAGAAGCGGAAAATAGGGATTAGAAATATCAGGAAGCAGCAGACCCAGCATTCTTGATGTTTTCTGAAAAAGAGACCGGGCTACTTCATTGGGAAAATAGCCTAAGGCTTCAACCGCTTCTTCCACCTTTTTTCTGGATTCCTTTCCAACATAGCCGCTGTCGTTGAGGGCACGCGAGACTGTAGCCACCGAGACCCCTGCATATTCTGCTACTTGCTTGATCGTTATCATATTAGCTGCTCCATTCTGTAACCGATTACACACTCAGTGTATCACCTCTTTCTTATTTGTCAATAGAAAACGCTTTAATTTTATTTTATTCCATTCATGCGCCTGTTATTCAGTTACTCAGGCAGTCTTTAGTGGCATCAGCCTGAAATATTTACTATACTTGAGACCATAAAGCTTTTTGGGAGGAAATCATATGAAACTAACTGAGGGTTACCCCTTGAGAAAAATCACTTTTATGGAACAGCTGCTGATGTGGCTGGCTTCGCCTGTTCTTTTCCCGATCATTCCGTCCGTGTTGATTGGTGTAGTCTTCGGCGTGATGAATGCCGGACAGACTTCAGAGGAACTGCTGGAGGGCATCGGCAGCCTGGACGGCCTGATTACCTTTGTCGGTTTTGCCGGCAGTCTGCTTTTGATGGCTCTGATCATCACCCAAAAAAAGCTGCCGGTGATGAACCGGAAACGTCTAACCAGGGAAGAGTCAGTCGGGATGCGTGGCCTGACCAAGGAAGACTGGAAATTTTTAGGCTGGTTTGTGCCCGTTTCCTATGTGCTGTTTAATATCGGCGGAACGATTTTGGAAATCGTAATGGGCGGAGGTGAGCTAGTCAACCAGGAGGCAGTAGAAGCTCTTGTGGTCGATACACCTTTGTGGATGCTCTTCATCATTATCGTGATTGCGGCACCGATTGCCGAAGAATGGCTGTTTCGCGGAGTCATCTTTTTCCGCGGCGAGCACAATGAAATCAGCTGGACGACCCTTATCGTTACGTCTATTCTGTTTGGTCTAGTACATGTCCCGACGACGGTCGTGGCTGTCTATACTTACGTCGGTATGGGCCTCTTGTTCGGCTATGCTGCCAAGCGAACACGTTCTGTGGAAGCCGCTATTTTCTTCCACTTTGTCAATAATCTGATTGGCTTTATTGTTCTGGCTGCCGCCGGATAACTGATTTTAAAAAAACTGTCCCTGTAAATAGACTGACCTGCTGATTTGAGACACTAATAAAACACCTTCTTAGACTGCTATTCCTCCAAATTCTAATGGGGATAGT
>NZ_JANL01000042.1 GCF_000585255.1 Alkalibacterium sp. AK22
TCAAATCAGCAGGTCAGTCTAGTGGTCAGTCCGGCTTCGTATGCCTGTTCAGGCTTGAGTGGGTCCTTTCACGAGACGTTTGTTCATCCAGCGTTTCTTTTTCCAACGGAAGTACATCAAGCTGCCTCTGATCCATTCGTCAATCAGCATGGCAAACCATATGCCAGGAAGGCCTAAACCCAAAACAATGGCAAACAGATAGGCCAGTGGAACGAGAATCCCCCACATGACGGCAATGCCGACTAGGACTGGGAATTTGGCATCACCAGCGGCTCGCAGCGCGCTAATAATGACCAGGTTCCCGGTCCGGGCCGGCTGCAGCAGCAGTTCGATAATCATGATCGTTGAACCCAGTGCAATCAGCTGAGGATCGTCAGAGAAAAAGCCGAAGATCTGCCGGCCGAAAAGGGCAAAGAGGCTGCCGATAATCACCGTAACAATGACCGCAAATTTAAAGCCGGTAAACATGTACTGGTAGGCCTCATCTTCTTTGCGGGCACCGACTAGCTGGCCGATAAAGATCTGCATGCCCTTGGCAATTGACAAAGAGAAAATGACCAGGACAGACAGGAAGTTCTGCGAATAGACGCGGGTAGCCAAGGCCGTCGCACCAAGAGTTGTAACCATGACGGTCAAAACGAGCTGACTGACATTGTAGGACAGCTGCTCACCGGCAGACGGGACCCCGATATTCAATATCTTGGATGCAAATTCCTTTTTCAGCTTGAAGAAGTCACTAAAGGGCATCCGTACCGGCAGACGTTTGACCAGGAGGAAAAACATGCCCACCATAATCAGAATTCTGACAGACGCAGTTGAGATTGCCACGCCGGTGACACCCAGTTGTGGAAAGTTCAAAGCCCCAAAAATCAAGACGTAGTTACCGAAAATATTTAGTATATTCATGATCAGTACGGAAACCATAACATCCTTTGTAAAGCCCATCGCCTGAAGCAAAGAAGACAAGGTCAAAATCATGGCATGAGCAAACAAGGCAAAGCCGACAATCATCGCATAATTGTTGGCATAGGCAAAAAGTTCCGCTTCCAGGGAGAACAGGCCTAAAAGCATGTGGCGGTTGAGGCCGACAAACAGACTCACACCGAGCCCGAAAAGCAGGTTAATCGTGACCGCACTGGCAATCGTTCGCCGGATTCCTTCTTTGTCGTTAGCACCCACGTACTGGGAAACAACCACACCGGCACCCATCGCAGTAAAGTTGAATAATACAAACATAAAGGTCATTAGCTGATTGACTACGCCGACAGCAGCGACTGCTTCATCTGAAATAAAGCTGATCATAAATACGTCAGTCAGTTTCATAAGCATTTGCAAAAACACTTCAATAAAGATCGGCCAGGTGATCATAAACATATAGCGTTTGGCAGAAGCTGGATTATCTAAGGTAATGGCTTTTAACATGGTTATCCTCTTCCCTTGCTTTTGTTAAGCACAAAGTGAATTCTACCATTATCAGTCTGATTAGCAAGGAATACTTGACATAATTAAGGTAATTTAAGAATAAAGAGGGGACAGTAGTGTAAACGCCTCATTTAGGAAAAGAATCGGACTTTTTATTTATAAAACAAGTGGATTAAAGAAGTCTTTAAGTGTGCACGCGTACGCAATCGGGTCGTGAACGTATGGATTTATGTAAAAAGGTCCAATTAAGGCGCTTTTTTTGATATAATAAATTGATAAACTTTTCGATGGATGAATGAGCAGAAGAAAATTAGACACTATAGTTGAAAAGGGATGACGGATATAATGAAGAAACAGGCCTTTCCAGAAATGACAATCACTTCGCTAGCCAGTAATTACTCAACTTTTCTTCAAGGAAAAGAAGTGTATAAAAACAGGGCAGTAAGCAATCTTAAAGTTGACAGTAAAAATAATACCATTCAGCTGTCGGTTGAAGACCGTGAAACGGAGACTGTACACTTGCGGTTTTATCCTAATGGAGTGGCTAGGAAGTATCACTGCAGCTGTAAGGCTTTTGAAAAAGCGTCTGGTGCGTGCAAGCATGTTGTTGCTGGACTCTTTTACTTGAACGACTTGGATGCTGAAGATCTTAAAGAGAAAAAGGAAAGTAAAGGAGCTACTTCAAGTAGCCAACCGGTCCAGCCCATGTTTTCTTACAAAAAAAGTGAAAAGGCCGTCCAGGAACTGTTGAACTTGTCGAAGCAGGAAATTGCTAGGCAGACAGATTCACTGTATAAACGCCCGGTTTATGTAGAGTACATCCTCAATGTCAGCGGGACAATCCATAACCCAATTTATGAAATTTTCATGAAAATCGGTAAAGATTATCTTTATATCATCAAAAATACATCTAAGGTGATCGATGACATTATTGCAGGTGAGCCGATTGAATTCGGTAAGAATTTCACTTTTGAGCCCAATGACTATGCACTCATGCCGGAAGACCGGATGGTGTTTGAAAAATTGAATGACATTCAGGAAATCACGCAGTCTCTGGTCCCTGTTGGTTATGACAACCAGTTCTCCAATCGGGAAAGTTTCACTGTCCCATCCTTATATATTAAAGAAGTGATTCAGCTTTTGGAAAAGACTATGGGGGCCTTTATTCGCTTTGGACGCCCTCCACGCCAGCTCACTCAAATGGAGCGGGAAGACAGTCTGAAAGTAGAAAGAGGAGTCAGTAAATTAGATCTGATATTTACCTTTGAAAAGCACAACAATTTATTCCATTTTTCGTTGGCCGACACAAGCATTGATGTTGAAGCCTTTCATTTTCATCAGAAAGCAAAAATGATTGAGTTTGAGGGTATCTTTTATCTGATGACCTCCCCGACGTTTGAGCTGCTTTATAGTATTTTTGATGGCCTCAAAACATCTGGCTCTTATACCCTGGTAATGCGCAAGTCAGAAATTGAGACCTTTCTTTCCGTTACGCTTTCTCAGCTCAGAGAAGTGGTAAAAATAAATATGGATGAAGCTGTCCAGCAACTGGTGTATCAGGCAACGTTTGAACCCCAGCTCTATATCGATACGGAAGGGGCCAATCTCCTGATTCGTCCAGTCTTCTCGTATGGCCAAACCACTCTTTACCCGCTAGAAGAAAATGAAGTCTCTCAAGAAGACAGTATCCTCGTCCGTGAATGGACCAAGGAATCCGATACCTTGAACACGCTCTACACGCATATTCCATCAGTAGCCAGAGAAAACAGTATGTGGCGCTTGACAGAAACAGATACAATCAGCAGTTTTTTATATGATTCGCTGCCTGAACTGGCCGACACGATGGAAATCTTCCTGTCTCAGTCTGCTCGCCGTCTGATTTACAGCCCGAACAAGCAGCCCCGGGTAACAATGGAGATGCGGGAATCTTCAAAACTGCTGGATATCAGTTTTGAAACAGAAGATATTCCAGGAAATGAACTGCAGGCTCTACTTAAAGATCTGGAGAACAACCAGCCGTTTTTCCGGCTTTCAAGCGGCCAACTGGTCAACCTCAAAGATCCGGCATTCCAGGCCATGAAGCGGGCCAAGCAGTCGCTGGATATCGAAGATGACGAATTTGACAGTGAAATGACGGTATCTGTCTTCCAAGGTTTGTCTGCTTTGGATGAAGATACAATCAGTCGGGGAAGACGCTTCAAATCACTGGTTAACCAGCTGCTCAGCCCTGAAGAGCTGGCTTTCGAACTGCCTAAAAAGATCAAAGTCGATATGCGCCCCTATCAGATTACGGGATACAAATGGCTCAGAAGTTTGGATCATTACGGATTCGGCGGCGTACTGGCTGATGACATGGGTCTGGGGAAAACTGTTCAAACGATTGCTTTCCTCCAGTCTAAAATAGAAGAAAAAAGCGGACGCTATCTGATTATCTGCCCGTCAAGTGTGGTGTACAACTGGCAGCATGAGTGGTCCAACTTTGCCCCGGATACGGAAACCATCATTATCTCCGGGACGCGGGAAGAGCGTGAAGCTAAAAAGCGCGAGGCAATCGAGAATAATATTCCGGTCTGGATTACCAGTTATCCACTCATTCAACGGGATTCGGATTTGTATGAAGAGGAAGTGTTCGAGACCATCATACTGGATGAGTCTCAGACAGTAAAAAACAGTGCCACTAAAACTACGCAGGCTGTTAAGCGTCTGAAGGCAGAAAATAAGTTTGCCTTGTCTGGCACTCCAATCGAGAATCACCTGGGTGAACTCTGGTCACTCTTTTCGATTATTCAGCCTGGGCTTTTTCGAAATAAAAAAGCTTTCCAAGCGATGGAAGCCGACCGGATCTCTGCTAAAATAAAGCCGTTCATTCTTAGACGTCTCAAGCGCGACGTGCTGGATGATCTGCCCGAGAAAACAGAGACAACAGAATACATCGAACTCTCTGATAGTCAGAAGCGTCTGTATCAGACGCAGCATGCCGCTATTAAGCAGGAAATCAAGACATTAGTAGACAGCGACTCGCTGAATGCCAATCGTATCAAAGTTCTCGCCGGGATGACTCGACTGAGACAAATTTGCTGTGATCCCAGGTTAATCACTTCGAAATTTGAAGGGACGTCCAGCAAGCTGGAGCGGTTGATGGAGTATCTGGAAGAAGCCCGGGCCAACGGCAAACGGGTCGTTCTGTTCTCCCAGTTCACTTCCATGCTCAAACTTATTCGTGAGCGTCTGGATGCTATCGGTGTAGATTACCACTATCTGGACGGACAGACAAAAAATGAGGACCGTCTGCATCTGACGACCCGCTTCAATACAGGCGAAAAAGATTTATTTCTTATTTCCCTGAAAGCCGGAGGAACGGGCTTGAACTTGACTGGTGGAGATACAGTGATCCTTTACGATTCTTGGTGGAACCCGGCGATTGAAGATCAGGCAGCGGACCGAGTGCACCGTTTCGGTCAGAAAAAATCGGTTCAGATCATTCGCCTGATTACGACCGGCACAATCGAAGAGCGCATCAATGATTTGCAGGAGAAGAAACGGGAACTGATCGATTCGGTCATCACGAAGGGCAATGAGCAGTCTCTGTCTAGCTTGTCGACCCAAGAAGTGCTGTCTTTGCTGGAAGATTAAATTGAGAAACAGGTCGGGGTGATGACAATCCTAACCTGCCCGTATCTTGTCTTTTTGTAGCGTAAATGCAACAGGTTGATAACGGCTATAAGTTGAAGCGGTCCATTTGAACTAACTACACTGAAGGCACAAAACAGTATAGGGTGGGAGAAAATGGATGCTCAGCTGGAGCTGCAGGATTGTCTGACGGTTGTCCATGACTGCTTGCCATCACTACTTCGATTTCTGTCTGGATGAAGAAGATGTGAATCATGTGCGTACCTGTATTCGTCTGGACCGGGAATGTGCGGATGTGTGTCAGATGGTGCTGTATTCAGGGGGGCGTCTGGACTCGCTGAGAAATGACCTGGTTGCCTTGTGTGCCACGATCTGTTAGGCCTGCGGCAAGGAAGGTGAACGGCATGACTATGATTACTGTCTGCAGTGTGCAAAAACCTGCTTCGCCTGTTTTAAAAGCCTGTCACACCTATCTCAGAGACTGAAATCTGTTGTAATTCAAAGGCCTGCAAGGCTGTTGTCACTGCTTTGAGCAGAGGCTTGTCCTTGCAGGCTTTTTGGGTTGACACAGAAATCTGCCAACTTCATCTTTTGTTAACGGAAGCGACTTGTCTTGCAAGTCGCTTTTTCACATACAAATAGAATAGAAGGGAGGCTTTGCTTTGGCAAAGCGTTTCATTATGATGCAGGGGTTAGGGTGTAAGCCATCGTGGGCAGCTTTGAATATGCGGAGCGACTCGGGCGGGAAAGTAGTGGAGCTGCCGCGCAAAATGGGTTTGCGGAGCGACTCGGACGGGAAAGTTTTGGAGTTGCCGCGCAAAATGAGTTTGCTGAGCAACTCGGGCGGGAAAGTAGTGGAGCTGCGGCGCAAAATGAATTTGCGGAGCGACTCGGGCGGAAAAGTAGTGGAGCTGCGGCGCAAGATGAGTTTGCGGAGCGACTCGGGCGGGAAAGTAGTGGAGCTGCCGCGCAAAATGAGTTTGCGGAGCGACTCGGGTGGAAAAGTTGTGGAGCTGCGGCGTAAAGGTTTCAGTACCGTATCCGTTGTTTTTAAGAAGGTTAAGTTTGAATCGTCTTTAGCCAGTCAGGAGGGAATCGGGCACGTTGCACCGACATATGCTTTTAATCAGTCCCTCTGATTATGCTATACTTAAGCTACTATCATGCTTGGAGGATTACTGTGAAAGATAAGATTATAGTTATTGTAGGACCAACAGCTGTAGGGAAAACAAAGCTGGGGATCGAGTTGGCAAAAGCTTTTGATGGAGAAGTGATCAATGGGGATTCGATGCAGGTGTACCGTGGACTGGATATCGGAACGGCAAAAGTAACGCCTAATGAAGCGGAGGGTATAGTCCACCATTTGATCGACATCAAAGATCCGGCGGAACCATATTCTGTCTCGGATTTTAAAACCGATGCAGCAGAGAAGATAAAAGAAATAACTGCCAGAAAGAAAATCCCGATTATTGTCGGAGGCACTGGATTGTACGTGGAATCGCTATTGTTTGATGTTAGCCACGGAGGAGAAGCTCAGCCGAACCAAGCCTTTAGGCAGAGGATGCAGCAATTGGCTGAAGAGTCAGGGAAAGATGTCCTTCACCGCAAGTTGACTGAGAAGGACCCTGAGGCTGCGGCTAAAATTCACCCAAATAATGTGAGGCGAGTCATTCGGGCGCTTGAAGTGATTCATGAAACAGGAGAGCCCTTTTCATCCTATCAGTCAGAGAAAGTGAAAACGCCTCTTTATGATACTTTGACAATCGGCCTGACGGCAGAGCGAACCCTATTGTATGAACGAATTGAAAAGCGGGTCGATCTGATGATGGAGGCTGGACTGTTAAATGAGGCCAAGGAGTTAATTGAAACAGTTTCAGAAGATGCCCAAAGTATCAAGGGTATCGGCTATAAAGAGTTTATTCCTTATTCGAAAGGTGATTGTAATATAGAAGAAGCCGTCCAGAAAGTGAAACAGCATTCCCGTAATTATGCCAAAAGACAGCTGACCTGGTTTAGAAACCGTTTCGATTTGTCGCTATGGGCAGATCTGACAGCGAATGAACAGGCGATGCAGCAGGTTTTCCAGGCAGTTAAAATTCATATAGGACGTGATTAGATGGAAGAGAAAAAGACTTACGAGCGCGTGATTATTGTGGGCATTGAAAAACAGAACGAAGCCGACGCTTTTCGCTATTCTTTTGATGAGCTGGAGCAGCTGGTCGAGAATGCAGGAGGCAGAGTGGTTGCCCGACTTTCACAGAAAAGAGAAAAAATCGATCACAAGACGGTGATTGGAAAAGGAAAGATTACTGAACTGAAAAACCTAGCAGAAGAGCTGGACGCCCAGACGATTGTATTCAACCAGGAACTGTCTCCTAGCCATGTAAGGAACATTCAGGAGATGGTGGACACGAAGGTAATCGACCGGATACAAGTGATTCTGGATATTTTCGCCTTAAGGGCACAGAGCAAGGAAGGAAGGCTGCAGGTCCAGTTAGCCCAGTTGTCCTACATCCTGCCGCGACTGGCCGGTCAAGGAGAAAATATGTCCCGACTTGGTGCCGGTATTGGGACACGTGGACCGGGGGAAACCAAGCTGGAAACAGACCGGCGTCATATCCAGCGTCAGATGACCGATATCAAGCGGGAGCTGGACAAAATTGCGGCCCACCGCCAGAGAAGCCGCCAGCAGCGCAAGGACAGCAACGTTTTTCAAATCGGCCTGATCGGCTATACCAATGCCGGCAAGTCGACTCTTTTGAATCAGCTGACGGAAGCGGAGACCTATGAAAAAGACCAACTGTTTGCGACGTTGGACCCCCTGACCCGACAGTGCGAGCTGCCTTCAGGCATGCAGGTGACCCTGACAGATACGGTCGGTTTTATACAGGAGCTGCCGACTCAGCTGATTGAGGCGTTCAAGTCAACGCTTGAGGAATCCAAGTATGTGGACATGCTTTTACATGTTGTTGATGCGTCGTCTGAGAATATTAAAGCGCATGAGGAAACGGTCATGACCTTGCTAGATGAACTGGGTATGAGGCACATTCCGATATTGACAATCTACAATAAACGGGACTTGATAGATCAGCCGGTGCGCTCTACCTTGTATCCCAATTATACAATCTCTGCCAGAGATCCAAAAGATATCGATCATTTGAGAGAAGCAATCGAAAAAGAAATGAAAAAGCAGATGACCCATTATCAGCTGAGCATTCCTAGTGACCGGGGCGACTGGCTGATTGACCTACGTCAGCACACCTTGCTTGAGCGCCAGCTATTTGACGAAGACGAGCAGGCCTACTGCGTTGAGGGCTATGCTAAAAAAGGGTCCCGCTGGGTCCAGAACTGAGCACTAAACAGTCCCCTGACTCCTCAGCCTTCATGAGGTCAGCGGATAATTCGATAGGTTAGAAGCAGAACCCCTGTATAATTAAGCCTTTCATGCAGGCTGACTCATTTTTTCTGTTCTGAAGAGTGCTCAATCAGGCAGGCCTCTTGTCTTTTAAGGCAGGGGGCTTTTTGCTTGCTTAAAAAAGGCAGTATAGCATCTATTCTAAGCTGTGGCAGCGTACAGAAGTCTAGTGAATATTAGAAGATAGAGACTGGCAAAAGCCACTGCCGGCTCCTATGAGATAAAGAGAAAGGGAGGTGTTCAGTTTAAAATGATTCTAATTCGAGTATATTATAAGCCGAAAATTACCTTAAATTCGGGACTTTTGTGTCTGAAATACGAACAATGCCTTTATTCCTGATTTAACATAAACTTTTACAAGGGGTGACCGATAATATGAGGAGAGGCAGACATGAAATAAATAATGAGGAGCGTTTGTATGGAAAAAAGCAAAAAGCAGCTAAAAAGGATGAGAGAGCAGTTTCAGGCTGTAAAATGGCCCAAACTAGATACAGGAGGGTTTAGGGAAAAGATGGGGAAGCTGAAAGTATCGCGTAAACATAAAAACAGACACAAGAGTCTGCGCCTACCGATTGCTCTGAGCCTGATCATTCTGATGCTAGTACCGGCTCTTGGCGCGTTAACTTATACATATTATAGTACGACAGATATTGTCACTGAACGGGTGGAGGCTCAGGAGCGGCAGATCACATCCAACCTGGCTACAAGTATCAGCGATACCGGTGAGGCCGCTGAAGAAGTACTTAGAATGCTACTTCAGGGGGGAGGACTGCAACGGCTGACTTCAGAGCGGGATGAGAACCGTCAGGAGCTGATGTCCACCTTCGATTATGTATCAAACGGCAATCCATACATTTCTGCCGTACACTATATTCCAGGAGATACATCAATTCCTTATATATCGTCTTTGGCAGCAATCCGTGTGGGGGCTGATCCGCTCACTATTTTTCCATGGCTGGATGATGCTTTTACATCAACCCGAGTGACCTGGTCTGAACCTTACCGGATCAATCACCGCAATGTCGTAACGGTTTACCGGGGAGTGGGTAGTCGAGGAGATGTTGATGGTGCCATTGCGATCGATATCAATATCGACACGATTCAGCAGGACTTTATTACTACCCAGATTGGAAATACTGGCTATGTCAATTTGATTGCTGATAATGGGATGGTTCTTGCTTCATCAAGAGAACAGCTGGTAGGTGAAGATCTGTCTGACTCAGGATACTTCCAGCAGTCTACAGAGGCTGGTGCTCAACCGTCAGGCTTTGTTTTTGATCAGGCCTTAAATGGTGGGGACTTTGGCGTCTACTACGAACGGATTCCCAATCTGGGATTGAATGTCTACGGGATGGTGCGGTCAAATGAAATGGCCCAGGAAACGCAGGCAATCAGAGACGCCATTATCGTCTTAACAGTCATCATCATCATTTTAGCCATCATGATTGGTTCAATCATCAGTGGTCTAGTCGATTCCGTCACCCATGCCCTGCTGGATGTATTTGAGCAGGTAGCCAAGGGAGACCTGACTCGCCGAGTTGAGCGAAAGGATTTGTTCCGCTTAAAATGGCCGCTTGCGGGCTGGCTGAAACATAAAGTGAGAGCCGTCAAAGATGGCCGGACGAATGATGCTGAGATCAAAAATGTGACACAAGGCAAAGAACTTGATCAAAAAGGCAACGAGATCCATCAGCTAGGACTGTCGCTCAACCGCACGCTGGATAGCTTTGAACAGACAATTCGCATCATCCAGGGGAATAGCCAGAACGTATCTACCATGGCAACGACATTGACTGAAATCGCTGACCAGACCAGCCGTTCAACGGCAGAGGTCTCCGAGACCATCACCGGTGTAGCTGAAGCGACGTCGATGCAGACACAGGATACAGAAGCAACGGCGACTCAAATGAATATCCTGGCTGAATCACTGAAGGAAATCGATCAGGCTGTTGCCCAAATGGGAGAGCACGCAGATAAGACAATGATTGTAAACGGTCAAAATACTTACGCCACTCAGGAAGTGGAACAAAAGTGGAAAGAAACGCTAGAGACTTTAGAAGACTTGAAAGTCCGGATTGAGGAAGTGGATACCGATATTCAAAACATTGAAGGTATCGTTCAGGCCATTACGACGATTGCATCCAAGACGAACTTGCTGGCGCTCAATGCCTCTATTGAAGCGGCTAGAGCCGGCGATGCGGGGAGAGGATTTGCTGTCGTAGCGGAAGAAATCCGTAAACTTGCTGAACAAAGTGCGACATCCTCCAAAGATATCCAAACAATCATTCGGACGATTCAGGACAAATCTTCCCAGATGGTTCATCATTTGGAAGAAACGAATGAAGACAGTCAGGTCCAGACAGAGAAAATCGATGAAGCGATCAAAGCTTCTGAGAATGTGGCGGCGTCACTTGAGCGGCTGGTCCGCAGTATGATGGTTGTCATGCAGTCCTCGGCCGTCATCAATGACAAGAAAGAAGAAGTCGTCGCCCAGTTGGAAAGCATCGCAGCAGGTGCCCAGGAAAACTCGGCGGGTACTGAACAAGTTTCAGCCAATGCTGAAGAAATTCTGGCCACCATGGAAGACTTCACAACACATATTAACCGTTTGGAACAAGTCGCCCTGACGTTGAGAAGCTCAGCTGAGCAATTCATCATCGACCAGTCTGACGAAAAGTCATCAGAAAATGATAATCTGATCATGGACGATGAAAACGGCCTGGCACCTGAATTTGCATAAAAGGAGTAAACTAAATGGCACAGCATCTCATTTTCAAGGCAGGCCAGCAGTCTTTCGGCCTGCCGATTACTGAAACAGATAAAATTATTGCTTTAGAAAACTATACACCGATCCCTGACGTTTCTTCTTATATCGTCGGGGTACAGGAGATCGATGGTGAAGTCTATGCTATGATTGATCTCGCTGACCGTTTTTACAGCGAGGCCCACCCGCAGCCTGAAACAGCTGATGTCATTATGGTCAACTGGAAAGAAACACGTATTGGCCTGCTAGTCGACGAAGTTCAGTCGGTCCAGGCTTATCAGACGGAAGACCTGATGGAAGCAGATGAAGAAAAAGTGGATGGCCTCTCGACTTCTTATATTAGCGCTTTTATCCAGTCAGCTGACGGCGTGATTCCAATCCTTGACAGTCACCGGCTGTTTGCGGAAGATAAAGCTGAAGAGATGCGAAAACTAGTCGACATTCAGAAAGTTAAAGTATGAGCAGGACAAACCACTGGAGAATGATATGGGTGAGCAAATAAAAGTAGGTATTTCAGATTATAAAATCACGTCGGCCCCCAACCAGCTGCTGACTATCGGGCTGGGCTCCTGTGTCGGGATTGCGCTGTATGCCCCAAAATCGAAAACCGGTGCGTTAAGTCATATCATGCTGCCGGACAGCACGTCCTTTACAGATAAAAGCAACTGGCCCAAATTTGCCGATCTGGCCTTGCCCGCAATCGTCAAAGAACTCAGAGAGCAGACAGGTGAGCATAAGCTGCGGGTCAAAATTGCCGGAGGCGCGAGCATGTTTGCTTTTTCTACAGAGTCTTCAATCCTCCAGATAGGCCAGCGCAATATTCAGGCGGTCAAGGACGTTTTATATGAACTGGATCTGAAACTGGAGGCGGAGCATGTCGGCGGAAAAATGGGACGTTCGATGTTTGTCGATCTGACAACGTTTGATGTTAGAGTCCGGATGGTCAACAGAGAAGAACATATTCTATAGGAAAAGTTTGAGGATTAAAGCATGAGGATTAAAGTATTAGTAGTAGATGATTCGGCCTTGCTTAGAAAAGTGGTATCCAATGTATTGAAGGATGCCTCGGGGATTGAAGTCAGCGATGTGGCCCGTAATGGAGCCGAAGCTTTGAAACTGATTAGCCAGAACAAGCCGGATCTAGTCACTTTGGATGTGGAAATGCCAGTAATGAATGGTTTGGAAACGTTGAAAGCCATTAAGGAGCGCTACAAACTCCCAGTAATCATGCTGAGCTCCCGGTCCAATGAAGAGATAACACTTGAAGCACTGGAGTTAGGCGCAGAAGACTTTATAGAAAAGCCGGCTTCTATCAGCCGGCAGTGGGACCGCTTTAGAGATGATTTAGGTGATCGGATCCGAGTCCATTTTACAAAAGATCAAAGTGAAAGTTTCAAGGTTGTCCGCTCGCATACTGTCAGCAAGCAGCTGGCTCAAAAAAAGCCGGACCTTCAGGCTATCGTCATGGGTGCATCCACGGGTGGACCCAAAGCACTGGTCAAAGTGATTCAATCCGTCTCAGCAAACCTGCCTTTTCCCATTTTTATTGTCCAGCATATGCCCGAAGGCTTTACCCGGTCCTTTGCCCAACGACTGGACAAAGCCTGTAAGGTACAGGTTCAGGAAGCAGCCGAGGGAATGAAAATAAGGGCAGGGGACATTTATCTGGCACCAGGCGGTCGTCATATGACAGTGAAAGCTGGGCGGATCTATTTGGATGAGCGGGACAAGGTTCATGGTGTCAGGCCGGCAGTAGACTATTTGTTTGAATCAGCTGCTGACACTTACGGAAAAAATCTGCTGGCCATCGTTATGACTGGGATGGGCAGTGACGGTGCACCAGGAAGCAGGAAAGTCAGGCAGGCTGGGGGATATGTGCTCACTCAGGACAAGGCCTCATCGACGGTATATGGGATGCCCCGTGCTGTCGCTGAACTGGGGCTGTCAAACCAGACGGTAAGTTTGGAGGAAATCGCACAAATATTAAAGGAAATGACAGGGTGAATAGATGTCGACACTAAATTATGATTTTTTCTATGACTGGGTTCAGACCCATTTGAATATCCGACTCGGCGCCTACAAAGAAAAGCAGCTGAACAGACGGATCCAGACGATTATGCGCCAGTCAGGAGCAGCGAGTCTGGAAGAGTACTCTGATCTGATTTATGGCGATGAAGGGATAAAGAAGCAGTTTCTGGACTATATCACAATTAACGTGACAGAATTTTTTAGAAACAAGGATTTGTTTGAGACATTTGAGGAGCTGCTGATTACCGATTTGTCGATGAAATTCGACAAGATCAGCATCTGGAGTGCCGCTTGTTCGATCGGAGCTGAACCTTATTCACTAGCCATGATCATTGACCGAAACAATCTTCCATTGAAGCAGAACATACTGGCAACCGATATCGATGAAACAATCCTTCAACGGGCGAAGACAGGTACCTTTAAGGAAAGCGAACTAAAGAATGTGTCGTTATTTGACCGGACACATTATTTCAATAAGGAAGCCGACCGCTATGTTCTAAATGCACATATCAGGGATATGGTTGATTTCAAAAAGCACGATCTGGTTCTGGATGAGTTTAGACCTAATCTGCATGTGATTGTCTGTCGGAATGTCACGATTTATTTTAAAAATGAGGTTAAAGAGGATATCTACCGGCGCATGAGCCGTGCTCTGGTCAAAGGCGGCCTGCTGTTCACCGGGGCAACCGAAACGATTTATCAGCCGGAACAGTTTGGACTGAAGAAAGTATCCTCGTTTATTTACGAAAAAATGAGTTAAGGCAAGAGGAGGGGAACAATGGAAGACAACAGTGCATACCGTGATCTGTTTTTTGAAGAAACAGATGAAAACCTGGCCATACTGAATCAGGAAGTACTGCAGCTGGAGCAGCATCCGAATGACAAGGCTATCATCGATGCGATTTTCAGAGCGGCCCATACGCTTAAAGGAATGGCAGCGACCATGGGATACGAGACCATGGCTGAACTGACCCATGCGGTCGAGAACCTCTTTGAGATGGTCAAGAGCGATCAGATCAAAGTCAGCCGTGAACTGATTTCATTATTTTTTGAAAGTCTGGATCTGCTGACAGAAATCGTTGAGAACTTAAGAGTGGATGAAAGCGATGCGCTGGATATTTCAGATCTGGTCAGCCGCCTGCATCAGGTTGCTGATACTGACGTGGTGCTAAATGAGTCTACTAGGCAGGGAGAAGAAACAGGAGATCTGTTTACCTATCCTGAACTGGAAGAAGGAGACAAGGCAGCCATACAGGCAGCTATGAGCAGCGGCTATTATCTTTATGCCGTCGGTATCCAGGTCGAAGCAGATAGCATGATGAAAGCGGCCCGGGCATATATGCTCGTCAATCGGTTGGAGCAGTTTGGGGACATCCTTCTGATGCACCCGCCGGCTGACCAGCTTGAGCAGGGAGAGCTGGATGGGCCAGTAACCTTGTATTTTCTCTCCAAAGAACCAGCGGAAAATCTGCTAGCTGAAACCGAAGGCAGCAGTGAAATCGAGTCTCTAAAGATCCGCCAGACTACGGTTAAAGAAGAGCAGCAGCTTAAGCCAGATGAGAAAGATCTGGTCGAGGAAGTTTCACCTGGAGGGGATCCGGACCTGAGACAAGTCGACCCTGCTGATCAGGCAGACGAGCTGGAAGTCGGTAAGAAAAAATCCTCAGCCCGCAAGCGCACACCCGCCAAGCAGACAATCCGTGTAGACCTGACGCGTCTGGACCAGTTCATGAACTTGGTTTCGGAACTGGTTATTCACCGGACCCGTCTGGAGGATGTCTCCGAAAAAAATCAGCTGCAGGAATTGGGTGAGCCCCTTACGCAAGTCGGCCGGATCACCAATGAGCTGCAGGAACTGGTCTTGCAGCTCAGAATGCAGCCTTTCAATGCGGCCGTACAACGTTTCCCGCGGATGATGCGAGATTTGGCTAATGAACTGGGTAAGGAAATTGATTTCGTGACGGAGGGTGAAGAGACAGAACTGGACCGGACGGTAGTGTCTGAAATCGGAGAGCCGCTGATTCATCTGCTGAGAAATGCGGCAGACCACGGAATAGAAAAGCCCGATGAACGATTAAAAGCCGGTAAGCCTAAGCAAGGCACAATCAAATTGTCCGCCTATCCTGAGGGAAATCGTGTGATCGTGACCTTGCAGGATGACGGCAAAGGGCTGGATCCCAGACTGATTGAACAAAGCGCCTGGAAAAAGGGTATCTCGACTGAAGGCCTCAGCGATGAACAAATCCAGGCCCTAATTTTCCACCCGGGCTTTTCAACCGCAGAAGTTGTGACCGGTGTATCCGGCCGGGGCGTTGGCATGGACGCGGTCAAGGAAAAAATTGCCAGTCTGAACGGGACAATCGAGACCCACAGTGAAGTGGGGGTGGGAACAACGTTCCGGATCACCCTGCCCTTGACCCTGTCAATCATCCAGTCGCTCCTGGTCAAAGTCGGGACGGAAACTTTTGCTATTCCGCAGGCGGTAATCGACAAGGTCAACCGCTTTGAAGAAACCCAAGCGGTTCCTGTCCATAAAGGCGAAGTCTACCAGCATGAAGGCCAGACCATCCCGCTGATTCGTGTGGGAGAAAAGCTGGAACTGCCTCAGGCAGAACAGGCCCTGCAGCATGTGATCGTCGTTTTGATTGGCGACAAGCGCTATGCATTAGTCGTGGATGACCTGGTCCATCAAAAGGAGATTGTCATCAAAAAGCTGGGGAAAGAACTGAACGGGCTGTCCAGTTTCCTTGGGGCAACGATCTTGGGAGACGGCGGGATTTGTCTGATTCTGGACGTTACCTCGATCTGCACCCGAAAGAAGGCGACATGAGATGACTAAAGATCATGCATTGCTGAGGTATGATGCCCTGCAGGAAGTCGTTAATATCGGGGGTGGACATGCGGCTACCAGCCTGTCCAAAATGATCGGCCGGCCGGTTGACATGGACGTCCCCTTTGTGGAAGTCCTTTCTTACGAAGAAGTCTACCAAACCATTCAGGCAGATGATACAATTGTCAAGGCAGTATTGTCTGAACTGATCGGCGGCAAATACGGGGTCTTTCTTTTTATGACAGATCCCAAAGACGCAGAAAAATTGGCGCAGATGCTGTTGCCGGGTCAAACGGACTATTCAGAGGAGCTGGTCGATTCAGCCCTAAAGGAACTGAGTAATATTCTGTTTCAGTCCTTTTTGCAGGCAGTAATGGAACTGATCGGCAAGCCGCTGATCGCATCACTTCCGGTTCTGACGACCGATTTGTTCGGTTCAATTTTGTCTAGTGTTTACATGCAGCAGGAGCAGTTCAGTGAAGAGCTGTTTATTATCAAAAACAACTTCTACAGTGAAGGGCACAAGATTGAAGGCAGTCTGTACTTTGTCCCTAAACCGGACACACTGGAGCAGTTGTTACACCAACTAGGAATATAAAACAGGAGGAAAAAACAAATGAGTAAACGTGTACTGATTGTTGATGATGCAGCATTTATGCGCATCAAGCTAAAGGATATTTTGGAGAAAAACGGTTATGAAGTAGCGGGAGAAGCGCAAAACGGAGTCGAAGCTGTTGAACTGTACAAGGAAGTCCAGCCCGATATCGTCACGATGGACATTACGATGCCTGAAAAAGACGGCGTCGAAGCACTTAAAGAAATCAAGGCTCATGACAGCAAGGCCATCGTGTTGATGTGTTCAGCTATGGGACAGCAGACCATGGTCATGGATGCCATCCGTGCAGGGGCTATGGACTTTATCGTGAAGCCTTTTGACACTGAACGAGTCATCAAGGCGCTGGACAAGGCCGTCAGCTGAGTCAGCCTGAAATAAGCGTCAAAAAATTGTCGAAATCCGTTTGACCAAAGCACTGACAGCGGATGGAATAAAGGGGGACTCAGACCATGCAGCTTATTGTGTTTAAACTGAAAGAGCAGTTTTATGGCTTTACTACAGAAAATATCGAGGAAATCACGCGAACTCTAGACGCTACGACCATTCCACAGGGACCTGCCTGGACAAAGGGACTGGTCAACCTCAGAGGACAAATCATGACTCTGATTGACCTTGAGGTCCTGCTGAACGGTACTAGCGCTTCCAATGAATTGTGGTACAATAATACCATCATCGTGAATACGGACGATAACCCGCTGGCTCTTATGGTCGGCAAAGTTAGGGGTGTCACAGATATCCGGGAAGAAGAGATACATAAGGCGGAGGAGGATGCCTCCCTCATTACCGGATACGTGTCTGCTTACGGTGAAATGATCAGTATTTTGACGATCAATTCGATTCTTAAAGAGAAAGAGGAAGTAGCGTGAGCCAACAAGTATTGTCCCAACAAGAGATAGATGCCTTGTTGGTTGCCATGGATAGTGGAGAAATCAATTCGGACGAGCTGAGTGCAGAAGCAGCCGCTCCTAAAGTCAAGTCCTATGACTTTAGACGCCCGGTCCGCCTGTCCAAGGAATATCTGTCGACGATCACCATGGTCTTTGAAGATTTCTCCAAACTGGCTTCCAACCTGCTGTCTACTCAACTAAGAAAGCCTGTAGATATGAAAATCGCAGCAATTGAGCAAGTGTCTTTTGATGAATTTGTCCATTCAGTCCCAAGTTTTACACTCATGGGCGTTTTTCAAAGTGCCCCGCTAAACGGCATGCAGATCCTTGAAATCAATCCTCAGTTCAGCTTGCAGATTGTTGAGCTGATGTGCGGCTATACAGAACTCTCGACCGAAGAAACGGCGAAAGACAAATCCAGCTTTACCGACATCGAACTGGCTATTTTGGAAGATGTGATGAAAGCATTGCTTCGGTCATTTGAATCCGCTTGGAAGGAAATCAAGGAAATCGACGTGTCTCTGGAAGATACGGAAACCAAGCCGCAGCTTCTGCAGACCATGTCACCCAATGAACCGGTCGTCTTAGTGACGTTTGCGGTCAGTATTGGCGAACAGCGGACCTTTATCAATATGTGTATCCCATACATATTCTTTGAAGACATACTGGATAAACTGAGTTTCAAAAACTGGTTCCATTCCGGCAAGGAATTTGACTCGTCTGAAAGAGGACAAATCGCGAGCAGCCTGGACCGCGTACCGGTAGACATTGAAGTTATTCTGGGGGAGTCCAACATGGATGTCTCAGACTTTTTAAACATGGAAGAAGGCGATATTATCCAGCTGGACGACAAGACGTCCAAACCACTCACCTTGTATGTCGAAGACAAGCCCTACTTTAAAGTAAAGCCGGGTCTTTTAGACGGCAAGCTGGCAGTGGAAATACTTAAATTTACGGGAGGAGAGAGTGACGATGAGTGATCAGTTAACACAGGAACAAATTGATGCCATGCTTAATGGTGGTACAGATGATGCTTCAGAGGCGGAATCTCCTACAGACAAATTAAGCCAAGACGTCAAGGATATTATCGGAGAAGTGGGAAATATTTCCATGTCCCAGGCCGCAACGACCTTATCGCAACTGCTGAATCGGGAAGTGAAAATCACCACACCCAAAGTTAGGGGCCTCACAATTAGTGAGATCGTTAGCGCCAGCGAAGTGCCCAAAGTCGTGACCAAGATTGATTTCAAGCAAGGACTGGTCGGCAGCAATATCCTGATGATTAAGATGGAAGATGCCAATGTCATTGCTGATTTGATGATGGGCAATGACGGGAAAGATGTTTCGGACAAGCCCTTTACTGAACTGGAGCTGAGTGCGGTATCGGAAGCCATGAACCAGATGATCGGTTCGGCGTCGACGGCAATGGCCACCATGTTCAGCAGACGGGTCGACATTTCACCACCCGATGTCAAGGAATGGCACAATCCGGACGAAGCCGCCATCGACATGCCCAATCAGGATGAACTGGTCGCGACCATTGCATTCAATATGAGTGTCGACGGTCTAATCGACAGTGAGATCATGCAGGTCTTGCCGCTGGATACTGCGATGGAAATTGCGGATATCATGGTTGGCGATGAGGCGGAAGTCGTCTATGGACGAGAGGGTGTGCATGTCCAGCTTGCAGAGGAACCTGAAGCTCAGGCAGCTGAACCGGCAGTGGAAAAAAAAGCTGAAGAACAGCCGGCTGTTTCAGCAGATACTGTCTCTGTGCAGAAGCCTAAATTCCAGGATCTGACCCCGAACAACGACAAGCATGCCCCGCGCAATCTGGATCTGATTATGGACGTGCCGCTGGATTTCAGCGTTGTTCTGGGCAAAAGCCGCAAAACGATCAAGGATATCTTGTCTCTAAGCACCGGCTCCGTTGTGGAACTGGATAAAATGACAGACGAGCCGCTTGAAATTTATGTTAACGGTAAACTGATTGCGGAAGGTGAAGTCGTAGTCATTAACGAAAGCTTCGGCATCCGTATCACCAACATCTTAAGCAAAGAACAGCGTGTCCGTCATTTAAACAAAGACTGATTCAAGAGGGAAAAGCAGGAGAAATCCTGCTTTTTTTGCTTTATAGAGTATATAAGGGGGAAGCTGGCTCATCCATTTTTTCGATTTTATATCGGCTTTCAGCTGTGGGGACTCTGGTCTAGTTTGTGCTGATCAAAAAGGCGAAACTCAATCGTGTGATCGAAAAGTTGAGTGCGTCTGTCGAACCCTAGCCTAGACTGAACTTTATGATGCGATTATGCAGTTTAAAAGACAACGAAGTTCTAGACTATATAATTTAGAGGCATTGTTTAGTTCAGGCAGAGAAGTTTAAAGACAACTCAAGGCCCAAGCAGCGGTTCTCGGGCAACTGCTACTTTCTGATATGTATTCAATCCAGTCAGTCTCTGTTCAGTCACAACTATCGTGAATAGACGGGTTACATCAAGGGGATGAATCAGATATACTGAAAAGTGTTCAGCTTAATCTGACAAAACAGCTTAATTTTTGAGGATAAGCTCCGATAATAAGATTAGAGACACGTGTTCTGAGCTTTCAAACAGTTCAAGCCGTGATGTACAGGTAAGGAGAGTGTATGAAAATGAAAATAAATAAATATACTAGCGTGGTTTCTTCCGTAAACCAGGCCAAGCAAGTTAAAAAAGAAACAACAAAGGAAACGGCAAAAACGCAATCTAAAGAAGCGGTTCAGGTCAGCATCTCAGCTGAAGCGAAAGCGCTGCTTGAAGCAAATAAGCCCGCTTTTTCCGAACGGGTGAATGGCATCAAACAGGCTATTCAAAACGGGGAGTATGAAGTGGACGCCAGTAAAATCACGGAAGGCCTAGTAAAAACCCTCCAGGAACAGAAGGAGCAGTAAAAGACCATGACTAAAACAGAACAGGTAATTGACCAGTTGACCCAACTAAAAAAATTGCTAGAAAAAGAAAAAGCGATTCTGATCAATAATCAGGGCAGTGAACTAGCCCAAGTGCTTCGTGAAAAAGAAGAGCTGCTGGTGTCCTTGTCTGCTTTCAGTGAAGAAGGAGTGGACCTAAAGCAGCTCAGTTCTCTGTCGAGAGAAGTCAAGGCGCTTCAGGAGACTAACCTGATGCTGACGGAGCAGTCGATCCGCTATACGGAGACGATGCTTGAGCATATCAAGAAATCGGCCAAGCAGAACCATACTTATTCAAAAAAAGGCACGTTTGACCAGACTAAAAAGAGTGCCCTTGTCGATCAATCACTTTAAGGAGCAAAGCAGATGACTGGATTATTTGGAACATTAAATACGGCAACAAAAGGTTTAAATGCGCAGCAGACCGCCCTGCAGACAATTGGGCACAATGTGGCGAATGCCAACACACCGGGTTACACCAGACAGCGCGTCACCATGCAGGCGGATATCGCCCAAAGCGTGCCGGGAGTTGGACAGATCGGTACCGGTGTTCGAGTCAGCAACATTGACCGCGTCAGTGACCAGTACGTGAACACCCAGCTGAGAGAAGCACAGTCGACAACGAAAAAACACGAGTCCCTTTCGGACATTATCGGACAGCTTGAAGCCACTTTTAATGAACCGTCTGATTCAGGCCTCTCCAATCAGATCTCTGAAGTCTTCAATGCCTGGAACTACCTGGCGTCA
Source organism: Alkalibacterium sp. AK22 (assembly GCF_000585255.1). Taxonomy (GTDB): domain Bacteria; phylum Bacillota; class Bacilli; order Lactobacillales; family Carnobacteriaceae_A; genus Alkalibacterium. Next base: position 21,287 of record NZ_JANL01000042.1, read on the forward strand.
AACCCCGAACAGACGTCGGCCCGAACGATGCTGGTCCAAACGTCAGAAACCTTTACGGATACCGTTCACCACATGTCCCAATCTATGGATAGCTTACATAAAGCCACACTAAATGAACTGGATAAATCAGCTCTGGACGCCAACTCGACCTTAAAGCAGCTGGAAAACTTGAACCATCAGATCTGGCAGGCATCCGTCAGAGGCTTCACTCCAAACGATCTGCTTGACCGTCAGGATCAGCTCTTAAACGACCTGGCAGGTAAAGTCGATTTAACCGTCGAAAGAGACCGGTTCAACCGGGTTTCCGTGGATGTTGCCGGAACGACCGTCCTGGACAGTTCTTCCAGAAAGGAACTAGCGGTCGTGACAGCCCAAAATGATGCAGGACAACCGGTTCTTGGCAGTAAAGAAGTACTGGAAGGCACGGAATTAAAAGTTGGAAGTATCGTAATCAAGGATCCTGAATCAGGAGCGGTCACAGGCTTTGAGCCAACGTCCGGTTCTATGAGAGGAACACAGGAAGCGCTGGAAGTGATTTCCGATATGCAAGCAGGCCTGGATGATTTTGCCTTCAGCTTTGCTAAAGCCGTCAATACCATCCATAGTGGAGGAAACAATGAAAACGGACAAGTCTTCTTTGAAGAACTGACTGAAAAAGCAGGCGCAGCTTCAAGCATCCGCACGAGTCAGGTTTTAAGACAGGATCCGGACAAGGTGGTTTCGGGCAAGAGTCTGGATAATGAATATGTCGGCGACGGCTCCAGAGCGCAGGCCATTGCTCAGCTGCAGTACCAGTCCTTATCTACGAATTTTGATGCATCCATCTACAATGAAGACACAATGCAGTTCACCAACAGCTCAACTGGCTCTACCTTATTCGGCCGCTATAACAGTATGGTGACGGATATGGGAATCATCAAGCAGCAGGAAGATAACATGCTGGAGACCCAGCAGGCACTGACCCATCTGCTGACTCAGCGCCGTGAATCGATTTCCGGTGTCGATATCAACGATGAAGTGGTCGATATGATCAAATATTCCAGCGCTTTTCAGGCCAACTCACGGGTATTGCAGACGATAGCTGACATGCTCGATACATTAATCAACAGAACAGGAGTCTAATCATGAGAATAACCAACTCCCTGATGTCACAGAGTTTCCTAAACAATCTCAATAAAAATTCCAAAAGCGTGTTCAAGTATCAGGAACAGCTGTCATCAATGAAACAAGTCAGCCGTCCCAGCGATGATCCGCTCAAAGTATCTAAAATACTGGATCTGAAAAACGAACTGAAACAGAATACGCAGTACAAAACAACAATCAACGATGCCATCGACTTCACTAACGTCCAAGATGCGGCACTGGCCAGTGCGACCAACTCTTTGCAGCGTATCTCTTCACTGACCCAGCAGGCCGCCAACGGCACTTACAACAGCCAGGACCGTCAGGCCATCAAGACGGAAATAGAAAACGAAGTGGAGTCCATGCTGGATGCTCTTAACACCAACTTTGGTGGCCGCTACATTTTTGGCGGTCAGAAAAGTACAGAAAAGCCTTTCACTATAAATAAAGACGCTGGCCAGTTTACTATCGAATATTCTGGTACAGACAGTGAAATAAACGGCAATACAACTAAAGAAATTGCCCGGGGAGTTAGCGTGGACCTGCAGACAGATGGAAAGCGTCTGTTTGAACCTAAGGGTGTAGAAGGAAATATAAGCACTGTGCTGAATGATCTGTTCAGCGCTCTTAATGAAGATGACACGCAAGCACTGGGAGGTCAGTCACTGAAAAAGATTGAGAAGCTGATTGATAATACCGTAAACTTGAGAACAAACATTGGAGCAATTCATAACCGACTCTCAGCAGCTAGAGACCGGAATGAATCAGAGTATTTAAACCTTGAAACCTCACTTTCCAACACGCAGGATATTGACCTGGCAGAAACGTACATGCAGTACTCCATGCAGATGGTCTCTTATCAGGCATCCATGAACATGGGCACACGCATCTTACAGACGAACATACTGGATTACGTCAGATAGTTTAGAAGAACTGAAGCATAAAGCTTCAGTTCTTTTTTTGTAAAAAAAGTTTTGAAAAAGACTTAACATAAACAGAGGTCTTCCGATAGTAAGAGTAGAAGGCAATCAGCCTTAAAAAAAAATAATGGAGGAACACAACTATGCGTATTAACACTAACACAGCAGCTATGAATACATACTCTCGTCTGACATCAGCTCAGGGTAGCCAAGCAAATTCATTAGCTAAATTATCATCAGGACTAAGAATCAACAAAGCAGGGGACGACGCTGCGGGACTGTCTATCTCAGAAAAAATGCGTAACCAGATCTCAGGTCTGAAACAGGCAACTCGTAATGCTCAGGATGGAATTTCTTTGATCCAAACAGCTGAAGGTGCATTGAACGAAACTCATTCAATTCTTAACCGTATGCGTGACTTATCTGTACAGGCAGCAAATGGTACAAACAGTGGTGACGACTTATCGGCAATTCAAGATGAGTTATCAGCACTGACAACAGAAATTGATAGAATCGCTGAAACAACTCAATTTAATACTAAGTCACTATTGAGTGCTGACGGAACAGTTTCTTTACAAATCGGGTCAAATACTAGTGCTGAGGATTCTATTGATGTTCAATTAAAAGATATGTCCGTTTCTGGTTTAGGATTTGAAGCAGATGGTTCCGATATTGAATTGGTAGATGCTACTGACCCTGACAATATCATAATTAATGCAGGTGCTGCTAACGATTTAACTGACAAGATTGATGCTGCAATTACATCCGTTTCTAAACAACGTTCTGAACTTGGTGCTACTCAAAACCGTCTGGAACACACAATTAACAACCTAACCACAACACGTGAAAACTTGTCTGAAGCAAATTCACGTATCCGTGACGTTGATATGGCTGAAGAAATGATGGAATTCACTAAGAATAACATCCTTTCTCAAGCATCTACAGCTATGCTTGCACAAGCAAACCAAATGCCACAAGGTGTCCTGCAACTTCTGGGATAATATCCTTACTGGGTATAGTGTTTCATATTTTGTCAGAACCGGAGCGGTGGTTGCTGCTTCGGTTCTGTTTACATAGGCAAGGTGTTGTATTTAAAACTTGAAGGAGCTAAAGGTATGGGTCAGCGTATAGAGTCCATTGATGCAATTAAAACGATCGACCGGGTTTTACATTCAAACAAAAGTGCGGTATCCTATTCGGGAGACAGACATGTGGAAGAAATCAAAGCTATTGAAGGTATTGATTTCTCAGGGGATTTTGTGCAGCAAAGACCGTCTAATGCCCAAGTACATAAATGGGTAAACGAAGCTGAAAATGTGGTACAAAGAGTGAATGCTCAGCTGACCTTTAAGGTTCATGAAGGTACGGGACGCACTTTAGTCCAGTTGGTGGAAAAAAATACAGAAGAAGTATTGAGAGAAATTCCGCCTGAAAAGATGCTGGATGTGATTGCAGGAATCTGGCAGTGGTCAGGAATAACCGTAGACAGATTGGAGTAATATAAATGAGCGACATGAGAATGATGGGTGCCTTTTCAGGCATCGATATGAGTATGATTGAAAAAATAATGGAGGCCGAAGCGGCTAAAGGCGTCCGTTTTACCCAGCAAAAAGAACAGTACACCAAGTCTCAAAATGCCTGGAGAGACATGAACACCCGCCTGGATTCTCTCTATAAGCGTCTGGAGGATCTGCAGAAACCCGATACCTTTAACTCTAAAGCCGTTAATATGGCAGGTCCAGAAAACATTAAAGTTGAGGCTACAACTACTGCTGCAACAGGCAATTACCGGGTACAGGTACAGCAGCTGGCTACTCAGACCAGGTTGACGGGAAGTCGTGTCGATACTGGGGGAGATATTCGCTCTGCACTCAGTAAAAGCGGCACACTGGAATTGAATCTGGACAATGATCGTACATTTTCTATCGATATTACAGAAGAAGACAGCTTGCGTTCCATCAGCGAAAAAATAAACAGCTCGACAGATGATACAGGGATTCGTTCCTCCATCGTCGATAACCGCCTCATCCTGAGTCATATTGAATATGGTGAAAAGAGCCTTAGTGTCGGAGGAAATCTTGCTGATGATCTGGGTTTTAATGGAGTAACGGCTGATATCGGGCGCACAGCGCGCTTTACGATTGACGGTCTGGAAATTGAACGTTCGTCTAACATCATTGATGATGTGATCGATGGCACAACATTTACATTGACCAATGTGCACAGCGGAAGCGAATCAACACTCGTATCGGTGACAGAAAATCTGGATAAAGCCGCTGAGGCGATGCAGAAATTTGTCGAGCAGTACAATTCGACACAAAACTTTATCAAGTCACAGCTGAGCGTTGGAGATCCCTCAGCTTCCGGGAATCAGACCGGTACATTAGTTGGTGACGGAACGCTCATGCGTTTGCAGTCAACTTTGAGGTCGAAATTGACCAGTCAAGAATCACATGGGACTTCCATCAAGGGCCTTCAGGATTTAGGAATAACCGTAGATCGCAGTGGTACGGCCTCTTTTGACCGATCCATACTAGACACCAAAATCAGAGATAATCCTAATGAAGTTGGCCAATTTTTCTCTTCTTCTGAACGTATCAGTGAAGAAACTACTGATGAAGAGGGCAATGCAATATCTTCTACTCGTACAGAACGCAAAGGTTTTTCTCAGGATATGCGATCTTTCGTCAACCAGTATATCTCCAGCTCCAACGGAATCATCAAGTCCAGACGCGATACATATGACCGGATGATCCGGGATGTGAACCAGCGTATCGAACGCTTTGAGGAACGTTTGGAGATGAGAAAAGACCGATATATCCGTCAGTTTTCTGCTTTAGATACAGCAATGATGCAGGCGGAATCCCAGATGGACTTTATGTTCAGTCAACTGGGAATGAACCAAGGGAAGTAAGGAGGTCCTTTTAATGGCAACCGAAATACCAACATTGTTCCAACAGAAAAAGGACTTTCTTGAAACGATGCTGGACCGTTTAGTCCTTTGGGACCAGACAGCTGATTCAGCTCATGCTGTACTCAAAGAAAATCAGCAAACGATTGAAGAGATCATTAAACTGGACAAGTCTTTGTCCGAAGAAGAACTGGCCCAGTTCACGAAAAGACACCGTCCGCTGATGGAACAGGTTATTGGGGTCCAGGAACAGCTGATCAAAGTTATCTGCGAAGAAAAAGAACAGTTGAATGACCAGATGAAACAAGTGAACCGTCGGGAGAAAGTGGTCAGTCACTATATGGATAAAGAAGAGTCGCTGTTTGTCGACCGTCAGGTATAGGAGAGATAAAATGAGTTATTCATCTGCTGCTAAAGTATATAAAAAGAATCAAATTGAAACAGCTTCACCCAAACAGCTCGTAGTCCTGCTTTATGAAGGAGCAATCAAGTTTATCCGATTGGCTGAACTGGCTGTTGAAAAAGAAGACTTCAATAAGGTAAATACTAACATGATCAAAGCACAGGATATTGTGACCGAACTGATGGTGTCACTGAATGACCAGAATGGGGAGAACCAGATCGCCAATGAACTGCAGGCGCTGTACTCGTACATACTGACGCAACTCATTCAGGCCAATTTAAATAAAGACCAGTCAAAGATGTCAGAGATACGTCACCTGATGTCGGAATTATTGGAAGCATGGGCCAGCATTTGATGCTGGCTTTTTTATTTAGGGAATAAATATTAGATTATTAAAATTCGTTATATTTTGTAGTTAAGGATAATATATATGTAGAGGAGGTTCATTTAGAGGCATAAAATCGTACGATTTGAAGGCGTGTTCACAAAAATGTCACAGATTATTTATGCATTTAGTTAAAATTTTGTGACAAAAAAATTAGTTCTAAATTAACATTATACATCACAATACAATTCTATCAGAATGCCTATAAAACATTGTTTTGATAGCGATACAATAGACGAACATCTTTTATACAGAGTTACGATTGTGTTATAAATACATCAAAAATTATAAATATCGAATTAAAGTCTTTAATCTTTACGTAATCTTTGCAAAAAAGGGTATTGCGAGTATGTTAGTACTTATATAAAATTAATCTTGTCGTTAAACAGGTAGAATAATTATTCAAAAAGAAAGGTGTGGTGAGAGGATGTTTATTGGTTCACAGGCACATTTGATTAAAAATGCACTGGATGCCTCGTCCATGCGCCAAGAAATGATTTCGTCAAATATAGCTAATGTCAATACCCCTGGTTACAAAGCCAAGCGGGTTGAATTTGAAGACGTGCTAAAACGCACGATGGACGGATCGGGTATGAGAGGGACGCATGAAAGGCACTTTGGTAGTGATGACTTGACTTCAGTGAGGCCAGAAATCCGGATGCAAAAAGGCAACCGAATCAATGAAAATGGCAATAATGTCGCGATTGACACCGAGATGGCGGAACTGTCTGCCAATGCCATCTACTACCAGGCCCTAACTACCCAGTTAAGCAACCAGTACGGAACGATCCGTTCGGTCTTGCGGTAAAGATAAGGAGAGATGAGCATGTCCATATTTAATTCTATGCAGATCAATGCTAGCGGACTGACCCTTGAACGCTTCAAGTTGGATACGGTCTCCACTAATATTGCCAATGTCAATACAACCCGAACAGCAGACGGCGAAGGGCCCTATATAAAGCAAACGGTTGAGTTTGAAGAAGCCCTGAAACGGATGAGTGGGGGTTTAAATGGTGAACGAGCAGCTAGAAGTGCCGGCGTCCGCATCACCGGTCTGGAAGCCGATCCGGGAAATGTGCGCATCGTGTTTGAACCCAATCATCCCGATGCTGATGAAGACGGTTATGTCGTATATCCAAATGTCGACATGGCTGATGAAATGGTCGATATGATGACCGCAATCCGAACCTATGATGCCAATGTTACAGCCATTAACAGCAGCAAAGATATGCTGAAGCGTGCGTTGGAGATCGGGCGGCAAGGATAAAACCTAATAGAGAACAGGAGCCAAGCAGTTGAATAATCCCATAAATCCGCTGAGCACTCAGATGATGAATCCCATAAATCAGACAGTCCAGCGACAGACTTTACATAATACAGAAGGTAAGGGTGATGCCTTTACCGCCTTGCTTAAAGATTCTCTGGCCTCTCTGGAAACAAAGCAGAGTGAATCAGCCCAGGCTGTGCAGTCCCTGATCGATGGATCAGCTGATGACCTGCATTCAGTCATGATCAAAACAACGGAAGCCCAGCTCTCTCTGGAAATCGCAGTGCAGATGAGAAACCGTGCACTCGAAGCATATAATGAAATCAAAAATATGCAGTTTTAAGTACAGACGAACAGAGTAGAGGGAGAGTCATAAATGAATAAAGTAAAAGAAATCGGCACATCGATCAAGGATGGCTGGCTTCAGCTTGATGAAAGCAAGCGCAAGCGGCTGGTTATTTTAGTGACAGCGGCTTTGGTTTTACTAGGAACGCTCGGCTACTTTACTCAGCGCAGTCAGTATACCGTCTTGTTTTCCAACCTGGAAGAAGCCGATGCCGGAGCGATCGTTGAAGATCTGAAAGCCCAGAACATGAATTACCGCCTGGAAGATAACGGGACAACGATCTTGGTCGATGAACGAGATGTCGACAATTACCGAATCGATCTGGCCGTCAACGGACTAATGCCGGAGCGGTCTACAGGTTTTGAAATATTTGACAATACCAACATGATGACAACGGATGATGACCGTCAAATCATGTATCAGAGAGCACTAACCGGTGAACTGGAACGGTCGATTTCCTCGCTCCAGCAAGTGGATACAGCTAAAGTGATGCTGTCTCTGCCGGATGACAGTATTTTTCAGAATCCGGCCTACCGGAGTGAAGCATCCGCTTCAATTGTTATTCAGACAAGAGGAACCGTTTCCCAGCAAAACATTCAGGGGATCGCCTCGCTGGTGACCGGTGCTGTTGAGAACTTACCGATGGAGAATGTTCAGATTGTTGATACGAGCGGCAATCTGCTCAGCGGCTTTATGCAAGCCGGTGGAGATGCCTTCAGCTCTTCTGACTTTTCAACCAACCATCAAAACATAAAGCGGAGCTACGAGCAGGATTTGGAAGAACGTATCTTATCTTTACTGGCCCCTGTCTATGGCTACAACAATCTTAGAGTCGTCGTGAATGCCTCGATGAATTTTGACAGAGTCGAAGGTGAATCGGTGGAATATTCAGCGCCAATGACGGAAGAAGGAGACGAGAACCGTGAAGGTTTGATCAGGAGTCAGACTGAGAGTTTTGACGGCGCCAGAAATATGGTAAACAGTCTGATTGAGGGTGGGGAAATGCCACTCGCTGAAGACGAAGACTCCGAACTGTCTGCATCCATGGACCGCACAGTCAACTACGAACTGGACCAAGTCACTGAGCGCTATGTCAGAGCTCCGGGTGTGGTTGAGGCAGTGAATGCCTCAGTTGTTGTGAACCAGAATTCAGGCGTTGTCCCTGCAGCCAACCAAATTAACGGGATTGTCAGCCGGGCTTTAGGTTTGGATGATCAGGCTGGGATTACACTGGCCGGTGATGTTTCGGTAGAGATTCTGCCTTTTGCTGAGAGTGATGATGTTGCGCTTGGAGGCGGAGAGGGTCTGCTTTCCAGCTTGCTTTCATTCCTGAGATCCAGCTGGCTGTATATGGCTTTGGGACTGGTATTGCTAGTATTCGCTATTGCTATCTTGACCCTGCTCAAACGTGGCCAGGAGGATGTAGAAGAAGAAATCAACATGGATACCGAAACTGAAACGGTCGTACCAGAAACGACTCCAATAGAAGAAATAGACAAGGAAAATGAAGCACTTCAGCAGAAAAATAAAGTGATGAGTGAAAAAGAAGACCTTGTCCGTCAGCAGGCTAAGGAGAATCCTGAACTGGCCGCTGAGCTGATGAAAGTCTGGTTAAAAGACAAGTAAATGTGAGTGAGAGGATGAGCAGATGTGACGGAAACAGCGGCTAAAACAGCATCCAAGCCGATGGACGGCATCCGTAAAGCTGCCATATTCATGATTTCGCTGGGGCCTGAGACTTCAGCTCAAATCATGAAGCAGCTGCCTGACAAATATATCCAAAAAGTCAGTTACGAGATCGCCAATATTGATCACGTGAGTCAAAAGGAAAGAGAAGCAATCGTCAACGAGTATATGGAAATGTCCCAAGCCAGAGAATATATTCTTGATGGGGGGATCGATTATGCCAAGAATTTGCTGAATAAGGCCTTAGGTACCCAACGTGCCAAAGAAGTGATTGACATGCTGAACCAGATCCAATTGCGGGAGCGTCCCTTCAATATTGCCCGCAAGGCAGACCCGGCTCAGCTGACCAATCTGCTGCTAGGCGAACAGCCGCAAACTGTTGCTTTGGTGCTCTGCTATATGCAGCCGGACAAGGCGGCTCAGATCCTGGTCAATTTCCCTTCGGAGAAACAGTCTGAGATTGCCGAGCGAATCGGAACAATTACCAGTACTTCCCCAGTGGTGATTGAACGCATTGAGAAAGTGATCGAAAGCAAGTTTGCTACATATATAGAAAACGATACCGAACATGTCGGTGGCGTGAATGCCCTGGTTGATATACTTAATCAGGTCGGCCGGACAACCGAAAAAACTATTGTCGGCGAACTGGAAGTTCGTCAGCCGGAATTGGCTGAGGAAATCAAAGCCAGTCTCTTCACCTTTGAGGATATTGTGTCGCTTCAAAAAGGAGATGTTCAAAAAGTGCTCAGAGAAGTCAAGCAGGACGATCTGGTCTTGGCACTCAAAGGCGTCTCCGACGAGCTGCGTGATTATATCTACGAAAACCTCTCTACCCGTGCGGTCGAGACACTTAAGGAAGACATGCAGTTCCTCGGACCAGCTCGTCTGTCTGCGGTTGAAGAAGCCCAACAGAGCGTGGTTACCGTTATTCGCCGGTTGGATGAACTGGGAGAGATCTACATTATGAGAGGTGATCAGGATGCTATCATCGAGTAGAATCATCAAATCTGTCAAAGCGTCTTCGGGAGAAGTCACTGACTGGGTCATTGATACCGCATATGATTACTTGCCGGAAGAAGAGCTTGAACAGGATGTGACCTTCGATGAAGCCACTCAAAAGCTGAAAGAAGCTAAGCAGAAAAGCAGTCAGCTGATTGAACGGGCTCAGACAGAAAAAGAAAAACTGATGGAAGAAGCCCAGCAGGAGATTGACGAACTGAAGCAAAAAGCCTATGAAGAGGCCTATGAAAAAGGGCAGAACGCCGGTTTTGAACGGGGTTTCAGCGAAGGCCAGAGTCAAGGATTTAAAGAAGGACAGATAGCCAGCCAAGAACTTTTAAATCAGGCCAGACAGATGATCAGAGCCGCTCAGCTGGATATTGAGCAGTATATTGCGGCTAAGAAAGAAAGTCTGCTGTCACTGTCGGTCCACATGGCAGAAAAAATAGTGCAGGAACAGCTGGACTTGACACCGGACGGTATTTTGGAATTGGTTCATCCCATCCTGCATCAGCTGGACCGCAAGGAGGATTATGTCAGTATAAGTGTCCATCCTTCTAAACGAAAGACGATACGGGACAGTATACCGGACCTAGAAAAGAACTATCCTGGTGTCCGTTTTGTAGTGTTTGGCGATGATGAAATCGATCCCCTAGGATGCATCGTAGAAAGTGCCCATAAGTTGGTCGATTTGCAGGTCAAGAAGCAGTTGGAAGCAATGGTCGAGGAAATGAAAGAAAGAGAACGTGAGATGTAGATGATCGATATACCTTTTGAACTCTACCATGAAACACTCAATAAAAAACATACCCGACTGAAACATGGAAAAGTCAGCCAGGTCATCGGCCTGATCATCAAAGTCGATGGGCTGGATGCCTTTGTCGGTGAAGTATGTGAAATCGAGATCCGTTCCAAAGAAAAAACAGTTTTGAGTGAGGTGGTGGGCTTTGTAGACGAAACCGTTCTGCTCATGCCTCTGGATGATCTGGACGGAATTGGACCAGGCTGTCTTGTACGCCCGACAGGCAAAGCGTTAAAAATCGAAGTCAGTGACGCCATGCTCGGAAGGACGTTTGACGGTCTGGGCCGTCCCTTGAGCACGGAGCAGCTAAAAGACACAGCGACTTATGCTGTCCACCGGGCATCACCCAACCCGTTTGAGAGACCCAGGATCGAAGAAATCATGCAGACAGGTGTCAAGGCGGTCGATGGTCTACTGACAGTCGGCGTCGGCCAGCGCATGGGCATCTTTGCCGGGTCCGGGGTTGGAAAGTCAACCCTTTTAGGGATGATGGCCCGCTATAGTGATGCCGATGTCATTGTTATTGGTCTAATTGGTGAGCGTGGACGGGAAGTCCTAGAGTTTATTGATAACGACTTGGGACCGGAAGGCTACAAAAAGTCTGTTGTCGTGGCAGCGACTTCGGACCAGCCGCCGCTGGTGCGTCTGAAAGGGGCTTATGTCGCGACGGCAATCGCTGAGTACTTCAGGGATCAGGGGAAAAACGTTGTGCTGATGATGGACTCGGTTACCCGGGTGGCTATGGCCCAGCGTGAAATCGGACTAGCTACCGGAGAACCGCCAACTACTAAAGGGTATACGCCTTCAGTCTTTACCGTTTTGCCCAAGCTTCTCGAACGTAGTGGAAATGCCCTGACCGGCTCCATCACGGCCTTTTATACTGTTCTGGTGGAAGGGGACGATATGAATGAACCGATTGCCGATTCTGTCCGCGGTATTTTGGACGGACACATCATTTTGTCCAGGCAGATGGCCTCCGAAAACCACTATCCGGCTATCGATGTGCAGAACAGCTTGAGTCGTTTAATGAAAGAACTGGTGACGGAAGAGCATGTCGAAGTGGCTGGAAAAATGAGAGAGAACCTGGCTACGTACCGTGAGTCGAAGGATCTAATTGACGTGGGGGCCTATAAGCAAGGGTCCAATCCGATGGTAGACCAAGCGATACGTCTGAATCAGCCGATCAAGTCCTTTCTAAAGCAGAAAACCAGTCAGGCCTTTACCTTTGAGGACACGGTCGAGGCCATGAAGACCGTATTAAGCAATCAGACGCTCAGATAACAGGAGGTTAGTGCATGAATCCTTACCGTTTCTCAATGGAAAAAGTACTCGACTGGCGCTCCGATCAGGAAGAAGCCGCTCAGCGCTTTGTCAAAGAAAAAGAAAGCCAGCTGGCTTTGGAACAGAACAAGCTAGAACGGATCCTGTCTGAGAGCAGGCGGATCAAGAACGAGAACTTGTTTAATCAGGGGATCGACCATCTCAAACGCCACAGCCTTTATAAAGATATGCTGGATGACAGGATCATCAAGCAGAAACTCAGTATGCAAAAAGCCCAAAAGGAACTGGAAGCGGCACAAAGCGCTTTGCAGCTTGCTCATCAGGACAAGAAAGTCATGCAGAAGCTCGAAGAAAAGGAACAGTTCAAGTACAAGGAACTGGTAAAGAAAAAAGAGCAGTCCCAACTGGATGAGATTTCAACCTTGAGTTTTGGGCGTCCATCTGTTTTATAACGTCCTATGTGACCTTATTGAAAGGAGGTGAGAAAGTGGAGATCAGCGCATTTAATCATGTGTCAGGGCACACGCCTAAAGTATCTGACTCTTTATCTACAGAAGATCAGGATTTGTTTGAACAAACGTTAAGCCTTCAGAGAATACTAGAAGGCAAAAACAATAAAGCATCGGCTGATTCCTACTCTAACTTGTCCCAAAGTAAAGAGGAAAGAGAAGTCGGTGAAGACGAAAAGATCGATTCAGAAGAGAAAGAAGAGTCTTTTACCCTAGTCGATCCTTTCCTGACATGTTCAATTTTCAGTGAAGCGACCTATTCTTCAATAACAACTGATTTACATAAAGAACAAACATTTGGAGAAGCGACGACTGGCGAGCTGGAAGAGGTATTGAAGTCACTTCAGGGTTATGGCCAAAAAGTAAAGTCTGTGACCGTCCTGAGCGATGAGCTACTGGAAACAGGCGAGATGAAAGAAGCAGGGCCGGAATATGTCCAAACACATCAGTCAGCGCAAACAGTTTTACCAGCAGAAAGTATCGGTGAAGAACACAACCACCAGATCCATACGCGTTCAAGTCAATTAGACGCGGTTGCGAGTGTTTTAGCGGGTGAGGAGTTAGAGTATACAGCTTCATCAGGTATGAACGCTTTGAATTTAGACTTCAGTCATGACCTGCGAGCTATGTCAGATGCAAACATTTCAGGATCTATTAGCTCAACGGATGGAGCAGTTCAGGAAATCGTTCAAAAAGTCAAAGCGATACGTTCGAGTGATCCCCTGGGGCCAGCTGCTGAAGATTTGTCAAGTCCAGCTGCAAAAATTCAGGAAAACAGCGATTATGTATTTCTTGCTGAAGAGGTAAAGCCGGGCACTCTCCCAACTGATTATGAAATGAGGGCTGATTTAGCAGCGGACGTGCAAGACGTCTTAAAAGCAGGACAAACGTTTAATGAGCTAGCAACATCCAAAACGGAAGAAGATGCTGAGAAGATTATCTTTCAAATGGGAGAACAGACACCATCAGCGAGTACAGGTGTTTCACGTTCTGTTCTCACAGGTCCGCATAGGGAAGCCAGTCTGTCAGACTATAGTGAGCAGAATGTGAAAATGCTGGAAGAACTTGTCTTCGAAACAGTGACAGCTCATCCTGGCAAAAATGAATTTACGTCCAGACTGACTTTAACACCAAAAACGCTTGGCCAGGTTACGGTCGAGATGAAGCTGGATGAGGAAGGCTTGAGTGGTCGGCTGATATTCGATTCTGAAGAAGCCAGAAACTGGCTGGAGAACAATTGGCAAGAACTAAAACTGCCTCTGGAGTCAAAAGGCCTAAACCTGAATCATTTCGATTTTGTCTACGCTGAATCAACCTCAGCTGAATCGGCATTCAGTGATCAGTTTTCATTTTCACAGGGTTCTGAACAGTCTGACCGGGAGCGTCAGAAAACAGACAAAAAAAACAGAAAGTATACCGGTAATGTTAAGCAGAAGCAAACCAAGGTTCGAGCCTATAAACACAGCGGTTTGAACGGTCTGAATTTGTATGCTTGAGAGACAAGGAGACTAAAATGAATATTCCAAACAATATGATGATCGGATCACTCAGAGCAATCCAGCCTGAACAGGAGATGCGCAACAATTCCGATCTGGATATGGAGCAGTTTCTGTACATCATTTCTAATGCCATGAGCATGCCATCCTTTGACGGCCAAGGCAGTGGAGGGGGATCAGAAACTGATTATATTGGCCAGATGGTCCAGTTCGGTATGCTGAACGCGGTCAACGATCTGAATGAAACCATGCAGACCAGCTTGCTAATGAATCAGCAGCAGCAGGCGTTATCCTTTGTCGGTAAATCCGTCAAAATCGCTGATTCAGGTGATCAGCTAGTCAGTGGAACGGTTGATAAGGTCCGCTTTGACAACGGATATGCTACTTTGCAGGTCAACGGACGGACGTATCAGATGAACGACGTAATCGAGGTGAGTGAGTAACGTGCTTCAACCAATCAGAGGGAGTCAATCAGCAGTACCTGATGTATCTGTATCCAGAAAAGTGTCCGACAGAACAATCAATTCGGCTTTTCAGTCTTTCATAGAAGAAGCGATGCTAGATAAGACTCAGAAACATCCAGCAGTCACTTTTTCCAGCCATGCACAGAAACGGCTGGATCAGCATGGCTTTCAGCTGAATCAACAGGATCTAAACCGGCTAGAAGAAGCAGTAGAGACTCTCGAGTCCAAAGGCTCCAAACAGTCCCTGATTCTCTATGATGACTTGGCACTTATTGCCAGTATCAAAAACAGGACAGTGATCACCGCTTTAAAGTCAGATGAAATGAATGAAGTCACCAATATCGACAGTGTCATACACATCAATCAGAAAAGATAAAACGCATAAGCTGGACTGAAAAGAGGCTTTTCTCTGATGACCGACAGATTCAGAGACGTTTACCAATAGGAGGAAAACACATGTTAAATTCACTTTATTCAGGTATTACAGGAATGAAAGGTCAGCAGACCAAAATGGACGTTATCGCCAACAACATTTCAAACGTCAATACGACGGGCTACAAGTCTCAGCGTGTCCGTTTTCAAGATATGATCTCACAGATGAATGCCAACGCCCAAGGCGCCAACAATAACGGCCGTGGAGGGATCAACGCCCAGCAAGTGGGTCTGGGAACACAAGTTGCGACTACTGATGTCATGATGGGCGGGGGATCCCTGCAGTTTACCGGACGTAACCTGGACTTTGGTATCCAGAATGGAGACAATTCTTTCTTTGTCGTAAGTGAATCAGG
Organism: Alkalibacterium sp. AK22; assembly: GCF_000585255.1. Classification (GTDB taxonomy): domain Bacteria; phylum Bacillota; class Bacilli; order Lactobacillales; family Carnobacteriaceae_A; genus Alkalibacterium. Next base: position 36,666 of record NZ_JANL01000042.1, read on the forward strand.
AAATGCAGGAGAGCCTATGCAGTATACACGAGATGGGGGATTTTATACTGACACTAACGGAAACCTGACAACTTCTAATGGATTTCGTGTCATGGGTTATAGTGCGGGAACACCGGCCAACGTGAACGGGTTTAATGCCGCTAACTTAACCGGGCAGGCCGTGGGTCCTTTATCCATACCGGAGACGATTCCTAACCCTGCCGGAGGAGGAGTCTTAACCATTCAGGATTATAGTATTGATAATACGGGGACAATTTTAGGTACTTACAGTAACGGTGAGGCTTACGTTTTGGGTCGTATCGCCCTGTCCAACTTCGCCAACCCGGATGGTCTGGAAAAAGTAGGGGATAATATGTATAATTCCTCTGCCAACTCAGGTCAGCCGACTTATGGCGGCCCTTCAGACGACGGTTTTGGAACAATCCGCTCAGGCTTTATGGAAATGTCCAATGTGGATCTGGCCACAGAATTTACAGAAATGATCGTTGCCAGCCGTGCCTACCAGGCCAACTCGCGCAGCATCACTACCTCCGATGAAATGCTGCAGGAACTGATCAACTTAAAACGTTAATGACTCGCTGACAACGGGCAGATCTTAAGGTCTGTCCGCTTGTCTGAATGATCATTTGGAAAGAGGCTATGTATGATACCACTGCGTACCGTAACTGGAAAAGAGTTTTATTTGAACAATGACTGTATTTTAAAGATCGAACGGGATTACGACACGATCATCACTCTGGTCGATCAAAAGACGGTAAGAGTGATGGACACCCCTGACGAAATTGCGGAGAAAGTATTGGCATACAAGGCCAAGATCTATAAATCTACGAGGGGGATATAAGAAATGAAACGAAATTTATTGCCCATCATCGGCCTGTTAATGGGTATTGGACTAATTATCAGTGCCATGGCGACCAACGGTTCACTGGTCCGCTACTTTGATGTCCCGGCTTTGATCATCACACTTGCCGGTTCTTTTTCAGCCTTGCTCATTAGCTTTCCGATGCAGGCCCTAAAGAAAGTTCCAGCCTTGTTGAAAATGCTGATGTTTGCCCCAGATGATGACCGGATGGCTGTGGTCGACAAGATTACTTTTCTAGCTAAAAAAAGCCGGACCGAAGGGATTTTGGCTATTGAAGCGGAAATTGATAATCTTGAGAACACCATGCTGATTCATGGGATTGAGATGGTCGTTGACGGAAACGATGTCGATACAATTGAAGATATTTTGAATGTGGAACTGGAACAGACTGAAAGCCGGCACTCGGTGGGTCAGGAAGTCTTCCTGAAATGGGGCGAGTACGCTCCGGCTTTCGGGATGATCGGGACGCTGATTGGTCTGATTGCAATGCTTGGAGATCTGCAGGATCCTTCCCTGATCGGAACGGGCATGGCGACAGCTCTCTTGACGACTTTTTACGGCAGTTTCATGGCCAATATGGTCTTTCTGCCGATTGCCAAGAACCTGGAGATGCAGACAGCCAATGAAATGAAGACCAACGAGATGATTATTGAAGGTGTTCTGGCTTTGCAAAGAGGGGACAACCCGCGAATCATCGAGCAGAAGCTTAAGAGTTTCTGTTCACAGAAAGATATGAAGGCAGCTAAGGAAAAAAACACGGATGCTGTAGCTGTTGCAGAAGAGTTTTAAAAGAGTTTATTAGCCGTTCAATATTTACAGGAGGGGAACACATTGTTTTCCTTTTCTGACAGTTAGGAGAAAAAAATGGCTAGAAAGCGAAGAAAAACAAGCAAGAAAGTTCAGGCTGGAGCTCCTCCCTGGATGACGACCTATTCTGATCTCATGTCGCTGCTGCTGACTTTCTTTATCCTTTTGTTTTCGATGTCGATCGTGAGCGAAGAACGCTTCCGAGAAGTAGCAGAATCCTTAAGGATGGCTCTAATTGGAAGCAGCAGTGATTCGATCCTTGACGATAGAGGCAACTCCTTCGGAGACCAGTCATTTGAAGACTACGGTGACTTGAGTGAGTTTGAGGGCCTGGATCCAGATGATCTGGCCGTAGAAGATGAGGAAACGGATGCCCAGTATATCCCGGAGCAGGTTCTGGAGCTCTTCGATACGGTAAACGTTTACCTGGTGGATGAAGGGCTCAATGCAGACGTGACCTTGTCCCGGGACCAGCAGGGCGTTTATATCGACATCCAGGAAGCCATCATGTTTGATCCTGGGAGCGCCAATCTAAAGGCTAATGGTTTGCAAACGATGGATCAGCTTGCCGGTTTGTTTGATCTGTTTCCCAATGAAATCATCATTGAGGGCTATACAGATGATGTGCCGGTGGGAACCTTGTTTGAAACCAACTGGGAGTTGTCAGTTGCCCGGTCGGTTACCGTACTCAGATATTTATATGAAGAGCATGGGATCGACCCGGACCGCCTCTCCGCTAAGGGATACGGGGAATACCGACCAATCGTACCGAATGATTCAGTTGAAAACCGGGCTTTAAACCGTCGGGTAAATATCGTTATCGTTTACGATGAAAGAGAGGAAGTATCAAGTGGCACAGACTAATGACAGAGAGAAAAAGAAAAAGGTAGGAAAGATACTCACCTTCATTTTATTGGGTGGGGTACTGATTGTTTTAGGTATCGGTTTAGGAGTGACTGTTTTTGACACGGATTCAAATGCTGATGCGGATACAAATCTATGGGACCGTTTCAGTTTTAATGCAGAAGCGGAGGCCGCTGAAACGGCTATTCCATTAGAAGAATTTCTGGTCAATGTCAAAGGTGATTCATCCAGAGGGCATGCAATTGTCCGTATGGAAATCACAGTGACGAGCTTTGACGATCAGGCCAAGGACGTGATTGCTGAAGACATTGCTAAAGTCAGAGATGCAGTTATCCATGTCGTATCCGGTCATAGCACCCAAACAATCCTTGAAGAAGCTGAAGGTGAGTTCATCATCAAAGACGAAATCAGAGACCGAATCAACCGGTCTCTGGAAGAAGACCTGATTGAAGAGGTCTTTGTAACTAATATCCTGATTCAGCGCTAATCACATATTTGTAAGACAATAAAAGATTATCCCAAATACTGAGACAAGAGAGGAGAGGAATATGGACCTGAACGATTTACTACAGATGATACTCGCGCTTATTTTAATCGTCTTTCTGGCTAATTTCCTATTAAAAAAATTGAATCATTTCCAGCAGCCGGCAGGACAGGTGATTACAATCATTGAGCGGGTTCAGATGTCTAAAGCCTCCTCTATCTGTATCGTGCAAGTTGGGACGGAATATATGCTGATGAGCGTGTCGGACAGTCAAAATGAACTGCTTAAAACCTTCACTCCAGAAGAAAAAGAAGCGATTCAGCAAAAACTGGCACAAAAACAGTCGGCTGCAAAGGTATTTAAATCAGAAGGCAAGGCGGAAAAGCTAATCGGACTTGCAGGCAGCCAGTACAAGAATATGAAAGCTCAGTACGCTGACTTTCGGGAGAAAGGAAAGTCCAGGAGATGACGGAAAATTTAGTAGACGCTCTAGCAGCAACGAATGACTCCTCTGAAGTTGTCAATTTATACCTGCTGCTTTTCTTAATAGCGCTGATTCCTTCCTTTCTCGTTTTGACGTCAAGTTTTACCCGTACCATCATTGTCTTGTCGTTCACCCGTAATGCTTTGGGAACCCAGCAGAGTCCCCCCAACCAGGTTCTGATCGGACTGGCTTTGTTTCTATCCCTCTTTGTCATGCGACCGGTCTATCAGGAAGTAAATGATCAGGCTCTGCAGCCCATGCTTGCTGGAGAGGTGTCCCGGGAAGAAGTCTTTGACTTGGCAGAAGATCCGATCAAAGGGTTCATGCTGGAGCAGACCCGGTCGAGCGATTTGGAGCTGTTTGTTCAGTTGAGTGGAGAAGACTTCCCGGAGGATCCGGAAGATTTGTCTTTGTTTACAGTGATCCCGGCCTTTGCCATCAGTGAGCTGCGGACGGCCTTTACCATTGGCTTTCTGATTTTTATCCCTTTTCTGGTGATTGATATCGTCGTGGCCAGCATTTTGATGTCCATGGGAATGTTCATGCTGTCACCGGTTATGATTTCACTGCCCTTTAAGCTTTTACTGTTTGTCATGGTCGACGGCTGGTATTTAGTGGTAGAATCGCTGATTGGCAGTTTTTACTGATTGCTTTAATCGTTTAATCTTAAGGAAAGAAAGGACATACATATGTCAGCACAAAATGTTTTAGATGTACTGCAGGACGCTTTCCTCGTTCTGATTAGAGTAGGTGGACCGGTGCTGATCGTCGCTCTAGTCATCGGTCTGGTCATCAGTATCCTTCAGGCGACCACTCAGATCCAGGAACAGACCTTGAGTTTTGTTCCCAAGTTGTTCGCCATTTTACTGACACTGGTTTTACTGGGAAATTTCATGCTAAACACATTGATGGCCTTTACCGACCAGCTGTTTACGATTATCGCCGGGTTGTGACGGGATGACAGCAGAAGTGCAGCAGTTTTTGCTAGTCATGATTCGCCTGACGGTTTTTATAGCGGTGACTCCAGCTTTTTCCCACAGCTCTTTTCCAACCATCAGCAAGGTGGCTCTGTCAGTGGGTTTGAGTCTGCCGATCATGGGGATCATTGAACCCCTGCAGGAAGAACTGGCCATTGGCAGCTTTGTCACTATTGGCATAAAAGAGGTTTTTATCGGACTGGCTTTGGGCTACATTACCCTGCTGTTTTTTACTGCAGTAGAAATAGCAGGCTCACTGGTAGATTTTCAAGTCGGTTTTTCCATGGGTTCCATCTATGACCCTTCCCTGGGCGTGAATGCTTCTTACTATGGCCGGATTTACTACTGGATATCAATCATGATCTTCTTTATTGCCAATATCCATCATCAGGTAATCACGACACTGGTTGAATCCTTCCTGTGGGCGCCTTTAGACCAGTTGACTTTCAGTCATATAGGAATGGAAGGCATGATCCACCTGTTCGGTAATTTATTTGGAACAGCGATTCAACTGGCGATCCCTCTGATCATCGTGGCGTTACTGTCTGAACTGACACTGGCCTTGATTTCAAGGACTGTTCCTCAGATCAATGTCCTGATTTTAGGGATGCCGATGAAGACTTTGGTGAGTCTGATATTCATGTTCTTCTTTCTGCCGACATTGATGAACAACATCGGTGAACTCTTCCCGAACATGATCCGGCACATGAATGAATGGCTTTATTCACTGCAGTGAGACTAAGGTTGTAAAGCAAAGAGTGTTCGAGTGACTGGCACCGAAAACAAGCATGAATAATAGATTGGCAAATGATTAGAAGGGGTGAGGCACTGTGGCAGCAGATAAAGACGGTAAAACAGAAAAACCCACCCCCAAGAAGCTCCGTGAAGCGAGAAAAAAAGGGCAGGTTCCAAAAAGTCAGGATCTGTCTTCGGCTTTATCATTCGGATTGTTTGCCTTAAGCTTTACCTTTTTGGCGATGTACGTCCTGCAGCGGGCCTATGTGTTCATGCAGTCGTCACTCCGTATGGATAGCAAACCGGACACCGTCATGCATGAACTGCCGGCAGTCGGCATGGAGGCTATCATCTGGTTTCTCATTCTGGCAGCGCCTTTTCTGGCTATTGCCTTTTTTACCGGGGTCATTGGCAATATGGTGCAGGTCGGCTTCCTGTTTACAAAAGAGCCGCTTAAACCGAGTTTAAACAAGATCAATCCAGTCAGTGGTTTCAAAAATATCTTCGGCAAGAAAGCAGTGTTTGGACTGGCGAAGAACCTGATGAAACTGTTCATTGTTGTGGGCTTTACAGTTTATACGCTTTACCAGTCGGCGCTAGTCATTTTAAATGCCGGCCAAGTCGGTGTACCCGCCATTTTTCCGCTGATGATCGAGCTAGTCAGTCAGCTTGCTTTCCAGCTGGCGGTATTTCTTGCCGTTTTGGGCGTGCTTGATTATGTGTATCAGCGCTATGATCACAAAAAGAACCTTATGATGTCGATGCAGGAAATCAAGGATGAATACAAGGAAATGGAAGGCGATCCGCAGATCAAGTCTCAGCGAAAAGCCCGCTACCGGGACATGCTGGCAGGAAACATTCAGGATGTGGCAGAGGCGACCGTTTTGATTACAAACCCGACCCACTTTGCTGTCGCAATCCGCTACGACAAAAATAAGGATCAGGTGCCGGTTGTTCTAGTTAAAGGACAGGATCTGATGGCTTTGAAAATGAGAGAAATGGCGGGCGAGCAGGAAGTGCCAATCATTGAGAACAAGCCACTGGCTCGATCACTGTATAAGCAAGTCGAGCCGATGGACCCGGTACCCACTGAACTGTACCAGGCGATTGCGGAAATACTGGCTCTAATCTTCCAAGCTGAAGAAGCGCGTAAACATAAGATTTGATAAAGAATGGGTGGACTAAATGAACAACCAGACAACCGCCCAGCGTCGAGCGACGCTGGCCAATACATTGAACATACTGATTGCATTTGTCGTCGTGTCGATCATCGGGATTATTGTTATCCCTATGCCGACCTTTATTCTCGACTTTCTACTAGTGGTCAATATATCACTGGGAATCACTATACTGGTGCTGACCCTGTTCACCCATTCGGTACTGGATTTCCTCAGCTTTCCTACGCTGTTGCTAGTAACAACTATGATCCGTTTAGGCCTGAATATCAGCTCAACCCGGCTGATTTTGACTCAAGGGGATGCCGGGCGAGTTATCGATACGTTCGGTAGTTTTGTTGCTGGTGACAACTACATAGTTGGGGCCGTTCTGTTCATTATCATCGTTATCGTTCAGATTCTGGTCGTCACCAATGGAGCCAGCCGAGTGGCGGAAGTTTCTGCCCGCTTCACACTGGATGCCATGCCCGGAAAACAGATGGCGATTGACGCTGATCTGAACAGTGGTCTGATCAATGAAGAGCTGGCCAAAACCAGACGGTCCAACTTAGAAAAAGAAGCCAACTTCTATGGCGCCATGGACGGGGCCAGCAAATTTGTTAAGGGAGACGCAATTGCCGGAATCATCATTACCTTGATCAATCTGATCGGCGGAATCATCATTCACTCTCTTCAAGGCGGCTATACCATCACTGAAGCGATGGCGCATTTTGGCCAGCTGACGATCGGGGATGGTCTGGTCAGTCAGATTCCTTCACTGCTGATTTCCGTTGCCTCCGGAGTGCTCGTTACGAGAACCGCTAATGAGAAGGCCTTCGGAGACACAATCGGAGGAGAGCTATTCCATACACCACAGGTCATGTATATCGTTGCGACCTTGCTGTCGATATTTGCACTAGTGCCCGGCTTTCCCTTTTTCCCTTTCATTCTGCTAGCAACCGCACTGGTCGTCGCGGGCTATCTGGTAGGAGAAAGTCAGAAAGCGACTGCTCAGGAAGCCAAGGCCCAGCAGCAACAGGCTGTTACACAATTGGAAGCAGAGCCGGTTGACGAGTCAGCTTCTCAGTTTCAGGTTGACCGCATCGCTGTGGAGATCGGCTACGGGCTGATTCCTCTAGCTAATGAAGATCAAGATTCGAGCATGACAGATCAGATTGCAGCGATCAGAAAACAGTTGTCCTATGAACTGGGTATTTTACTTAATCCGATCCGCATCAGAGATAACCTCCAGATGAACCAGCATGATTATGTAATTAAAATCAAAGGGAATGATGTCGCTTCAGGAACATTATATCCCGACAAGTTCCTGGTCGTAGAGCCAGGGGGAATTGAAGAGGAAATCGACGGAATCGACGCCAAGGAACCGGCTTTTGGTCTGGATGCCTTATGGGTCACAGATAAAAACAAGGAAATAGCTGAGCTACACGATTACACAGTGGTCGATCCGCTGACGGTCCTGGTCACACATGTCAAAGAAGTGATGAAGCAAAATGCCGATGAACTGCTGGGCAGGCAGGAGGTCAAGGAGCTGCTGGAGGGACTCAAGGAACAGTACAATGTAGTTATTGACGAATTAATACCAGATATCCTACAGCTGGGTGATGTACAAAAAGTGCTACAGCGACTGTTGAAAGAAGCTGTGCCCATTACGGATCTGGTCACAATTCTTGAAACGCTGGCCGATTACGGTCATGCGACGAAAGACCATGAAACGCTGACAGAATATGTCCGTCAGGCCCTTAAGCGAACTATCGTCAAGGAGCATATGGACAATCAGGGCACATTGAACGTGATTACGGTTCATCCGGACGTCGAGGACCGCCTAGCATCCAGCATTCAGAAATCCACGCAGGGATCGATACCGGTGCTGCAGCCTCAGGAAGTCAATCAGCTCTTCGACAGTATCAACCAGCAGAGCAGTATGCTGACTGCACAAGGTATGCCTTTTATTTTACTAACTTCGCCTAAGATCAGACCGGCCATGCGTAACTTGCTGTCGTTCAACTTTCCGGAGCTGAGCGTTTTGTCTTTAAATGAAATTCCCAATGAATGTCCAATCGAAAGTGCCGGCATGATCAGTATGAACAACTAGTCAGGAGGGGAAAAAGTGGAAGAGAGCCTTCGCAATGAACAGGTGATGCAGTACATACCACTGGTACACAAGGTCGTGCATGGACTGAAAATCAACAACAAGGAATACGATCATGAAGATCTGGTCAACATTGGCGTGATCGGTCTGATGAGCGCAGTTGAAAAGTACAATCATTCCCTTAATGTCCCGTTCATCAACTATGCCTACATGCGGATAAAGGGAGCCATCATTGATGAGATCCGAAAAACCTCAAAAGTTTCTCGAAACAAGATCAAGGCAGTCAATGATTATTACGACGCAGTCACTCACCTTCAGCAAAGTCTACTGCGCACACCTACGGACCAGGAAATCTGTAAGGGAATGGAGATATCGGACAAGGATCTGAAAGATATATATGAAACGATCCATCAGCTTTCCGATGTATCACTGGACGATATTTTATTTGATCATTCTTCAAATGAAACGAATCTGATGGAAGTCATGACGGACCAGACTGCTGTCAAAGCAGAGGATAAAGTGATTCAAGCAGAACAGTTTGACTTTATGAAAAAAGCTGTTTTGACACTGACGGAAAGAGAACAGCAAATCCTGCAACTAATTTACCATGAGGAACTCAGTATGAAGGAAGTCGGCTATGTCTTCGACATATCCACTCCCCGCGTGTCGCAGATCCATGGTAAAGCCCTGCTTAAACTTAGAGAAACGATCAGAAAGGATTATGGACATGATTAGAGGAATCGACACCCTGTCAGGCAGCTTTAATGTCCTGACTCAAAAACAGAGAAACCTAGCTTCCAATGCAGCCAATACGCAGACCCCCGGTTACAAGGCACAGCAACTGGTGACCAGCACGACGGAAGCAGTTGACGTACATAATTATACTCGAGGTGTGAATGCTGACCGCAGACGAGAAATCGGTTCACTTGTATTCGGCAATCAGCTGGATGAAGCAGTACGCAACTTCTCAGCCGGCGGAATGCAGTCTACAGACAGCAGGACGGATGTCGCTGTGAACGGTGATGCTTTCTTCACTGTTCAAAGTGAAGCCGGTGAGATATTCTATACAAAAAATGGAAACTTTTCAGTTAATGCAGACGGTCAGCTGGTCACACAGGAAGGGTATACGGTTCTGGGCATCCTTGAAAACGGCGGCACAGCTCCCATTACAGTCGGATCTGATCTTGAAGCATCGTTCACGATCGACGCTAACGGCTTTGTCTACACAAACGATCAGGGTCCGCAATTTCTGTACCTGACCCGGTTCGATGAGCCGGAAGCCCTAACGTCAGAGGGCGGCACTCTGTTTTCGGGTGGGGCGGGTGAGCCGGTCGGTGTGGGGTTTACCATTCACCAGGGACAGCTGGAAAACTCTAATGTCGATATGGCCGATGTCATGACCGATATGCTTCAGATATCCAGAGAATTTGAGGCTAATCAGCGGGTCCTGCAGTCAATGGATGAAACACTTAAGCGGGCCACTCAGGAAGTCGGCCGCACATAAAGGAGCAGATAAGACGTGAATATTCCCTATAGTATTTCTAAAAGTGCGATGCGTTCCCAGCAACAGAAGATGGACCAGCTTGCACACAATATAGCCAATGCCAATACAATCGGCTACAAAAAAAGCGATACGAGTTTTCGCGAACTGGTACACAATGCCGTGACCGAACAGGATGTGCGCCTCTCTGGGACAGCCGATAATTCATCACTAAACCGGGGTGTGTGGACGAGTGCCGGAAAAAACCACTTCTCCCAAGGGAGTCTAACGCAAACGGGCGATCCGCTGCACATGGCCGTCGGCGGGAGCGGGTTTTTTGCTGTGCAAGGTGCAGACAACCTACAGCTGCTGACCCGTGATGGCGCCTTTCACTTGAACGGAACAGGGGAGATTGTGAATGATCGGGGCGACTATCTGGAAGTGGAGCTCTTTGTTCCCAGTAATCAGTGGGACTTGAACTCCCTTCAAATCAGCAAAAATGGAGATATTTTAAGTCAAATCAATGGTCAGGAAACGGTGGTGGGATCAGTACCGCTGTTTCTTCCGGCAAATGCTCAGGCTATGGAGTCTGTCGGGGGGAACATGTACCGTGTCGCAGATGGAACACAGCTGATTTCTTCTGTGGATCAGCCGGGTGCATTCGGCTCGATCATGAATAACTATCTGGAAGAGTCCAATGTGAATCTCGCCCAAAGTCTGACTGAGATGATCATGTCTCAGAGAGCCTACTCGCTGAATGCCAAAGTAATGCAGAGTACAGACGAAATCCAGTCTTTAATCAACCAGTTTACTTAATTTTTATCATGCTAAACAGGTCCGTCATAGAAGCAAGTAAGAGGGGGAAGCTCCATGATCAGACTGATCAGTGTATCTAATTACTATAAAAAAACAGACACAAAATCTCTTGAGCAAGTGTCCGTCGATATCGATCAGGGAGAGTTTGTCTACTTGATTGGAAAAAGCGGATCAGGCAAATCGACTCTGCTTAAGACACTTTATGGCCAAGTCAGGCCAACAGAGGGGCATGTGGTTTTTGATTCTTTCGTCGTCAACCAGTTGAAAAATCACGAACTGCATCAGTTAAGAAGACAGGTCGGTGTCGTCTTCCAGGAATACAATCTACTGGACTACATGACGGTTTTCGAAAATGTGGCCTATGTGCTGGAAGTGACAGGCGTAGAGGCATCTCTGATTGAAGACATGGTCATGGAAGCCCTAGAGACAGTGGGCTTGAAGCACAAGGCTCTGGACTTTCCTGAAAACTGTTCCGGAGGTGAGCAGCAGCGTATAGCCATTGCGCGGGCCATCGTACACAAGCCCAAACTGCTTATAGCAGATGAACCGACCGGTAGTCTGGACCCTAAGACAAGCTGGAAGATGCTTCGTCTCCTTCACAAAATCAATAAGACCGGTACCACAGTTATTATGGCCACTCATGAACAGCATTTTGTTCATCAAATGCCGTCACGTGTTATTCAGTTGGAGAACGGAAAAGTCAGGAGTGACCGCTCCAAGAACCATACCCTGCTGATTTTAAATAATACGATGGGCGAATACTATGTTGTTTAATACTGATGATTAGTGTAAAAATGAAAAGGTCAAGAGGCCTTTTCGTTTGAACTCTAAAAAGTAGTAGATTTAGCTGGCTTTTGATGATTAGGGCTGCTTATTTGAAGGAGGAATTCCAAATTTGGTAGTCTCCTCCAAATAAATACCGTTTAATTAAAGGAGGAGTCTCAAATGCAGGCTCTCCTTTAAACAAAGGCTACTTAAATGAAGGAGGAGCCTCATGTTCAATTGTCTCCTCCAAATAAATACTGTTTAATTGAAGGAGGGGGCTTATATACAGCCCTCTCCTCAAAATACATTCAAAGCAAAAGTGTGAAACTGGTCAAGATATAATAAGCTACAAACAATAAAGAAAGCAGAACAGTCTAAAAGCCTTAAATAGAAAAAGAGACGCGCAGGCGTCTCTTTTCATCTTTCAGCTGATCAAACTAAAAGAGCAGAAGCTTTATCCTTTACTGACTCACACACTCTACGGATAGCCTGTACTTATCAGGCTGGAGCCGTTACGGTCGTAGCAAGTGGGGCATTAAAGTCTGTCTCTTCTGCGCTGTCTTTTTGTTGCAGCTGCAGTTCTCTAATCAGAGGATCCAGTTTTTCAACTTCGCGCTGCAGGTTGGCCGCAATAGTTGTTGTTTCACTGATGCGTTTCATCTGGTCGACAGACAGCTGATCTGCGTGTTCAACAACTGCCGTTGTCTTGCTGGCGGACTGCTGAATTCTTTTCACTGCATGCTGGATGTCTTTGGATTTAACGGAAATCTGTTTCGCCGTTTTAGCAGTCAGCTGAATATCCTTATCAAGACCTATTGCTGCACCGTGAATATGATGAAATTTTGCTTCTGTTTTCGAAACGCTGATCAGACTTTCTTTCATTTTCTGTCCACCGTCCGTTACGGATAGACTTGCCTCAGCACTGTCTTTTTGAACAGCCTTGATTACACTAGATACCCGGGCAACTGCCTCGTCTGTTTGATCAGACAATTTTCGGACTTCTTCCGCAACAACAGCAAAGCCTTTTCCGGTCTCACCGGCTTGTGCGGCTTCGATGGCTGCATTCAGTGCAAGCAGGTTTGTTTTATCAGAAATATCTGAGATTACTGTAATGATGCCACTGATTTCTTTAGCCTTCTCATCCAAAGACATGATTATCCTATCGACTTGCTCAAAAGCTTCTGCAAGCTGAGTGATTTCACTTGTTGTTTGTCTGACGAGTTCAGATCCTTCAGCCGACTCTGAAGTCAGGATGCTTGAAGATGAGACGATACTCTCTGCATTCTGTTCAATGCTTTCGATTGAAGACAGAAGAGAGACCAGCACTGACTGACTGTTTTCGGTTTGACCGACCTGTTGATCAGTTATTTCTAAAATATCTTTTAAGGCTTCTTTAACTTTCTCGCTGCTGCTTCTGGTATTTAAAGCATTGTCTGTCAGCCTATGAGAAGTATCCTCCACATGGGCACTGGTACTTTTGAGCTGGTCGATAATTGAGAAGAGTGTCTGTTCACTGGATGCGTTGATCTTTTCAAGTACAGCTACTTGCTTCTTGCTGCTGGTGATTTGCCAGATTACTGTACCGGCAGTCAGTAACAAAAAGATAGCATGAATTAAGACCATCAGAAAAGAATATTCCCCAATCCCGTATACAAAAACAGTTGCTGGCGCAAAAAAATAGCCAAATAAATGCTGAAAAGTGAACAGACCTGTCATCAGCATCACCAGATTTGTGGACTGATAGTAGGTCATAGCTGCCAGCACTGTAAAGATGCCGAAATGATATTCAACTGATCCGTGCCCACCCATAATCATACTGATGACTGCAAAAGTTAAAATCAGAGTAACAAGCAGAGGCAGCAGTCGGTGCTTGGGATTTTTGAACAGCAATGCAACTGAAAGTAGCTGAAGAAGTAGTGGAAGAGAGAGGAAGGCGAAGCTGATGGGATAAAAAGTATCAGGCAGGCCAGCCGTTGGATGATGGTGCCCACCGTGTGTGTGGCTGCTCAAAATCGACAGGCGGTGCAGAATGTGAACCAGTACCGTCAGAGCCGTAATCATGCCTGCCAGTGTAACCATGAGTTTGTTTTTATTCATTTAATCATTCCTTCATGTGATATGCTTACAAAAGATACTATCGGAAAGTAAGCACAACAATTAAGCATTCCTATAAAATAATTTCTGATTTAAAGGTATAATAAAACAAGAGTTGTATAACTACAAGGAAAGGAGGAGCACAAATGCTCGAAAAACTAAATTTAAATATGGAAGAAACCAAGATATGGCTTACGCTAGGAGGAAGTGTTCTTTTTTCTTTTTTGCTTTCCATCGTGGTGATTGTGCTGGATACAAGAGTATTTGATGTGGTCAATGACTTGCCCCGGTGGAGCGTGACTAGTGTAAGTCTTGCGAGGGAAATACTCAGTCTTTTGGCGGGATCGCTGTTTTCTGTCGCCACTTTTACATTTGCAACAATGCTGACCATTATTACATTATATACCTCGAATTTTAGCCCAAGAGCCATGGAAAATTTTCTGATGAACCCTGTATCGATGCGTACTCTGGGTGTTTTTTTAGGTGGCTTTATTTACTGCTTGTCCTCTTTGTTCTTCATGCGTTCAACTGAAGAGGAGCTGCTAGTCATCTCCGCTACGGTAGCGCTGTTCTATGCTTTAGGATCCGTATTTATGTTTACCCGTTTTGTATATTCTAGCGCCCAGTATGTTCAGCTGGAAAAACTGATACACAATTTGTATGTGGAAGCAGAGGATGTCTATGATCGCTTCATTGAGCGGTTTGAACCCTACCAGACGCTCAAGCATCTTCCAGAACTGGATTTTTTATATGCCTATACTGTATCGGCCTCACAAAGTGCCTACATCGAGCACATTCAGTTTGACCCTTTGAAAAAAACTGCCGAAGAGCATGACTTGCTGATTCAGTTGTCTTTTCGGGTCGGTCAGTTCATTACCAAGGGAGAGTCAGTGGCAGAAATTTTGACAAACAAAAAAATTAAAGATATCGATACTGTGTTTAATCAAGTCAACCAGAGCTTCTCATATGAAGAGAAAAAATCTGCGTTGTTCGATCCGGGATACGCTCGCGTAAAACTGACTGAAGTAGCTCTGCGTGCGGTGTCTCCCGGCATAAATGATCCCAATACCGCCATTCATATTCTTAGATACAAAGCCCTTTTGGAACGGAAGCTTGCAGCACTTCCTGGAAAATATGCAATGATTAAAGACGATGAAAAAAAACTGGATAGCGCGGATTCGAATACGTACCAGGGAGTCGTTTTTTACCGTTATAACGATTTTGCTCAGGACCTTTACAGAGGCTACTGGCAGCTGGTGTTTTATATGCAACAGGACATTGCCGGTGTTCATGCTCTTTTTGAAGCCCTCAAGACAATCGCCTTTAAATCTCATGGTGATAACCTTGGGTTTATCAAAGAATATAACGATTATTTGTACAAAATGACAATTAAGAATTTCGAGGAAGACTTTGACCAGCAAGTAATCGAAAGAGGATACACTGACGTGACGGCCATCCTTGAGCAAAACAAAAACCAAATAAAAGAAAGCAAGTAAGCTTAATAAGCTAAGAGAGAGGAGCGGTCCTCTCTTTTTTTTATGAATAGAAATACAGTTTTTCTGCTTTTTTCAGTTGGTCCTCATTAATAGTCATCATCAGTATACACCCTCTTAACATATTACAAAAACAGCCGATAATAAGTCGTAAATACTATGGAAAAGAGGAAACTGTTCATGAAAGAAGGGGTTGCTGATATTAGACAGGAAGCTGAAAGGTCTGTATCAGGAGAAAATAAATGTATGAAAGTCCAATTCGATGAGAAAGCGACGCAAGTGCTGACCTATCTAATTGTTGGCATGATTTTGGCAGCTTATCCAATTGTTTACTACTTTTACTCCAATAACTGGATCACTGCAGATAGTTATTGGTCCTTCATGACTTATACGGTCGTAATCAATATTCTGATGCTTTTGACCTATGCATTTTTAGGTAAAAAGAACATAGGAAAATACCTGATTGTGACGCTGATGTACGCTCTACCTATCTCGATCACGTCAACGATTTACAGTTTGACAGCCTGGACGGTGCTGTTTTTGTATCTGATTCTGACTGTTATTTTTTTGGACCGGAAAATTCTCTATTTGTCCGGTACACTTGGGCTGATCAACCTCGCTGTTATTATTTTCAATGACTATACAGCCGTCAATGAAACAATCGAATTTTACATAATGATCTTGCTGTATTTATTTACAGCAGTAGCAGGGCTAGTTGTTGTCAATAATGGTGAAAACCTCATCAGTCAGATTGAGACCCATGCGTCAAAAGCCGGCTCTCAGTCTGATCAGATGAAGCGGATCATTGATGCCGCTCAAAATACCATTAAGAAACTGCGTGAAAGCTCCCAGTCTCTAGACAGGACCAGCAGTTCGATTTCTGAAGCAGCTCTGGAAGTCGACCGGGCCATCGAAGATATGGCCAGTTCAACGTCCAGTCAGGCTGTAGATACAGAGCGGGGAGCTGATAAAGTGAAGTCTTTAGGTAGTCTACTCAGCAGTCAGGCTAAATCAGTCAGCGAGTTGACAGTCAAAACTCACGAAGCTAGCTCACTCAGAGAAAGCAGCCTTGAAAATTTGACGTCACTGACTGAAAATACCCGTTCCAGTATCGAAAGCGTAAAAGAAATCGAAGCCATGATTCAGTCCACTTCGTTATCTGTTGAGAAAATAGACGCAGCATCCACAGAAATTGCTAGTATATCTGAGCAGACCAATCTGCTTGCACTGAATGCCTCCATTGAAGCGGCCAGAGCCGGTGAAGAAGGGAAAGGCTTTGCAGTCGTTGCGGAGGAAATTCGTAAACTGGCAGAACAGTCCCATCGGTTCAATGAAGAAATCGTTGAAGTCATAAGCCTGTTAACCAGTCAGGCTACAGAAGCCGTCAAATCTGTAAAAGCTCTTCGTGCGACAACAAGAGAACAGCAAAACAGCTTAAACGATACCAATATCCAGTTTGAATCATTATCAGAGGCACTGGTCATGTTGGAGAAAGTCATTTTTGCTGTTGCGCAGGCAGGGGAACAAATGGAAGTGAAAACAGAAGAACTGATCGACATCATGTCCAGCTTGTCTGCTTCTTCGGAAGAAAATGCCTCTACCACAGAAGAGATCGCAGCCTCAATTGGATCAACTACATCCGGTATCGAGTCTATTTCCACAGCTATACACGATATTACGCTAGAAGTCGGTGAACTCGAAAAAGTTATCGTGAAATAATTAAGACATTATTACTGTTCGCACCTTAATATATTTACAAAAAATGAAAATAGATATATGCAAATGATAAAAGTATGATAAACTGATGAAGAAGTCTGAATAGAGTGTATAAAGCATACTTAAGGATCAATCATCATATGGTAAAGGAGTACAGATTCATATGACAAATACCTTTGTCCATCATGTCCATGATACATTTCAGGGGTTGAACAATCAGGAGCTTAAAGACTATCTGCTTATAAGTGTGCTTTTGTTCTTTGTATACACGTTGTCGAAAGGACTGTATAAGCCAGCTTATATTTTATCTGTTGTCAATGATCCTTTAAACTATCCAAACAGCAGCAAAAGTGCACGCAATTGGTTCAGATTTTTGAAGGACAAAGTTTTCAACATCGACAAAAAAGAAAAAAAATGGCGGGAAGCTATTCAGAAGAAAAAAGAAGAACTACACCAGGTCACTTATTTTGACATGCTGACTAAGCTGCCCAACCGGGTCAAGCTTGTCAAGGAGTTTAAGGACCGCTTAGCGGTCAGTACGGTGAATGAAACAGAGATAGAATTCGCTATCTATATCCTGGATATTGACCGCTTTCGTACGATAAATGAACTGTACGGAAGAGATGCAGGGGATAAAGTCTTGATCAAAATAACTGAACGCTTGCGTACGCTTCTAGGCGAGGACGTCATTATCGCTAGACAAAGCGAGGACGAAGTGTACATCATGATTGAAGACATTTGTGAAAAAGAAACACTGGAATTGGGACAGTCAATCGTAGATCTCTTTGAACGTCCTTTTAAAGTCAATCAGTCGACATTTTATGTTACAGCCAGTATCGGGATCAGCCGCTATCCAGAAACGGCTCAGGATATGGATGCACTGCTTCAGCAGGCAGAAATCGCCATGTACAAAGTCAAGCGCTCGGGTAAGAACAACTACCATTTGTTTATGACCGACGACGCAGCCGCAATCGAACGCAAGCGTCGAATTGAATTTGGTCTCAAGGAAGCTCTGCTTCAAAATGAACTGTACCTCTTGTATCAGCCTAAAGTCAGAATGCTGAACGGAAAGCTTTATGGTGTGGAGGCACTGCTAAGGTGGGAACACCCCATACTTGGGTTAGTGTCCCCAGTCGAATTTATTCCCATTGCTGAGGAATCCGGCATGATCAATGAAATCGGCTACTGGGTTATTTATGAAGCGGTCAGGCAGGCCAAAGAATGGCAGAAAGACAATCTGTGTCTACATGTCTCTGTAAATGTGTCTGCACTACAGTTTGAAGATCCTTATTTTGTTACCCGCGTCAAAAACGTTCTGGAACTTTATGAGGTCGATCCTAAATATTTTATTATAGAAATTACTGAAAGCGTGATGCAAAATCTGGAACAGGCCAATAAAGTCATCGAGGACCTGCATGAGGTGGGTGTCAATATTGCAATAGACGATTTTGGGACAGGCTACTCTTCGCTAAGTGTTTTGAACAATGTTTTTATTGATATTGTCAAGATTGACAAGTCATTTATTGATCGTGTTCTCTGTACAGAAAATACAGCTTCTCTTGTCCGAACGATGATTCAGATGGGGAAAAGTCTGGACTTCAGGATTGTAGCTGAAGGGATCGAAAACAAGGAACAGTCCGCCTTTTTGAAAGAAAATGCCTGTGAGTTCGGACAGGGTTATTATTTCAGCAAGCCGGTTTTGCCAGCCGAGATCACTACTTATGCCAAAAAACAAAACAGCTGATGCTGCATACCTCTCAGTGGACGATGATCAAAAAGTAAGACGGACTGTTGTTCTTCTGAGGGTTTTTGTATACTGTGAAATGCAAAAACCATGAGCTTGCCATGAACAGTGGTGCTTTGCATGAAGATGAGAAGGGCTGTATTGAAATACGTTCTATACATCGCATCTTTGCGACGCGTGCCGCGTTTTCGTTTTTGAATGAAAGGCTATCGACGGCAGCCTCTTGAATGAACAAATGAGTTGTATCAGTCACTTTTTAATATAAACGGATATGGAGGTTATACCATGGTTTCTCAGCAGAAAAAGCTGGCTCTCTGGCTGGTTTACATAGTACTGAAGCCCTTGCTGTTTTATGGTGTTTATCAGTATGCTCCACAGCATCAGTCCATGCTCTCGATTGAGTATGCCATCCTGCTGCTGATTAGTATGGTTGTTGTCATGAACCCTATCCGAACAGAGGATTCAATCATTTTTTTAATTACCGGTATATCAATGGTGACCTTTATTATATTTGGCTTGTTGGCAGAAATGATTTTAACTACATATGCCGTCATCGTACTAATGGTCAAGGCAGAAATCAAGTTTGATGAGCATTACCGTTATCCGTTGAATTTGCTAGTCTTTTTCACCTTATCCATTTTATCTGCCAGTGCTTATTATTTAGTTAGACCTGTATTCAGTTCTGATTTAGATAATGGTTTCTGTGTCATGTCTATGACGGTGTATATGGTTACTTACGTATTGGGCAACCAGCTTCTTCTCTTTTATATAAATAAATATATATATAATGACCAAGATGCAAAGCTTGTAGATGAACAGTTCACTTTTTCTATTGTTTTAAGCACGATGATTATTCCATTTGCTTACATTATGATTTTTCTTTACGACTCCCTTGGAAGCATGGGCGTCATCATGGGAGCACTCCCGTTTATGACAATAACCGTGGGAACCAATATCTTTCACAAGAGCAAGACCAATAATAAGTACCTTGAAAAAATAAATCAGCTGGCTCAGCAGCTTAATGAGAAAAAGCATTCCGGACCAGTTGTCGAAACTTATTTGCAGTCTATCATCGGCATTTTCCCCATCGATGGCCTGTCTTACTTTACGGTTGAAGCAGATAAAAAAATTATAAGAAAAGCTGTTTTTTTCAAAGGCAATAACCTTAAGGAAACACATGAAGCCTTTTATCCCGATAAAGAATCGATTCTTTATCGGGCTGTTGAAGATCGCGAGCTGCGTGCTTTTGATCGCTCGGGTGAATGGATACAGTATTGCCGGCTCGATCTGACTTATCCTGCTGAAAGTGCACTGGTCATGCCAGTACACCACAAAAATGGTGTGACAGGTGTGATTTTGGTCAGTCACCGAACTAAAAATATGTATGACAAGATGATTGTATCGATTATGAAAGTACTGCATCAGTATTTTATTATTGCTCTAGAGAACGCCATTGAATACGAGCAACTGGAACAGAATACAGAAAAAGACTATCTGACAGGCTTGCCTAACCTGAAAGGCTTTGCCAAAAAACTGGAACAGGCTGCTTCTTGTGCAGACAGTGAAAAAATCTCTCTGGTCGTTTTAGACTTAGATCACTTTAAAAAGACCAATGATACATACGGTCACCAGGCTGGTAATGACGTTTTGAAACAGATTGCCCGACTTTTAGGCACATTTTCAAGTGAAGACATATGCATTTCACGCTATGGAGGAGAAGAGTTTATTATTTTAATGAGAGGATACAGCAAAGAAGAAGCAGGCCGTTTTGCTGAACGAATCAGACTGACTATCGAACAGGCCAGGCTTACCGTAAAAAACGCTCTGGATAATGATGAGCGTGTCGATATTTTTGTCACTGCAAGCTTTGGTGTCGCAAGTTACCCTGATGATTGCCAGGAAGTCGATGAACTCATTCCACTAGCAGATAAAGCGATGTACATCGGGTCCAAACAACGCGGACGCAACCGGGTGACTGCAGCTCATGAAGGAAGATAAAGTGATATCAAAAAACGTTAATATAAAAGAAGAAACAGGAACCACACTGGTTGAACTTCTTGCAGCCATAGCGATCCTGTCATTAATTGTGACTGCCCTTCTGGCTTTTTTTATCCAGGGGGCTCAGACCAACAGCCGTACCCATACTATGACTGAAGCCACCTTTATTGCTCAGCAGGAAATGGAAGACCTTGTCTATTATTCCCAAAAGTTATCTATAGAAGATCTTCCAGACCATCTTGCAGGGAATGAAGCATACGACCGATCCGGGTTCAGCGTGCAGACTAGGATTACAAAAGCAAACGATAATTTAGAAAGCCGGTTATATAAGGTAGTTGTCGAGGTGTCAAAGGACGGACAGAGGCAGGCCCTGATGGAAAATAGACTATTTTTTGAGTGAGGATGGTTGAATGAACAGATGGAAAAAGGACCAGGGAATTACCTTGATTGAATTACTTGCAAGTCTTGCTATTTTATCACTAGTCATTCTTCTTATTGCCTCTGTACACTTGTTCGGGCAAACTCAGTTCGTCGATCAGGCTCAGTCAGCTAGTCAAGGCAATAATTTGAGGTATGGCCTGTCAGTACTGTCCCGGGAGGTTAGAAGAGCAGAAACAGCGTCTTGGGATGACAACAAAAAAACCTTGACTACTGACAATGACATTTTCATATGGTCAGGAAGTAGGCTGACAAAAAATGGCGAAATCCTTATCGAAGATATAGGGAAATTTGATGCTTCTGTTGATGCAAATGAAGGAAAAGTTGATATAACGTTGGCAGGAAGGGAGTCCAAGCAGGGAAAAGTTAAATCATACAGCACGACCATATACTTCAGGGGGAGTGCTAGATGAAGCGTTACTTGTCAGAACTAAAAACAGATGAAGAGGGAAGCGGTCTAATTCTGGCCCTTATGACCCTGGTGGTTCTCGCCGTATTGGGGGCCTCTTTGGGCGCCATAACCATCGGCAGTCATCGCTTGAGTGCTACCAACCGCGACGACAGCTCAGCCTATTACATAGCAGAAGCCGGAGCCAATCAGGCTTATGATGAGATTGAAAGGCTAGTATGGGAGAGCAAGACAGCAAGTAAACATTCCTTTTTCTCAAAGATTGACAATCACACATTCAAAGAGGGAACGATTATAAAAGACTTTGCAAAAGAACTGAATCGTTCTGTTTTTTCTGAAGTTTCTCTAAACAAAATCAGCGAAGTGGGGAACAGCAAGACGTACGACATTATTTCTGAGGGGAATGTTGATGGAAGTAAAAGAATAGTTGTAAAAAAAATCATTATCACTTGGATGGATAATACTGAAGAATCCTCTTTTCCATCAATACCTGAAGGAGCTAGTTTAATTGCAAATGACTATTTGTTTGTTGGCGGTAACATACTGTCGGGTAACGTAATAATCAATAATACAAAAAGAGAGAGTGCAGAAATTACTTATACTAATGTGGATAATGCCACATTTTTTCACCCAGCTGAAACCAGTGCTTCAGAAGTCATTCGTTATCCAAGTTGGAACAAGCCTAAGACACAGCCACTACCTCAGTTGATTGAATGGAATCACTACAAGAATGCAGCATTAGAATTTCCTGATATTCCAGTATTTCATTCGGTAGAAGGGAGTAAATCTATTCGGTTAGATGGAGGTCTTCCACCTGCGGTTGTGCAATTAAAAGAGAATGTCTCTTATGACAAAATTGAACTAAATAGTGAGAGGGTACTCAGGTTTGATATCGGGGACAGGAAATTAAAGTTAACAGTAAATGACCTGTTGATTAATAATGGCCATATTGAAATTGTAGGGGACGGATCTCTAATACTTTATGTTAAAAACAAGATGTATTTTGGATCATCCAGTACACTAAACAGAAAGGCTAATCACCCTGAACTATTATTGTATTATGGAGGAGCGCCGGCTATAAGCTTATCAGGAAATCAAAGACTCAATGGATCAATTTTTAGCCGGAAAGCCAATATCCATATTACGGGAAGTGCAGAAATTAAGGGTGTGATTGTTTCGGGTGGGGAAAAAGTGACATACTCAGGAAATACGTTCTCGAGTCCTTTGGTATTTGCACCTTTTGCAGATATAGAGCTGACTGGGAGCGGTGCAGTAAATGGAATAATTGTTGGCGATACTGTTCGGATGGGAGGAGGATCAGTTGTCAGACATAGTCCTTATAACTTTAATGAGTTTCCATTTAAACTGAATAGGAACTCAGAAAATCAGAAGGACTTCAGCAAAGAAATAATTTCTTCTGATCCAATAATAGAAACAAAATAGGATGTGTATGTTTACATGCAACAGTCAAAACGAAAGAAACTGGGAGATTTACTAAAAGAAGAAGGCTTGGTCACTGAGATCCAGATTGTCGAAGCACTCAGCCAGAAAAAAAGTAATCAGAAATTGGGAGATGCCCTTGTTAATCAAGGGTACATTACTGAAAAACAGCTCCTGGAGGGTCTTGAGATTCAGCTAAAACTGGAAAGCGTTTCGCTTTACCAGTATCCCATTGACAAAACCTTGATTGAGATTATCTCTAAAGATTTTGCCCGCTCGAACCTGGTCCTTCCCATTCAGCGTGAAAATACCCGCCTGATTGTTGCCATGAATGATCCACTGGATTTTTATGCTATTGAGGATTTGGAGCTGTCTACTGGGTACACTGTTCAGCCGGTTATTGCAGCCAAAGATGATCTCCTGCAGACCATTAATCGCCTGTATGACAGCAATAACCTAGATATCGAAGGCACCGAAGGGGAGGATGCACCAGCTGTTCGCATATTCGATCAGCTGCTCGAAACGGGTGTGGCCATGCATGCATCTGATATTCATCTGGATCAGAAAGAGAAATCTGTGACCGTACGCTATCGGGTAGATGGCGTGCTGCGGACAGACCGTACGCTACCAAAGGGCTTGATGAATGCTCTGGTTGCCCGGATTAAGATCATGGCCGGCTTGAATATCACTGAAACACGCCTGCCCCAAGACGGACGAATCAGCACTGAAGTGATGGAAAAGCGCGTCAATTTACGAGTCTCGACACTGCCGACCGTTTTTGGAGAGAAAGTGGTTATCCGTATTCTAGATATGTCCAATATATTTGAGAAGATAGATGATATCGGCCTTCAGGAGGATACACTTGCTGATTATGAGCAGCTCATCAGACAGCCGTCCGGCTTGATTTTACTGACGGGACCCACAGGTTCGGGCAAATCGTCCACCCTTTACGGATCGATCAATGAGCTGAACTGTCCGGAGAGCAATATCGTGACGGTCGAAGACCCTGTTGAGTATCAGCTGGAAGGCATCAATCAAGTTCAGGTGAACACAGCGATCGGACTGACATTTGCCGCTGGCCTGCGGTCGATTCTGCGTCAGGATCCCAACATCATCATGGTGGGTGAGATCAGAG
Source organism: Alkalibacterium sp. AK22 (assembly GCF_000585255.1). GTDB lineage: Bacteria > Bacillota > Bacilli > Lactobacillales > Carnobacteriaceae_A > Alkalibacterium. The sequence goes on from NZ_JANL01000042.1 coordinate 60,671, forward strand.
ACAAGGAAACAGCTGAGATTTCAATCCGTTCAGCTCTGACCGGGCACCTGGTATTTAGTACGCTGCATACAAACAGTGCGATCGAGGCCATCCCCCGTCTGTTCGACATGGGAATCGAACCCTATTTGGTCGTTTCCGCTTTGAGTGGAGTCATGGCCCAGCGCTTGGTCAAGACCGTTTGCAAGGACTGTGCAGTTAAACGAAAAGCTAGTCCTATTGAGCAAGATATCTTTAAAAGACGTAATCAGTCTATAGAAGAAGTGACAAGCGGAACCGGCTGCGACCGTTGCCGACATACGGGATACCGTGGTCGAATGGCTATTCACGAACTCATTATTGTTGATGATCAGATCAAGGCGCTGATGATGAATCAAGCGACCATGCAGGAAATCAAGCAGCATGTTAGCAGTCGCGGCATTCGTTTTTTAATCGATGATGGTTTGGAAAAAATCAGGCAAGGCAAAACAACTTTGGAGGAAGTACTGAGAGTAGCTTCCGCCGATAACTAAAGGATGGACATATTATGACTAAACTAAATGAATTACTTATCAAAGCGAACGCCATAGAAGCCTCAGATGTGCATATGATTGCTGGATCCCCACCGGTCTTTCGAGTTGATGGAAAGCTGATACAGGAAGCTCAAAACAAGCTGATGCCGGACGATACCAGAGAAATGGCTCGAGCTATCTTAAATGACCATCTTTGGGATAAGCTGCATGAAAACAGGGAAGTGGATCTGTCTTATGGTATTCCAGGAGTATCGCGTTTTCGGGTAAATATTTTCTACCAGCGTAGTGCCATCTCACTCGCTTTTCGCGTGATCCCGAGAGAAATCCCGACAATCGAAAGCCTGGGCATTCCGGATAAGCTGAAGGAATTAGCTAAGAAACCTCACGGCCTTATTTTGATTACCGGCCCGACTGGCAGCGGAAAGAGCACATCACTGGCGGCAATAATTGATTATATGAACCAGGAGATGAACCGCCACATTATCACACTGGAAGATCCGATCGAGTACCTACATTCACACAACAAGTGCATTATCGAACAGCGCGAAGTCGGTTTTGACACCTTATCTTTCAAGGAAGGCTTGCGTGCCAGCCTGCGTCAGGACCCCGATGTTATCTTAGTAGGAGAACTCAGAGACCTGGATACAATTCAGACCGCTATCACTGCTGCAGAGACTGGCCATCTGGTCTTAGGTACTCTTCATACTCAAGACGCTGCCGGAACGATTGACCGGATCATTGATGTCTTCCCGGTCCATCAGAAAAATCAGGTCCGCACGATGCTGGCAAATGTCCTCTTGGGTGTGATGTCTCAAAGACTGTTTCCGACTGCTGAGCAGCCGGGACGAATTGCAGCTACCGAACTGCTAATTAATAACCCGGCAATCAAAAACCTAATCCGTAACGAAAAAATGCACCAAATTCCAAATGTCCTGCAGACTTCAAAGGATAAAGGTATGCATACAATGGAAATGAGCATGCGTCAGCTGATTGCGCAAAAGGCTATTAGTGAAATGGACATCCTGCCTTATGTCAGCGGACAACTTTAAAAAGGAGGCAGTAAAGCTATGGCTACCTATGCCTATAAGGCAAAGACCACCGAAGGAAAAGTAATCAAAGGCCGGATGGAAAGCACCAGCAGAAAAGAAGCCGTGAGTGAATTGTCCCAGACAAACCTGATTGTTTTTGAAGTTGAGCCACTGAACACTTTTTTGTATAAGGATATCTATATCGGTAAGCCGCTAAAGCAGAAAGAATTCATCCTGTTTTTAAGGCAGTTTGCCACGCTAATGGAAGCGGGCATCCTTTTGGTTGATGCAATCGACCTTCTCGCTGAGCAGACTGACAGCAAGATGCTCAAGGAAGCACTCAAACAGATTTCCATAGATGTTAGGGAAGGAGTTGCTCTGTCAGATTCTATGAAAAACTATCCCAAATTGTTTCCGGATCTGCTGGTTCAAATGATTCGATCTGGAGAAATTAGCGGCCAGCTGGAGGATGTCATGGATCGAATGGCTACATACTATGAGAAACAGTACCGAATCAAGCAGAAGGTATCCACAGCACTGACTTACCCAACTGTCGTCGCCTCATTTGCCTTTATAATCACCCTTTTTCTGCTGGTCTTTATCGTTCCACTTTTCGGGGATTTGTTCGCTTCTTTTGGAGAAGATCTACCTTTGATCACTCAGTTAGTACTGAATTTCAGCAGCTTTGTTCAGCGGTTCTGGTGGCTATTTATTCTATTGATTCTCCTTATGTTTTTCCTTTTTTATCAGACAAAAAAAACAGAAGCGGGTGCTTATTTAATCGACAAAGCAGTATTAAAACTACCCGTCATCGGCTCTTTTGTACAAAAAGCAGTCCTAGCCCGAATGACCCAGACCCTCAGTTCACTCCTGAACAGTTCGGTACCGATTCTGCAGGCGGTTGATGTTACAAGCTGTGTAGTGGGGAATCGGGTAGTCAGAGATATTTTACTGGAGTCAAAAGGTGCTTTAGAAAAAGGAGAATCTCTGGCCAAGCCGATGGCTGATCACTGGGTCTTTCCTTCTCTGATCATTCAGATGGTTCGAGTGGGAGAGTCCAGCGGCTCGCTAGATGAAATGCTCAAGAAAGTAGCGGACATCTATGACCAAGAAGTGGAAGAAGCCTCAGACAAGCTGCAGTCTCTCATCGAACCTGTATTGATTATTTTTCTCGCAGGCATTGTCGGGCTGATTGTCTTGTCCGTTGTTATTCCAATGTTCAGCTTGTTCGAAACGTTTTAAAATATTTCGAAACAGAGGAGATAATCTATTGTAATACCATCCGATTTTATTTATAATTATTAGTGTACATAGCAGTTACATAGCTTTATTCGATTATGATCGCTGTATATGCACAAAACAAATGTATCTTTATGCTGACTATTCGTTCGAATCAGGACTTTACGTTCCCGCGTAATAACTTGAAAACGGACATATTTACTATACAGTATAATAGAAAAATTTAGGAGGACGAAATTATGAGAAACAAGATCAAGCAGATGATGAAAAAAGAAGAAGGGTTCACGCTAGTAGAGCTTTTGGCAGTAATAGTTATTTTAGGTTTGATTGTTGCATTAGCAGTACCAGCAATAGGTAATGTAATAACAAGAGCTAATAATGAAACACAGGCTGCTGAATCAGCTTTGATTGTTGATGCTGCAAGATTATATGAAATAGAAAATGGAAGAATCGGAAGTGAAGGAGTTACTGTAGAAGCTTTAATCAATGCTGAATTTTTAGAGGTTAGGGATGGGGACCAACCGACCGGTAGTGTGATTAGAACGAATGATGGGTTGAGTTACACGCCTTAAATAATAAATTATTAAAGAAATCGATAAGCTAGCAAGTAAGAAGAAAGAAGAAAGACCCTCTCGGGGGTCTTTCTTCTTTCCTACATATTTATTAGGAGCCAGCCATGGAAACCATTATCACTCTACTATTTTTTCTATACGGTCTGATTTTCGGTTCGTTTTTTAATGTCGTCGGTTTGAGAGTCCCCAACGGATCTTTATTTTGTAAACATCGTTCATACTGCGACACTTGCCAACGGACATTAAGATGGATTGAACTCTTACCAGTCTTATCTTTTGTTCTTCAAAAAGGGAAATGCCGGGGTTGCAAGCAGAAGATCTCCCCGCTGTATCCGCTGATGGAAATGCTCACCGGCATGCTGTTTGGCTTGAGCTATCTCCAGTGGGGATTCGATCACACCTTAATATTGAGTCTGCTTCTGATTAGTCTGATTATTCCGGTCACGGTCTCAGATCTGGCGTACAAACGCATCCCGAATAAAATCCTGCTGTTTTTTGCGCCTCTTTTTCTAATTTACCGGCTATTCTATCCGCTGAGTTCTTTTTGGCTGTCTTTATTCGGAGCCATACTGGCTTTTGGACTAATCGCCTCAGTCATTTTTTTGTCTAAGGGGGGGATGGGAATGGGGGATTTAAAGTATTTTGTCTTGTTCGGCTTTATATTCGGACCCGGGCAGTTTCTGCTGCTCTTTTTCCTGTCTACACTATATGGCGCCTTCGGGGGTTTAGTGACGATGCGGGTCAAAAAAATCAGCCGGCGCTCACAGATTGCATTCGGTCCTTATATCGGTTTGGCCGCATTGAGCGTATTCTTTTTTGGCGACCAACTAATCAGTTGGTATGTCTCATTTTTTTGATCCGCGATTAAACGCAACCCTTGATTATATATCCTGGAGGTCTGTCAATGTTATTTAAAAGTAAAATGCACCTACACCTGCAGTTTCTAGAAAAGAGTGTCCGCTATTTGGTCACGGATGCGTCGGGCAAAAATGTGATCGAAAAAGATGAACTGATTTTTGAGAGCTTTATCTTACAGGAAGGCAAGCTAGTTGGCTCTTCGTTTCTAAAAACTCGACTGGATGCCTTAATCAAAGAGAAGAAGTGGAAACAAGCCAAAGTGTCCATTCTACTGCCGGACGACTCTGTCACGATAAGAAAAGAGACGATCCCAGCTCAGCTCGATTACAATGAAATAAAGGATTACTTGAACCTGCATGTCAATCAGTCGATTCGTCTGCCTTTTGAAGACCCACGAATAGACTTTGAAGTGATTGAAAAAAATGAGTCCACCCAGACGTTGTTTTTGGCAGCTTATCCGGGGGAACAAGTCAGGCAGTATCTGGATCTGTTGGAAGCGGCACATTTGCAGCCTGAAGTGGCGGATCTTTCTTCATTATGTATTTATCGGATCCTTCTTGCCCAGTCCTGTTCGGCTGTCAAGTCCTCTGCCCACGTTATGGTTCTGCAGTGGAATCCGATAGATACATCAATCACTGTTTTCAATAAAGGAATTCCTCAGTTTAACCGGCATACCCGCTCGCAGCGTTTGACGGATGCCTGGACCCTTTCAAAAGAAAGTCGCTGGATCTGGAAGCGTTCGGAAAGGGAATTAAGCGAGAGTCTGGAAGACCAGTTAAATGGACTGGAGCGCTTTTTCGAGTTTTACCGCTACTCTGTAATGGACGGACAAGGCAGCATTTCAGAAATTGTCCTTTCTGGCTATTTTCCGGAAATGACTCGACTCAAGCAGCTACTGGATGAACGCTTTTCTGTGCCGGTCAACATGCTCGAGCTGCCGGAAGGTGTTTATCAGGCTGAATCAGCCCTTTACGGCTTGACGCTCAGAGAACATAAGCCTAAAAAAAGGCTCCTGGACTCAGCAAAACGTACAGAAAAAAGCCAGAGGGAAAAGAACCTGCATCGGCAAAACAAAAACAGGCTGTCCAATCTTGAAACAGAAAGCGAAGGAGACGCGGTGTGATGATCGAAATCAATTTTTTTGAAAAAAAAGCTAGAAATATTCTGCCGTACCTGTTGGGGGCACTCCTCCTGCTGGGTTTGCTCGTCATCGGTCTTTACTTGTTTCTAATGCACAGTTTGTACGCTAGTCAGGATGTTCAGAATCTGGAACAGATCGCTCGGCAGTCAGAAGATGTAGCGCTTTCCAGAGAAATGCAGAGGCTGAGCCGGGAGACAGAGCAGAACGCACAAGTCGTCTCAAATTTTGAAGATAGCCGATATCCGATTGTGTTTTTAACTGCGGACATAGCGAATAGTATACCGGAAAGCGAAGAAACTGTTATCAGCTTCAACCTGAACAGTCCGGAAGAACTGGTTTTGGAATTAAACCAGAGTCAGATTCAAGCTAGTGCCGATCTGATCAGTACATTTGAAGATAAGTCCTATGTCAATCATGTTCTCTTTGACCGTCTCATTAGTGAGCGTGAAGGTGACGAGCACGTGATCCAGCTGACTCTGATTATCAATCAGGAGGCAATGAGAGAGGAGGCAGAAAGATGACGGTAAAATGGACGCGAGAATCTGTCCTGGTCTTGGTGACTGTTCTGCTGGTCTTGCTTGCTGTTTTCTATTATGGCAATCACCTGCTTTTGACACCGTTCAGAGCCGCAGCTGATACTTCAGCCAGCATATTGAATGATCAAAACAATCTACTTGAGCGTTTTCCTCCTTCTGAAGTTGTGCTTAATGATCTGATCGCTAAAAAAGAGGAGTCTCATGCATATATTCCAGATGGAGAGAACATGAGGCAAGCCCTTCTAGCTCTTCATGAACAGGCTCAGCAAAATAACATCAATCTCAATCAGATTGCACGGGTCAGAGACAGTGAGGTACTTGAAGGGCAAAGTGGGCGTTACCGCAGCACAGGCTACTTGCTCGAATGGTCGAGCGCTTCCGCGGCCGACTTTACGGCTTTTCTAGAAGACTTGGATGCAGATGACCGTTTATGGAGCAGCGAAGAGCTCAGTTACCAGCAGGACGTGGATGGTGACACCATTGGGTTCTTACTCATTGATTTTTTTCACAGCGGAGACACTGAACCCGCAGAATCTACCGTAGAAGTTGAATCAGCATCATAAAAAAAACATTAAATATTCCATAAATAATCATATAAAAACAGTCAAATGATTAACCCTTTTGGCTGTTTTTGTGTATAATAAACTTACATAATATTTTTGAACAATTGTTCAATTTTTGCTGTAATAACCTTCATAACCTTCATAACCTTCATAACGTTCACCGCTGTCGTCCTCTTTTCTTATTTCCCGACTGCTTTATATCGTATCCTCTTTTAAATCTTCATTACCAGAACAGCTAGTGTGTCAAACCAAGTTTAACGCTTGCTGACAGACAATGCAAACGCTTTAAAAAAGCTTTTGTGCACGCTTTATACCGAGATTTTCTCTCACAATTCCTGTAGTAAAAACCTCCTGTTTTATGATAAGATAAAAGGAAACAGAACTGGAAAAAGGGATGGTAGTGTGTCGTATTCAAGACAGATGATTGAAGCAATTCAAAATCAGCAGCTGAAGGAAGCAGAGCATTATTTTCAGGAGGCTTTGATGCAAGACGGGGATGAAGAGTTGTTTGCTTTGGTTGAAACGCTCTATGACTTGGGTTTTTTAGGGGAAACAAAGCAACTGATCCGTCACCTGCTTCAAAAACACCCAGAAGAAGATGGTTTAAAGCTGATTCTAGCTGAAATCGCCATCGAAGAAGGCAGTGAACTGGAAGCTTTTGACTGGATAGACCAGGTGGAAGAAGGCAGCTCTTTCTATCCCCAAGCACTTCTGGTTGCAGCTGATTATTACCAGGTTTTGGATCTGCCTGAAGTAGCCCGAAAGAAACTGGAAGAAGCCAAAACGATTTTGCCAAATGAACCTGTCATTGACTTTGCTCTAGGAGAACTTCTTTTTACCAGTGGAAACTACAAAGAAGCAATCATGCATTACGAACAGTTGATTATCTCACATCATACGGAATTTGCCGGAACAAGTCTGAATAGCCGTCTAGGAAATGCCTATGCAGCAACGGGTGATCTGGAATCAGCGATAGACTATCTAAAAGAAGCGGTTGAACTTCAGGAAACCGGGGACCACCTCTTTCAGCTAGGTCTGGTTTATTTCCAGAAAAAGGATTACGACCAGGCGAATGAACAGTTGTATAAAGTCAAGGAGCTGGACCCAAGTTATACATCGGTATACAGCTATCTGGCTCAAGGTCTGCTTGAGCAGAATAAAGAGCAGGAAGCACTTGAAACAATCGAAGAAGGCTTATTGCATGACCGTCAAAATCCTTCTCTTTACGCAATGGGAGCCAGAGCAGCTCTAACATTAGGCTTAAAAGATAAAACGGAAGAGTTGTTTGGTAAAGCCCTCTCGCTTGATCCGGAAAATATTACGCTGACGCTCGAATACTGCCGGTTTCTGTTCAACCAGCAAGCTTTTGAGCAGGCACTCCAGCTACTTGGCCCTAAACTGGCTGAAGGTGAAGAAGACCCACAGCTTTTCTGGTATGCAGCGATGGCTTATAATGAGTTGGAAGAATTCGATGAGGCGAGAAGCTTTTATAATAAAGCTGTTCAGTATCTATCTGATAGTCCGGTTTTCTTAAAAGATTATGCTCTCTTTTTGAGAGAAGAGGGTGACCGGGTTCGCTTTATCGAAACTGCCAGAAAACTGCTGGCTATCGATCCGACAGATACAGAAGTAGATGAGTGGATTAAGTATGAAGAGACCGAATAAGTTTGGTATACTATAACTGAGCACAGATAAAGGAGGGGAGTTTCTATGTATAGTCGCATCCAACTAAAAGACAAGAAAAAATTTCTGAAATGGTTTCTGCAGCGCTATCAGATGAAGCGCAGAGAATCGATGTGGATTTTGAATTATCTGCTGAACCATGACATTGTACTGAATAAGACCAAGTTTGTTGAGAGAGCCGATCAGACTCCTCGCGGAATTAAAATGGCCACAGTGGGTACGGACGAGGAAGCTTTCCGCTTTTATAAAGACGGACAGGAATTCGACCACCCGGAACAGGCCTTTCATGAAGTGCGTCTTAACTGGCATACGGATTTGTACATCGAACTGATTTTTCAGGATGCACTGCTGTCTCCTGAATATGTATCGATACTGGAAGACAATCCTTTTGCAAAATGGAACGATCAATTGGATCAGACCATTGACGAAGAAGTAGATGAAGCGGTCGACAGTTTCTGCCAGCAGGAAAAACGTCATCAGCTGCTGGAAGCCATTGATCACGCACTGGAAACACAGAATCGGGAAGACTTTTATTCTCTCGCCAATGAGCTGAAGGCGCTGGAGGATAAGATAGATAATTGCGTTTCCCCTTCCTAATTGAGTTCAAAGGAGAAGAGATATGACAGAAATGGACGAGATGCAAAAAAGGGTCGATCAATATATCAGCCAGTTCAAGTCAGGATACTTTTCTCCTTTGGGCCAGTTAGCCAGGTTGACGGAAGAAGTCGGCGAGCTGGCCAGGGAAGTCAATCACCGTTATGGTGAAAAACAGAAAAAATCATCTGAAATAGAAAAAAAGGTTGAAGAAGAGATTGGCGATGTTATGTTTGTATTAATTTGTCTGGCCAACTCTTTAGATATCGACTTGTCGGAGTCTTTTGATCTGGTCATGAATAAGTTTGATGAGCGTGACCAGTTCCGCTTTGAGCGTCATGATGGCAGGGAAGAGAAAACTGAACCGAAGAGTTGAGATATAAAGGAGAGAAGGGATAGTGTGCCCGAGGGTGCCTATCCCGTTACTATGAGCATGATCGTACCGATCAAAGGAGAATTTGAAAAAGCGATTCCCGTCCTCGAGACACTCCAGGCTGCCGGTTTTGAGGCCTATTTTGTTGGAGGAAGCGTAAGAGATGCATTGCTGGGTAAGTCGGTCAATGATGTCGATATCGCGACTAGTGCTTTTCCGGAAGAAATCAAAAAATTGTTCAATAAAACGGTGGATGTGGGTATTGAGCACGGAACTGTCATGGTGCTACTGGAAGGCGAAAGTTATGAAGTCACGACATTTCGGACCGAATCGACGTATCAAGACTATAGACGTCCCGATTCGGTCACTTTTGTGCGCTCTTTGGAAGAAGATTTGAAGCGCCGGGACCTTACTATTAATGCTTTTGCGATGGATAATGAAGGTCGGATTCAGGATTTTTTTGATGGAGAAAAAGATTTGAAACAGCAAATCATCAGGGCAGTTGGCAAACCGGAAGAACGCTTTAACGAAGACGCCTTGCGTATGATGCGGGCTGTCCGCTTTGCCTCACAGCTCGGTTTTCACTTGGAAGCGGACACTTTTTATGCCATTGTAGTCAATGCGCATTTACTGGAAAATATTGCAGTAGAGCGGATCCAGGTAGAATTTGTCAAAATGGCCATGGGCGATTATTTACTGCAGGGCATGGAAGCCCTCTTTACGACGAATCTGTATCAGTACTGTCCTGGACTTAAACATGGAAAGCTTGCTTTGCGCCGCTTTTCTCTTATTCCAGCCAAACTAAAAAAAGAGCGTCATGTGTGGGCGTTGCTGCTGTATTTTTTAGGTATTCAAAACCCCAAAGAAGGTCAAGCAATCCTCAGGCACTGGAGGTTGTCCAATAAGATCATTTCAGACAGTGTTCAGCTGCTGGAACTGATTTTATACCGCCACCATTTGCCGCTCAACCACTACATCGTCTACCGCTACACGCCGACATTAATCTGGGAAGCGGAGGAACTGCTTGAAGTGATCAAGCTGCCTTCTGACAAGCAGACAGCGGCTAAACTAATCAACACAATCCCCATTCTTGAGCGGGACGAGATTGACATTGACGGCAAGGCTATTATGAACGTTGTTAATGCCAGAGGAGGAAGATGGCTTGGAGAAGCCATTGCGATGGCAGAAAAAGCTGTGGTGTTGGGCGCGGTCGAGAATGATCAGCAGGCTATATTAAACTGGCTCCAGAAGTATAAATATATTTGAAGCCTGACCTTCGTTCAGCAGGAGCAGGCACTACATATTAGAAATCGAAAAGGAGGGGACAGATGAAGAAAGATCAGTTATATGCCGTCGTGGATATCGAAGCTACCGGGGCTAGTCTAGGAAGAGACGAGCGCATGATTCAGTTTGCTTGTGTGCTGGTGAAAAACGGCGAAATCGTGGAGACGTTCGACACCTTTGTCAATCCCTCCCGTAAAGTGAACAAAACGATTCGAGATCTGACAGGGATCACATCCAAGGATCTGGCGACTGCACCTTATTTTGAAGATATTGCCGGCCTGATCCATCAGCTTTTGGAAGACACTATATTTGTGGCGCATAATGTTGGTTTCGATTTTCAGTTTCTTAATGAATGCTTTCAGCGAGCAGGAATAAGTCCTTTGACTATCCCTGCACTTGATACAGTGGAACTGGCTCAGATTCTGCTGCCCACTGCGGACAGCTATCAGCTGAAGGAACTGACAAGTGCGTTGGGGTACGATCTATCTCAGGCGCACAATGCTTTATTTGATGCCAAAGCGACTGTTTTTCTGCTCCAGCAGCTCGATAAAAAACTATTGACGTTGCCACTTGTCACTTTAGAGTCATTGGCAGAGCTAGCTCCATCGACGACAGCTCAGACTGCTCTTTTTTTTGAAGAGGCTTTAGCTCGTATGCAAGCTGAACCTCAAGATCTGAAAGAGGATCTGATGATTGTGGGAGGAATGGCGCTTAAAAAACCTCAGGCATCAGGTGAACAGGAGCTGCACCGCAAGTTGCCGGCCTATCCTTATCAGGATAAAGACAAGAAGCGTCTGTTCGATCAAATCGGACTGGAGCAACGCGAAAGCCAAATGCAGATGATGAATGACCTGTTTCGTTACTTGAAAAAAGAAAATCCAGAGCATAGTCAGCTTATGGAAGCTGCTCCGGGCGCCGGGAAGACATTCGGCTATCTGCTGCCAGCCTTGTATCTGGCTACGCCACAAGATCGCATCGTTATTTCGACTTTCACTAAAGTACTGCAGAAACAGCTGGTTGATGAGATTTTGCCACTCTTAAACAGCAGACTGCCCTTTCAAAAAACAGTGGCCCTAGTCAAGAGTCCTAGCCACTATATATCTTTGACAGCCTTTTACAAAAAGCTTAAGACAGTCTCAGCCAGGGGAACTGAGGCTAAATTTTGTATGAAAGTGTTGGTATGGTTGACAGAGACAGAGGAAGGCGATCTGGAAGAGCTAGGAATACGGACGAGAACGCCGCATCCTTTCTGGCTGGACATTCGTCCCTCTCATAGGCTGCAACCCATGGCTGCTTTTGAAGAAACAGACTTTCTGTTCCGTCGGAGCCAAAGAATCAATCAGGCCTCTATACTGGTTACTAATCATGCTTTTCTGGCTAGGGACTGGTTGAATGCAGAACGGCTTTTAAGTACAAATAAACTGATTGTGGACGAAGCACATCATCTGCCTGATGTAGTTGATGAAACATCGACCGTCACTTTAAAAATCAGCACGCTGCTTAAAGAACTGAAAAACCTGGGAAACGTAGAAAAAGAAGATTCGCTGCTGCATCAGTTGAATACACAGGCAGTAGAAGCCGTCAAGCCCTATCAGATCCAGGCACTGGGGATGGCGGCGCAGGTCTTGCTGGAAGATTGGGAAGACTGGGGGATTCAGTGGGTAGAATGGCTGATCTCTTTCAAAGACTATGATCCTAAAGTAATCGAATGGAAAGAGAAAACGATTGACCTCAACACCCTGCCCATGACACTAAAAAAAGAAAACAAGCGCATCAAGACAGCTCTGGATGAGCTGATTTATGTCAGCAATCAGCTGACTTCAGTGCTTGAAGACCAGCCGGAGACCTTGTCGAATGACAGCAAGCGACTGCTTACCCGTCTACAGGGTCTAACGGACCTGGCCCAGACCGTATCAAAGCGCCTCACTCAGCTCTTTTTTGTTCGTGAAAAAGGCAGTCTCACGGGCCTGAGATTTTACTCGAAAAATCCCATGAGCACCTTGACCTTTTACCGCTTCAATCAGGACGTAAGAACCGAGTCTTTGAATAAGCTGAAAGATGCAAAGCACCTGATTCTGACGAGCTCAACGCTTTCTGTCAAGGGGTCGATCCGCTATATCGAACAGGCTCTCCAGCTGGAGAGAACGGCTTACGTGGAGTACGCTTCCCCTTACGATTTCAGTAAGCAGGGTCGCATTTTTGTTCCCTCAGACCATTATCCGCCTGATTCCAGTACAAGAGCTCATGTGACCTTGCTGGCTGATCAGATTGAAGCTGTCGTGAAAGAGAATCCGGAAAACGCTCTGGTCCTTTTCCGCTCGCAAGAAATGATTCAAACTGTACATGATGTGCTGAAACAACGTGGACGACTATCTCATAAAACTTTGCTGGCTCAGAATATTTCTGGAACACCTTTGAAAATTGCCAAGCAGATTCGTAAAGCTAAGGAAGTACTGGTACTCGGAGCCGATACCTTCTGGGAAGGTGTTGATTTTCCTGAAGATGAATTGCGAATCGTGATCATTGCCCGGCTGCCGTTCGATTCACCGGACATGCCGCTCGTCAAGAACCGTCACCGTCTGCTGAGCGAGCAGGGGCTGAATCCTTTTGTACAAGATATGCTGCCGCGGGCAGTCATGAAATTTAAACAGGGAATTGGGCGGCTGATTCGCTCCCGTGAAGATAAAGGGGTCTGGATTGTTCTGGATCGCCGGCTCATCGATTCCAGTTATGCCACCGCTTTTGTTGATTCCCTGCCCAAAGGCCTTTCAATTGAAGAAGAGCCCCTGGACACGATTGTTCAGGAAAGCTCTGCTTTTTTTGGACAAAAAGAGAAAGACTAGAGCAGTTATTTATTTCTGCTGGTTCATTTGCTATACTGTAGAAGTTGAAGTTTAAAACAGCGAAATGGTAATGAGGAGATCTATGTGAAAAAAGTTTTAATTAGTCTCATCATAGTGATGAGTGTTATCCTGGCAGGCGGATCTTTTCTCCTGTACCGGTCTATTCAGCCTCATTCCCGTGCCAGAAGGGACACGATTGCTTTTGTGTCTGAAAGAACCAGCCTACAGGAGGCGCAGGACTTCTTTTGGTACAATGGGGAAGAAACATTTCTGACCGTCACTGGGATCAATGAAGAAGGTGTTGAACGCATTTATATCGTTCAGCAAGATGGGGGACAAATCCTGTCTTTGTCCAAGGAAAATACTTTGTCCAAAGAGCAGGCCATTCAAATGACAAAGGAAAGCCGTCAGCCTGACCGCATTCTGAATGCCCGTATTGGTATGCAGGACGACACCCCAATCTGGGAAATCAGCTACCGGAACCAGAACAACCGGCTGGGTTATTTTATCATCGACTTGCGTACCGGTGAATGGATACGCACGATCGACAATATTTAGTTTAAAAGGAGACGACAATAGTGAAGAAGATTCAGATCATTGATGCCAAGAAACACGTGGGAGAAAAAGTGAAGATAGGGGCATGGATCGCCAATAAGCGTTCCAGCGGGAAGATTGCCTTTTTAAACCTGCGTGATGGTTCAGCCTTTTTCCAGGGTGTAGTGGTAAAAAGCCAAGTAGAGGAAGAAGTCTTTGCAGCAGCAAAAAACGTAACACAGGAAAGTTCGGTCTGGGTAATTGGAACAATCTCTGAAGATGCCCGTTCAAAATTCGGATATGAAATACATATCGAATCGCTTGAGGTAATAGGGGAGTCCGTCGATTACCCCATTACACCGAAAGAACACGGAACTGAATTCTTGATGGACAACCGTCATTTGTGGCTCCGTTCATCCAAGCAGCATGCGGTGATGCAAGTCCGTAATGAAATCATCCGTGCCACCTATGAATTTTATAATCAGGAAGGCTTCGTCAAAGTGGACCCACCGATTCTGACTGGAAGCGCAGCAGAAAATACAACTGAACTCTTCCATACGGAGTACTTTGATCGTGATGCCTATTTGTCTCAAAGTGGACAGCTATACATGGAAGCAGCAGCTATGGCTTTAGGTAAAGTTTTCTCCTTCGGACCGACTTTTAGAGCTGAAAAGTCCAAGACGCGCCGTCACCTAATTGAATTCTGGATGATAGAGCCGGAAATGGCCTTCATGGACCAAGACGAGTCCCTTGAAATTCAGGAAAAATATGTTGCCTATCTGATTCAAAGCGTGCTGGATAATTGTGACCACGCACTGGATGTTCTGGAAAGAGACAAGGAACTCTTGAAGAAATATACAGAACTTCCTTATCCTCGCGTCTCTTATGATGAGGCGGTCGATTTGCTAAAAGCCAATGACTTTGATGTCACTTGGGGCGAGGACTTCGGTTCGCCTGAGGAAACGTTTATCGCTGAGCAGTACGATAAGCCCATCTTTATTCTTAACTACCCGAAAGCAATCAAGCCCTTTTACATGAAGCCCCATCCGACCCGCGAAGATATCGTTTTGTGTGCGGATATGATCGCACCTGAAGGCTATGGTGAGATTATTGGCGGTTCTCAGCGTGAGGATGACTATGAAGCGCTAGGCAAGCAACTGGAAGCTTTTGATCTGGATATGAAAGAATACGAATGGTATCTGGACCTTAGAAGATACGGAAGCGTGCCGCATTCTGGTTTCGGTCTAGGGCTGGAACGTGCGGTAACCTGGATTAGTGGAACAGAACATATCCGTGAAGCCATCCCATTTCCACGCTTGCTGAACCGTATTTATCCGTAAGCATTTAAGATATGTGAAGAAAGGATTGGGTAGATATCCCAGTCCTTTTCTTCATGTCAGAAACAGAAAAGGAGCTGAACTATGTCAGACAAAACAGTGAAAAAATGGATCAATGCAGGAACAACATCTGTGTCCAATGTCCTGTTAATGCACTACAAGGCGGTCGGCCTGACTGACCAGGATTTAGTTGTGCTCATTCAGCTGATGTCTCTGGTCGATCAGGGACAAAGTTTTCCTGACAGCCGTCTGCTTGCCGATCGGTTGAATGTATCCAGGGAGGAAGCCTACAAGGCAATCCACAAGCTGATGACAAAGAAATTAGTGACTATTGAAACAAGTACGGACGAAGAAGGGATCACACATGATGAATTTTCCTTTGAGCTGCTGTATGATCGCCTGATCCGTTTGCTAGATCAGCAAGATCAGCAAGAAGAAGAAGAAACGTATATTTTAGATTCAAAGGAATTATATCGTTTATTTGAACAAGAATTCGGCCGCGGATTGTCTGCAATGGAGATTCAGACACTGGATATGTGGCTGAATGACGACCAGTATGCTCCGGAACTGATTGAATTGGCTTTGAGAGAAGCGGTCCTCAGCCAAGTATACAGTTTAAAGTATATCGACCGTATCCTGCTGACCTGGGACAAAAAAAATATCCGGACAAAGGCTCAGGTGGAAAAGGAAACCAAGCGCCACCGACAGCAGGCTGATAAACAGCAGAAAGATGAAACGGATACTGAAGATAAACCGGTCCCCATGTACAACTGGCTGAAAGAGCAGCAAAGGGACTGAGTCGCCTTAAGTAGCCGGGGGAAAGATTGACTGTCTGAAACTTTTGAGATTTATACCGGTCAAAGGCAGGCCAAATCAATAGCATTCCACTAAAATGAGAGCTAACTGATTTAAACCTGGAACCTACAATAAAGTGAGGAGCTTGTTAATGACAAAAAAACAGAAGCTGCTGAATGCGGCAGAAACGACCCGTCTGATTGAAGCCATGGGTGTGATGTTTCCGGATGCGGAAGCTGAACTGACTCATAAGAACGCTTTTGAGCTTCTGATTGCAGTGATACTTAGTGCACAGACAACAGATATTGCAGTAAATAAAGTGACACCGGCCTTGTTTGAAGCCTATCCTACACCTGAAATGCTGATGGAAGCTGATCTGGAGGATATAATGGATAAGCTGAAAACGATCGGTTTGTACCGAAACAAGGCAAAGTTTATCAAAAAATGTTCAAAAGACCTGGTAGAGCGCTTTGGCAGTGTGGTCCCTTCGACACATAAAGAGCTGGAAAGTCTGGCGGGAGTCGGGCGTAAGACAGCTAATGTTGTGCTGAGTGTTGCTTTTAATGAGCCAGCCATTGCAGTAGACACACATGTGGACCGGGTCAGCAAAAAATTTGGTATATGTGAACCCAATGCGACAGTACGTCAAGTTGAAGAAGCCCTGATGCACAAGCTACCCAAAGAATTATGGAGTATTGCTCATCACCGTATGATTTTCTTTGGACGTTACCAGTGTCCGGCTCGCGCGCACGATCACGATCAGTGCATTGCCAAAATTGCTGAGGCCAGTCGGATGATATCTTCAGTGTAGAAGGCTGTCCTGACTCAACTGGTTCAGGATTCGTTTTCATTAATGAAGACAGTAAGGTATAATTGAATAAAAGGAGAATTTATTTAAGACAAGGAGTACGGATGCATGACTAAAGAAGAAACAGCAGAACAGCTAAGTGCCCTAAAAGCGCAGTACAGCCTGTATGAAAACCGGCCTTTTGATCTGACTATTGCCCGTGGCATTCCTTCAACGGACCAATTAAAACTATCTGAAGCTTTATTGAATGAAACACCGATAAAAAAATGGTATAGTGAAGACGAGCTTGACATAAGAAATTATGGTGGCTTGTTTGGTATCAGAGAAGCAAGAGCTTTGTTTGGGCAAATGATGGAGACTTCGGTTGATGAAACCTTTGTAGGAGGCAACTCCAGTCTGCAGCTGATGTATGCGACCTTGAATCATTTCATGTTCACGGCCGACACTCCCTGGTCCAGAGAAGAAAAAGTGAAGTTCATCTGTCCGAGTCCGGGCTATGATCGTCACTGGTTTATGCTGGACCATATGGGTATCGAAATGATTCCAGTTGAACTGACTGGAGAGGGACCGGACATGGAAGTGGTTGAAAAGCTGGTTTCTCAGGATCCTGCTGTCAAAGGGATGTTTGTCGTTCCTACATACAATAACCCTACAGGGGAAACGGTATCCGACGAAGTGGTTGAGCAACTGGCTAATATGCATACAGCAGCAGAAGACTTTATTATTTTGTGGGACAACGCTTATGTCGTGCATCACCTGAACGGCGTAAAAGAAAAAGCAGCCAATCTGCTTGAAGCCTGCAAAGCGGCGGGCAGTCCCGACCGGGTCATCCAGTATGTATCGACATCCAAGATGACCTTGCCTGGCGCAGGAGTTGCCGCTATGGGAGCTTCTGAGGCTCGTATCAAAGAACTGGCCCTGGAATTCAGCAAGCAGCTGATCAGCTTTGACAAAATCAATCAGATGCGCCATGTCCTCTTCCTGAAAGATATGGAAACGATCGAAGCCCATATGGAAAAGCATGCTGAAATCCTGGCACCCAAATTTGAATGGATCGATGCAATCCTGTCGGCTTACTTCTCAGGCGACCGGTCTTCCTTTGTGAGCTGGACCCGACCGAATGGTGGGTATTTTGTCCATTTAACGACTCAAAACGGCTGTGCTACTGAGATTGTTGCCAAAATGAAGCACATTGGGATTGAACTGACCCCGGCAAATGCAGCGTACCCTTACGGCATTAATCCTAAGGATAACAGTATCCGTTTGGCACCAAGCTTTGCCAGGATGGATGATCTGGAAATCGCCATGGAAGCTCTCTGTATCTGTATCGAACTGGTCACACTAGAAAAAAACAATGAGGAGTAGATGATATGTCTAAAAAAACGTTTGGTTTTGGAATGATCCTGGGTTCACTGGTTGGAACAGCTGCAGCTTACCTGCTGGCTCCCAAGTCCGGTGAAGCTTTTCAGAAAGATATTAAGTTTAAGGCACAAGAAACAAAAAACAAAGCAGTGGTCCGTCTGGATGAAGCACTGATGGAAACGGAAATGTGGCTGGATCAGAAAATGACGGAGCAGGATATCAGAAATGAACCCATCCGTTACGAACGTACACCCGAAAATACGGCGCCGGCGCCTGATTATACAGAATCCCCGGACGTCTTTATAGAAGAATAAAGAAATCATAAGAGAGGAGAGAGGATCTTTCCTCTTTCCCTTTAAATTCAAATGAATAAATATGCTATTTTTTAAATAACTATACCATAGGAGGCAATCATGTCTAAATTATTTAATGTCTATTCTGAAATAGACCCGCTCAAATCGGTTGTGCTTAAGAGGCCAGGCAGAGAAGTAGAAAACCTGACGCCAGATACTATGCATGACCTGCTTTTTGACGATATTCCTTATCTGCCGGTCATTCAGCAAGAACACGATGCTTTTGCTGATGTACTGAGAGAAAATGGTGCGGAAGTTCTTTATCTGGAGAAACTGCTTGAAGAAGCGATTAAAACAGACGCTGACCGGACGCATCTAGTGGAAGAGCTGCTCAAGGAATCGGGAATCGATGTCCCAGATATCCGTCAGGAACTAAATGCTTATTTCATGAATATGGATGCAAAAACAATGGTCGACACGATGATGGCTGGTGTACGGACAGACGAACTGGACATTCAGTCGCATTCTCTAGGCTGGCTGACTGACCGGAAAAAAGAATCGCCTTTCTTGCTTCAGCCCATGCCTAACCTTTACTACACAAGAGATATTGCATCTACAATCGGCCAAGGACTGTCAATTAATAAAATGACCTATGACGCCCGCAAGCGCGAATCTCTTTTTATGGAGACGATTGTTAAGTCTCATCCTGATTTCAAATCAGATCACTTTTCGCTCTGGCGTGACCGCGGATCGCATACTTCAATTGAAGGTGGCGATATTTTAGTTCTTAGTGAGGAAGTCATTGCGATTGGCGTTTCTCAAAGAACAAGCGGCCGGGCCATCGAAGAATTTGCACAGTCTCTTTTCTCAAAACAAACTGCGTTTAAAAAAATACTGGCTATCGAGATTCCGCGTGTCCGTGCCATGATGCATTTGGATACGGTATTCACCATGGTCGATCGCGATGCCTTTACTATTCATCCGGGTATCCAGGATTTGGACCAGAAAATGTCGATATATATGCTTGAACCTTCCAGTGTGGAAGGGAAGCTGAAAGTGTCTCACCACACTGAGCTGGATAAACTGCTTCAGACTGTCCTGAAGGTGCCGGAGATCAATATGATCCCCTGCGGAAACGGCGACGCGATAGCGGCTCCAAGAGAACAGTGGAACGACGGTTCCAATACCCTGGCAATCAGTCCAGGAGTTGTTGTCACTTATAATCGCAATCATGTATCCAACGAGCTGCTTAAAGAAAACGGGATAAAAGTTCTGGAGATTCCATCCAGTGAGCTGTCACGTGGACGCGGTGGACCACGCTGCATGAGTATGCCGTTGTTTAGAAATTCTGACGGGAAATGATTGTTTATGTGATCGTTATTAAGCGCAATTAAAAACAGCCCGTACAGGCCGACAGATCATATGATCTGAGCCTGTACGGGCTGTTGCTTTGAGAGAGCAGCTGGCGGTATAATAGATGAACAGGCTTTGAGCTTACTGCCTGTTTCCGTCTTTCGTGTACGTAATAACGGCTGAACTTTTGTTGTCAGCTATTTTTTCAGCCCGGCTAATGGCTTCGCTTTTAGTTTTAAACGTTGAGTCAGCCTGTTTGGCCTCTTTGGTTCGGACAATCCAGTGCTCTGACTCAAAATAAACCAGCACATCGTTGTCCAGCAGTTGTTCATTGGTTGTGTCCTGATGACTGTCATCTTTTTTCGGTGTACTGTCATACTTGAAACTTCTGATTTCATCCTCTGAAGCTTTCGCTGCCCATTCTTTAGCCTGCTTTGTGGCTATCGGAATGGCCTCGCTATCAGAATAGCCGTTGTCCAGCAAAGCGTTGGCGATAGCAATAGCCTTCTTTTTCACTACATGATCCAAATTCTTGAAGGAATCCGGGTAATCAGTCATATCCCAAGGCATAAATAGATCTTCCTTTCCTGTAAGTTACATTCGTTATAACATGTAAAAAATCAAGCGTCTAATATTAACAACCGAAAAGAGGAATAACATGCTAAAAAAAATAGACAGGGCCCAGTTGTTTCTTGAAAAGCATCTGGAGCTGTTCCAGTGTCCGGTATGCAGAGAACCGTTTACAGCAGTAGCAAACCACCACCTGACCTGCCATAAGGGGCACCGTTTTGATTTGTCAAAAAAAGGAACGCTGCATCTAATGCTCAAGTCTCCTGAGTCTGACTATACGAGGAGCATGCTTGAAGCCAGACAGCGCATAGCACAAGCCGGTTTCTGGCATCCCCTGCTGGATAATCTCCTGACTAGAATAAAGGACCAGACTGGTGCGCTTCTGGACGTTGGAGGAGGAGAAGGGTCTCACAGTGCTTATTTGAAGCAGCAGGGTTTAAGCGGACCGCTCATTAGTTTTGATATTTCTAAAGAAGGTGTGAACCTGGCGGCCGCTTCTCATGAAGACGTTTTTTTTCTGGTAGCAGATCTGGCTCAGTCTCCGTTTGCTTCAGATCAGTATACTACCTTATTGAATATCCTTTCGCCCTCGAATTACAGCGAATTTAAGCGCTTGTTGAAGCCGGGCGGACAAGTCATCAAAGTCGTTCCCAATGCAGGTTACTTGAAAGAGCTTAGGGCTGTTAAAGGAGACAAAGCACAGACTTATTCCAACAAGCAAGTTGTTGATAAGTTCAGTCAGCATTTCGATCAGGTGACAAGCGAAACTGTTTACTACAGCTTTCGCTTAACTCCGGACCAAATTGACGATTTTATCCATATGACCCCGCTTGGTTGGCATGTGAAAAAAAAAGATGAAAAAATACACACTTTACTGGAAGAAATTACAGTGGATTTGACTATTTTAACCGGAGAAATAGGGTAGGGTCAGAAATAGGTGTAAAATAGCTTTATAAAGTCCGATTATGACACAAAAATCTAGTGATAAGCCTTGTGTTTTTATTCAGGAGATGCTAAGATATATTTCATAAGCTAATTTGATTCATTGGTTTTTATCAGTCAACCCATCAGAAGCTGATAAAAACACGTGAGTTTTCAATGGCTTCATTAACGTATTGTTTCGCAGTGCTTGACACCGAAGCAATACGTTTTTTTGTGCATTCAGACAGGGAACACTCGAAATTTTCAAAAAAAACGATTATAATACATAGGTTGCTTGGTGTATAATACACTATAAATAGGAGGATGCAAGCATGAATATTGTAGTATTGGCTGGAGGTTACAGCCACGAAAGAGAAGTCTCACTGAGTTCCGGCAGTCTGATAGCAAACGCCCTGATGGAAAATGGTCACCAGGTTGTTCTGCTGGATCTGTATTTTGGAACAGATGTGGCCTCACATTTTGACGAGGCCTACAGCAAATTGAGGAAAGATAAATATGACTATAAAGTCAAGCGTGCAATACCAGACCTCGAAGCTTTGAAAGCTCAAAAAGAGAAACCGAATGAAATGATTGGGAACAATATAATCCCGATTTGTCAGTCTGCTGATTTAGTCTTTCTCTCCCTGCACGGAGAACTGGGCGAAAATGGTCAGTTGCAGGCTGTATTTGATCTTTACGACATTACTTATACCGGTACAGGATACGTGGGCAGCGCCATTGCCATGAACAAAATTTTGTCCAAGGAAATTATGGCCTCGCGCGGCATTATCACACCGGACTGGGAAGTACTTGATCAGCAGGACCAGCCAACGAGCTCAGTCCCTTGCGTCGTCAAGCCTAATGCAAGCGGATCGAGTATCGGGGTTTACATTGTTGAAGAGAAAGCGGACTTAGCTCATGCCGTTTCGGAAGCTAAAAAGTATTCAGAATCCGTTCTAATAGAAGAAAAGATTGAAGGCCGGGAATTTTCTGTAGGCGTATTGAATGGCGAGGCCTTACCAGCCATCGAAATCATTCCTAAGTCTGGATTTTATGATTATGAAAACAAATACCAGGAAGGTGCAACAATCGAAATCTGCCCGGCTGAACTGGATCCCGAAATCGCTGAACGCATGCAAGGCATTGCGCTGGATGTTTTTAAAGCGCTGCGCCTAGAATACTACTCCCGCATCGATTTCATGGTCACAGCTGAAGGCGGTATATACTGTATTGAGGCCAACACGCTGCCGGGCATGACACCGACTAGCTTATTTCCCCAGGAAGCTGCCGCTCATGGGATCAGTTACAACGAACTGTGCAACACGCTCGCACAGATTGCCATCGATAAAAAATAAAAGCAGTACAGGCTAAAAACATCTGGTCAAAGAAAGAGGGGCCTAAGCATGAATGAAGAACTTAAGCAAAAAATTATCCGGCAAGCAGAACGGATCGGGATAAACAAGATTGGCTTCACCCATGCAGATCCCTTTTATGACTTGGAACCCAAGCTGCATGCACAGCAGGAGAAAGGGCACCATTCGGGATTTGAACACAAAATCATCGAAGAACGGATTTATCCTGAGAAAATCTTTGATCAGCCTCAGTCAATCATTGCGATTGCATTAGCATATCCGTCGAAGATGTCGAGAAAGCCACCAAGGGTCAAAGGTGAGCGCCGCGGAGAGTTTGCCCGAGCTTCTTGGGGCAGGGATTATCATGAGATCCTCAGTGAAAAAATGGACCAGCTAATTGCCTATATCCGCTCTGAGGCTGGAGAAGATGTGCGATTCAAGCCAATGGTCGATACAGGGGAACTCGTGGATGTTGCCGTGGCTCAGCGGGCTGGATTGGGCTTTATCGGACGGAACGGCCTGCTGATTACAGAGGAATATGGGTCCTATGTTTATCTAGGGGAAATTATTACAAATATTCCTTTTGAGCCGGATAAGGAAGTGGCCTTTGGTTGTGGGGACTGCACCCGCTGTATTGATGCTTGCCCGACAGATGCCTTGCTAGGTGACGGCCGTATGAATGCGAAGTGCTGTCTATCTTTTCAGACCCAGACTAAAGGCTATATGCCAAAAGAATATCGCCGTCAGATGGGTCACGTCATCTACGGCTGTGACATCTGCCAGATTGTTTGTCCCTACAATAAAGGGATAGATTCTCATTTTCATGAAGAGATGGAGCCTGAATCTGAAAATACCAATCCAAAATTGAAGCCGCTTTTGACTATCTCCAATAAGGAATTCAAGCAGGCCTTTGGACCGCTAGCTGGTTCCTGGAGAGGAAAGAAACCTATCCAGCGTAATGCCATTATCGCCTTGGCCAACTACCGAGATTTTTCAGCAGTTCCCGATTTGTTAAATGTCATCGATAACGATCCAAGACCGATGATCAGAGGGACAGCAGCCTGGGCTGTTGCCACAATTGTCAAAAAGCGACCAACTGATGACATTTTAAGCTTTTTGGAAGAGGCTGCTGAAAAAGAATCAGAGCCGGAAACGGTTCAGGAATTTGCTGAAGCAATTCAGGACTTGAAAGACCGTCTGAATAGAAAAAATAGTTAAAGGAGAGTTAGCTTAGTGACGAATCATATCGCTTTGTTTGAGCCGCAGATTCCAGCCAATACTGGGAATATCGCCCGAACATGTGCCGGGACCAACAGCAGCCTTCATCTGATCGAGCCACTAGGGTTTAAAACAGATGACAAAAATTTAAAACGGGCTGGACTAGACTACTGGCATGCCGTTGATATCCATTACCATAAGGACCTGGAAAGTTTCATGACCTTTGTTGGTGAACGTTCTTTGTATCTGATTTCTAAATTTGCGGAAACAGTCTACTCGGATGCAGATTTTTCGGATCCAGAGCAGGACCATTTTTTCCTTTTTGGCAAGGAAACGACAGGCCTGCCGGAAAATTTTATGCGTGAGCATGCAAAGAAATGCCTGCGCATCCCGATGAACGATACCCACGTCCGGTCTTTGAACCTGTCCAATACTGCTAACATATTAGTGTATGAGGCACTCAGACAGCAGGACTTTACTGGCCTGGAAAAAGTGCATACCTATGCTGATGATAAACTGAAATAAATGGTTCAGCAGCAGGTCATCATGAGCCTGTGTTCTGTCCAGATATGTTTTATCCCAAACGACAAGCCTGTCCCTGCTTCGACCAACCGTGAAGAGGGGACGGACTTGTTTTTTTATTTATATAAAAGCAAAACAACTGATGGTGAGGATCAAATATCAGGTAAGTTGAATGGTGTACCGGACAAGAGCATACCAGTCAAATACCTTTAGGTTCTTTTCAAACCCGTGTTCAGTTTGGCTAATTACTCTGACCTTCTGCAGACAATTCAGTTCTACCGGGGATTGTAACAAGAAAGGGTGTAAAGTGTAAAAGCAAAGGACAACCGATTTGGTTTGTGTAAAGAGAGTACTGGCTTTTCAATATGATCTAAAAATGAAAGATAAAGGATACTCAGCGCGTCAGATCCTTTTAAGGCAGCCCATTCAGCTGAACCAAAAAAACCCTCATGACAAGGCTGCTAGTCAAAACCAGCAGCCTTGTCATGAGGGGATCGAACAGCCTGTTTACTTTTTACATCTCGTCAGGAGACTCAACACCCAAAATTCGCAGATCTTCTTTTAGAATATCTGTAACCGCAGAAACCAGAGCCAGACGGGCTTCTTTCTCAGGATGCGCATCCAGGACACGCACGTTGGCATAAAAACGGTTGAATGCCTGTGCCAGTGTGATGGCATGTTTAGCGATAATTGACGGCTCAAAGTTCTCATACGCACGTCTAATGGTGTGTGGGTAATCGTGTAGCAGTTTGACCACTTCCCAGCTGTAATCGTCAGTTAAAGCCAGACTGTTGGCTGACTCAACGGTCGTCACGCCGGCTTTGTTCAAGATACTCATTGCACGTGCTCTGGTATATTGAACATAAGGGCCCGTTTCCCCTTCAAACTGAACAACTTCTTCGATTGTAAAGTCAAAGTTATTGAGACGGTCATTTTTCAAGTCGTGGAATACAACAGCTCCTACACCGACCTGTTCTGCTACGCGCTCTTTGTCAGGCAGATTGGGATTTTTGTCTTCGATCTGTTTAAGTGCCTGAGCAGAGGCTTCGTTTAAAACATCTTCGAGCAGAACAACTTTTCCTTTTCGAGTGGATAATTTCTTGCCGTCTTTGGTAATTAAACCAAAGGGAATATGGTGGACATCGTCTGACCAGTCTAGACCCAGTTCTTTCAAAACAGCAATCAGTTGTTTGAAGTGGTTGGACTGCTCCTGACCAACCACATAAAGTGATTGGGCAAAGTCATAATTTTTCTTTCGGTACAAAGCGGCAGCCAAATCACGTGTCATATAAAGAGTTGCGCCATCTGACTTTTTAATCAGCGCTGGATTCAGATCATACTTTTCCAGATCCACAATATAAGCGCCGCGATCCATAGTCAAAAGCTCTTTTTCATTTAGCAAGTCAACGACCTGATCCATCTTGTCATTGTAAAAGGCTTCTCCGCTAAGTGAGTCAAAAGAAATATTTAAACGGTCATAAACTTTTTTAAATTCTTTCAATGATTCTTCTCTGAACCATTTCCACAGTTCAACCGCTTCTTCGTTTCCGTCTTCCAGTTTTTTAAACCACAGACGGCCGTCATCTTCCAGAGTCGGATCGTTTTCAGCTACTTCATGGAACTTGACATACAGTGCCAACAGTTCCTTAATTGGTTCAGCTCTAACGGCCTCTTCATTGCCCCATTTTTTATAGGCAGTGATGAGCTTGCCGAATTGAGTTCCCCAGTCGCCCAAGTGATTGATGCGAATAGGTTTGAAGTCTACTTTTTCAAGAATATGTGACAAGGCATTACCGATAACGGTTGATCGCAGATGTCCCATTGACATAGGTTTCGCGATATTCGGGGATGACATATCGATTGGGACATTGCCGCCGTTTCCAATTGATAAGTGGCCATAGTTCCCTTTTTCAGCAACGACTTCGGACAAGACGCCTTGTGAAACAGACTCTTTGTTTAGGAAAAAATTGATGTAAGGGCCAACGACCTGCTTTTTAGAAATGAGGGGAGAAGAAATGTCCTCAGCGAGCTCCTGAGCAATATGAGCCGGATTTTTTCTGAAGACTTTAGCTAGCTGGAATGCGGGAAAAGCGACGTCTCCATGCTCAGCATGCTTGGGTTTTTCAAGCAGCAAGTAAATGTCTTCTAGTGTTAAGTGCTCATTTAGTACTGAATAAATGGTTTCAGCGATTTGTTGTTTATAGTCCATAAAAAGACCTCCTGTTATTGAATAGCTTCCGATAGCTTATTGATTCATTAAGGCATAAAAAAAGGCTGACTTTTGATCAGTCATCATAAAGTCCTTCAGTTCACTTTAATGATTAGCACTTGTATTATAGCAAAGCTAAGACTTTCAAGCAATACTAAGGATCAAGCGCCTTTTGTGAATCCTGCATGAAAAGTTACTAATTCAAAGTATTAAAATAGTGAAAATTACATGAAAATAAGGTATACTGATTATGACAATATGAATACATATACAAAAGAAGGAGGGGTGCACAATGAAAAAAGTCGAAAGACAGATGATGATTAAACAGATCATATTGAACAATGACATTGCCACACAGGAGGAATTGCTGACTCAGCTGCAGAATAAGGGAGTCAAGGCGACGCAGGCGACGATTTCCAGAGATATTAAGGAGTTGAACCTGATTAAGACCAATAGTTCTGACGGGGGAGTCAAGTATACGATTTACCAGAATCATCATATGTCTCCGGAAGACAAACTGAATTCAACAATTCGAAGTGTGGTGACTGCTTATAACTGTGTGCAGTTCATGAATATTATCGTGACACTGCCTGGTAATGCACATGTCATCGGCGCGTTGATTGACGATATCGAATTTCCGGAAATCGTCGGAACAGTTGCCGGCAATGATACGATTATACTAATCAGTAACACCAACGAAGAAGCACAGAAAGTTTATACTTATTTCGAGTCGGTCATGGCAGATACAAACTGACAGATTAAGGCACCTGTACGGGATACAAACCGCGGTCTGAGAGCTGATCAGCGGAGGAATGCTCCAGGTGTCTTTTTGTGTGCCTTCAAATAAAATAACGCTTGCAAAGCTTGCTTGCAGCACTTATAGTTTAATTGTATGCAGAACGGATCTGCACAATACCAGACGTGAGGGGACCTACTATGACTACCATCGACTTAGCTTCACTTCAAAACGGCTCAGATATTAGAGGTTTTGCCATAGAAACTGATTTACATAAGAAAAACTTGACCAAAGAGAGTGTATCAGCAGTCGCTCAGGGGCTGATCCAGTGGTTTTGCAAATATAGTGTGAAACCAGCCGCGGACACTGTGATTACAATTGGGCACGACAGCCGACTGACCGGACCTGCAATCAAAAACTGGCTAATCGATGTCTTTAGCCGTGCAGGTATTCAGGTCATCGACGCTGGACTGGCTACAACACCGGCATTGTTCATGTCCACCCAGTATGAGGATTTTCAGTCTGATATTGGTATCATGATTACCGCCAGCCATCTGCCCAAGGAATATAATGGCATGAAATTTTTCACCACAGACGGTGGTCTGGAGCATGAAGATATTGAAGCGATTTTGGAGCTTGCAGAAAATAGCTCCGCTGAAATTGAAGCGGCAGTCGATACTCAAAAGCCAGTAGAGAAAGATTTAATTTCTGTTTATGCACAGGACTTGACTGCTAAAATCCGTCAGACTCTAGGGGTCAGTGCGGAAGAAAAACCGCTGTCAGGCCGGCATATTTTGGTCGATGCCGGTAATGGGGCAGGAGGTTTCTTTGCTGATAAGGTACTTGAGCCATTAGGTGCTGATACGACGGGGAGTCAGTTTCTCGATCCGGACGGTTCGTTTCCTAATCACGAACCCAATCCGGACAATAAGGAAGCCATGGAGAGTATCTCAAAAGCAGTACTCAAGCATGGGGCGGATTTGGGGATTATTTTCGATACCGATGTGGACCGCTCGGCGATTGTGGACTCAAAAGGACAAAGTATTAACCGTAACAATCTGATTGGGCTGATTGGCGCCATCATTTTAGAGGAGAATCCGGGGACAACGATTGTGACCAACTCGCCTGTTTCCGACCATCTGATTGCTTTTGTCGAAGCCAAAGGTGGTTGGGTCGACCGCTATATTTCCGGCTACCGTAACGTCATCAACCGCGGAATTAAGCTGAATGAGAAGGGTACTGACTGTGCACTGGCAATTGAAACAAGTGGACATGCGGCCATCAGGGACAATTTCTTTCTGGATGACGGAGCCTATCTGGCAGCCAAAATCCTAGCCAAGGAAGCCGAGCTGGCTGAAGAGGGTAAGAGTGTCACCGATTTGATTGCTCAACTCAAGCAACCGGCAGAAACGGAAGAGATCCGCTTCGTTATTCAGACCCCTGCCTACAAAGAAGTCGGGCAGGATATGCTGGACCGTTTTGCTCTGTGGTTGAAGGAGACAGAAGGCTTTAAACTAGTTGAAGACAATCTCGAAGGAGAAAGAAGCCAGATCACTGCTCCTTACGGTGACGGCTGGCTGCTGCTGCGTTTAAGTCTGCACGAGCCGAAGCTGGTCTTGCAGATCGAAAATGATGTGGCCGGCACAATCCCGTCAATCAAGGACAAACTGAAAGGCTTTTTCTACAGCCTGGAAGACCTCGATACCAGTAAACTTTAAATTCTATAGACTGAAAGCTTTCAGCCATAGAGTGCAAATCAGTTTATGCTAAGATCGAACAACTGAATGCCTATAATTAAAAAGACTAAATTTGGTATCCATCCAGATTCAGTCTTTTTTGCTTTACTGGATTCAAAATCACCAGACCTCAATCTGCATACAAGAATAGGCCTATATATCATAAATGAGCGCACAGATAGTTCATATATCAATACTGGAATTGTAGGCGGGTAGCAGAGAGACAATCAAGTCCTTATCTAATTTTGTCTCATAGGTTTATTTAATCTGTTGGATATTAGCGGATTAAGTTTTCATCTCAGCTCTTATATTTTAATTGAAGGAGCGACACATGCTGGACTAGCTTCCTTCAATTAACCTATCTTTAATTGAAGGAGCAGCGTATGCTGAACTAGCTTCCTTTAAATAACTTATCTTTAATTGAAGGAGCGGCGCATGCTGAACTAGCTTCCTTCAAATAACTTATCTTTAATTAAAGGAGCGGCGCATGCTGAACCATCTTCCTTCAATTAACCTATCTTTAATTGAAGGAGCGGCGCATGCTGAACTAGCTTCCTTCAAATAACTTATTTTTAATTGAAGGAGCGACACATGCTGGACTAGCTTCCTTCAATTAAACAGTCTAAAATGAAGCAAGCACTCATATAATAGACACGTACGTTAGAATATAGAACTTTTGTAAAAAGCTTCCGCTTTTATTTTGAATTTAAGCAGTTTCTCGTTTGCATACGGGAAATTAAACGAGAAAAACATTCCCTCAGGTCAGTGTTTGAGCTGCATCCGAGGGAATGTTTTTATTTGACTAGACGCCAGTTTCAGGGGCGGGGGATTCAGTTTTGAGTTATCCTTTATAAACCCACTCGTGGCCGTTTTGTGCGAGTAGCTGATCCGATTCCTCTGGTCCCATGCTCAAAGCCGGGTAGAAAGGGATGGACTCAGTGTTGCAGTCCCAGACTTTTCTGATTTGATCAACATATTTCCAGGAAGTAGCGACCTCACCCCAGTGGGCAAAATGTGTTTCATCTCCCTGTAAAACATCCAGAATCAGTTTTTCATAAGCTTCCGGACTTTTTTCAGTTTCTTCATCCGAACGAAGGCCGGAAAGAGTAATTGGCTCAAGATTCATGCCTGGTCCGACTTGCTTGTTGTTTACAGTCAGTTCAAATCCTTCTTCCGGATTGATATGAATCGTCAGAACAGATGGCTGGTCGTTAAAGAGAGAAGAGTCTGTTTCTTTAAAGACTACATCGACACGCGTCGTTTTTTCAGCAAGGCGTTTACCGGTGCGGATATATAGGGGCACACCTTCCCAGGTATCATTGTGAATAGCAATTTGTCCGGCTACAAAGGTTTCGGTTGTAGTTTCTGTGTTGACCTTGTCTTCTTCACGGTAGGCTTTAACTTTGCCGTCAGTGGACTGGGCGTACTGTCCCCGCACAAAGTCCGTCTTTTCATCAAAGGACACAACAGGTTTTTTGAGCGCCTCTAAGACTGCCATTTTTTCCTGACGGATGGTGTCGGTATCAAAGACTTCAGGCTTGTTCATGGTCAACAAGCTAACTACCTGCAGCACGTGATTCTGAACCATATCTCTGAGTGCACCGCTCTTGTCGTAGTATTCGCCGCGTTCTTCGACGCCCAGTTTTTCACTTAGGGTAATCTGAATATTTGAAATAGATTCTTTGTTCCAGCTGTTTTCAATTAGACGGTTGGAGAAGCGCAGCGCCAGAATGTTCTGGACCATTTCTTTTCCTAAATAGTGATCGATACGGTACAGCTGGTCTTCGTCAAAAGAGGCATTGATTTCGTCATTAAGCTCTTTAGAGCTGTCGAAGTCTGTTCCGAAAGGTTTCTCGATGACGACACGGCTGAAGCCTCTCTCAGTCACTAGAGACTGCTCCTTTAAGTGGCTGGTAATAGTTCCAAAGAAGCTGGGAGACATGGAAAGGTAAAAAATGCGGTTTCCCTCCAGTCCGTACTCTTCATCCAGCTGATCAGCTAGTTTTCTGAGGGTATGGTAATGTTCCGTGTCTTTGACATTGTGCGACTGGTATCTGAAATGACTGGAAAAGCTTTCTTTTTCCTCCTCAGATCCGTTCATTTTCGCAATAGAATCGAGGACGACTTCCTGGTAGTAGTCATTGGACCATTCTCTGCGGGCCGTTCCGACGACGGCAAAAGTTTCTTGTAGGTAGCCTTTCTGGTACAGGCGGAAAAGTGCCGGATAAAGTTTGCGGTGAGCCAGGTCGCCGGTAGCTCCAAATATGATGAATAAAGCTTTTGTTTCTTGAGACATTGTTTTCCTCTTTTCTACATGGTAATCATGCCAGTAGCATCTTGTTATCTATTTTACTTTTAATTTATGAATCATTCAACACTATTGTCTGAAGATCGATTCAACATAGTCGGAAGTATAAAAAGCTGCAAGCCTTGAGCCAAGCCAGTGCTGGCCAGTCAGGAGGGGAGCACTGGCTATTTTGAAGCATACCTTTTTGCCAAGAGAAGGGGGCAAACCGATATGTAAAGTGTACTGTCTTTATTTTACTGTGGCTTGAAGGCCACAGCTTTGGTACAATACATTAGAGAAAAGAAAAGAGGAATAGAATATGACACACGCTTTTGATAAATTCAATTTATCACCCTATCTGATCGAGGCCATTGAAGCTATTGGCTTTGACCAGCCGACAGAGATCCAGAACAAGGTGATCCCTGAAGTTAAAAAAGGAAGAGACATCATCGGACAGTCTCAGACAGGATCCGGCAAAACCCATTCCTTCCTGCTGCCCTTGTTTAACAAACTGGACCCGGCCAGACAGGAAGTACAGATCGTAATTACAGCGCCCAGCCGTGAGTTGGCTGAACAGCTCTATAATGCAGCTTCCCAGCTGGCTGAGCATTCTGCAGAAGAAATCACTGTTCAGTCCTTCATGGGCGGAACAGACAAGAGCCGTCAGGTGCAGAAACTGAAAAACAAGCAGCCCCATGTTGTTATCGGCACACCGGGTCGACTACTTGATCTGATCAATAACAACGCTCTGCTGACGCATACGGCGCCCTTTATGGTTGTAGACGAAGCAGATATGACTCTGGACATGGGCTTTTTGGAAGATGTCGACAAGATTGCGTCCAAACTGCCGTCCAACGGTCAGATGCTGGTTTTCTCGGCTACAATCCCGCAAAAGCTGCAGCCTTTCCTTAAAAAATATATGCGCAATCCCCTGATCATCGAAGTAGAAAATGAACAGGTCATTGCCGATACAGTCGACAACTGGCTGATTTCAACTAAAGGCAAGAACAAGATTGACATGATCCATGACTTGCTAACAATTGGTCAGCCCTACATGGCTTTAGTTTTTGCCAATACAAAAGAATATGTGGATGATATCGCCCGTTCACTGAAGAAAAAAGGCCTGACTGTGGCGGTTGTCCATGGGGGGATCTCTTCACGTGAACGCCGTCGTGTGATGCGTCAGATTCAGAACCTCGAATATCAGTACGTTGTCGCGACCGATCTGGCAGCCCGAGGAATCGATATCGAGGGCATTTCTCATGTCATCAACGCGGAAGTCCCTCAGGATCTGGACTTTTTTGTCCACCGGGTTGGACGGACTGGACGAAATCAGCTTCCAGGAACAGCTATTACCCTTTATGGACCGGACGATGAAAAAGATATTGAGATTATCGAGAAAAAAGGCATTGTTTTCAAGCCTAAAGAAATCAAGAATGGCGAAGTTGTGGATTCCTATGACCGTAACCGCCGTGACCACCGTAAAAACAAGAACCAGGACCAGACCTTTGATCCGGAAATTCATGGCATGCGAAAGAAAGCCAAGAAAAACATCAAGCCGGGCTATAAACGAAAAATTGAGCGCCGCAAGCAAGAAAAGAGCAAGCGTGCCCGCCGTTTAAAAGACCGTAACCAATAAAAAAGAAACAGGGAACTACTGTAATTGTTTGCAGTAGCTCCCTGTTTTATTGTGCCTAATCTCTGTGCTTTTTTTTCTTTTTCGGCGCAATGGACTTGTAGGATGTGAAAATAAAGTAAGCCGCAAAGCCCAGCTTCAGTTCAAAAGCAAAAGGGACGAAAAAGCCGAAAGCCTCTATCGCGGACAAAATCAGTGTCGGTACGCTGATGCTGAGTAAGGCGACCCGGGCATTTTTTTTGAAAGGCCAGCGCAGACGCAGGAAAGAGGACAGCAAGTTAGCGAGCAGCGCGACAATCAGCCATTCATACGCTAAAGCCAGAGCGCTAGCGAGATAGGCAATAATAAATATGACCAGCAGCACTAGTGGTGACAGTTGGCCAAACTGGTTGAACAGAGCGGCAAACTGGGTATCGTCGATCCCCTCAAGTTGATCATAGCTGACCGGAAGCGTCTGATTTGCTACATTGACATAGATGTCTTCCTGCAAAAGTCCTATACCGACCGGCACGTTCAGACGATCAAGGTTCGCAGTAATTTCTTCGGCCTGGATTACTCCATTGGGATCGAAGAAAAATAGAAAGGAATCGGTTTGGTGTACAAAAGATTCTTGGCCTTCTTGGGTGTTCAGACGACTGTCTTCAATGGTAAATGGCGGAATATTACCGGCTATTTCCTGCCCGTCCCGGTTTAAATCTGTTAGCAGCGTCGATAGAAGTGAAGTCAGTGAAAAAGTCAGTATCAACGCCAGTAAAGCAAAATAGCCGGCGAGTTGTCTGCCTGACATATGTTGAGCACGGGTCAGTTTTTGTGGATGTAAAAATCCTGTCTGCAAATATTTTTTCAATGGATCCCTTCCTTGTCTGTAGTGTTGTCGTAGAGTCAGTTTATAGTTAATTTTTAAAAAAAGCAATCAGACTTTCGGTTAAATACCGTTTATGCTTAACAGGAATACGTTATCACTCGCAGTGGCAGAAAAAAGTTCAAAGGAGCATGAGCGTTTTATTTGCTAATATCATCATAAGTGATAGAATAGTATTGTACGAAAAAATGCTCTAGGAGGAATGTATATTATGACATATACTTTACCAGATCTACCTTATGCTTATGATGCTCTAGAACCTCATATCGATGAACAGACCATGCACCTTCATCATGAGAAGCACCATGCAGCTTATGTATCCAAAACAAATGCAGCTTTGGAAAATCATCCTGAACTGGCTGAACTCAGCATTATCGATTTGATGAAAAAGCTGGACTCGGTACCTGAAGATATTCAAACAGCAGTAAGAAATAATGGTGGCGGACACGCCAACCACTCTCTTTTCTGGGAAATTCTGTCTCCAAATGGGGGAGGCGAACCGGAAGGTGAACTGGCAAAAGCAATCGATGACGCATTCGGTGGTTTTGGCGATTTTAAAGAGAAATTTAATACAACGGCAGCTGGCAGATTCGGTTCAGGCTGGGCCTGGCTGGTTGTTTCTGATGGAAAACTAGAAGTAATGGATACCCTGAACCAGGATTCACCCTATACTTCAGGTAAAACACCTATTCTAGGACTAGATGTCTGGGAACACGCTTACTATCTGAACTACCAGAACAAGCGCCCGGATTACATCCAGGCTTTCTGGAACCTTGTAAACTGGGATGAAGTAGCCAAGCGTTTCGAGGCTGCCAAGTAACATTAACCTTTTCTATAAAAGTGGTCTTTTCTGCTGTTTTCAAGCAGGGAGGCCGCTTTTTTTATGCAGAGACTTTGGAGACAGGTGGAAACAAGAGCAAGGATGAGTCAATTACGGGAATAATCAGTCTATTTGTCCTTATTTGAAAGGCTTTGCTTAAAACCTTGACAAATATAAGAATTCTATATATTTTCATAATTTATTCCCTGCTGCGATATGGTATTTAGGCGTACGATTTGGTAAACTTATACGAGTGTTTATGCCAGTTTGAATTATTGAACTGCCTGGATGACTGATCAACTAAACTACTGGTAAACCGATCAGTTTTACCTATATAGGAGGGACTTGAGTGAAAAAACCAACTCAAAAACGAACAGAAAAACATAAATCCCATATCCCTTTCCGTTTGAATCTACTATTTTTTCTAGTATTTTTGATGTTTGCCAGCCTGATTCTCAGATTGGGCTACATGCAGATCATTCGTGCCGATGACTTTATAGCTGAAGTGCAGCGGACGGAACGTACAACGATCACTGGAAGTGTGCCACGAGGAGAAATTTTCGATGCCAACTTGAGAAAGCTGGTCGGGAATGAAGCCCGTGCAACGATTACTTATACAAGAGGCCGTAACGTGTCGGCCAGTCAGATGGCTGAAGTGGCCTATGACTTGGCGGGATTCATTGAAATGCCGTCTGTACCATTTTTTGAAGTTGATTCCGGGGCAGATTTGACCAGACGCGATCTGCAGGATTTCTTTATTGCTACCAACCAGGAGGAGATCAGAGAGCGCATGTCGGATGAAGATATGCAGCTGGACGGAGGAGAAGCTTATCAGTCCATGATTTCTTACGTAGAGGATGAGGAACTGGAGGAATTCTCCAGACGGGAGTTGGCTGCCGCAGCGATTTTTAGGCGGATGAATGCGGCCTTCGCCTTAAGTACTGTAAATATAAAAAATGAGGACGTTTCTCAAGACGAAATTGCCCGCGTTAGTGAAAACCTGGATTCTCTGCCTGGAGTAGGGACAGGAACTGACTGGGTTAGAATGTTCCCTGAAGGGGACATGTTGCGCAGTATCATTGGCCGAGTCAGTACGGAAAGACAAGGCGTCCCTTCAGACCAGGTAAGATCTTTCTTGGCCCGGGGTTATACTCGCAATGACCGGGTCGGCCGGACCCAGCTTGAGTCCCAGTACGAGTCTGTCTTAAGAGGGACCCGTTCAAGGCTGGATACGGAAACCAACAGCAGGGGCGAAATTATCAACCAGATTGAGAAATATTCCGGTCAAAAAGGGGACAACCTGATCTTGACGATTGATATCGATTTCCAGGAAACAGTGGAACAGATCGCGATCGATTCGCTCCAAGAGCGTCAGGGTCTGAACAACAGTATTTATATTGTCGCCATGGACCCGAGAAATGGCGACGTGCTGGCGATGACGGGTAAAACGGTGGATGAAAACGGTCAGGTCAGAGACAATGCCCTAGGAACAATTCAGGCAGCCTATGAGATGGGCTCCTCCGTCAAAGGAGCCAGCATACTGGCAGCGGCGATGGACGGAGTTTTAGATGAAACAAACAACCAGATTTTTGATACACCGATCCGGATGGCGGGCAGTCAAGACATCCGATCCTTCTTTAATCCGACCGGAGCCAACAGTGTGATGATGAATGAAGTGTCAGCTCTGGAACGGTCCTCCAACGTTTACATGTCCAAGCTAGCCATGCGTATGGGAGGGGAGTTTGACCATGTTCAGGGATCCGGCTTGAGCATGGATGCTCAAAGAGCTTTGGATACTCAGCGCATGTATTTTAATCAGTTTGGTCTAGGTGTACCTACAGGCATCGATTTACCGAACGAATCAACAGGAATAGCTGCACCACTGGTTAACCCGGGACAGTCGCTATTCTTCTCCTTCGGTCAGTTCGATACCTACACACCGATGCAGTTAGCCCAGTACGTGGCTACTATTGCCAATGGCGGAACCCGCCTGGCACCGAGACTGGTCTCAGAAATACGAGATACGGACCCTTCAACAGGCGGAGTCGGTAATTTAAGAACCGAAATTGAACCAAGAATCTTAAATCATATCAATGTGGAAGAAAGCATGATGGAGACCGTTCATCAAGGTTTTTATGCAGCCGTTAACGGCAGCAACGGAACAGCACGGTCTCACTTTGCCAATACACCTTACGTTTCAGCAGGTAAAACGGGTACCGCGGAAGCCACTTTCTGGCGTGAAGGCTCAGACAGAAACGGAGAGGGAGTAATCAACACGACTTATGTCGGTTTTGCACCTTTCGATAATCCTGAAATTGCGATAGCTACCGTTGTCCCGCATCTGCCTAGATCCGGACGGACCAATCAGGAAAGTCAGCGCGCAACCAGACGAGTGTTGGATGCCTTCTTTGGAGTCGGAGAGTTTGAGAGCAACACGCAACCTACAGACAACATTCACGAGCTAGAAGAAATGAATGAAGAAAGTGAACAAGAAGAAACAGAAACCGAAGAATAATGCATTCTTTCAATGCCTGCTTTCTCCTCCTTACACAAATTTTAAAAGACGGCTGTCGGACAGTTTACTCCTGTTTGACAGCCGTCTTTGTCCGTTTAAAATGTATTGAAACCAAGTGCTAGAAAAAAGCAATCGGTGCAAAAAAAAAGACACCCGAAGGCATCTTTTCTAGGGTAATTATTTTGTTTCTCGGTGCAGTGTAACTTTACGTTCGCGTGGGCAATATTTTTTAACTTCCAGACGCTCGGTGTTGTTACGCTTGTTTTTAGCTGTCAGATAATTGCGTTCTTTACAGTCTGTACATTCTAAAGTAACGTTTACTCGCATGATTGTCCCTCCTATATTCCTGTTTTGAAGGCTATCAAACATGATAGGTGTCTAGCCATTCGCCTTGACTAGAATACCACGTTTTAAAATAAAATGCCAATCTTTTTTAATAAACGGTTCACGAACAGCAGATTATGTTCCAAAAATACCAATCTAAATAATTTTTATGTATTACTGAGATATGCATGCTCATCTTTTTGTAAAATAAATCGTAAAACCCGTATGCTCTAAGCTTACAGCGCTGCATACTCCACAGACCTGTTCCTGTTTTCTTGCTTGTCTTAAAAAAAATGGGCGTTTCAACAAGACTTTTAATGGACAAATATGTTTAAATTGATATATGGAAAGGAGCGAAGACTATGAGTGATCAAAAGAAACAAAAAATAACCAAGCACAAAAGAGAGGAGACAGAGTTTGACAGACGTCTGGAGTCTGAACGCCAGCTGGCCAAAAAACTCCGTAAAGAAGAAGTAACCGCCCGTAAAGAGGCCATCAAAAACAGAGAAAAGTTTAAAGGTCTGCAAATCAAGCCGACCGTATCCCTTTTTGATGAAGAAGGCCGGGAAGAGGTCGGAGAAAGAAACTGGGAAGGCTACGGCTTTGATATTCACCCGGAAGTAACCATTACATCATCTATTATTTTAGTTATATTTATAGCAGTTACGCTCATCTTCCCTCAACAGGCCCAGGCCTTTTTTGAAAGTACACTGGATATCATTTCCAGTACAACAGGGTGGTTCATGATTTTTGCAGCAGTTATTTTTATTGTTGCTGCTCTGTTCTTTGCTTTCAGTCGCTACGGAACAATCCGCATTGGCGGTCCGAAAGCTCAGCCTGAATTTTCTCGCTTTGCTTGGTACTCGATGCTTTTGAGTGCCGGTATGGGAATTGGCCTTTTGTTTTGGAGCGTGGCTGAGCCAGTCATGCATCTGAGTGAGCCATCACCAATGTTTGATACGGTAGAACCCAATACGGCAGCAGCTGCTCAGGCAGCCATGGCGTCGACGTTTTTCCACTGGGGAATACATCCTTGGGCAATCTATGCGATTGTTGGACTGGGACTGGCCTTTTTCTCGTACAACAAAGGGCTGCCCTTGACGATCCGCTCGCTGTTTTATCCTTTGATCGGGAACAAGATATACGGTCTATGGGGAAATGTTATCGATATTTTGTCGGTTCTCGCAACGTTGATGGGATTAGCAACATCATTAGGGCTAGGTGTTGCCCAAGTCAATGCCGGCTTGAATCAGCTGCTGGGTATCAGTATCAGTACAACCGTACAAGTCATTTTGATTGCTGTCATTACCGGCTTCGCGACCATTTCAGTAGTCATGGGTCTAGATGGCGGGGTCAAGCGTCTGAGTGAGATCAACATGGTTCTGGCCGGCGTGTTTTTAGTGTTTGTTCTGATAGCCGGTCCGACAGTCTATATCATGAGTGGTTTCACTCAAAATGTCGGCTTTTACATCGCTAACTTTGTTGAGATGAGCTTCTGGACTGAAACGTTCAGAGATAGTAACTGGCAGGGAGCATGGACCGTCTTCTACTGGGCCTGGTGGATATCCTGGTCGCCTTTTGTCGGCATGTTTATTGCCCGCGTCTCCAAAGGAAGAACAGTTAAGGAATTTATCATCGGAGTTATTCTTATCCCGACAGCAGTCAGCTTTATCTGGATGAGCGTATTTGGCGGAACAGCCTTGTTCCAGGAGTTGAACGGTATTGGTGAACTGAGCAGTGTGGTTGCTATCGATGAATCGCTGGCCCTGTTTTCACTGGTAGAAAATCTTCCCTTATCAACTTTGCTGTCCGTAGTTGGAATTGTCTTAGTCATTGTGTTCTTTGTTACGTCATCTGACTCAGGGTCACTGGTCGTTGACCACCTGACTTCCGGAGGTAAACTGGATTCTCCAGTGCCACAGAGAATTTTTTGGGCTATTATGGAAGGGGTCGTTGCGGCGACGCTTCTGGTCGGTGGAGGCTTAACAGCTTTGCAGACTGCTTCAATCATTACAGGTCTGCCGTTCACGTTTATTCTGCTGGTCATGATTTATTCCCTGTACCTGGGACTCCGACAAGAATACCTGATTGAACGTGCAGTAAAAGATAGACTGCAGCAAGTCAAGGATGATCACATTATTGGCGAAGTTATACAGGAAAGAGTTCAGGACAAAGCACTGGCTGAAGCAGTTACTGAAAGGCTGTTGGAAGAACGTCATGATTCCTGATTGATATTTGACAGATCCGATTCAGATACTAAACGTGTGCCACTTAACAAACAGACGATAAAGATGAGGCCGGGACAGCTGTCCCGGCTTCTTTTTATATGCAAGACTGACTGTTACAGAAAAAATGCTGTAAGCGTTGAAGAATTATGCAGGTTCACCTGGACTTTCTAAGGTAAAAACTGTGTGAAATCATGCAGACTCTTCTTAATATGCATACTAAAACTGAAGCAGAGTCACTCATACTGAATCAAGAGGATGAGCTGACCCGCTAAACACGCAGCGTTCAAACTCGGCAAGGAAAACGCCTGAGTTGATCCGCAGATGCACTAGCCCTCTAGCTGAAAGCGGCTGAAGGCAGTGAGTTGGACCGTTAAGCGCGTAGCGTTCAAACCTAAAGAGGAAGCCAGAGCCGGGCTAGTCTGATTCTGGACTTTGTTCAGAAACCCAAGGCATAACAAAACGAAGATGACGCCTGATACTGACGATTTGAAAGATCAGCCCCAGCGCCACTTGCATAACATGCATACGGTTGCAGCTATCTGTTTTTCTGAGCTGGAAGGATGTTTAAGCAAAGTGTTGGTCAGGAAAACTTAAATCGGAACAGAGCCTCCAAGGGCGACCGTCATAAAATAACGTATTGAATTATGCCCGGGATATTAACATTCATGCAGATATATTCGGGTCTTATTTGCTTATTCCATTCTTCCTATATGCAAGTAAATGTGATAGTATTTTAAATAGTTGAATACATATAGAAAAGAGGGGAAACTATGGAGATATGGATGATAGCAGGTTCGCTTATGCTGATGTCTGCTGTGTTATTTGGCTATTCATTTGTTAAAAAAGAAGAGAAAGAACCGGCCTATAAAGAGCTAGAGTCTTTTTCGCTAGCAGTGACAAAAACAGTCTATGATCTGAACCGGCGCGTACATACACTGGAATCTAAACTTAATCTGTCGCTTGAAGATGAAGAGCTGCAGTCTGACCAGATGACACGTCTGATGAAAGATAATACGATCACGCTGTTCACTAAAGGAGTAGCGACCAAAGAAATCGCTCGACAGCTCAGCCTGTCACACGGTGTCGTTCAGGAAGTCGTCAATGACTATATCACTGAGCACATTGAATCTTAATTAAGAAATGAGGAACATCATGACTAAAAAGAATATACGCATCCTTGCCTCAGGTTTTCTGCTGTCCGGGCTGATGATTCTGCTTATTCATTCTTTGGGACCTGTGCAGTCAGAAGCGGCAGATCAAGAAAAGATTGAAACCCTGGAGGCAGAAATTAACTTTCTGGAAGGCATGATTGCTGATCTGGAGATGGAAAATGAACGGTTAGCCAGTGAATATGGTGTTTTTGCGGATTTAGATGACAGTATTGAAGAGGAAGCCTCTTCAGCAGAAGCTGATCAGGATCGTGCAGATGAGACGGAAGAAGCAGCTGATGAGTCTCAAGACTCACAAGGAGACGACGCGGTCGAGCATACCGTAGTGATTGGGGAAGGCCAGCCGAGCAGTGTGATTGCAAGTCAGCTGCAGTCATTCGGTATGATTGATGATGTTTTTGCCTTTAATGACTATATGGAAGACAACGACCTAATCAGACGCGTTCGTCCGGGTTCCTACGTGGTACGTACGGATATGAACCGTGATCAGATTATCGAAGCCATCATTCGTTAGATTTTCACTCTCTGCTGCTTTGGGGTATCATAAAGATATAAGTAAGAAACTTAATATGCGAGGAGACACTATAATGAGTGAAACTGCAGTAATCTTTATGTCCAACGGGAAGACTTATACAGTAAGCAAAACACCGGATGCTATACTGGCGGATCTGACTTCAAATCCTGCTTCAAGTAGCTACCCAATTCAGAAATACACATTGCCAAACGGCAAAGACGTGCTGCTGAATGTCAGCCATATCGTTGCAGTAGAAACCAGTGAACTTAGCAATATGGACGTGTCCAGTCAGGATCAGCATAATCCTGTAGAGGATAACCGTACGCACTGAATAGGATCAGCGAGCTAAACAGCGCATACTTTTGATCATTGGTGTGTATGCAAAAAGCAGTGAGGAACGTGACCCAGTCCAAGTGACGGTGACACTTCCTCCTGCTTTTTGTTTTTTCTTTAAATAATTTTTTTCTAAATTGGTTGAGGATTAAGAATATGCTATACTGAAACTAAAGGTTAAGGGAGCTAAAAGAGTGAACTACCAGACAAAAATGAAATTGCGAAGATGGAATAGAAAGCCCTTTATTGCATACGGACTGCTGGGGATAACGGGACTCATGTACTTGCTCCAAGAGGCCTTAGGTGGAAGCACCAATCAGTTTGTGCTTGTTCAACTGGGAGCCAAAGTCAATGAACTGATTGTCATGGGAGAATGGTGGAGACTGTTCACGCCGATGTTTTTGCATATCGGAATCACACACTTGCTGTTCAACGGACTGGTTCTGTACTTTTTGGGAATTCAGCTGGAGATGGTCTTTGGACACTGGCGGTTTTTCCTGCTGTATGTACTCAGTGCACTGGCCGGGAATGCAGCCAGCTTTGCTTTAAACCAGAGCATATCTGCAGGAGCCAGCACGGCATTGTTCGGCTTGTTCGGTTCTACTCTCGTTTTAGGTAAGCTCTATCCGACCAACCCGCAAATTGGAGCAATGGCGCGAAATTTTTCTCTTCTCATTGTTTTGAACCTGGTGTTTGGCCTGCTGAGTCCCGGCATCGATATGGCCGGACATGTGGGAGGTCTGATTGGAGGCTATCTGCTGGCTTATGCCCTGTCTACACCTAACACCTATAATAATAATAAAAAGAACCAGCTCAAATATGCCTTACTTTACGTAGGTGTGGTGCTCGTGTTCTTAATTATCGGTTATGCCAGATTTGCTTAATTGAACGAGCAGCTTGGCTGACCAACTGGAGGAGGAAAACGATTGAAAAACAGAAAAATCATTGGCATTGACTTGGGTGGTACCACCGTCAAGTTTGCTGTTGTCACAACGGACGGCGAAATTATCAGCAAGTGGAGTATTGTGACGGATACTTCAGAAGAGGGAACATGTATCACTCCTTCGATTATTCACGCGCTAAAAACTTATATGTCAGAGCATGGCTACACATCCGACGACTTTATCGGTATTGGTATGGGTTCTCCCGGTACAGTCAATAAAGAATACGGTACGGTAATCGGAGCTTACAACCTGAACTGGGTGACAACTCAGAACCTAAGAGAAGAAATTGAAGGGGCTACGGGTATTCCATTCTTTATCGATAATGACGCCAACGTCGCTGCACTTGGTGAACAATGGATAGGGGCCGGAAACAAAGAGCCCGATGTCGTGTTCATTACACTAGGGACAGGTGTCGGTGGCGGTGTAATCGTCAACGGACAGATTGTACATGGTTCAGGTGGAGCGGCAGGTGAAATCGGGCACATGACAGTTGACCGGGGTGGATACGACTGTACTTGCGGGAAACAGGGCTGTCTGGAAACAGTGGCCAGTGCTACAGGAGTCGTCAGGGTAGCGAAAGACCGCGCTCGCACGTACTCTGATGATTCAGTCTTGAAAGACAGTATAGTGGCTGAAGAGCCGGTCGATACAAAAATCATCATGGATGCGGCTAAAGAGGGAGATGCTTTCGCGCTCTCGGTTATAGATGAAATTAGCGACTATCTTGGACTGGCCTGCGGGAATATTGCCAATCTGCTGAATCCGTCGACCATTGTTATCGGTGGAGGAGTATCCAAAGCGGGAGATTTTCTGGCTGAAAAAATCCGCGATCGCTTTTCTGTTTACGCCTTTCCAACAATCAGAACATCCACTCATATCCGTCTAGCGGAACTAGGCAATGATGCAGGAGTTATTGGAGCAAGTTCCCTTGTGTTGAATGAGTCCGTATATGAGCAAATAAG
Source organism: Alkalibacterium sp. AK22 (assembly GCF_000585255.1). GTDB lineage: Bacteria > Bacillota > Bacilli > Lactobacillales > Carnobacteriaceae_A > Alkalibacterium. The sequence continues at coordinate 104,234 of NZ_JANL01000042.1, forward strand.
TGAATAGAACTCGTCTTTTGTGGTAAAATAATAACAAATAAACCCCATGATAAAGAGGTGAGTAGCATGTTCAATGAACTGACGCACAACATTTTTTCTTGTGTTTCTTTTACATGCTGCTCTCTTTTTTTATTTGCCTGTGCCGCTTCAGGTGAACAGGAAGAAAAGGATCAGCAGGCAACTGAGCTGACGCTACATAAACTTGAAATAAATTATCAAGACTTTCAAAAAATAGCAGGCTGGGTAAGCAATGATACCCTGCTAGTGCATTCAGGAGACAGTCAACTGCATGCTTTCCATCTTTTTGATATTTTTACCGGAGAAATTGAGCTCATTTATGAATCAGATAGCTATATTCTCAGTACAGAAATAAACCAGGGGGAAAATTTGGTGCTTTTTCAGGAAGTATCTGATGACATCAGTCAGCTTCATGTGATGGAGCTCGAGGGGGGGATCCTGCACAGCACTGAACTGCCCCACGGCGGATATGTGACTTTGGACTGGAATACCATCGATCCGGGCCGGATTTTTATCTCGCATTATGCCTATGATCCAGGTGAAGCCCTTGAGTCTATTCGTGTTCAAGTCTGGGATACCGAACAAGGCAGTCTCGAAGACATAGCTGTCCCGTCCATGTATCCAAAATGGTATTCTTCCAATGTCTATCTCTACGTTGATGAGCTAAAAGGACAAAACCTCTATATTGTAGACTCGAGGGAAGCTGATAGTGACATGCTGATCAGCCGGGACATCAGAGACTTTTTTCTGCACCAGGATACCTTTATCGGCATTGTCCCTTCGGACATCAATGAGAATCATGTCTACCTCTTTCACGAGTACCCCTTTCTCGTAGGTGAGCAAGTCATCACCATCCCCAAAGTCAGCTTGTTCGATGCGCCAGTAAAGCCTTTTTTGACCCAGTCAAGACGTGATGGAGATATTTACGGCGTTATTGCCCGGGAACCCGTCACACTGGAAGAGGAGCTGGGAACCTTTGCGCTTCAGAAACTGGACTTTGAAGCAGAGGACATGACTGAAATCATGCCCCTGCCTTATGATGCGCCTGTTCTGTTGTCGCCCAATGAGGAATATGTGCTCTTTGGATGGCGATATGAGTACCTGATTGACTTGGGCAATCAAGAGATGCATGAACTCGTGGACTTGCCCTCTTAAAAATGTACTAGAAATTTGGACGTTTCTCATGTAAACTATTAGATGACATGGATTAGAGAGGAAGTTGTTATTGGATAATTGGACACTTATTACTATCATTTTATGGATTGGAATCATTGCCTGGGGAATCTGGGAGCTTGTGCAGTTCTTCAGACGAAAAAAAGCGGCGACTGTTTTGAGCAATGAAGAATTCAAGCAGGATATGCGTAAGGCACAGATTGTCGATGTACGCGGTAAGGATGAATTTGATGCTGGTCACATTCTGGGTGCCCGCAATATTCCTTATATGCAGCTAAAACAGCGCGCAGGGGAACTACGAAAGGATCAGCCGATTTACTTGTATGATGACAAGAAAACGATCAGCTTCCGTTCTGCCTTGCTCTTGCAGAAAAAAGGCTTTGAAAATCTTTATATCCTCAAAGACGGTTACAGCAAATGGGATGGAAAGATTAAGCGCAAAAAAACAGTCTGATTTTCTGTAGAGTAAACAATACTTTTCACAGCATAGACTGCAGTTGAATAGTCGAAAAAGGAATCAATAGCGATTCCTTTTTTTATATAATTATTGCATAAATATGGCGGCATGACAGTGAGGGGACTTCTATTAAAGTCAAAGAGTTTTTGACTAAATCAGCTGCCTGCTTTACATATAGGCGGTCAGTCATGCTATACTGCTAGCATATTTTTTGCTTTAACTGCGTCTTCTTTTGTCAGAAATAACAGAGAACGTTGAGGCAAAAAACAGTAAAAAAGGGTATAGGACCAAAGCAGAAGAACATAGGTACTTGGTTTTATACCATTAAAGATTAAAAGGAGAAAATTTTGGATATTAGACAAACAAAATGGGGTAAAAAAGGGGTATTTTACCTTAGCAAACAACTGGACCGACGTGACAACAACGAAGTACCCTACTGGCTAATCTATACGGCCCTGTTTGCCGGTTCTTTGATGGTAATTATGAATCAGACGGCGATTAAGACTGCGTTGCCAACGATGATCAGGGATCTAAATGTATCCCCATCCATTGGGCAATGGACAGTTTCCGGCTATACGCTCGTCAAAGGGATCATGGTTCCCATTACAGCCTTTGCCATGAATAAGTTCCGCTCGAGAAACCTGTTCATCCTGATGATGATTATTTTTGGCATGGGCTCATTCATAGCTGGCCTGGGTATCCATTTTACGGTAGTGCTGTTTGGAACTTTGCTTCAGGGCGTGGGTGCCGGTATGGTCATTCCGCTGATGCAGACCATTATTTTGACGGTGTCTCCTCCTGAAAAAAGAGGAAGTGCGCTTGGATTAATGGGAGTCGTGCTGGGCCTCGGGCCAACACTAGGACCCGCCATGGGTGGCTGGGTCGTTGATGCACTGTCCTGGCACTTTATTTTCTACTTTTTGACTGTCGGGTCTGTTCTCGTCATTCCGTTAGCCTTGCTGACATTGACTGACGTCCTCCCTATGAGTGATCCGACGATTGACTGGGTGTCAATCAGGCACTCTTTAATTGGCTTTGGTGTACTACTGTTCGGCCTGTCTGTGCTCGGGTCAGAAGGCTTTGATTCTGTCATAGCCTGGATAGCTGTTCTAATTGGCTCAGTTTTTATTACCCTTTTTATCAGACGTAATTTAAACCAGCCGGAACCCATGCTGAATGTATCTCTCTTCAAAAATAAAACCTTCAGCATATCAGTGATCATTACGATGCTGGGCCTGATGGTTATTACAGGCATTTCAAACATCATGCCCATGTACATTCAAACCGTTCTGGGGCGTTCTGCAACGCTATCAGGACTCATTCTTTTGCCTGGTGGACTGTTTAAAGCCTTTGTTTCTCCTGTTACCGGTAAGATTTATGACAATTACGGTGTGTCCAGAGTTGGCCCGATAGGTGGCTTTCTAATGTTTGCCGGAACCCTGATGCTGGTTTTTGTCGGACAGACTACTCCAATCTGGTATGTTGTCACGGTCTATTTACTGCTGTCAGTCGGTTTTGGTATTTTTAATATTCCGGTTACTACTGCTGGTATGAATGTACTGCCGGATACCGAAATGGGGCATGGCACCTCTGCCAGACAGACAGTCAGACAAATCGGCTCCAGCTTTGCGATTACCCTGGTTTTTGCCTCCATGTCGATTGTTTCTGCTTTTGCAAATGCTTCAAGCCTGACAGAATCAGATGGAGGAGGCGCCGGTCCAGAGCTGACAATTGAAGGTATTCGAGGCGGTTTTGGAATGGTTGCTTTTCTTGCTTTTGTGGCGTTTGTACTGACCTTCTTCCTCAGAGAAAAAGCGTCTCGTAAATAAAATAAACACTTCAGCTTCACGCGAAGGCCTGTCGATAAACTGACACGCTCTCTGTGCGGCTGAAGTGTTTTTTATAATGGCTTAAGCATCGGTACCTTCAATGGAATTAACGATGATTGCAGCTGTTTCTTCGATCGACTTGCTGGCCACGTTAATGATCTGGATACCTAGTTTACTGTAAAGCTCCTCGGCGTATTCGATTTCTTTACGGATTCGGTTCCGGTCGGAATAAGGCGTATCCGGTTCCATGCCGTAAGAGCGCATGCGCTCTTGTCTGATTCGTGAGAGCATATCTTCTTCATTCGTCAAACCGATAATTTTACTTGAATCAACCAGCCAAAGTTCATCAGGCAGCTTGGACTCTGGAAGCAGAGGAAGGTTAGCCACCTTGTAGTTCTGATTGGCTAGGAATATGCTTAATGGAGTTTTTGACGTTCTGGATATTCCTAAAATGACAATGTCAGCTTCAAGAAAACCTTTCGGATCTTTTCCGTCATCGTATTTGACAGCAAACTCCAGTGCGCTGATTCGGTCAAAATACTTTTCATCCAGTTTATGCTTGGCTCCCGGCTTATGTGTCGGAAGAGAATCGGAACGTAAAGTCAGCTCATTAATCAAAGGTGTAATGACATCGAAGCAGGTCAGGGATTCTCTAGTGCAGAAGTCCTCAATGATTTCGACCAGTTCGGGATTTACAAACGTATGCAGGACAATGGCATTGGCCTCTTTAGCCTGTTCTAAAATACTCTGCAGCTGCTCTTCCTGGCGGATAAAGGGAAAATTCTTCATCTCAAAGGGAACATCGGGAAACTGCGCACGTGCGGCATAAAAGACGTTGCTAGCTGTGCCGCCTACAGAATCCGAAAGTACAAAAAGAGTAGCTGCCGGTTTGATGGTCTCATCCATCGCTATCAGTCCTTTCATTCTGGTTATATCCTTAGTATATAGCAATAACTGAAAAAAATGTACCATAATTCACTGTTGTAATTTTATGCCTTTTCGTTATACTTAACTATGATAATCAAAAGACAAAGGAAGCGATACTGTTGACAGCTTTTGAAACAGCCGTAAAGACACTGAAGAAAAACGGCTACAAAACGACCGGTAAAAGACAGCGCATTCTGGAGATTCTCTATAATCAGAATAAATATATGTCTGCCAAAGAAGTTCAGGATCAGCTCAAGCCGATGTTTCCTGGTATCAGCCCGGACACCATTTACAGGAACCTGCATACTTTCGTCGATCTTTCCGTTGTTGAAGAAACGGAATTGAATGGAGAAAAACTATTTCGTTCGCGCTGTGAGGTGCACGGCCATCATCACCATTTTATCTGTACGGAGTGCGGACAAACACGGGAGTTGAATCAATGTCCGCTTGATCTGATTCAAGGTCAGCTTCCTGGCTGCGAGGTTACATCCCACCGGTTTGAAATCTTCGGTAAGTGTGAAGAGTGCTGCTCAGTCAGCTGAGTGCAGCATCAGAGAGTGAGAGTGTTTACATTTTGTCCTTATTTAATTAAGGCATAGTGTTGACGCTCTCTATTTATTTGTATATAATGAAAAATGAATTGTTTGAGTGCATACGTGTATATTGAACAATTACATCATTTCTTGATAGGGAAGTTCAATTGTGAATAGAGAGCTATTTATAAGCAATAGGAACGCCCTGAACGTACGAGGGGAGGGGAACAACGTTGACTAAAACAGATATCAAAAAAGGTGAAAACCTTGAAGATGCTCTTCGTCGTTTCAAGCGTTCCGTATCAAAAACGGGTACATTGAAAGAAGCCCGCAAACGTGAATACTATGAAAAGCCAAGCGTTAAGCGTAAAAAGAAATCTGAGGAAGCCCGCAAGCGTAAAAGCTTCCGTTAAGGTTTAGCGGATCTTTTATTTTCCTACGAAAGGTGATCACATGACTAGACTTGATGAATTGAACCAGGAAATGAAACTCGCAATGAAAGCGAAGGACAAGGAAAAGCTTACGACTGTCCGCATGCTGAAATCTGCCTTGCAGACCGAACAGATCAATAAAGGGGAAGCATTGACAGAAGAAGACGAGCTGACTGTTCTCGCCCGCGAGAAAAAACAGCGTGTCGAGTCTCTGAATGAGTTCAAAGCTGCAGGTCGTGAAGACCTCATCACCAAACTCGAAAGAGAAATCGAGATCGTCGACCACTATCTTCCAGCTCAGCTGAATGAAGACGAAGTGCGTCAGATCGTTCAGGAAACCATCAGTCAGACTCAGGCTTCGTCCATGAAAGATATGGGCAAGGTTATGGGAGCGTTGATGCCTAAAGTCAAAGGAAAAGCAGACGGGAACCTCGTTAGTTCGGTCGTCAAAGAAGAATTGAATAAATAATTCAGTTCGAATCCGCAGTTCCATCAGATCAGTGATCTGGTGAAACTGCGGATTCTTTGTCGTATAGGGTAGGCAATGCCAGGCAATCGACTGGGTCTAACAGGAAAAACTTTCTGACCAGAGGAACACACCTGATCCTGTTCGCTTAAGTTTTCAGCTGTTAGTCTGCTCCAGAAGCATAGACAATTAGTTAGCACACAGACCAGCGGGATTCAGTAAACGGGCCCGATTAAAGGAGGCATGAGCTGTTCAGTAACCTTTATAGAGTTTTAGGCTGTTTTATGCTATGATTTAAACTAACACCTCAATACAAAGGAGATGTTTAGTGTTTGACTGAACAGACAGAAAAAAGGCGCATAGAGCTCGAAGATTCACAGCGGGTTTTTGCATTATTTGGACCCCAGAATAGTTATCTTCATTTGATTGAAGATGAACTGTCTGTCGCCATCAACAGCCGGGGAACCCAGCTAGAAGTTGAGGGAACGACAGGCGCAATCAGAGAAATCGAATTGCTTTTCAATCAGCTGCTCGTTCTGCAGGACAAGGGCATCAATATAAAAAAAACAGATATACTAGCTGCGATCCGTATGTCCAAACAGGGCAAGCTGCAGCAATTTGTGCGTATGTATGAAGAAGAAATCACTAGAGACCGCAACAACAAGGCGATTCGGGTCAAAAATGTAGGACAGCGGAACTATGTAGAGTCGATCAAAAAAAATGACATAGTATTCGGTCTTGGACCGGCGGGGACGGGGAAGACTTTTATCGCTGTAGCGATGGCAGTCGCTTCGCTAAGAAAAGGCGAAGTCAAACGGATTATCCTTACACGTCCGGCAGTTGAAGCGGGAGAAAATCTCGGATTCTTACCGGGAGATCTCAAAGAGAAGGTCGATCCTTATCTCAGACCGATTTACGATGCTTTATATGCCATTTTGGGTACAGAGCATACTAATCGTTTGCTGGAAAGAGAAACAATTGAGATTGCGCCGTTGGCTTACATGCGCGGACGCACACTGGATGATGCCTTTGTTATTTTGGACGAAGCGCAGAATACAACCGTGCAGCAGATGAAAATGTTTCTGACCAGACTGGGATTCAATTCCAAAATGGTCATTAATGGAGATACCTCTCAGGTGGATCTGCCCCGGCGGACGACCAGTGGGCTTATTCATGCCGAACGTGTTCTGACCGGTGTCAAGGGCATCGGGCACATCAAGTTTGAAGCAGAAGATGTCATCAGACATCCTCTGGTAGCTAAAGTAATACAAGCATACGATAAAGAGGCGGATAGAGAAGATTATGCAGACGATAGTATACGATGAAACAAATAAAATAAATGAACAGGCCGTGCAGTGGATGGAAGATCTGCTGAACTTTGCAGCTGATAAGCTGAATGTGGCTGAACATGCAGAGGTATCGGTGTCCTTTGTTGATAACGCTAAAATAAAGGAAATTAATAGAGAGTATCGTGACAAGGATGCTGTAACGGATGTGATCAGTTTTGCAATTGAAGACGACGAAGAGGATCTGTTCAAAGAATTTGAGGGAAGCGGCATTACAATCCCCCGAGATCTAGGCGATATTTTTATTTCCTATGACAAGGCAGTTGAACAGGCGGAAGAATACGGCCATGACATCAACCGGGAAATCGGCTTTCTGCTTGTCCATGGCTTCTTGCATCTCAATGGCTACGACCATATGACAGTCGAGGAAGAGAAGATCATGTTTTCATTACAAGAGGAGATTTTGAGGGACTATGGACTTAAACGATAACGAGGAACAGCAGCTCCCACAGAAGAACAGAACATACAGGGATTCCTTTAGATTTGCCTTCAAAGGGATCCAGACAGCCTTCCAGGAAGAACGGAATATGCGGGTGCATGTGATGACCGGGGCAGCAGTTTTGCTGCTCGGTCTGCTCCTTCCGTTAAACCGGACGGAATGGCTGTGGCTTATATTGGTATCCTACTTAGTGTTCGTCATGGAATTAATCAATACCGTCGCGGAAAATGTGGTCGATCTGGTTACTGAAGAGTACCATCCGATTGCCAAAAAAGTGAAAGACATGGCTGCTGCTGTTGTACTGGTCACAGCTTTGTTTTCAGTTATTGTGGGCGGGATCATTATCGTGCCGAAACTAATACAAATCATAATGTAAAGAGGCGAAAACAATGGATGATACAATCAGACAAGACTTAGTTGACAAAGCAACCGCTATGCTGGACAAAGCGTATGTACCGTATTCTCATTTTCCGGTAGGCGCAGCACTGATTTCCAAAAGCGGAGAAGTGTTTGCGGGCTGCAATATAGAAAATGCTTCTTATGGTCTGTCCAACTGTGCTGAACGGACAGCTATTTTCAAGGCCGTGTCGGAGGGACACACTTCATTTGACTACTTAGTGATCACTGGCAATACAGAAGGGCCCATCTCGCCTTGCGGGGCCTGCAGGCAGGTTATGGCAGAATTCTGTGAAGCGGATATGCCGGTATTGCTGACCAATAAAAAAGGAAAAGTCAAGGAGACAACAGTTAAGGAATTGTTGCCCGGTGCTTTTCAATCAGGAGATATGGTATGAATACAGAACAGGATAAACAATTCAAATCAGGCTTTGTCTCGCTTGTCGGCAGGCCGAATGTCGGAAAATCAACCTTGTTAAACCGTCTGGTCGGACAGAAAATTGCCATTATGAGTGACAAAGCTCAGACCACACGGAATAAAATTCAGGGAATCATGACAGGCAAGCACGAGCAAATTATATTTATCGATACACCAGGTATCCATAAACCAAAGCATCGCTTGGGTGACTTTATGGTCAAAACAGCACTCAGTACGTTCAACGAAGTCGATGTAGTCCTATTCTTAGTAAATGTCAGTGAGAAAAGGGGACCTGGTGATGATTTCATCATTGAAAAACTGAAACATGTCCAGAGCCCGGTCTTTTTAGTTCTGAACAAAATTGATCAGGTTCATCCGGATGAACTACTACCAATCATTGAAGATTACAGCCAGCAGCTTGATTTTGCGGAAATCATTCCCATCTCTGCAACGGAAGGAAACAATGTCGACCGACTGACGGAAACGTTGCGGAAGTATATCCCAGAAGGTCCCCAGTTTTATCCGGAAGATCAAATCAGTGACCATCCGGAATACTTTATCGTTTCGGAACTGATTCGAGAAAAAGTGCTGGAGCGCACGCGTGAAGAAGTCCCGCATTCGGTTGCCGTAGTCGTAGAGAGTATGCAGCGTAACGAGAACGACAAAGTAGCAGTCAATGCAACAATCATCGTGGAAAGAAAGTCGCAAAAGGGGATCATTATCGGTAAGGGCGGTAAGATGCTTAAAGATATCGGTATCAACGCCCGTCAGGATATCGAGCGGCTTTTAGGTGATAAAATCTATCTTGAATTGTTCGTTAAAGTGCAAAGTGACTGGCGTGACAAGCAGTTTTACCTTAGAGACTACGGATACAACAAAGATGAATATTAAAGCAGGCAGTAGAAGAGGGTGAGAGTGTGGCGCATCTAGAGGAAATTGACGGACTGGTCTTGTCTGTCCGAAAACACCGTGAACGGGATTACCTAGTCAAAGTCTTCACTGACCGTTATGGTAAGCTCATGTTTTTTGTCAGAGGGACAAAAAAGCCCAATTTTAAACTAAGAACAGCCATTCAGCCCTTTACTCATGCAACCTTTATTGCAGACGTCAGAGATGAAGGGCTCTGTTTTATGAGGGATGCCAAAGATATTCAGTCCTATACGGCCGTGCAGACAGATATATTTAAAAATGCCTATGCAACCTATATTCTGCAGCTGGCTGATGCGGCTCTAGACGACCGCAAACCTGACCTTGGTCTGTTCCGGCAGCTCCAGACTGGTCTAGAGATCATAGAGGGTGACCAGGACCCTGAAATCATCATGGCAATTTTCGAGATGCGTTTCATGCGTTACTTTGGAGCCTTGCCGGAACTCAGAGGTTGTGTCATCTGCGGTAAGACAGAAGGGGCATTTGATTATTCGAGTCGTCATCATGGTCTGTTGTGTCCCAGACACTTTCATGAGGACGAGCGTCGACTCCATGCTTCGCCGAAAGCCATTCACTTTATCCGCCTTTTTTCAGTGGTATCCCTTGAGCAGATCAACACAATCACACTGAAACCGGAAACGAAAAAAGAAATCAGGCAGGTGATTGATCAGTTGTATGATGAACTGATTGGTCTCAACCTCAAAAGTAAAAAGTTTATAGACTCGATGCACCAGTGGGAAGGGGTACTGAAACGTGAGGATGATTAAATGATTGGTATAGATGTCCGCTTGCTGGTTGTTTTGTTTGCTGTCGGCGGATCGGTGCATAAGCTGATTCAAATCAGAAAAGTGGTATTGAGCCACCGTCTGGCTGAGGTGCTAAAAAACGTTAAGATAATAACCGCTGTGTTGGCTGTAGTGATCCTGGCTCTTATTCTAACTGGTCTCAGCTTGATCGACTGGCTAATTGTTCTCTCAGCAGTTACGTTTGTCTATCTGTCTCAGCTTAATAAAGGCTTTACCCAAAACGGAATTATCCCTATCGAATCAGGCCTCTTTGCCAGAGGACTGATTAGCAAGGAATACCCTTTTGAAGCCACTGATAACTGGGCTGTGCTGGAGCAGAGCCGTCAGATCAAAGTCAGCTTTAGCCCAACAGACTCCCCTGAGCAGCTAAACTACCTTGATTTTGACATCGCGCACAAAGAAAAAGTTCTTGCTCTTTTGCGTGATCATCACAAGAAAGTCGTGCTCAGCAAGGAAAATCAGGGCAGACCTTCCTGAATTAAGGTTTGACAATCAGCTCACATGTTGTAATATAGTAAATGATTATACGCACGATGACAGAAGGAGTAAAAACAGCCTCTTTAGAAGCGACTGTGGGCGGGTGTGAGCCACGGAAAGAGCTGGTTTGAAAGGCAGCTGGAGTGCAGAACGTAAAGTGCTGGTTTGGTTTGATTCCAAAGCAGAAGTAGGGTGGAACCGCGAGAAAGCTCGTCCCTATACTGACAGGAGTCTGTCGGTATAGGGACGGGTTTTCTTTTGTCTTGCCCGACGGTCATCTGGAGTCATCGCAGTCACTTTCTGCGCGTTCGCGCTACTGTCTGTCTGTTGACTGTGATTAGGCAGATTATTTCAAAGCGGTAGCTGTCAATCAGCGAAATGGACCACAAAAAGGAGAGAGTAAAAATGAATGAAACAAAAACATTTCAGGATATCATCCTGACTCTGCAGCAGTTCTGGTCAGAACAGGGCTGTATGCTGATGCAAGCATACGATACTGAAAAAGGGGCAGGGACTATGAGCCCCTATACGTTCCTAAGAGCCATAGGACCGGAACCGTGGAACGCCGCCTATGTCGAACCGTCCAGGCGGCCGGCGGACGGACGTTACGGTGAGAATCCGAACCGGCTTTACCAGCACCACCAGTTTCAGGTGGTTATGAAGCCTTCTCCTGAGAAGATCCAGGAGCTTTATCTGGACAGTCTGAAAGCCCTGGGAATTGATCCGCTTCAACATGATATCCGTTTTGTGGAAGATAACTGGGAAAATCCGTCGCTCGGCTGTGCCGGTTTAGGCTGGGAAGTCTGGCTTGATGGGATGGAAGTTACCCAGTTTACCTACTTTCAGCAAGTAGGAGGACTGGAAGTGGATGCTGTTACGAGTGAGCTGACTTACGGCCTGGAAAGACTGGCTTCCTATATTCAAGACGTAGACAATGTCTACGATATCGAGTGGTCACCCGGGGTTAAATACGGCGAAATTTTCAAGCAGCCCGAGTATGAGCACTCGGCTTATTCTTTCGATTACAGCGATACAGCTTTTCTGTTTGATCAGTTTGCGGCATTTGAGACAGAAGCTTTGAAGCAGATTGAGAATCGGCTGGTGCATCCCGCTTACGATTATGTTCTCAAATGTAGTCACGCTTTCAACTTACTGGATGCCCGTGGTGCAGTATCAGCAACTGACCGTCCGGACTATTTGAAGCGTATCCGTCACATGGCTCGTCTGATTGCAAAAGTATTTCTGAATGAACGTGCCCACCTGTCCTTCCCACTCTTGAGCGAGGATCACAAGCAACAATGGCTTGACAAGTACGTTAGCAAGGAGGAAAAATAAATGACGCATACATTACTGCTTGAAATCGGACTCGAAGAAATGCCAGCCAAGGTGATTGTTCCGGGAGTAGAGTACTTGAAAGAAAAAGTCGCTGCACATTTCAGCGAGCATGAACTGAAATATGAGACCATCGAAACGTTCAGTACTCCCCGCCGCCTGGCGGTTAAGGTAAGCGGGCTGAGCGAAAAGCAAGCTGACAGAACTGAAACTGTAAAAGGACCGGCGAAACGTATTGCGCTAGACAAGGATGGCAACTGGTCCAAGGCAGCTATTGGCTTTACCCGTGGACAGAAAGCTACGGTAGAGGACATTGTCTTTAAAGAAGTCAAAGGGGAGGAGTATGTCTTTGTCCAGAAACATGTTAAAGGCCAAACGGCAGCAGAAGTGACCAGAAAGTTGTCCAAAGTCATAGCGTCCATCCCCTTCCCAGTGTCAATGAAATGGGGAACGCATGCTTACCGTTACATCCGTCCGGTCCACTGGCTGACTGCGATGCTGGACGAGCAAGTCGTTGACATGGATTTATTTGATGTTCAGTCCGGCAGAACAACCGAGGGTCACCGCTTCTTAGGTGGTCAAGTGACACTAACGCATGCAAAAGACTATCCACAAGCGCTTGAAGCAGAGTGGGTAGTGGCTGACCGGTCCCGACGACAGAATCTGATTAGAGAACAGATCAGTAGCCTTTGTAAGGCAAACAACTGGGAGAGTCCTTTGGACAATCAGGAGTTGCTTGATGAAGTCACTGACCTCGTCGAATACCCGACCGCTTTTTCGGGCGCGTTTTCTGCAGCCTTTTTGAACGTTCCAGAAAGTGTTCTGGAGACAGCTATGGCAGATCACCAGCGATACTTCCCAGTCAGAAAAGCAGATCAGAGCCGCTCCTTCCTGCCTTATTTCATTGGGGTCAGAAACGGGAATGCTCACGCTATCGACAAGGTTAAACAAGGAAATGAGAAAGTTCTGTCGGCCCGTCTGTCAGATGCAGCCTTTTTCTACCAAGAAGATCAGAAACTGACTATTGATGAGTTTGTTGAAAAGTTAGCTAGTGTGTCCTTTCATGAAAAGTTGGGCTCCTTGCTAGACAAGCAGCGCCGGCTGACTAAAATTGCTCAGCTGCTGTCTGATCCCTTCAACTTAGATACAGGCGAAACAGAACTGATCGAGCGGGCCGGTAGGATTGCCAAATTTGACTTGGTCACACAGACGGTCAATGAATTTACATCTCTTCAAGGAGAAATTGCTGGAATTTTTGCCGAGGAAAGAGGGGAAGATCCAAACGTTTCCACAGCTCTAGCTGAACAGTACCTACCTAAGAGCATGGATGGCAAACTGCCAAAAAGCCGCCTAGGTGCAGTGATTTCGGTCGCTGACAAGCTGGACTCCCTGTTGTCATTTTTCTCTGTCAATCTGATTCCCTCTGGATCTAACGATCCCTTTGCCTTAAGAAGACAAGCCATGGGTATCGTACGCATCATTAAAGCCTTCGACCTGTCTCTTTCTCTTGATGCACTGATTGATCAGATAGCAGAAACAGTCGATTCTACCGAGACGAAAGCAGCCTATATCCAGTGCAAGTCTCAGGTTATCCAGTTTATCAATGACCGGCTCGATCAGCTCTTGTCCGTTCAGTATAACCTTTCAGGTGATTACGACATTCGCCAAGCAGCATTGGGCTCCGTGGAGACTGATATCAATAAGACAGTGGAAGCCGCTTTGCTGCTGAAGGAAGTGAGAGAGCAGGAGAGCTTCAAAGCTGTCGTCGAGTCCTTGACCCGTGTATCCAATCTGGCGGGCAAGGTAGAAAAAGATGTCTCCTTGTCGGAAGCTTTACTGAAAAGTGAATCTGAACAGGCTCTTTATGCTCAAGTCCTGAAGTCCACTGAGCACTTTGTCGAAGAAAGCTCGGCTAAAGACAAGTGGGAAGTCCTATCCAGCCTTCACCCGCTGATTGATGATTTCTTTGATCAGAACATGGTTATGACAGATGATGAGGCAGTGAAAAACAATCGTTTGGCACTGCTGAAAGCCATCGACGGTCTGTCCCGCACTGTAGCAGCCTTTGACCGGCTTGTCATCAAGTAATAATACGCGAGAAAGAAGGCAGTTGGCTGATATCCCTGCCTTCTTTCTGCTTTATTTATAAAGAAAGAAGGAGATCGCCATCAGAATGCTCAAACATTTTATATCTTACTACAAGCCCTATAAATGGCTGTTTACACTAGACTTTTCAGCTGCTATCGTTGTAGCTGTTTTGGAACTGGCTTTCCCTATCATGGTCCAGCGGGTTGTCGATTCAATCCTGCCGACGGGAAACTGGTCACTGATTGTGTTGGTATCTATCGGTCTGTTTGCGGTCTATGCAGTCAACACCGTGTTGCACTATATCGTCACGTACTATGGACACAAGCTAGGGACCAATATTGAGACGGACATGCGGGGTGACTTATATAATCATCTGCAGAGGCAGTCCTTTTCTTATTTTGATAATCGGGAAACCGGCAAATTGATCACTCGACTGACTTCCGATCTTTTTGAAATTGCGGAGGTGGCTCACCATGGTCCGGAAGATATTTTTATCACACTCTTTACGCTGACCGGCGCTTTTCTGCTGATGCTCAGTGTGCATGTTCAGCTGGCAGTGATGACCTTTATTCTGGTACCTTTTATTGCTCTAGCAGTTGCTTTTTTCAATAAAAAGATGACTCAAGTCAATACCCGTATCTACGACGACCTGGCAGGCTTTAGTGCAGGTATTGAGGCGTCTGTTGGAGGGATTCGGGTTGTGCAGGCTTTTTCCAGAGAAAAGTTTGAGCAGGAGCGGTTTGGTCAGTTGAATACAGCTTACCGCAAGTCGAAATACTTGTTCTACAAGATGATGGCGGTCAGTCATTCTTACAACTATTTTTTGATGCGCCTGATTAGCCTGTTTGCTTTATTCTTCGGAGCTTACTTTACCATCCAGGGGGAAATCAGTTATGGTGATCTGGTTGCCTTTATTCTCTTTGCGAATGTGTTTGTCCGGCCAATCGAAAAAGTAAACACCATGATAGAAAGTTACCCTAAAGGCATTGCAGGCTTCCGTCGTTTGATGGAAGAAATGAACATCCGTCCTGACATAGCAGATGCCCAAAATGCACGGGATATACAGGGGCTTCAAGGAGACATCGTTTATGAGGACGTTTCCTTTAGTTACGAAGACAAGCAGACTATTTTAAAAGAAATCAGTCTTGAAATAAAAGCGGGAGAAACTGTCGCTTTTGTCGGCCCTAGCGGTGCCGGCAAAACGACACTCTGCAACCTGCTTCCCCGCTTTTATGAGATAGACAGCGGCACCATTATGATTGACGGCCATTCGCTTAAGGACATCAAGTTGAAGTCTCTTCGGGAGCAAATTGGTGTGGTCCAGCAAGATGTCTTTCTGTTCCCGGGCACTGTCCGCGAAAATATTCTATACGGCAAACTGGATGCCTGTGAAAGCAAAGTCTGGGAGGCCGTACGTATGGCTAATCTAGAAGAAGTTATCCAGCAGATGCCCAAAGGACTGGACACGGTCATTGGAGAACGGGGAGTTAAGTTGTCCGGGGGACAGAAACAGCGTTTGTCCATTGCACGAATGTTTTTGAAGAATCCAGCCATACTCATTCTTGATGAAGCGACTTCTGCCTTGGATACGGAGACAGAGCAAGCCATACAAGAAGCTTTGGACTCCCTATCCAGAGGCCGGACGACTTTGATTATTGCTCACCGTCTTGCTACAATCAAAAATGCAGACCGCATCGTGGTGGTCACCAGTCAGGGAATTGAAGAAGAAGGCAGCCATGATCAGCTAATCAGCAGAGGAGGAGCCTACAAGGCTTTGTATGATGCTCAGTTTGCCTGATCGTTACTTTGTCTAAAGGAGGAAGAATCATATGGAAGCAGCACAGAGAAGAGAAGCAATCCGGCAGAAGCTTGCAGAAGCACAGGAGGCGGTTGTTGCACGTGAGCTGGCCGAGTCTTTTGATGTCAGCCGCCAAATCATTGTAGGGGATATTGCCTTGCTTCGGGCAGCGGGACTGGACATCTTATCAACACCCAAAGGTTATCTGCTCAAAAAACAGTCGGAAGAGGGAGTCAGGCGGTCCATAGTCAGCCAGCACTTGCCTGAAGAGACCCACGACGAGCTTTATACAATTGTTGATTTGGGTGGAGAAATTCTGGACGTCACGGTGGAACACCCGATTTATGGTCTGATAAAAGGGGATTTAAATATATCCAGCCGGCTGGAAGTGGATGAGTTTATTGAAAAAATAGGCAAAAATCCTTCTGCACTGCTTTCCACCCTGACTGACGGCCTGCACATGCACACCCTAATAGCCAAAGATGAGTTGCGGATGACAACGATTCAAGAAGCCCTCAGAAAAAAAGGATACTTGTACGAATAAGCATATTGACAAAACCCGTGGATAGGGTATACTTATGAAGGTGTCAAGACACCTGTATACATATCTAGTAGGGAGATGTTTAATAATGAAACAAACCAATACACTGAGGCTGACGACTACAGCTCTGCTGACAGCCATTGCTATTGCTATACCTATGGTTATGCCGATCAGAGTCCTGATCGAGCCAGCTTCCTTTACTCTGGCCAGTCATGTGCCGATCTTCTTCGCCATGTTCCTGTCGCCCAAAATCGCGGTGGCCGTATCGCTAGGCTCTGCTTTCGGCTTTTTACTGGCTGGCTTTCCGATTGTTGTGACCATGCGTGCGATGAGTCATGTTGTCTTTGCTCTTTTAGGTGCTTTGTACTTGTCGGGCAAAAGAGAAGAGATATTGTCTTCTCCTTTCAAGAGTCAGCTGTTTTCCTTTGTCATTGCAATGATACATGCATTGGCTGAAGTACTAATTGTGTCACTTTTCTTCTTTGGTTTGATTGATGGACCAGGTTACCAGGATGGCTTCTTTTATGCCGTTTTCCTGCTGGTTGGTGTCGGGACAGTAATCCACAGTATGGTCGACTTTTTCCTGGCTCAGTTTATCTGGCAAAGCCTGGGCAAACGGATGACCCAGATTGCACAGAGAGTCTATTGATCTGCTTGTGTATGTGCCAAAAAGAGAGCCCGACTGATGGGGGCTCTTTTTTTTTGAAGTCAAGAACTGGGCAGCCGGATGTCAGATGTTGTTTCTCAGTTTTTAAAAGATAAGCGCTCTTATTTATCCTGACAGGCTTTCATTTACAATGAGGGGCATATTTGCTATAATATAAGTTGCTTATTATAGGCTAAGTGTGCCTATTCTTTATTTTATTTAATTGTCGAAGGGGGATGAATAGTGAGTAGAATTCCAGAAGAAACCATTCATGCCATTCGGGAGCAGACAGATATTGTTCAAATTATCTCTCAATACCTGCAGCTGCGGAAGTCGGGGCAAAATTATTTTGCATCGTGCCCGTTTCATGATGATAAGACACCTTCATTCTCCGTCAGTGAAAAAAAACAGATTTATCACTGCTTCAGCTGCGGCCGAGGCGGTAACGTCTTCAGTTTCCTTCAGGAAATCGATGGACTGACCTTTGTCGAAGCTGTCGGTAAGACTGCAGAGATGGCTGATATCAAAGTTGATCAGGCTGTTTTTGACCAGGCTAGACAGTCCAGACCTAAAGCCGATTCTACCCATGCTAAGCTGCTTTCTGTTTATGAAAAGGCTGAACATTTTTATCACCATATTCTAATGAATACACAAGCCGGGGAAGAAGCCTATCAGTATCTGATTGACCGTGGAATGTCAAAGGAAAGCATCGAAACGTTCAAGATTGGTTTTTCACCTCCGCAACGGCAGGCACTCAAGCTGTATCTGGACAATGAAGATCTGAATGATTCGGCTGTCCTGAAAAAATCAGGACTGTTTTCAGACCGGGATGATGATACTTTCGTTGACCGCTTTTCTAATCGCATCCTTTTCCCGATCAAAGATAAGCGCGGGCAGACCGTCGCCTTTTCGGGGCGGGCTTTTCTCGAGACAGAAAACAGCCACCGGACAGCTAAATACATGAACAGTCCGGAAACAGAACTGTTTAACAAGAGACGGATTCTGTTCAACTATGACAAGGCGCGTCCGGCTATTCGCCGGGAAGGGGAAGTCGTGCTGTTTGAAGGCTTCATGGATGTGATTTCGGCCTGGGAAGCTGGCGTCAAAAACGGGATTGCCACTATGGGAACCAGTTTGACGGAAGAACAAGTGCGCGTTCTGGATAAGGCTACCGACCATATTGTCTTAGCCTATGACGGAGACAGCGCCGGCATGGAAGCAACTAAGCGGGCAGCAGACTTTGTCAGTAAGGAAACCCATTTTTCAATAGAAGTGGCATCTTTTCCCGAAAACCTGGATCCGGATGATTTTATACAAACAAGAGGTCAGGAAGCTTTCAAAGAATTTCTGTCACACGGCCGGGATACACTAGTCAGTTTTTTGATGAAGTACCACAGGCGGGATGTCAATCTTAAAAACGAGAGTGAGCGTCTGAAGTATATTGAGGTGGTGCTTAAGGAACTGGCTCGTGTGACCTCAGCAGTGGAGCGCGAGCTTTACTTGAATCAGCTGAAAGATGAGTTCGATCTGTCGCTGGATGCTTTAAAAGAGCAGCTGCAAATGTTTGTAGTGGAGCAGCAGAATGCCCGCAGAAAAGAAAAGCGTCAAGACAAACAGAATCAGCAGCAGGAAGCCGAGCCGACAGTTGTATTCCATCACAACAAACCGGCCGTCACGTCTTTGATTCGTGCAGAAAAAGCTCTGCTTCATCGTCTGTTCACGCAGGATGAAGTCTGGTCAGTACTTTCGGCCAGTGAAAAAGATCTGATTTTCTCTGAACAGGACCACCAGCTCCTCTATCTGATTTATGATGAGTACTATCATTCCCGCGAAGAACGCTCGCTACAGGATTTTCTGGATTATCTGCCGGATGAGAAACTGAAAAGTAAAGCTTCAGAAATTGCCTGGATCTCCATGAGTGACGACATTGCTCCGGGTGAAATCGAAGACTACTTGAACGTGATCTGTGACCGTCAGCCGCTGGAAAACCAGCTCAAGCAGAAGCAGATGGAACTCAAAGATGCCCAGCGAAGCGGAGACAAGTCGAGACAGCAGTCGCTGAGCATTGAAATCATTAATTTAATCAAAAAAATGAAAAGCAAATAAAATTATCAGGAGGCATGTCATTACATGGCAAAAAACGATAAAACACCTACCCAAAAGCCCGAAGAAAAATATGAACTAGCCGTTGTCAGGTTCATCAAAGACATGAAAAAGCACCAGCAGCAGACGATTTCTTATGTGGATTTAACAGAAAAGCTGGCTGAACCGTTCGGGCTTGAAAAGGAGCAGATGGAAGATCTGGTCCAGAAGTTCGAAGACGAAGGGATTGGTGTTGTCGATCAGGACGGGAATCCGCTGGCCAAACAGCTGGATAAGGAAGAAGAAGTAGCTGAAGAAGCTAAAAAAGAAGAAATGATTGCTCCTCCTGGAGTTAAAATCAACGATCCGGTTCGCATGTACCTCAAAGAGATTGGTCGAGTTGACTTGCTGAGTGCCAAAGAAGAGATTGCTCTGGCAAAGCGTATTGAAGAAGGAGACACGGAAGCCAAACAGGAACTGGCGGAAGCCAACCTGCGTCTAGTTGTTTCCATCGCTAAGCGTTATGTTGGCCGCGGCATGAGTTTTCTAGATTTAATCCAGGAAGGGAACATGGGTCTGATGAAGGCCGTTGAGAAGTTTGACTACGAGAAGGGCTTTAAGTTCTCCACATATGCAACCTGGTGGATCCGTCAGGCCATCACGCGTGCGATTGCTGACCAGGCCCGTACAATCCGTATTCCTGTTCATATGGTCGAAACAATCAACAAGCTGGTCCGTATTCAGCGTCAACTGCTTCAGGACCTGGGTAGAGAACCAACACCGGAAGAAATCGGAGCAGAAATGGATCTGCCGACTGAAAAAGTCCGTGATATTCTAAAAATTTCTCAGGAACCTGTTTCTTTGGAAACGCCGATTGGTGAAGAAGATGACTCTCATCTGGGTGACTTCATCGAAGACAACGATGCGACCAGCCCGTCCGACAATGCGGCTTATGAACTCTTGAAGAGTGAGTTGGAAGATGTTTTGGATACCCTGACAGACCGGGAAGAAAATGTGCTGAGACTGCGTTTCGGGCTAGACGATGGCCGTCAGCGTACACTTGAGGATGTCGGTAAGGTCTTTGGCGTGACGCGTGAGCGTATCCGTCAGATTGAAGCGAAGGCATTGAGAAAGCTGCGCCATCCAAGCCGCTCCAAACAGTTGAAGGATTTCTTGGAATAAACAGCATAGGTATAGGCGGGAAAAGCGAAGCAAGAACTGTAAAGTAAAAGTTCTTGTCGCTTTTCTTTGCATTATCGTCACATTTTTGATATACTAATTTCTGGCTTGTTCAGTAATGACGTATGCTGTTTATTTAAAATAAAATCGTGGAAGGTGAAATTATATGAAGTTAGCTGCAACGAAACGTACAGAAACAGGAACATCCGCTTCAAAAAAAGCAAGAGCAGAGGGTAAAATCCCAGCTGCGATCTACGGTAAAGAAGTAGAGACCGTATCGGTTCTGATCGACGAGAAAGAGTTCGAAAAAACCATTAAAGAAGTAGGATACAATGGTGTATTCGACGTTGAAGTGGACGGCGATACGTATCACGTATTCGTTAAGGACCAGGCCAACGCTGCTATTAAACCCATCGTTTATCACGTTGACCTGCTGGCCTTCACTAAAGGTCAAAAAGTAACCATGTCTATCCCTGTTCACGTTTCAGGAGAAGAAGGAATCGACGAAGGAATTGTTTCCCAGTCTATTTCTGAACTGGAAGTAAACATTGCGCCTGCGGATGCTCCTTCAGAGTACATCGTGGATGTATCAGAACTTGAAATTGGCGACACGGTACATGTATCCGATATCGAACTTGGAGAAGGCGTTGAACTCCTGACAGACGAAGAGTCTACAGTAGTATCTGTAACTGCTCCTCAAATCGAAGAAGAGCCTGCTGAAGAAACAGATGAAATGCCTGAACCGGAAGTTATCGGTGAAGACAAAGACTCAGAAGAGTAATCTGTTTTTCAGTTAGTCAGCTTATTATGCTAATCAGTTGACTGAAAAGAGCATGCCCCACTGGGGTGTGCTCTTTTTTCTGCTTTTAAGACCCTTCAGAGAGACCCAAAGCCCAAACGAGGTGAATCAGAGGTCAGGATAAGGCGATTAAATTTAAATGCAGAACAAGCCTGTTTTCTAGCTTATGGCCGTCAACGCTTCAGGCTGTTCATTTCTTCCTAGATCACGCAGTGTCTGTTTTCTGGGGATCAAAACCCGGAGAAGCTCTTAATTAGAACAGGATTGTTCAGAATCACAGTCATTATGCTGTTATGCATGATGTCTTAAAGAGGTTGCATGATTTTACATACTGAACACAAGATTGATTTCAATCCGAAAGTAAACCTGTTAAAATAAGAAGGAAGACTTTAGTGAGGTGACGTCATAGATGAATTCTGTAAACTTATCAAAACGGCTGGAACAGGTTGCCGACTATGTAAAAGAAGGAGCGAGGCTGGCGGACATTGGTTCCGACCATGCGTACCTGCCGTGTTATCTGGCGGAAAAGAAACAAATCAGCTATGCGGTCGCAGGAGAGGTCGTTAAAGGTCCATATGAGAATGCTCTGAAGGAAGTCAGACGTAGCGGACACAAAGAGACGGTGGATGTCAGGTTGGGCAATGGCCTGCAAGTGATCGAGTCAGCTGATCAAATCGATACCGTAGTCATTGCTGGGATGGGTGGAGCACTGATTCGTTCAATCCTCCAAGATGGACAGGACCAGGGCAGGATAACCGGACAGGAAACCTTGATCCTTCAGCCCAATGTCTTTGAAGAGACGGTTCGCCAGTACTTGATGAAAAACGCCTACAAGATCGAAGCCGAAACGATCCTGGAAGAAAACGGTAAAATTTATGAAGTGATCAAGGCGGTACCCTCGAAAGAGCCCGTTACTTACAGTAAACAAGAGCTTCTATTCGGTCCGTTTTTAGGCAAGGAAAAAACAGATATCTTTAGGAAAAAATGGGCCCAGCATTTAAAGACAGATACCTTTATTCTGAAGCAGATCGAGCAGTCCAAAGAACCGGATGAAAAGAAAATAACTCAGCTGAAAGAAGAAATAGGGCTGATCAAGGAGATGATTGCATGACTGGCGTAAACGTCAAGACCTTGGCCGCTGAAATCGAAAAGCTGGCTCCGAAAAATCTGGCTGAAGACTGGGATCCAGTCGGCTTGTCTTTTGGCATGCTGAATCAGCCGGTAAAAAAAATTTTGCTGGCTCTGGATGTCGACCAGGATACGATAAGAGAAGCTAAGGAGATGGGGGTCGACCTGATGATCACCCATCACCCGGCAATCTTTAAAGGACAGAAAACCCTCAACGGCGAGGATGCTAGGCGCAGGGACTATATTGAGCTGATCAAGGCAGACATTGCAGTCTACTCGGCGCACACCAATTTGGATGCAGCTGAAAACGGCCTGAACGACTGGCTGGCTGATGCCGTTGGAATAAGTAAAGCAGACCGTCAGATCGTATCGGTTAGCTCACGGACAGGCTATAAAAAGGCAGTTGTCTATGTGCCGGACTATGCAGCAGATAAGGTCAGAGCCGCTATGCACCAAGCAGGGGCGGGAGAAATCGGAGACTATAAAGATGTCTCTTATACACTTGAAGGCTATGGCCGCTTCACTCCGCAAGAAGGTGCCCATCCAGCCGAAGGAAAAGTGGGCAAAGAAGCGCACATAAAGGAACAGCGTATCGAGATGCTGGTCGGTGAACGGGACGTTTTTGCTCTTATTTCAGCTATCCAGAAGAGTCATCCTTATGAAGAACCGGTCTTTGACTTGTTTACACTGGAAAACCTGTCCCGCTCATACGGTTTTGGCCGGGCCGGAAAGCTTGAAAAGCCGGCTACAGCCAAGGACATCGCTCAGCAGCTGCAGCAGACCTTTGAAGTAAACGGACTGCGTTACGGATGCAAAGACGAGTTGCGCATGCATGAAAAAATTGCCGTTTTCGGCGGCTCCGGGGCTAAATTTTATAAGGATGCGATAGCTCAAGGGGCTACGCTGTTTATTACTGGAGACATCTCTTATCATGAAGCCCAGGATATGCTGCGGGACGGTCTGGACTTTATCGATGCCGGTCACTATATCGAAGCAATCTGTGTGCCTAAACTGAAACAGTATCTTGAACAGGCTAAAAAGGACAATGACTGGGAAGTGGATATTTACACGACAACGGAACAGTCGGATGTCTTTAAACATATCAATTAAGAGGACGGGATAAACATGTACAACAACTTACTGAACCGCTTTTTGACCTATGTAAAAATCGACACGCAGTCTGATGCAGACTCACAGACTGTACCTTCCACACAAAAACAGGTCGATTTTGCCAGAATACTGATGGAAGACTTGAAGGAAATCGGAATGAGCGATATCGAGTACACGGAAAGCAATGGGTTTGTTACGGCGACTCTGCCGTCCAATACGGACCAGGACGTGCCGGTAATTGGTTTTATTGCTCACATGGATACAGCTGATTTTAATGCGCAAAATGTCCGTCCGCAAGTCATTGAACATTATGACGGCGAAACGATCGTACTGAATGAGAAAGAAGGCATCCAGCTTTCCCCAAACGAATTCCCAAACCTGAAGAATTACATTGGGCAGACGCTGATCACGACCGACGGAACTACATTACTCGGATCCGATGACAAGTCCGGCATCGTTGAAATCTTCAGTGCCATGGAATACTTGCTGAACAAGCCGGAGATCCCACACGGCAAAATTCGGGTCGCTTTCGGACCGGACGAGGAAATTGGAGTAGGAGCCGACCGCTTTGATGTCGATCATTTCGGTGCCGACTTTGCCTATACTGTTGACGGCGGACCGATCGGTGAGCTGCAGTACGAGAGTTTTAATGCTGCTGGAGCCAAAGTTTATATTAAGGGAAAAAATGTCCACCCAGGAACGGCTAAAGATAAGATGATCAATGCCTTGAAGCTGGCGATTGCCTTTGATCAGTCTTTGCCGGCTGAAGAAGTTCCTGAAAAGACAGAAGGCCGTGAAGGCTTTTACCATTTGCTTGATATAACCGGCACAGTGGATGAAGCTTCAATGGAGTATATTATTCGAGACCATGATCGTGAGCAGTTTGAAGAAAGAAAAAGAGCCTTTCAGCAGGTAGCAGATAAAATGAACGCCATCTATACTGAAGAGAGAATAACCGTCGCTATGCATGACCAGTACTACAATATGAGGGAAGTCATTGAAAAGGATATGCGTCCAGTCGAACTGGCTGAAAAAGCTATGGCCAAGCTGTCGATCGAACCGAATGTCGAAGCCATAAGGGGAGGAACCGACGGCTCCAAGATTTCCTTCATGGGTCTGCCGACACCCAATATCTTTGCCGGTGGAGAAAATTTCCACGGCCGCTATGAATTTGTAGCAGTGGAAAGTATGCAGAAAGCCACCGATGTTCTGCTGGAAATCATTAAACTGGCAGCTAAATGATTTATTTTAACCATGATAAAAAGAGAGGGAAGGGCAACCTTGCTTCTCTTCCTTTTTATCTAGTTAAAGCTGTTGAATGTGTGACATCAATTATTAAAAAGGAGACAAACTATGGCCTTGCAATTTATTCTGGGTAGACTACTGTCTGACAAAAAAGAAGTGCTGGTCGATCAGATGCTTGAGTGGATCGAAGAGGACAAAGAGTCACAAGTCTTTTATCTCGTACCGGATCACATGAAATTTGAATCCGAGATGTCTATATTATCCCACATTAAAGAAGCTCAAAAAAATAACGGCCAGAAAAAAGTAGCCGGCATGATCAATCTGCAGGTATTCAGTTTTACTCGTCTGGCGTGGTATTTCTTACAGGATACGGCTCTATTCAGTCATTCTCAACTGACCGAAGCGGGACTGTCCATGCTGTTGAGGCGTATACTCAAAGAAAAGGAAGAAGAACTGACGATTTTCAGAGGAGAAAGTCAGCAGCAGGGTTTTGTCGACAAGTCCACAGAGTTATTTATGGAGCTCAGAAATGCGCGGGTTCTTCCGTCTGAACTTGAGTACATACTGTCGGAAAGTGACCATCACAGTCAGCAGCAGGGAACAGGAGACTTCACATCCAAGCTGAAGGATATCTCGCTGCTTTATGGCTCTTTTCTAGATCAGCTGGAAGGCAAGTACATTGAAAAAGAAGATGTACTGGAAGCATTAATTGAGGATATTAAAAATAGAGACATGAGTCAGACACGGATCGTGATTGATAACTTTCACCGTTTTACTGCTCAGGAGCAGGAACTTGTCCTTCAGTTAACTGAACGGGCAAAGGAGGTTAAAGTATCTTTAGTGTTGGATAAAAAATATGCCGTTGAAGCACCGGCATTGAATGACTTTTTTTATCAAACAGGTCTAACTTATTACCGGCTATACACTGAGGCCCGGCAGCGTCATTTACCGGTACAAATCGATCAGCTCATCCAAAAAGAAAATCGTGAACACTGTGATGCCCTGAAAGTGTTTGAAGATTACTGGGTCGATTCTTTTGCCCTTACACCGAAACAAGAAACCGACAAGGAAACCGACTTCTCAGAATGCATTGAAATATGGGAAGCAGAAAACAAGCAGGCAGAGGTATTGCATGTAGCAACTAATATAAAACGCTTAGTTGCAAACGGCAATTACCGTTATAAAGATATTCTCTTGGTTTCTCGTACACTTGATGACTACAAGTCTCTGGTCGACTCCACCTTTGCAGAAAATGATATTCCACTCTTCATTGATCAAGCCGATCGGATGGCCAATCACTCTCTGGTCGAGTGTATAAAAAGTCTGTTGAACATCCACAAGCGCCACTATCGATACGAAGATGTGATGCGTTTTTTACGGACAGAACTTTTTATTCCGTTGGCCGAAGGTGAGTCAGTGCCCAAAAACAAAACAGCCCGTTTACCATTCTGGAAAGTCCAGACTGAAAACTGGCGGTCGAGTATCGATACGCTGGAAAATGTCATGCTAGCTTATGGCTATGAAGGCAACGACTGGGTTCGCGATGAAGACTGGATATACGCTCGCTTCCATCTGGAAGAACTGGATGAGCAGCTGGACGCTGATAAGCTGATGCAAAATGAAGCCAACCAGGCCCGTAGGCTTGTACGGTCGGCTTTGCTGCCATTTTTCAGACAACTAAACAAGGCCGAAACAAACAGGGAAGCGATCCGACTGCTTTACCTGTTTTTGGAAAAACAGCGAATTAACGACCAGCTTCTCATTTGGCGTGATCAGTCTCTGGAAGACGGGGAACTGGAAGATGCACGAAAACATGAGCAAGTCTGGCAAACTTTTATTCAGCTCCTGGATGAGTTCATTGAGGTCCTGGGAGACGAAAGCTGGGATATTGATACATTTTTGACTGTGATTGAAACAGGTTTTGATCAAGCTACCTATAGTATTGTACCGCCAAGTATCGATCAGGTCATGCTCACGCAGTATGATAAGACACGAATGAACTGCAAAAAACAGGTGTTTATTTTGGGGTTGACAGATACCCAGCTTCCGCTCAATAGAGAAAACGACTCGATTCTGACGGATGAAGACAGAAGTCTGCTTGCTGAGGCTTTGCCCACTGACAAGTTTTTGCTGCCGTCGACGTCAGGTCGACTGGCCAGTGAGCCCTTTAGCGCCTATCTTGCATTTCTAAATGCTTCAGACAAGCTGGTCTTGAGCTATCCTGTGAGCAATGACGGGTCTGGAGATAACCGCCTGAGTCCATATGTGGAAAGAATGGCCCGTCAGCTGAACATTCCCCTGATGGTCAAATATACTGATGCCACTGCCAAAACAAATCCCTCACTTGAAACAGCTTTGACCTTTATTGGCTCAAGACGCCAGACAGTGGGGCAGCTAGTAACTTTGCTCAGGGCTCGCCTAGATAAAAAGACCCAACCGGCACTGTTCTGGCTAAAACTGTATCAGGCTCTTTACAGGCAGACCTCTACAGTCGAGCGAACCATTTTAAAAAGTTTGGAATACCGTAATATTCCCAAGCGCCTGCCTCCTGAAACAGCTGAGCAGCTTTATGGAAAGGATTTGTATCTTTCCGTCTCGCAGCTCGAGAGTTTTTACCTAGATCCTTACAGCCACTTTCTGCAGTATGGACTCAGATTACGCGAAAGAGCCGTACAAGAACTAACACCGGCTGAGACCGGGACCTTTTTTCACGATGCACTGGACAGTATTTTCAGGGTAATTGTCGAAAAAGATCTTTCGCCCGACACACTCTCTCAGGATCAGCTGAACCAGCTGACTGACCAGGTCCTCTCCGAGCTGATACAGCAAAACAAGTTTAAACTGCTATCCATGTCCAACCGCATGCGCTTCATCCGTAAGCAGCTGAGTGAAACGATTAAGCAAATGGTCTGGGCAATGGCAAATCAGTCCAGACGCACCACCAGCCGCCCACAAAAATCAGAAGTGCTGTTCGGACGCCTTGGGACCAAACAAGGAATACCCGGACTGACCTTTCCACTGAATACTGGTGGGGAGCTGTATGTTCGTGGCAAGATTGACCGGGTTGATACTTTAGAAGTGAACAATGAACTGTATCTCAGCGTCGTTGACTACAAATCCAGCAAAAAAACGCTCAAGTTTGACGAAATCTATCACGGACTGATGATGCAGATGCTGACATACTTGGATACAGCTTTGCATTATTCTGAAGAGTTATTCGGCAAGAAAGCTAAACCAGCAGGGGCATTTTATGCTCATGTAACCAACCCTATGCTTAAAGCTTCAGACTTACAAAAAAAAGAATGGATAGATGAATGGCTCAAAGCCTTCAAAATGGACGGAATTATTCTGGATGAGGAAGAGCTAGTCGAAAAACTGGACCTGACTCTGCCAGAACGCAGTCCATCGCTCATTTATCCGCTTAAATATGTCAAAAAGCGTCAACAGGTTGAAGGCAAGTTGATTGCATATGAAGACCTGCAGCTGATGCTGGAACACAATCGGGAAAAAATCAGGGAGGCGGGCAACCGAATTCTTGCGGGCGAGAATTCGCTGTCGCCTATTTATGACAAAAAAACGTATACGCCCTCTGTCCGGGGGATCTATCAGCCGATTTCACAGTTTGACGTGCTACTGCCTAATGGTCAAAATCAGTACCGCGAACTGGAATCGATAAAAAATCAGTCCCAATTGATTGAAAAATTAAAAACACGCTACCTTGACTTAAGTGAAAGAAAGGAGGAGCTGAAATAATGGCTCATATTCCAACCAAACCTGCTGATGCCCAGTTCACTGACCCTCAGTGGCAGGCAATTTATGATGGAGGCAAAGATATCCTGGTCTCGGCCTCTGCTGGATCAGGAAAGACAACGGTTCTCGTCCAGCGGGTAATTGAAAAAATTAAGGACTTTACCGATATCAATCAACTGCTGGTCGTCACCTACACGAATGCAGCAGCAAGAGAGATGAAAGAGCGCATTCAGCAGGCAATTCAGAAAGAAATCACTTTAGAAACAGATAGCCGCAGGAAGCAGCATCTGATCCGGCAACTACCACTTTTGGGGCATGCGGACATATCGACTTTGCATTCCTTTTGTCTAAAGGTCATTAAACGCTATTATTATCTGATTGACTTTGATCCGGTATTCCGTTTGCTTACAGATGATACGGAAATTTCCCTAATGAAAGAAGATGTTTGGGAAGAGTTGAGAGAGGAACTTTATGGTGAAGAGGGGACGTTGTTTGAAACTCTGGCCGCTGCATATTCGAACGATCGAAGCGATGATGGACTGACAGATCTAATTTTCAGATTGTATGACTTTTCACGTTCTAAAACGGATTCCAAAAAATGGCTGTCTGAACTCTCTAGCCGGTACGCAGTCGAAGATGAAGACCTGGCAACGAGCGCTGTTTATCAGGAACTGGCACGTCCGGATATCCTAGACATTTTAGAGACTGCACATGAGTTACTCAAGGATGCTGAACTGATCAGCAACGGGGAGCCGGAGCTTGATAAGACGCTGGACATCATTCAGGCAGATGTTCAGCAGGTTCAGGCCGTAAAATCGGCCGTTTTAGAAGATCAGCTGGAATTAGCATACAGCCTATTGAACAAGTATACTTTCCCAACCTGGAAGAACCCAGCCAGAAAAGCTCCCGATGAAGTTAAGGAAGCAGCTAAGGATATGAAAGGGTTTCGGGACAAGGCAAAAGAGTTTATGCAGTCAGTTCAAAGCCGCTATTTCCTGCTGACACCTAAAGAACACATTGCAGCCATGGATGAGGTCAAATTACTGGTTGATGAACTTTCTCGAGTGTCTGTGCTGTTCTTTGAGCGCTATCAGGCACATAAAGCAGAGCGGAAAGCCCTCGACTTCAATGATCTGGAGCATCTGACCCTTGACATTCTTGTTCAAGCAGATCAAGGGCAGCTTCTGCCATCAGAAGCCTCTCGGCATTACAGTCAGCAGTTCAGTGAGGTAATGGTGGATGAATACCAGGATATCAACCTGATACAGGAAACAATCCTGAAGTGGCTGACCTGTTCAGAAGCAGGTACGGGCAAACAGTTTATGGTTGGCGATGTAAAGCAGTCAATCTATTCTTTTCGACTGGCCGATCCAAGTCTATTTATCGACAAGTATGAGCGTTACGCAGACGGAAAAGACGGCGAGCGAATCATCTTGGCAGAAAATTTCCGTTCACGCTCAGAGGTGCTTGACTTTACCAACTATATCTTTGAACAACTGATGAACAAGCAAGTTGGGGAGCTGGCTTATGACCAGTCAGCTAAACTGGTCAATGGCTTTACCGCTTTTCCAAAAGCAGAGACATTCTCAACAGAAGTACTGATCTATGAAACAGATGAGGAAGAAACAGACGATTCCGATGATCAGCGGCTGGAAGATATGGACGTGACCTTTCAGATGAATACGAAAACCAAAGGTGAAATCTACATGACTGCCAGCAAGATTCTGGAGCTGGTTTCAGGGGACTTTGAGATTTATGACAAAAAACTCAAAGTCAATCGTCCAGTGACCTTTAAGGATATTGTCCTACTTACTCCGACAAAAAAGAATAATATTGAGATACAGGATATCTTTAAACAACTTAAGATCCCGACTGCCGTCAATGATACTCAGAACTATTTTCAGACAACAGAAATTGCCATCATGATGGCTTTACTAAAAATTATTGATAACCCCAAGCAGGATATCCCCCTAGCAGCTGTTTTGCGTTCGCCGATCGTCGGGATTGATGAAGTGGAAATGGCACGGATCCGACTGCAGGATAAGCAGGGATCCTATTATGATGCATTGACAGCTTTTATCGCGAAAACAAACTGGGAAGATGAACGCAATGTTCGTCTACACGACCGTCTCAGCCTGTTCATGGATCAATTGAACAGCTGGCGGACTCAGTCCAAACGTCGTCCGCTCATTGAGCTGATCTGGCAGATTTACCAGGATACAGGCTTCTTGCATTACGTTGGAGGGATGAGTTCGGGTAGACAGAGAAAAGCCAACTTGCATGCTCTTTATGAGCGGGCTGCGTCTTATGAGCAATCATCATTCAAGGGGTTGTTTCAGTTTATACGTTTCATTGAAAAAATGCAGAAAAAGGACAAAGATCTGGCCGAACCTTCTGCAGCGACCAATGGAGAAGATGCAGTCCGAGTCATGACAATCCATGCCAGTAAGGGGCTGGAGTTTCCGGTCGTCTTTATTATGGATATGTCCAAGCGCTTCAATCTGAATAATATAAAAGGATCCACTGTCTTGGATGAAACATATGGTGTCGGGTCAGAATATATCGATACTCAAAAACGGATCAAGACCCCGACGCTGCCGGAAACAGTCCTGAAAATGCAGAAAAAAAACCGACTGTTGTCTGAGCAGATGCGAGTACTGTATGTGGCTCTGACAAGAGCAGAACAGAAACTCTTCTTAGTCGGCTCCTACAAGAACAAAGAGACAGCCATTGGAAAGTGGGACAAGGTCAGTGGTCATCGTGAGACCGTTCTACCGGCAACCTTGAGGCTGGATGCTCAAAGCTTTATGGACTGGATTGGACGCTGTCTGATCCGTCATCAGGTAATGGCTGACTTGGCTGGGATCCAGTCAGCGAACAGACATGTACGCGATAATCAGACACGGTTTTCAGTCAGCTTTCATCAGACCTCAGAGCTGGAAGAAGAGCTGCTCTCCCACCAGACGGAAGAAGGGGACAGCTGGTTTGAGCAGCTGAAGGAAGGCACGTTGAAAACAGAAGATGACCAGTCCGTCAGTGATGCCATCCGTCAGGCTCTGCATCTGATGAATGCTGAGTATGCCTATGCAGTAGCCACCCAGACGACCAGCTATCAGTCGGTATCGGAAATCAAACGTCTCTTTGAAGAGCCCGATGACGGCATGATGGTCAAAATCGATGTCACCAACCCGAGACAGGCTCACCGCTATGTTGAAGACGAGCTGGAACGGCCGTCCTTTATGTCTGAGGTTCTTCAGCCTAGTGGAGCAGAAGTCGGCAAGGCTACTCACCTGGTTCTTCAGGCGATCGAGCTGAGTGAGGAACTCACTGAAGCGCATATTCGTTCAGAAATCGACCGTCTTGTTAAAGAACAGGTCGTTTCGGAAGAGATTGCCGCACGCATCCCGGTAGAAAAACTGGATGCTTTTTTCCAGACACCCTTCGGCTCCTATATTCTTTCGCATGTGGCAGATATGAAGCGGGAAGTTCCTTTCTCTCTGCTGCTTGAAGCTCAGGATATTTTTAAAGATATGCAGTCAGTTGATGACCATATTCTCATTCACGGAATTATCGACGGCTATATTGAAACAGAAGCTGGGATTGTACTGTTCGACTATAAAACAGATAATGTCGAGCGGTTTGGTGACTCTGCAGCAGATGAAATGCTGAAGAAATACAAAGGTCAGCTACTTATATACAAGCAGGCACTGGAAGCCATCCTAAAAAGGCCGGTCATCCAGACTCAACTGATCATGCTCGATACCGGTGAAACGGTGGAAGTGAGCTGAACAGGTAAAGCTTTGTTTAGTGACTAAAGGTAAAGGAAAATATCTTAAATTGCTAAGCAAACAATCTATGTGAGGCAAGCTTGAGATGAGTCTTTAAGCTTTGTTTGCACGACAGCTTTAGAAGAAATTGAAATGATTTGCTAAAAAAGCCGTGTACGGAGCAATCAAAAAAGAGACGGCTGCGAGCAGTTTTGTAAGTTACTTTGCACGATAGTATTAGCTGAAACACTTGCCAGAAGTCCTTTAGAGAGAATGTCGGAAAACAGGGCATTCCCTGATTCTGCTCATAAATACAAAAGACCTCCATGCCGAAAATCTCATTTAAGAGATTCGGGATGGAGGTCTTTTTATTTAGGTTGATGGTACTAAGATTACTGAAGCACAGGAGGCAGCGATGTGTTTCCGACTGATCAGTCGAAGCTGTAAGTGGCGCCTTCCGAGTAGCGGTTGCCGGCATTCCACAAGAGGAATTCATCGACACCGGCTTCGTTAAGGGCTCTCACCTGCTCACTGACTTCGTGGTCACCGTAGTTCATGTACCAGCCGGAGCCGAGATAAGAAGCCGTAAAGTCCTGAATCCATGGACGGGAGATTGGTGCACGGTCTTCTAGGTTATCTAGGATCTCGTTTTCCAGTTCCATATAGCGGGCCACGACTTCGTAAGGTTCCAAATCGGGCCTTTCGATACCGAGTGAGCCGGCTCCCCAGTGGCTTGGATAAATCATGGAAGAGATGACATCGACATTTTCGGAAATGCGGGAGAAGTTCTGTCCGATACCAGGTGTTTCTTCACGGGTAGCAGCGTAGCCGAAAATATCAACGGATACATCCACGTCGTAGGGCTGCAGTTCACGCCGGGCGTAGGCCACAAATTCAGTAACTGCGTCCACACGCTGCTTGACGTTATCCAGATCGCTTTCCTCATAATCTCCACGAGAGTAGTTTAAGTCTTCGTCACGGTATTCAAAGCCTTCAGGAAAGCGGACATAGTCGAACTGGATGTCCTTGAAGCCAAGCTTGGCCGCCTGACGGGCTACTTCCACATTGTATTCCCATACTTCGCGCTCGTAAGGATTGACGAAACTTTCGCCCCGTCGGTTGGCCCAGACAGAGCCGTCTTCTTCGGTGAAGGAGAGGTCCGGACGTTCATTCGCCAGCTTTGAATCTTTGAATACAACGATACGGGCAATCGGATAGATATCATTTTCCTCAAGGTGTTCCATCAGGGGTTCTGCCTCAACGATATTGCTTGTAAACTGATTGATGTACTCGTGGTCCGATTCGACCGGCATCACAATATCACCATAGTCGTCTTTAACATCGATGACCATTGAATTCAGTTCTGTTGTGTTGAGCAGCTCAGTCAGGGACTCCATGCGGGAGCCTCCGGCTGAATGGGCGGTAACAAAAATACCTTTGACTCCATCTTCAGGATACTCGATATTCACTCCGCTGTCGTATTTGAACTGACTTGGGAAGTCCGCCGGTACACTTAAAAGGGGTTCTTGAGAATAAGTCAGGTAAGTGGTCTCGATATCTTCAGGCTGCTCGGAATCATCCGCTTCGTCCGCCATTACAGCAGTAGGAAGCAGGGAAGCCGCTGCCAGAAGAGCCATAGATTTTAATAAGCGGTGTCTCAACTTTTTGTCCATTATTCAGTTTCCTCACTTTCGTTGTTTTCAGCCGGTATTGACCGGATCAGGTCCGGGTCGACCAGTTCATAGTCTTTATCACGCAGACCTTCAATGATGGCCGGGGTGGCTTCTAGCGTCCAGCTACGGTCGTGCATCAGCAGGTTGGCCCCAGGTCTAAGTAGTTCAGTATTAACCATGATGTCTGCAAGGGCATCAGCTTCCATATAGCCGGATTCCCAGTCATAGCCATAAGTCCAGTTCATCAGGACCATACCGTCTTCCTTGACCACTTTACGGGCATGGTCTGTATTCTGTCCAAACGGGGCTCTGAAGAACCGTGGGCGTTCCCCAATAATTTCTTCAATCAGATCGCTGGTTTTCATGATTTCTTCTGTCTGTTCCTCTTCGCTTAAGGCCGGCAGACTCTGGTGAGTGTGGGTATGATTGCCGATAGCAAAGCCCATTTCATGAATTTCTGTCAGCATGTCCTGTCCGCTTTCGCTTTCAATAAACATCCCGTTGACAAAGAAAATGGCAGGGGCGTTGTGCTCTTTCAGTACTTCAGCAATGTCTACTGCATAATTATCGGGAGCGTCATCATAGGTCAGAAGAGCTACTCGGTCGTTTGCTTCTTCTCCTTCAACAACTTGAATCGTCGCAATGTCTTGTTCGTTGACTTCGTAGAGGTAAGTGTGCTCCTCAGTATCCTCGGATCTCGAGTCGTCATCAGACTCTGCCTGATCTTGGTCGTTATCGTCAGACGTATCCTCCGAGTTTCCAGTTCCTTCGGTCGGATAGCTGTTTTCTTCCAAATCCGAAGCTTCTTCAGCTGTGCTGTTGTCCGTTTCATCCGCATCACAGGCAGTCAGAATCAGGGTGGTGGCTAAAAATAATGAAGTAAGTGTCTTTTTCATTTTATTCTCTCCTTAATCTTCTGCCAGTTGAGCGTCAATGGAAGAGGAAAGGGTGTTTAGGTTTGAACGGTAGCTTACAAGAAACTCGTCCAGTTCCAGTAGTGTCTCTCTTAGTTCATCACGCTCTTCATTAACTGACTGTATGCCTGCAACAAAATCATCGTATGTAGCGTCCGAATCAGATAAGCCGGTAAAGTAAGTATGCTGTTCATTCAATGTTGAGCTGTAGCGGTCACGATACTGGCTCAGGTGATTCTGGAAGGTGTTAACGTTTTCTGAAACAGTGGTCACTTCTTCTGAATCGAGCTGTTCGCCATCATAACTGTCTAGTGTATCCTGGTGCTGTTCCATTTCGTCTTCAAGCTCCTCAATCGTTGACAGAATTGCTTCTCTTGCTTCGATGTTGTCAAAAACCGGCGAGGAACCGTCTTCCATTGTCGACAGTTCAGCGTCTGTTTCCAGTGTATCGCTAAAGGCTTCCTGAAGGTCGGCTTCAGTGGCATACAGTTGATTTAACTCATCGACCGTCTCTGTTTTCAGGCGGTCCAGTTCTTCTGTTGCTTCTTGCATGGTTTCCAGATTTTCTCCGTCGTCACAGCCTGCAAGCAGCAGACTTAATGTCCCGATAGCAGCAAAGGACAAGCGTTTACCTATCATATCATTGACTCCTTTTTGATTTAAAATAATAGTCGT
Organism: Alkalibacterium sp. AK22; assembly: GCF_000585255.1. Classification (GTDB taxonomy): domain Bacteria; phylum Bacillota; class Bacilli; order Lactobacillales; family Carnobacteriaceae_A; genus Alkalibacterium. Next base: position 139,604 of record NZ_JANL01000042.1, read on the forward strand.
TCTTGTCGAGTATAGCAAACATTTTTAGCAGAAGATACTGAAAAGGGTATAATGGATTGATAATTTCCAGCAATCTTCAGGTAGCGATTTTAAAATCTTCCCAGAATGTTAGGTTTTACAGTTAAAATATTGTACAATATTATAGAGTGAACGAGAGAAAAGGGGATTTTATGATTTTATATTATGTGACCGCACTTGTGATTATTGCACTGGATCAGTGGACAAAGTACTTGACTGTTCAAAACATTCCATTGCATGAAACGGTAGAATGGATACCGGGCGTATTGTCTTTTACCCATCACCGTAACCCCGGAGCAGCCTGGAGCATTCTTGAAGGCCAAATGCTGTTCTTCTATATTGTGACCGTCATTGTTGTAGGCGTTGTGATTTATTACCTGCATACTTACGGCAGAAAAGACAAACTCTTTGCTTGGTCCATGAGTTTCATTTTAGGCGGAGCCATCGGGAATTTTATTGACCGTTTGCTGCACCAAGAAGTCGTCGACATGATTAGAACGGAATTTATAGACTTTCCAATCTTCAATATAGCGGATATCGCCCTCACAGTAGGTGTCGGTCTGATGATCTTTTACCTGATCCTCGACGAAGTCAGAAATTACAAACAGAAGAAAGTGGGATCTTAGCATGTCAGAAACACATTTATTTGAAATTACAAACGAGAAGGGCAGGATTGACAAGTTTCTTTCCGAGCAACTTCCTGACAATTCAAGGTCCCAGATCCAGCAGTGGATTAAGGAAGAAGACGTTCGGGTCAATGAGCTGCCTGCCAAGGCAAACTACAAGGTGCAGACGGGGGACCGGATTGAAGTAACCGTTCCGGATCCAGTTGAAATCGATGCTCAGCCGGAAGATATTGCCATTGATATCGTCTATCAGGACGAAGATGTTGTGGTGGTTAATAAACCTCAAGGCATGGTCGTCCATCCGTCAATCGGACATGACAGTGACACTTTGGTGAATGCCTTACTGTTTCATATCAAAGATCTGTCCGGTATCAACGGTAAAATCCGTCCCGGCATTGTCCACCGCATAGACAAAGACACGTCAGGTTTATTAATGATTGCCAAAAATGACAATGCCCATGAAAAACTGGCTGCTCAGCTGCAGGACAAGACGGCCAGGAGAGAATATATTGGCCTGGTTCATGGAGTGATTTCTAATGACCGTGGAACAATCGATGCACCGATTGGACGGGATCCGAAAAACCGTAAAAAGTTTGCGGTCGTGGAAAAAGGCAAGTCATCGGTGACCCATTTTGAAGTCATGGAACGTTTCAGTGAATTTACCTTGCTCAAGCTCCAGCTGGAAACAGGCCGTACGCATCAAATCAGAGTCCATCTGGATTATATCGGCTTTAGAATGGCAGGAGACCCACTATACGGTCCGCGTAAAACACTGGAAGGAAAGGGACAGTTTCTGCACGCCGCTTCATTAAGCTTTGTTCATCCCCGTACGGATGAGCGCATGTACTTTACTGCTCCATTGCCCAACGAGTTTGAAGAAACACTGGAATATGTCCGAAAACGTTAAATGAAAGGAGTCTGCATATGAGTCAAATCGTATCTATTCTTGATGAAGTCTCACTTAACCGTGCTTTAACTCGGATTTCTTACGAAATCATTGAGCGAAATAAGGGGATTGACAAACTTGTTTTAGCCGGCATTAAAACAAGAGGAGTCTATATTGCTGACCGAATTGCCAAGAAAATCAGTGAAATTGAAGGGGGACAGATCCCCGTTGGAGAATTGGATATTACCCTTTACCGGGATGACCGCCATTTTCCTGAAGAAGTAGATGATCCAGAAGTCAAAGGGCAGACTTTCCCTGTAGATGTCAAAGGGAAAGTCGTTATCTTAGTTGATGATGTCATTTATACCGGGCGGACAATACGGGCAGCTATGGATGCGGTCATTGATCTTGGCCGACCGGAAAAAATTATGGTTGCTTCACTGATCGATAGGGGACACAGAGAAATTCCGATCAAGGCTGACTATATAGGTAAAAATATTCCTACTTCTAAATCAGAACAAGTTAAAGTATCCATGAAAGAAGTCGACGGTAAAGACGGCGTTGAAATCATTAAGGACAACTGATAAAAAACAGAGTACCAGGGACAAAAAGTCCTCAGTACTCTGTTTTTTTTTGCTACTCGGTGATTTCAACTGCATGTACATAAATACGGCCATCATCTACAGTGTAGTTACAGGAAATAAGTGTCAGCAGTTTTTCCTCTCCTGTGAACTCTCTGCCTAAATCAAATAGAGACTGGCTCTCAAGCGTTTCGAAATAGGCATGCAGGTCAGGATTGGTAAAGGATTCATTGATAAAAAAGGGATCAGCAGGCGCTACATGAACGGAAAAGAGTTCAAAGGTCCGTTCACCGAACAGGCTTTCAAAGGTGATGGTCGGGTTCTCATTCACAAAATCTTCTGACAAAAACTTCTCCAGATCAGCAAACATATGGCCGTTTTGAGTATAGTGGCCATATATGATGGTATGGTCATCCTGGCCCATGCCCAAGTTCCGGTGATCGATAAAGATGGATCCGAAAGGATGAGGTTCTCTGTTAAAATCGTGATCAAGATAGAATGAATTGTCTCTGCCGCGAACGACAGGGTAGTCAATTGCTGTATTTTCTATATTCAGCCAGCCATTGAAATCTGGATTGATATCCATAAAACGCGAAAGCGTATTGGGCGAGAATGCGAAGGGAATGTTATCTTCTTCCAGTTCTTCCATGACTTGCTGCATAGGATCTTCATCCTGATCAGTGCTGTCAATGGATGTGTCGTCTGAACTGCCTCTACTTACTGCTTCGTCAGAGGTGACTTCTTCATCACTACTCAGCCAGTCTTCAGTCTGGGAGTTCTGACCCAGAACAATATCGTCATAGCTGATTTCAACCGGATTGGATTGAACCCAGAAAGTATGCAAAGCATAAACCGCCTGAGCAATAAAGGCTGATCCGATAATGATCAGCAGGATTTTTTTCATCATGTTGACCGCTCCCAAAAATAGTTTTGAATTCGAAGAGCAATAAATTGACTTAGCTATTCTTCAACTATATTATATAGTTGTAAAGTTGATAAATCAATTTTGCGAATTTAAATCAAGAGGGAGAGATATACCATGTCCAAAATGTTCAAAGGCTTTATGTCGTTCATCACTGCACTCATGCTCACATTCGCGCTCGCACCCACCGCATTCGCTGATAACCACGGAGACGATCCGGGAACCATTGTTGATATTGCCGTAGGCAACGACGACTTCAGTATCCTGGTGTCTGCGCTACAGACAGCTGACCTAGTTGAAACCCTTCAGGGTGACGGTCCATTCACTGTATTTGCACCAACAAATGATGCATTTGCTGATTTGCTGGAAGCACTAGATGTTACAGCTGAAGAACTGCTGGCTCAGCCGGACCTGGCCAATGTCCTCCTGTATCACGTGATTGCAGGCGAAGTATTTGCGGGCGACTTGGAAGACGGACTGGAAGCTGAAACAGTAAACGGCGAAACTGTAACCTTTGATCTAAGTGGCGACACGCCAATGGTTAATGAATCTGGCATCATCGATACTGATATCGAAGCTTCAAACGGCGTCATCCACGTAATTGATACTGTTTTAGTTCCTTCTAACTTCACTCTACAGGACGTAGAAATGGAAGAAGACGAAGTACCGGCAACAGGAATTGAAAGCAACACGTTCCTACTGGTAGGTATGATTGCGACAGCTGGAGCCTTTATCTTTGTTTTTACCAAAAAGCCAGTTAAAGTAAGAAAATAATTTATTCACTTAATATACTATATAGTTGATTCAATATAGCGACAAGCCATAAATATAAAAGGAAGGTCAGTATGTAGTCATACATACTGATCTTCCTTTTTTTGTTTCTTGTCAAATCGTTTCGGGCAGTTGCCCCATTCTATGATTAAAAGTGTAAACTACAGAAAGCAGATGGTCAAAAAAATTCATTTACTGGCTATCTATTCAATTCAAACAAGCCTAACTTATGGCATATAACCTTTAATCATTATGAGTGGGGCCTTTTTGATAGGTAGAATAGGATGATTAAGGCCAATCCTTTTATTTATTGTTATGATTGAACGCCACTTATCATAAATAGCACTTAATTCTTTTAAGCAGCCCCTGATTGAACCCACACGTGCAACGAAAATAGCAAAGTGGTTTTTGTATTGACATTATCGTGAGCATAAAAGGTTAAATAGTGGAGACTATTTTTGTTGGGCGAAAATACACGACCTTAAAGGGCTTTATATGTGTATCACTTACATCAGATAGATCGTACTCGGAGAAAAAAGAAGAGGCAGCAATTTACTTTGACACCTGCCACCGTCACGACTATCTATTTATATGTAGTGCATTCGAGGACAAGAGAATGTATAGGCCTTTTCTGTTGGTACTAGATGAATTCTTTCAGCGTGCGAATTAAAACGCAGCATCAAGGTAAATAATAACAAACATTTTGTGCAGGTAAAGACCTGATTACTGTCTTGTGTTTAAGGTAAACAGAGTGATCTTTTAAATTTGATAAAAAATAGCGTGCCAAAAAGCGCTGCATTAAGTAAGTAACTACTATCTTAATGCAGCGCTTTTTTTGTATGAGTAATGACGTACTGAGCGAGTTTGAGTTGTGCTAAAGATGACCGCTCACTTTATTTTTGCTTCAGCTCATTGACTAGACCAGCTTCAGGAGTCACATAGTAGGTAGTCTGGCCTTCGTAAATGACATAACCCGGTTTAGCCCCGTTTGGTTTTCTGATGTGCTTGACCTGAACGACATCAACCGGCACGGAAGAGGACAGCCGGAACTTGCTGTAGTAAGCTGCCAGCATACAGGCTTCCTCTAGTGTCTGCTCTGAAGGATCACTGTCTTCAATAATTACGTGTGAACCCGGTATGTCTTTAGCATGAGCCCACCAGTAAGACTTTCTCGCTTTTTTCATCGTCAGTTCGTCGTTTTGAGTATTATTTTTACCGACTAGAATTGAGGTACCGTCTGTCGCTTTAAATGCTTCCGGCTTAGCTTTTGCTTTATTGTGCTTTTTCTTACTGGCTGTTTTCTTTTTAAGATAACGACCGTCCCGCAACTCTTGTCTGATTTCTTCCAAGTCAGAAAGCGAAGCAATCGACAGCTGGGTCAGTAGGGTATCAAAATAATCGAGTTCACTTTTGGTGGCTTTGATTTGTTTAGTTAAATGAATTTTAGCACTTTTGAGTTTTTGATACTTGGAGAAGTAGCGCTGGGCATTTTCCGCCGGCGTTTTTTGAGGATCCAAAGCAATTGACAGCACTTCATCTTCTTCATAAAAGTTGTGCAACTCTACGTGTTCAGCTCCTTTGTTAACTTCGTGTAAGTAAGCCGTAAGCACTTCACCTTTTATACGGAACTGGTCAGCCTTTTCTGTTTCAGCTAGTTCCTTAGTGAGTTTTTGGAGTTTCTTTTCATTTTTTTGATGATAGGTATTAACCAGTTGAGTGAGGTCATTAGCTTGCTGATTAACCCGGTCGCGCTCAGCCTTGTCTTGGAAATAGCGGTCCATTAGTTCACTGAGGGTACCATAGGAATGACGTTCACCTTTGAAGTGAGCATAATCGAAAGGGACAAAGAATTCATTGTTTTGCTCTTTAATCAGGGTCGGCTGAATTTTATCCGGCTGAAAGGTTTGCATGAACTGCTGAAATACAGGTCGGGGTGCATCATCTGTATGATGGATCAGCCGGTGTACAAGCTCTGTAGCAGAATCTCGGCCGAAACCCTGAAAAGTGTGCTGGACCCACTTAATCTTTTCCTTTTCATTAAGCTGGTCGATTGGAAAAGGACCTTTATAATGGAAGGGATTATGCTTGTTCTGGCTGGGAGCTTCTATATAAGACACACCAGGTAGTAGGGTCCGGTAAGTATTTTGACTAGCCGGTACGTGCCTGATTGTATCAATCAGCTTGTTTGTGTCTGTATCTACCAGCAAAATATTACTGTGCCGGCCCATAATCTCGACAATCAAAGACAGGTAGCTGGTGTCTCCCAGTTCGTTTCTATTTTTAAAGGAAAAAATGAGCTGCCGATCATTTTCTTTCTGTTCGATTTTTTCGATGATGGCGCCGTCCAGATACTTGCGTAAAATCATGCAGTAATGAGGAGGAGCCGACGGATTATCGAAGGGGATGGTGGTCAGCTGGACCCGGGCATATTGCGGATGAGCTGACAGTAGCAGGGAGACATTCTTTCGATTGGCTCTGATTTTCAAAATAATTTCATTTGGGTAAGGTTGTTGAATTTTAGCGATGCGTCCACCTTCACATGTTTCTTTCAATTCATGGGTAAGGGCATGGACAAACAGGCCGTCAAAAGACATAAAAAAACTCCTTTCACTTTACAAGGTCACTAACAGTATAGCATTCTAGAGGGCTCTTCAACAAACATTCAGAAAGTGATTGCTCATTTATTTCCAACATGATATATTTGACGTATACAAATGAATATGCATTGTATAAATTAATGAATACGAGAGGGGTAATGTAGTGGAGATGCCTGAGAAAACAGATGTCCTGCTGGAGAAAGTATCAGATTTGAATATCCTGTATAAACACGTAACGGGAATGATGCTTCAGGAGCATGGACTGTCTCATTCAGCCATCAATTTGATGAAGCTGATCGGCAGCAATGAATACACACTTAAGCAAATAACTGAACACAGTAAGTTGGACAAATCAACTGTCAGCCGTCAGATGAATGCACTGGTAAAAAAAGGACTGGTTACTAAAACAACTGGTCGTGACAAGCGCTATGCTTACTTTACTGTGACTGATGAAGCGCAGCAAATTTACAAGGAATTTCATGCACATATGGAAGATAAATTTGAGACCATCCTGTCTGGATGGACGCAAGAAGAAGTACATATGCTAACCGTACTGCTTGGGCGTCTAAACAGAAGCATGACTAACCGTATCTGACAGGGACACCCTGAACAGCTAAAGAGAAGAGGAAACCAATATGATGAATAGAAACAAACAAAAACCATCGAATGCCCACCGGATTGCTCTGTTGGGCATTTTGACCGCCATTATTCTAATCCAGAATTTTGTGCCCTTTTTAGGGAATATTCCAATTCCGCCTTTGAATCCGACGATCATTCATATTACGGTAATCGTCGCAACGCTGACGATGAGTACAACAGACGGAATTATTATTGGAACAGTATGGGGACTTACTCGCATGATTCGGGCCTATACTATGCCGGCCTCTCCGCTTGATCTGCTGCTGTGGACCAACCCAATGATTGCTTTGGTTCCACGCATGCTTATTGGCCTGACAACCGGATGGACGTATAAACTGTCCCATAAACTGCTGCCCAACAAAGATAAAATCGCTTTGGCTAGTTCGTCTGTCGTGGGATCGTTTACAAACACGATTTTTGTATTGCTGTTTATTTATTTGCTGTTTGGGGATGCCTATGCAGAGGCTGTTGGCGTAGACGTCAGTAATCTGGCGGGTGCATTGGCTGTTATCGTTGGGACCAATGGTGTAGCTGAAGCTGTGGCTGCAGCGATTATTGCCCCGCTAGTGACGATTCCACTCCGTAAGATCACTCATAAGAAATAAGGTTAAGTTGTTGATCTGCTTAATAACTATTGTACGACGTCAATCAAAGCAGCTGTCGTTCAGCATGTAAAAGCAAGACGATCATCATAGAAGACCTTAAAAAACTGAATAGAAAAGAGAAGTTATAATGATCAATAAAACTGCAGAATCAAAGTCATTTCGTATTTCACTTTTAGGTATCTTGACCTCTATTATTTTGATCCAGACATTTGTCCCTTTCTTAGGCAATATACCTATTCCGCCTTTAAATCCGACGATTATTCACATTACCGTTATTATTGCTGCCCTGACAATGAGCACAAAAGATGGCATGATAATCGGTGCAGTGTGGGGTATGGCAACGATGGTCCGAGCCTATACTATGCCAGCCTCCCCCCTGTCTCTACTGCTATGGACACACCCGCTTATTGCTCTTTTTCCTAGAGTGCTAATCGGGCTATTTACTGGTATGACCTTTAGACTGCTTCAAAAACTTATGCCCCAAAAGGAGAAGCTAGCATTGGCCAGTGCCTCAGTTGTCGGGTCGTTTACCAATACTATTTTTGTTTTACTGTTTATTTATCTACTGTTTGGTGACACCTATGCGCAGGCTGTCGGTGTGGACGTCAGCAACCTGGTTGGAGCTTTAGCTGTTGTAGTCGGAACGAATGGTGTGGCTGAGGCTGTAGCCGCAGCAATCATTGCTCCTCTTGTAACGATACCGCTGCGTAGAATAACCTATAAAAGTAAATAGATACTATTCTCCTGAGCTCTCATGCTGCCCTACATGTTGAATGTAGGGCAGTTTTTATGTGTAAAGCTGATTCTGGTATAATAAACACAAGTCAGAAATCTGGTAATGAAAGACACCCAGTTGTCAGTTTTGTATTGGTTTTGTTACCTTGCTCTATACAATCTTATGATAAAATTTTTAGTGGCACAAGATTACCGTAAACATACAGGAGGAATTATATATATGAAACAGACGCGAGCCAATCGTAGAAAGAAGGCAGACACAGCTGCCGGCAAAGAAACACCTAGTCCAAAATCACCGAAAGGGAAGGGACCTGAACGTATTTATTATGCTATCATTACCGTTTTGCTGGTCATTCTTGCAGGAATCATGCTGTTTATTTTTATGAACCGTGATGCAGGAACGGACTTTGGTGGAGACGATGGAACCTTCGATTCCCAAGTCATTACCGAATCCAACGAGGATGAAGAAGAGTCGGAAGAAGACAGCGATTCAGTGGAGGAAGACACTGAGCAGGATACGGATGATGAAGAGGACAGTGATACTGAATCAGAAGAGGCAGACACAGAAGCGTCTGAGGACGAAGAGGACACCGACGAATCTGAGGACGAAACCGAAGAAGACTTAGATACTGAAGAAGGGGATGAAACTAGCTCAGACACGATCATTTCAGAAAATGCGCCGCTTGATGAAAGCCATACGCCAAACTTCAGTGATGGATCAAGCGACCGTAATGCGATTGCGAGTCTAGCCACTTCAGCTAGTGGAATCGACCCGTCCAACTTTATTACGTGGTGGGTCGGAAACAATGGACCAGGGCGTGCGTTCACAGTCATTTCAAGCCAAGGACAGGAAGATGTCTACCGTGTATTCCTGCAGTTTGGTGAAGGTGAGTGGCATGTAACGGAGGTCGAACAGTTGTCTTCCGTACCGTCGGAATACAGATAATCTATAAGAATACAAAGTGCCGATACAATCAACTGTATCGGCACTTTTTTATTACGGACCATCCTGGTATAAAAAATGAACAGGTGTATATCAAATAAAGTGAACTTTTTCGTTTTACTAGACGTCTCGTGTTAAAATGGAACAAAGGATAAGGAGGTCAACAATGAAGTTCCCAGACAAAAAATATAATATGATTCAGGAAATTCTTGAAAAAACTGAAGCAGAAATCGAAAAAATGGATCCAGTCAATATTTTGATCGCTGGTAAGACCGGGGTGGGCAAGAGTACACTAATCAATAATGTCTTTAGAGAAAAGCTGGCAGACACAGGTATCGGCAAACCAGTTACGAAGCACTTGCGCCGCATTTCTAAAGAAGGGATTCCCATTGTTTTATATGATACGAGAGGACTTGAGCTGGAAGAAAGCGTACAGAAGCAAGTCAAGGGTGAGATTTTTGATATTGTCGCGAAAAACAAGCAAACAAAAGAGGCGATCCATGCGGTTTATTATTGCTTGCAGGCTAATTCATCCCGTATTGAAGAGTCAGAAATTGATCTAATCAAAGCGATTTCGAATAAACTTCCGGTCATTTTGGTTCTGACTCAGTCTATTGGCAAGCCAGCTGAAGAATTTAATACCTATTTGGAAAATTTGAACTTGCCTGTAGCAGCTGTCCAAAATATCATGGCGGAACCCTTTGAGATAACCGACGACTACGTCATTCCCGCCTTTGGTTTAAAGGAACTGATTGACAAGACTTTACAGCTTATCCCTAAGGAAGCGCATGACGCTTTTATGAACGCCCAGCAGGCAGACATTGAGCGAAAGGCCAAAGCGGCCCGCCGCTGGGCTTCCCGATATGTAGCAACCACTTTCGGTGTCGGGTTTGTCCCGATTCCCTTCTCGGATGCTTCGGTCCTAGTGCCTATGCAGGTGACGCTTTTAGCGCACATCACGGCAATTTTTGGGATCTCCATGGATAAAGCAACCATTGTCAGCCTGATTGCTGCTGTTGGTGGGACCGGCTCAGCGACCATGATTGGTAAAATGCTGGTCGGCAATGCGCTTAAATTTATTCCTGGAGCCGGAACAGTCATCGGAGGAATCATCAGTGGGACAACGGCTTCAGTAGTGACCAGCGCACTAGGCTTGAGTTATATAGAAGTGCTGAGCATTATTGCGACAAAGGAAAAAGAAGGAGAAAGCATTGACCTGGGGTTAATTGAACGACTGATGCGCAATCAATTCAAGAAAAATATCCGCTTAAACCGAAAAAAGTTGAATACGAAAGAGCTGGAGTTTGGCTCAGATAAAGCGCTGAATGAGGCTTACGAGTCTTACCGTAATATGGAAGAAGGAGAGGGATTGGAAACTAAGGTTGGAAAAGTAAAACGGGCGGTCCACACCTTTATCGACAAGCGCAAAAAGAGACATTAAAGAAGATGTCAAAATGCCCTCGGCAAAAGGCCGAGGGCATTTTTTTATGGTTCGGTTTTCAGTCACGAAAACGGTAAGCCAGACCTTTCAAGAAATTTCTGGCGTAGCGGTCACCGCAGACTTTGTAGTTCCGGTGGCCTTGTTTTCTCAAAACGGCACTTAATTCGCTGTTGGACAGGCGGACCCCTGTTTCATCTAGAATATCCAAAATATCATCACTCGTCAAAGCCAGAGCAATTTTAACTTTTTTGATCAGGACATTGTTGGCATCCTGATCCTTCTCTAGCAGATAAGTTGGCTGGATCGGCTCGCCATGAGCATTATACTGCTGGCCGCGTTCATAAATGATGAAGCCGTTCAGAAAACTCTCAAGTAGACGGTTACTGCAGCTTTTTTCATAAAGAGTCTCAGCACTATAGTCGTCTCTGTCACTAGGTTCCCTATCCAGCTGGCTGTTTTCTTCTGTTTTTGCCTTTTTCAAAAGCTCTTGGACCTCTGCCTTACTTATATCCTGCTGGCCCAGTTTGAAAATCTCAACAAGCTGTTCATCTTTCACGTCCAATGCATACCTTAAACGCACCAAGCGGTCATTATTGTTCATCTAAAAATCCTTTCTGTCTGTCTTTCCGTGTAACTCAAACAGTATAACAGATATTTTCTTCGATTTAATTACTTTCGTTTTCTGTTATACTACTTAGGAGTGAAATAGTTTAGGAGTGAAGAGTCATGAAAAAAAGAAAACAGAACCGTCCACATAAACAGACTGGGCCTAGGCGCAAAAGTACAACCCAGCTAAATAAGCGGGGAACGACTAATTATACTGTTGATATAGACACAACCTTATTGCCCTTTTTGCTTGAGACCATCAGCAACAAAAGCCGTAATGCAGTGAAATCGATTTTGACCAGAGGACAGGTGTCAGTTGACGGCAAAGTGACGACCAAGCATAATCATCCGCTAAAAGCCGGTCAAGTGGTAGGAGTTCTGAGTAATAAGGAGTCCAAGAAGCAGTCACAGCTGATGGGCCTGGAAATTTTACATGAAGATCAGGAGATTATTGTCATCAATAAAGAGGCTGGACTGCTATCGATTGCTGCTGACGATCCGACTGACTTGACCGCTTACCAGCAGCTCAGCGATTATGTTAAAAAAGAAAATCCGGACAATAAAATCTTTGTCGTGCACCGTCTTGACCGAGACACGTCAGGCGTCATGCTTTATGCTAAGTCTGAAGCGGTCAAGGAAACTCTTCAAAAAGACTGGAAAAATACCGTTAAGGAACGGATCTATACGGCACTGGTTGAAGGCAATGTCAAGGAAGAGCACGGGAAATATGCCTCTTTTCTTAAAGAGAGCAAAGGAATCAAAATGTATTCAAACCTGGATGACAACGGTGGGAAGCATGCCGTCACACATTTCAGAAAAGTACTCGGAAACGAAAACTATTCTCTTTTGGAAGTGGAACTGGAAACGGGCCGTAAGCACCAGATACGTGTACATCTGAAAGAAATGGGGCATCCGATTGCTGGAGACAAGCTCTATGATGCGGAGACCAATCCGATCAAACGCCTGGGTCTTCATGCCACCACATTGGTACTGGTCCACCCGGGTACAAACAAACTAGTCCGTTACACAGCTGAAGTCCCACCAGCTTTCCTTAAACGAGTGAAGTAATAAGAGCTTTAAGTAGATTTTGCTTGCTGCCTGAAATCTGTCGGGTGCACTTTTCTTTAAACAGAACCGTAGAGTCTCCATAGAGGGCTCTGCGGTTTTTTATCGTCCGATTGACTGTGAAAGCAAGGGTATCGTTTCTATAGCTCCACTATTTTTTAGGAGCTATATACAATTCAAGCGCTGTACCTTTGTTGTTTACGAATGAAAAATTGAAGGGGCTGTATCAATAGAGTTTAATCTTGCGTGGGATATGTTGACCTATTTAGGGCCATGTTTTGACAGAGAGAGGCGATGACGTCTGGTTTGCTTTTTAATAGGAGGGAAATGTGAAAAAAATATAACAGGACCTATAGAAGAATACGCTTTCAATCAGAAGGAGACCGCTTTTTCCAAGAAATCCATTGCATAAGATTTCAAACGTGCTACAATCGAAGTACAGCCGAAAAGACGGGACATTTACCCGCCCATCGACTTACTTAGAGATAGACTGTAATCTACTCGCGTCGGAAGGGAGGTTTTTTTTTGAAAACTTATATGAACGCATTATGGGAAGACATCGTCGACAATAAAGAAGTGATTCTTCTGTTGTCGTTAGTATGGCTTATTTTGTTTGAACAGTTGACGATTGGAACGGCCTTGACAGGTGTTGTCATGTCCATTCTAGTTGTTGTCTTTACAGACCGTTTTCTTCTAAAAGGAAACTATGAACATTCATACATGATCGGGCTAGGTACTTTAGTCAAGTACACACTGCGCCTGTTTATTGAAATATTTATTGCGGGAATCGATGTTATTCCAAACATCATTACCGGCAATGCAGACGTGCAGATCATTACCTGCGAGACTAAGCTGGAAGATGAGCTGCTGATTGATATTCTGGCAAACTCGATCACGCTGACTCCAGGGACTGTTACTGTAGAAAAGAAGGGAAGCACCCTTCAGGTACTGGCTTTGAGTGCCCCGGCAGAAGATGAAGATCCACGCGGTGTCATCCCGCTTAAACTGGAAGACATCTTGCTGCGCTACGAAGAGACTCTGGACGGCAAAGCCTAAGGAAAAACGGAAGAGAGAGGAAGAAGGAAAACAAATGGACTTTGATTCAATTGTTTTAGCTATTGTTGCTGGACTGTCTGTATTCGGACTGGTCCGCGTACTGGACGGACCGACTGTTTGGGACCGCATGCTTGGATTTGCACTATTCTCATCTAAAGTTATTGTGGCTGCCGTTATGATCGGGATCGTTATTAACCGGACGTACATGATCGATGTCGCTTTAATTTACGGCGTGCTCGGCTTTATCGGGACGATCATGATTGCCCGCTTTATTGAGAGAAGAGGAGATGTATAATGACACAGGCACTGGAATGGATTGCTAACATCGTCATTGTCATCGGCCTTATTTTTATGGCCTTAGGCGTCTTCGGCGTGTTTCGGTTCAGAGATTATTATTCACGGATCCTAGTCACGGCCAAAGTCGATACCGTCGGTTTTATCACTGTCATGTTCGGCTTGATCATCCGTCACGGTTTTGACTTTTTTACAGGAAAAATCGTCCTGGTTTTAGCCCTATATATTATTACTAACCCGATTGCAACGCATGCGATCACCCGATCAGCCCACCTTAGTGGGTATAGAATCAAGAAGGAGAGATAAGAGACATGTTTGAAACGTTTGTATTGCTGACGCTGCTAGTTCTGGCGTGTGTCGCTGTCTTCTCCGATAACCTGCGCCGGTCGATCATCTTTCTTGGCGCATTTTCGCTGACAATCGCTTTGGCCTATCTGCACTACAGTGCACCGGACGTGGCGCTGGCGGAAGCAGCGATTGGTGTCGGACTGTCGACAATCATGTACTTAGTCGCGCTGAAAAAAGTGTCTGTTTACGACATCTGCTATGTCAATGAAGACGTTGAAGTATTTGATGACCGTCAGATTAATGAAATCATGAACTCGATTGTTCGTCCACTAGAACTTTTTGTTGAGCGTACAGAAGAGATTGAGCCTCAGCTGGCCTATACCAACCGGTCACTGGAAGCGGTGATGAGGGAAGACGATCACGACTGCATGATTCACCGTAAAGGAAACCTAACGTATATTTATGGCGACACGACTGATCAGGTTTTTCAGGATATTGTTGCCAACCTGAACGAGATTATTACAGATATTGAAGACATCCGTGTTATTTATAGAGATGAGGTGACCTTAGATGGCACAGACTAGTCGCATATTTCACGCTGTTCGTATTCTTTTTGCTGTTTTAGGGGCAGCCGTCGTTTTATTTCTGTTCTTGAACCATTCTGAACAGCTCGATACTCCCCTAATGGATTATTTCACGGATGATTTCCTCGGTCAGACAGGCGCGCAGAATTCGGTCGCAGCCATTTATCTGAACTACCGCGTATTCGATACACTGTTTGAAGCATTGATGTTAATGGTATCCGTTATGGAGGTTATTAACGTCTCTTGGGCAAACAAACATGCCGAACAGTACCGCTTTGAAAAAGATGACTTTAACCGTAAAAACAACTCCGAGATTGTTATCCGAATGGTCGGAATCATTTATCCTTTCGTCCTGCTGATCGGTCTGTATATCATCATCAATGGACATGTTTCCCCAGGTGGAGGCTTCCAGGGTGGAGCCGTACTGGCGACTGCTTTAATCACGCGTTACCTGGTTTATCCCAACTTTGACCTTGATTTGCATGTACTGGAAAAACTGGAAAAGTTCCTGTTCCTTTCCATCGTGATGACTCCGGTCCTGTACGTCTTCATGCAGCTGCAGCCGGCAGATACGACACTGACCAATCAGATTTACCTGGTTGCAATGAACTCGCTGATCGGAATGAAAGTATTCTCCGGCTTGAGTATCATTTTTTACCGCTTCGTATTCTACGAAGGCAGGTAGGAGTCAGGTCCTGAATCGTTGCTGTTCGTTTCTCAATTAATAAAAGAAAGAAGATGAAACCATTGGATTTTATCACTGGAGAGATTGTAGGGATACTACTGTTCTTCATCGGCTTGTACGGCCTGATGACGAAAAAAACAATCGTTAAGACCATCATGTCCATGTCTATCATGGAATCAGGTATATTTTTATTTTACATCACCATCAACTTTACAGAAGGGGCTGTGCCGCCGATTGGTCAGGCACAGGAAGCCGCTTTTGTTGATCCGGTTCCTTCGGCTCTGATGATCACAGCCATCGTTATCGGTATCGGTGTGACGGCAATCGGCTTGACAATGTTCATGCACTACAAACAGAAGCACGGCATTACACACTGGTCGCGTAACCGAAATCAGACAGGAAGTGGACATTAAGTGTTAGGATTATTGGTACTGACGCCGATCATCGTCGGAGCAATCGCTTATCTGCTTCGGGGAAATGCTGCAAAGGCGTTGCTATATATTTTTCAGGTCGCTTACGTTGGACTGGCCTTTTATGTGTTTTTAAACGTCAAGCAAAACGGCCCCATAATCTGGAATGCGGGAGGGTATACAGACGGCCTAGCGCTAAGCCTGTATGCCGATTCGATTTCCATCTTTATGGTTCTGATGACGGCTGTTTTTTACATTGCCTTTCTGGTCTATGCCACACGCGAACCGTACTTTAAACACCGCTTTTATTTCATGTTCATGGCTTTGCAGGGGCTGATGATGGGCTTGTTCCTGTCAAGTGACTTGTTCAATATTTTTGTGTTTTTGGAAGTGTCAACGGTGGTTGTGTCCATTTTGATCATGTTCAACAAGGAAAAGCAGGCGATTTATGACGGGATGATTTATTTCTTTGTCAACGTCATCGGGACAGCTTTTTTGCTGTTCGGAATCGGCATGCTTTATCGGACCTTCGGTTTATTGGATATCCGGGCGCTGAGAGAAGCCATGACTGGCCTTGAAAGCCCACGAGCCGTCGTTTTACCTTATGGGATGATGATGGTGACCGTTTCTTTGAAGACAGCCGTGACTCCGCTGTTCAGCTGGCTGCCAAAGGCACACGGGACACCAAGTGCACCACCTGTTGTGTCTGCTGTTTTAAGCGGTCTGTATATCAAGAGTGGGGTGTACATGTTCATCCGCTTTAATGATATGTTCAGTCCAGTTATCGATATGCATGTGTTCTTTTTCTGGATTGGTTTCTTCACATCCCTGATCGGCTTTATCATGGCCTTAGGGCAGAAGGATATCAAGCTAATCCTGGCCTACCATACGGTATCTCAAGTCGGCTTGATCATGATGGGGATCAATATGGCGTCTGAAATTGCCTTCTGGGGAGCTGTTTACCATATCTTCAACCACGCCATCTTCAAGTCGACCCTGTTTTTGACTGCCGGTCTGATTTACGAAGAATACGGGACCCGAAACGTCTACAAAATCCGTGGGCTCTTTAAACGCATGCCGTGGGTAGCGGTAGCGACTGTCTTTGCTATTTTAGGAATCACTGGAGCGCCATTCTTCAACGGGTCAATCTCCAAGTACATGATTGCTCACGGGACGTACGACTATACGGTTACTTTGCTGCTAAACATCATCAACCTGGGAACGGTCATGTCCTTTGTCAAATATTCAACCATGCTGTTCGGTAAAAACCCGGAAGAGGGAACAGCCAAGACCGATGTGTACGCTTTGACGGCTTCAGTTATCATGGGAGTGGCATCTTTTATGACCGGCATCTTCGGCGAAGCGCTAACCCAGTTCTTCTTTAACTATGAAGTGCACGTGAACGTGGACGAATACATTCAAAAAGGCATGGTCTACTTTTTAATGATCATTGCCGGAGTGGCTTTCTACCACGGGATTGTCAAGCACGGGGGCCTGATTACCCGAATCGGTCACTTGGAACTGACTTTCAACGGAATCATTACCTCGATGGCAGGCTACTTTATTGTCATGGTCGTTTACCTGTCGCTAATTCTTTAATGGATTGGCACGCAGAATCATATATTTAGTTTTAAGCCTTATCTATTAAATAAAAAGGAGTGAGTGGATGTTATACTGGCTGATCATTGTTCCAATCTTAATCGCTGTTGTCAATATTGGATTTTTTCATAGTGATTCCAGAAAACTTATTCTGTTTTCTCAACTGGGGGTCACCCTGTATGCATCATACTTGTTCTACCTTGTACGTACGGAGGGCACGGTCGTGGACAACATGGCCGGCTATCCCCGTAATTTTGCCATCACTTTATATGCCGACAGCATTTCCATGGTGCTAGTGTGGCTGACGACCTTACTGTTTCTGGGGCTGCTGATTTTTGCCTACTCCGGAGACTACTTCGACAGCCAATTTGGCTTCCTTTACTTAACGCTTCAATCACTGATCATCGGCCTATTTTTGTCGACGGATCTATTCAACATATACGTTCTGCTTGAAGTCTCCACAGTGGTTGTGGCCATTCTGATCATGCTCAGAAAGGACCGGCAGTCGGTATACGACGGGATGATTTATCTCTTCGTGAGCGTTATTTCTTCCGGCTTCTGGCTGTTCGGGGTGGGCTTTTTGTACCGGACTTTCGGACACTTGGACATGCACGCCATTGCGGAAGTGATTACGGAAGTAGAGGATCCGCGTTCGCTGATCCTGCCGTTTGCCTTTATTCTGACTACGATCAGTTTGAAGATTGCTTTGTTTCCACTATCCAGCTGGCTACCGATAGCCTACGGGACACCGAGTGCACCACCGGTGATTCCGGCCATTTTGTCGGGGGTTTATGAAACAACGGGACTGTACCTGTTCATCCGTCTGACGGCTATGTTCTCCGAAGTGGTCGAGCTGAATGCCTTTTTCCTGATTATTGGCTTCATCACCAGTATCGTCGGCTTTGTGTTGGCGGTCGCCCAGGACGATCTCCGTCTGCTGCTGGCGTATTCGACCATTTCACAGGTCGGACTGATTACGGTCGGCCTGTCTTTAGGTACCGACGCGGGCTTTTGGGGAAGCATGTATCACATGTTTGCCCACGCGCTGTTCAAGACCGTTCTGTTTTTAAGCGTTGGGGTCCTGTCCCATCATTACGGTACGAGAAACATCTACAAAATTAGAGGAGTCATGAAGGCACTGCCGGTCACCGGTATAGCCATGACCCTGGGCCTTTTGGGAATTACCGGGGCGCCACTGTTCAACGGCTCGATTTCTAAGTATATGATTACCTACGGCAGCGATAATTTTGCTGTCCAGCTGTTATTGAATTTAATCAATCTGGGGACACTGCTCTACAGCATTAAGTTTGCTTCCATGCTCTTCGGTAAAAATACCCAGCCGGATGAGCTGAAAGATACGAATGCTCTGCATGACGTCCCGCAATGGACAACATTGACTTTCGGCTTGCTGACTCTAGTCAGTGGACTGTTTGGGACAACGTTTTTGGAATTTTTGTACGGCTACAGCTTCGATATCCAGCCTATGGAATACCTGGAAAAATCTTTGATTTACCTGCTGTTGATGCTTGCTGCCTTTGCCTTGTACCGCGCATGGGTCAGAGGGCGGGATCTTTTCGCCAAAATCGGTTACTTGCAGTTGTCCTTTAATGCCATGATTACGGCCCAGGTTGTTTTTTTCCTCAGTATCATTGGCTACATGTACTTGCTGACATAACTAAAGAATTTAGAAAGAAGGGTATACACTTTGCTTTATTTACTCGTAATTGGACCCATTCTGGCAGGTATCGTGAGTATCCTGTTCAAGAAAAGAGATACGCGGCTGTTTATTGTTGGAGCCCAGATTGTCCAGTTCATTTATTCTCTGATCATCTTCATCCAGGTCCGAACAGATGGAACGGTATTTAATTACATGTCACGCCTGCCGGAAGGGGTAGCCATTACGCTAATGGCCGATATTATTTCTTCCGTTTTTGTCCTGCTGACAACAATCATCTTTTTGATGCTGATGCTCTATGCTTTTCATAAAGATTACTTTACTACTCAGTTCGGCTTTTTGTTTCTAGTTCTGCAGGGTCTAATCATTTCTCTATTTTTTACGACTGATTTGTTCAACATCTTCGTGATGTTGGAAGTGGCCACAGTAGTTGTAGCCATTCTGATCATGATCAACAAGGAAAAGCAGGCCATCTATGACGGCATGATTTATTTCTTTGTCAACGTCATCGGAACAGCTTTCCTGCTGCTGGGGATCGGTATGCTATACCGGACGACCGGCCTATTGGACATGAGAGCCATCAGTGAAGCGCTGGAACTTCTGGACAGCCCGAGAGCAGTCATCCTGCCTTTCGCCATGATGATGACCACACTCAGCTTGAAGACAGCGGTTGTGCCGCTTTTCAGCTGGCTACCTAAAGCACATGGTACACCAAGTGCCCCACCAGTCGTGTCTGCTGTCTTGTCCGGTCTCTTTATTAAAACGGGTGTGTATATGTTTATCCGCTTCAGCGCTATGTTTGAACCGGTGATTCAGGCGCAGGAACTTTTCTTCATTATCGGCTTTATTACGTCTATTTTCGGCTTCATCATGGCACTGAGTCAAAACGACATCAAGATGATCCTGGCATACTCTACCGTCTCTCAAATCGGACTCATCATGATTGGACTGAATATGGGATCGGACATAGCTTATTGGGGCGCCTTGTTCCATGTCGTCAGTCACGCCTTGTTTAAGTCCACTTTGTTTTTGGCTGCGGGTCAGGTTTACAACCAGTACGGCACCCGAGACATCCGTATGATGCGCGGCGTTCTGCGGTCCATGCCGCTGACCGGAATGGCCATCATCTTTGGAATCCTGGGTGTGACTGGGGCACCGATGTTTAATGGATCCATTTCCAAATACATGATCAGTTATGGCAGTTACCGTCCAATGGTTCAGCTGGGATTGAACCTGATCAACCTAGGAACGATCATGTACTTCCTAAAATTTAGCACAATTCTGTTCGGTAAAGACAACCGTCCGGAAGACGAGCGTCCGCCAAAAGAGGATCTCCTGTCTGAACTGCTCGTGTTTATTATGGGCGGACTGATCCTTCTGACCGGGGTATACGGTCCAGTGTCCATGGATATCCTATTCGGTTACCAAGTGGAAGTTTTCTCGACTGAATACTTTGAAAAAGGCTTTGTTTATGCCTTGATGATTATAGCTGCTATCGGGCTTTACAACGGGGTCATCAACAAAGGGGGACTGCTTGACCGCATCAGTCACGTCGAGCTGACCTTCAATGCCGTTATTACCTCCATGACCGGCTTCTTTATTTTCGTTGCCAGTTATGTCTATTTCATTCTCTAAAAGATAGTTAGGAACACCTCGTCTGCGGACGAGGTGTTTTTTTATTATATCGAAGGGCTCTGGTGGGGCGGGGTGTGGGCTAACCTCTTTGAGGAGAAAGGGAAAGCAGCCTGCTGGATCTGAGGTTGCTGGATACATTTGCAGGAGCGCTCGTGTTTTGCCTGTCCAGCTTCAAATAAGTAGGCTTTTATTGAAGGAGAGCACGCTACCGAGCTGTACTCCTTGAAATAAAGCACCCATAATTGAAGGAGCGCTCTTGTTTTGATTGTTTAGCTTCAAATAAGTAGGCTTTTATTGAAGAAGAGCGCGCTACCAAGCTGTGCTCCTTAAAATAAAGCACCCATAATTGAAGGAGCGCGCCTGTTTTGCTTGTCTAGCTTCAAATAAGCCGGCTTTTATTGAAGGAGAACACGCTACCGAACTGTGCTCCTTAAAATAAAGCACCCATAATTGAAGGAGCGCTCGTGTTTTGCCTGTCCAGCTTCAAATAAGCCGGCTTTTATTGAAGGAGAGCACGCTACCAAACTGTGCTCCTTAAAATAAAGCACCCATAATTCAAATAGCGCCTGTTTATACTGTCCAGATCCAAATTAACCAGCTCAACAAGACCAAACTGGCCAGACCAGTTTGTCCAGCTTATTTTCATGCCTTTGACTGTGCTTCAACTATGCTTGCCTGCCCACTTAGTGGTATGATGATGTAAACAAGCATAGATGGAGGAATACTATATGAACCCGAATTTTTTAAACAACCAGCTGGAGTATACTTACGATAACGGCAAGTGGACAGTAGACGAAGACCGGGTGGAACTGATCACGTCACCCCATACTGACTTATGGCAGCGGACCTACTACGGCTTTCAAAATGACAATGCCCCGATGATTCAGATAGGAACCGACAAGCCTTACTTCTCCTTTGTTGCCAAGGTGGAGTTTGACTCTAGTCACCGCTTTGACCAGGCGGGCGTCGTCTTGTACCTGGATTCAGACAACTGGATCAAAGGCTCGGTTGAATACGAGAACCAGGACTTCCAGCGTCTCGGGAGTGTCGTCACTCATAACGGCTACTCTGACTGGGCTACCCAGGATATCGCGGCCTCCATCCAAACGGTCTGGTACCGGTTAAGCAGGAGGGAATCAGACTATCAGCTGGAATACAGCTTAGATGGAAAAGATTTCAAGCAGATGCGGATTACTCACTTAGACAAGGGGGCAGACACCATTCAGTTCGGCATCTATGCCTGTAGCCCGGAAGACTCGTCTTTTAAGGCCACTTTTTCAGAACTCAGTATCCTGCCCTGCCAGTGGGACGCACATGCTTAATTAAAGGGACAAACGCATATATTGCAGCACGAAAAAGTGGAGGAGGGGCTTCCATTGAAACTGACCGACTTTATCGAAACCGTCGATCCGAAAATCCTCGAACGCGGACGGGACTACTACATGAACGGACACATCACTAAAGCAGAAAAGACGCTCGATGGCCTGTATATTTTTGCTGTTACAGGCAAGGAGATATACACAGTGACCGTCACCTTGCATTCCGATGAGGAAACCATTGCTCGGGCTGCCTGTACCTGCCCCTACAAAAAAGGCGGCTACTGCAAGCACCAGGCCGCGGCCTTCTATTTTCTGAGCGACGAGCAGTCCCCAAGAGGCGCTGCTTTTGACACCCCTCAGGCTGAAGCGCTTTTGAAGAACATGGACAAAAAGGAACTGATCCAGTTGCTGTCTGACGTGCTGATCCGCTACCCCAGCGAACGCAACCGGCTGATCCTGAGCCAGACGGACTATACCGATGGCCGCACCGCTAAGCAGATTCAGGGCACCATTCAGGAACTCATTTCCTGCTACAAGGGGCCGCGCGGCTATATCAACTACTATGACACCATGGAACTGTCTCACGAACTGACAGGCCTACTGGACGGACTGACCCATTTTGAGAACACACCGGCCAAACTGGATCTGCTGCTGGACTTTCATACACAAAGTCTGAAGCTGATCCCCCAGGCCGACGATTCAAGCGGGGCCATCGGTGATCTGCTGATGCTCATCCGGCATGAAATCAAGGATACCCTGGCTAAACTCTCTTTTTCCTCAGCAGAAGACCAGCAGGAAGCCCTGAAGCATCTTGAGGAAACCCTGAAAGAGGAATTGTATCTGACACATGTGGAACAGGCTGTGTACCTCCTGAAAGCCTGGACCCCTTTTGTGAAGGATCAGATGTCCAAAGGGGCCTACCTTGCTTTGATTGACCGCCAGCTGCAGCAGCTTAATGGACGCGAAGAGCGCTACTTCGGCAGTCAGCTGCTCCTGACTCAGGCTGAAATCATTAATGCCCATGACTCCAAGGACGACTATATCGCCTTTATGGAAAAGCATGCCGGCTGGGAAGAGATCCGGCTGGAGCTTTTAACGTTTCTGCTCAGTAACGATGACTGCCTGAATATTATCGAAGTGATCAATCCGGACCCAAACCGTCCCTTCCTTGACCAGGTAGACACGGAGACAGCCAGGATTTTGTATGCCACCTACGAAAGGATGGGCCAAACGGACCGGCAGATCGCTTTAGGGACCGAGCTGCTGCTGGACGGAGACATCGACTACTATGACAAGGTCAAGCCGCTCGTTTTTGATCCGGATGCTTTTTACAGAGAAATAAAAGAAAAGTTGAAAGAGCGGTCGGTGGATATTGCTATTCTGCTCACCTATACTAAGCTTTTAAAAAAGGAACAGGACCATGACAGTCTGCTTCAGCTGACCCGGGACAATCCCTACCTGATCGAGTCGGTGGTAGATCTGTTGAAAGGCGACTACGAAGAAGAAACAAGGCTAGTCTATGTCGAATATCTCCAGGAAGAAGCGAAGCGCGCCTGCAATCGCAAGGATTACCGACAGGTAAGAAAGAAACTGAAAGCGTATGGCGAGCGTTACGGAAAAGAAGAACGCACTGCCTTGGTCAGACAGCTGAAAAAACGCTACAAGCGCAAGGCTGCTTTTCTGGAAGAACTGAATAGGTTAAAATAAAGAAACGGGTCTGACTCATCAGACAGACCAAAGCAGACCAGACAGAAGACAGAGGACGTGGACCAGGTGATGGAGAAAAAATGCCCCTTCTGCGGGGAAGAGACGGTTGAAGAAGTGAGCGAGGACCACAAGAGAAAAGAGACAAGCTTAAAGTACCAGTGCGAAAGCTGCGGGCAGACGTTCGGTGTGCACCCGACAGACCCGGCGGACGCACCGGAAAAGCACTGTGACGGCTTTGCCTTTTCTTACGAAGGCTTTAATGCGGGTTACCGCTCGATTCGCATCGACCAGAGAGACGGCTATGCCGAATTGGTCATCAAGCCTGCTTTAAGCGAAATGACGGGGGAGGCTGCCCGTTTCCGAATCATGCTGAGTGAATGGCAGGACATCAAGCAGACCCTGTTTTATGACCTGTCTGTTTTGTCTTGGAATGAAGACTATACCGACTACAGCATTCTGGACGGGACCCAGTGGCATCTAAGACTGGAGTTTGACAACCAGCCCACGATCGAAATATCCGGCTCCAACGCCTATCCTGCTCTCTACCAGGACCTCCAAGCTTTCCTCAAGCCTTATTTTGACCAGGGGGATTTTGAGTTGGACTAGGACGTGCATCTGACAAAAAGGATCTGGAATTTTTTGATGATATCCTTTTCAGGCCTTTGGTTAAGAGAACATTGCATGAAAAAAGCCATTAGACATTGAAACGAGGAGAGGGACCTTATGGTTACTAAAACAGATCTTAAGCATCTTAGACGGTGCGTTGACCTGGCCAGAACGGCGGTGGAAAAAGGGGATCAGCCCTTTGGCTCAGTCCTGGTGTCCAGTGAGGGAAAAGTGCTGGCAGAAGACCACAATCACGTGGCGAGCGGAGACCATACCCAGCACCCGGAGTTTGCCCTGGCACGCTTTGCAGCAGCCAATTTGACACCAAAAGAGCGAAAAAAGGCCACTGTCTACACTTCAGGCGAACACTGTCCCATGTGCGCAGCTGCCCACGGCTGGGTCGGCCTGGGCAGAATTGTCTATGCCAGCTCTTCAAAGCAGCTGGTGCAGTGGATGGAAGACATGGGGGCACCCCAATCACCGGTTCGAAACCTCGCGATCGAGGACCTGATCCGGGATGCAGAGGTCGACGGCCCCGTTCTGGCATTTGCAGAAGAAATAAGGGAGCTGCACCGGCAAGCCTATGAAAAGCAGGGTTAGAGTAGAGACTCATTTATTCAGTGTACTTATTCTATCGTGAGGTGATTACCGGAAAGTGACGATTGAGTAGGTGGGTTTGGACAATGGTTTATACTTTAGATAGCCTTACATGTCATCGTATATCTTTTTCTGACGTTATATCTTCATAGATCCAGAAGGCACTAATAATGTTGAGTCCCAGTTTTTCTATAGAGATCGAGCTCTTTCGCTGATCTTAAATTTGTTAGCCTGCTCAGTGTGTGATAAAGTTGACCTATTAACATGTAAGCAGGTGTCAGGATTCTCTATTGAATGGTCAAACAGGTAATCATCAGCAACGGCAGATGTGAACAGCACTACACAGCTTAGGAAAGGAGACATAAGATGGTTGAAAATTACATGGAAAGTTTAGTTGACCGTTTGTTACCGAGTCTGGTTGAGGAAAACAAGCATATTTTAGCTTGTCAGAAATGCCAGGATGACGTGAAAGCCATAGCCTTAAACAACTTGAAGCCTGTATACGTCGTCACAGACAAAGGGAGTTTATATGCAAAAACAAAAGAATTTGATCCCCAGTTCCAGGTCGATGTCCAAAAGGAAATCATTCAAGCGATTGACAAGGTCATGAGTCATCCGCAGCATGCTCAATAACCCCAAGAGTGCAATGAATAAATACTTAGATATTTAATAGTGGCATCATATTTTTGAGGCAGTAACTGTTTTGGTTGCTGCTTTTTGTGTTAGTCTAGAAATTACTCACAACCTTTTAAGAGAAAAACCTCGCTGCTTAACTTTCTGACACTGTCAATGCTTAGATTCTACTCATAAATAAATGAAAACTAAATTGTTTACAGCGGGTTTATTAGTGGTGCCTTAAATCATATGTTTTATGTTAATATATTCTGTATAGGAGGTGCAATATGTCAGATATTCATTCACCAGAGATTTATGAAGTAGATTATTCAGCGAAGGCACTGTCTGCACTTAAACATGATCTTTCAGAAAAATCCAGACAGGCAGAAAAATTAATTTTTGAATATCCAACTGTATACATAATTAACCATAAAGAGAATCACGGTATTTCTGTCTATGTAGGAGAGACGGCAAATATTAGTAGAAGAACAATACAGCATCTCGGGGAAGATTCTCCTGACAAACAAGATTGGCTAAAAATAAACCGAGCAGAAAATGTCAAAATGTTTGTAGTGGGACATGATTTTTTCAACAAATCACTTACTTTGGACATTGAAAACAAGCTGATGCTGTACATGTCCACTCTCGACGGTGTAAAGAATCTTTATAACAGACGATCAAACGACCAAAATGATTACTACACATCCGATATGCTCGATGACATTTTTTCTAAAGTCTGGTGTAAATTAAGAGAAAAAAATCGGGAGCTTTTTCCATTAGAACGTTTGGTAAAGGATTCTGCTTTATTTAAAGCATCACCCTTTCATAAACTGACCAAAGAACAGACTGATGCAAAAGACAAAATACACTTAAAAATACTGGAAGCCTTGACCCGTGATATCGATGAACAATTGATATTTGTAGATGGAGCTGCTGGTACGGGTAAGACCGTCTTATTGAGCAGTCTGTTTTATGACTTGTTTAAAGAGGATAACGAGTATGATCCAATTTACCGCCAGAAGAAGAATTATTTACTAGTCAACCATGACGAACAGCTGAACGTATATCAGCAGATAATGGAGAAGCTTGGTGTTCTTAAAAATAACAAACAATCGGTGACTAAGCCTACAAGTTTTATCAATAAAGTATCTCCTGAGGAAAAAGCAGATGTTGTTTTGATAGACGAGGGGCATTTACTCCTAACTCAAGGCAAGCAGTCTTATAGGGGCAAGAACCATCTAGAAGACATCCTAAAAAGAGCTAAAGTAGTAATCTTGATTTTTGACAAAAATCAGATTCTGACAACCGAGCAGTACTGGGAAGATCACAAACTCATCGCCTATCAGCAAGAAGCACGAGTAAGAGATAACTATATCGAACTGAAAAATCAGATCCGTATCAATGCTGAACAGAAAACGATTAACTGGATTAGGACTCTCGTAGATCACCAGCATGTGCTGCCAGTTCCAAACGATTCGCGTTATGATTTAAGAATAATGGATACACCTGAGGCGCTCAACGATTTGATTGAGGTTAAAGCTAAAGACCAGGAATACGGTCTTTCCAGATTGCTAGCAACCTATGATTGGCCCTACAGCAGCAATAAGCTGGATTCAAAAAACGAGTATTGGAAAGTGAAAATAGATAATTGGACTAAGCCCTGGAATTTGTTGTCCCACGAGCCAAAAGATATTAAGCGAAAAATTAAAGGACTGGCTTGGGCCGAGCAACCTCAAACTATCAACCAGGTCGGTTCGACGTTTACGATCCAAGGATTTGATTTGAATTATGCAGGAGTCATTATTGGCCCTTCTGTCGTATATAGGAACGGAAAAGTACAGTTCAGGCCATCAAAAAGTGCAAACAAGAAAGCTACTAGAAGAAGAACTCTCGATGATGGCTCAAAGCAATCCTTTGGCGATACTTTTTTGCGCAATGAGCTAAATGTATTGCTCACAAGAGGGGTAAATGGGCTTTACATTTATGCCGTAGATAATGAGTTGAGAGAAGCACTGCTAAAAGCAGATTTAAGATTATAGGAGATGCAAACATGGATAGACTTGAAGAAATAGAGAAACAAATCGAACAGTTTAGAAACGATAGGGACTGGGCCCAATATCACAATCCAAAAGATCTTGCGATTTCTTTATCAATTGAAGTAGCAGAACTTCTTGAAAACTTTCAATGGAAAATTAGTGAAGATGCGGTTCAAAAAAATAAAGAAGACATTAAACGAGAGCTAGCGGACGTGCTGATATACAGTATCATGCTCAGCAACGAAATGGATTTAGACCTTGAGACAATCATAAAAGAAAAGCTAAAAGAAAATGAAGAGAAATACCCGATAGACAAAAGTAAAGGTTCAAATAGTAAGTATACTGAATTTACCAATTAGTCTTGATGCTAACTCAAAATAATATTATTAATCTCACCTCTATCTATAGAACATAAACAATTGTGTAATGAGGTGCCATTGCATAAACATAAATTAATAGCGTATCATAGTAATGATGTCATTGCTAAACTGTATTGATCAGTAGCGGGAGCGAATGTTTTCTTGGACATTTTTTAAGAGATTAAAGTGATTGACTTTCTGTATTATATTAGATTGAGTACGCCAAGGGACACTTTTATTTTTTTCGTTGTACTAAAAGAAATCATTCTAAATGGCCAAAGACCCTTCATAAGCTGAATTGACGAGGGTATAAATTTTATAGGAGATAGCCCTTGTCAAACCGTTGGTTTGCGGCCGTTCAATCTACCTAGACCACCTATAGTGTGCACCACAATCAGAGTGAACAACTGGCTTTGCATCGAAAGGAAGTGTCTCACGCGCTTGATTAAGCATACTATAAACTAACGCGGCATTTGAACGTGTATTGATTGGCCAATTGACCTCTATTCCATCAAAGTAAAGTGGATTATGCGGTTTTGCATGCTTAGCTAAAGCACCCTCCGCCTCGTGGATGTATTTACAGAACTCTTTGAAGAAGTTGCTTCAAAAGACATTAGCGTTTCGAGTAGCTTCTTCAAAAAGCCTTACACCTGCATCGATAATTTCATTTGTTTCTTTGTTTATGATTCCCCAGCCGACACTGGAAACTCCAATATCTAAGCCCAGAACTAAATTACTCATTTATATTCCTCCCGACAAATGTAATTTTTTTAATTGTAACATGAAAAGGATTACAATATGTCTATCAATTTCACTTTATGCGATATATAAATGGTATACTTTAATTAACTTATACACTATTACAATTGGAGGCATTTATATGGATAATTCTTCTGTTTTACAAGTAGAGGTGAAGTCATACCAGTCTTTAGCTGATTCAGATTTTAATCTTTATCAAGCTATTTTTGATATCGAAAATGAAATAAGTTTATTATCCAACCAGCCGGATACAAATGACTATTTAGTTTCAATTGGTAGTGGTATTTTAAGCGGACTATTAGATACCTTATGGGTAGGGAAATTCAACCTTGAACGAGGGCGAGCTATAGCAGCTGAAGAAGTTGACCGATTTGTTGTCAAAACAGCAAAATTGCTTGGATCAAAGTCTAATGATCTAGAATCTTCCGTTCGCTTTCTTGAAAATAAATTCCCGATACCAAGTGACGGTAATACTGCAGATTTAGGTGGTAGCCTTCAGCATCATCTGCGTGATTTTGGCCATCATCCTACCATCGTTGGTCTAATGTTTTCTCTTTTAACTCAATTTACATATAAATCATATGGAACCGACACAATAGGGCAATTTAAAGTAGTTGATGTTCCAGAAAGAAGCAAAGTATATATTGGTGACGATGTCCCGTCAAAAATTTTCAAAGGTACAATAATATGGTTTTTTCACCTTGTAAGTGACATGGCAGGGTCAAGTAATACAGTAGGTAAAAGTGGGGGTACAGGCATACCCGGTCCATTGCTTTCACTAGCTAAAGAGTTGTCTGCCTTACCTATTTTTAAAGAAATGACTGTAAAAGACCACTCACTTTCAGTCTTTTTATCTAAGTTATTTAATGGGACTCTATTAGCTAAACGAGATCAGCATGGAAACATCATTAAAGGGGAAGAACTCCGCTTTGATTTACGCGCAGAGATGGGTTTAGGAATTGAAGTCAGCCGTCAGGCATTACCCGTAATTGCAAATGAATGCATGGTGAGAAGTTTTTACTTTATTAGACGACTAGGTCTTGAATTGCAGAAGTACCCGATTCATTCAGAGAGTAATCTAAAACAAATTAGATGGGAAAATGTGAAACCTATTAACAATCCTACTCTTAGCCGGATGCTTACCATTTCTACTGGTGTATTTACCTCAATAGATATTAGCGAAGCTTTTATTTCTCAAAAAAACTGGATAGCTGTTAACTATGTAGGCATAGGTCGATTCATGGTTGCTGTAGGTTCAGAAATTTCTTGGGGATTAAGCAAGAGAAATTTATTAAATATTAGAGAAATGTACAAAGTCATCGAAAGCAACACCTATTTAGAATTGGATAACAATATAAATAAAAGAGTGGGTGAAGATATGGTCGAAGACAGTTTCGGGTTAACATTAGAACAAACAGAGATTCTTTATAACTTAGAATATTACAAGACACTAAATGATATAAGAACTACTAAAACACCTAGGAAATCAGGAGATATTAAAGTTTTAAAACATTTATGGCTTGTCGAATGGAAAGAAATCATGAGCAAAAACTTCGCAGGTTTTGTTAACATTCAGGATTCTGAGCTTAGATGGTTTACAGAAGAAGAGTTAAAAGAAGTTATCGAAACTAATCAACCAACTAATAGATGGTTTAAATTAGTTTTATTAGAAACCATGCTGTTCGAACCTTATTATACTTTAGAGCTGGAAGAAGATAATAAAGGAAAAACTAAGCCAGACAACAAGTACAAATCAATTCAAAATAAATTAAACGGGTACAATAAAAAAGCAGGGGATCATTTCATTAATTCGTTTTTCGTTGAGAGTTATTATCCCCAAAATTATATTTTCAGGTTGCGCAAAACATATAATAAAATAATTAACGAATTGAGCGAGACTTTGAAAACGGCCATATTATCTCTTTCAGTAACTTCTCTTATAACCATTTTAACTCTTGTCACAGCAGGTGCCTTTGCCCCAGCTATTGCCGTTACTTTAGTTGGATCTAAATTTGCCGGACTCAGTGGAGCTGCTTTAACTGCTGCCTCACTCGCTTATTTAGGTGGTGGAGCTGTAGCCGCTGGAGGTGCGGGTATGGCTGGAGGGACTATTGCAATAGTTGGTGGAGGGGCTCTTTTAGGAGCGGGCGTTGGCACAGGTATCGGTGGAGCTGTTGGTGTGTTTGGACTTCTTGGGAAAAAGAATACGATTAAACAATCTGCTAAACTGCTAGTATCGATTAGAGAAATCTTTTTAAATGATGAACACGACTTGGCATATTCTAATACCGTTTATGAACAATATGTAAATAAGATTATGGTAATTGAGAAAGGTATCATTGAATTAAATATGCGGGTTAGTGAATTATCAGGACAAGAGAAGAAACAACTTCAGAGAAAAATAAAAAATGCTGAAGAATCTGTAAAAGCAATGAAAATTGCGAAAAACAGTATGAGAAAATTTATCAGCTCATTTGAAGTTGGAAAAGATTATGAATAATACTAATCATTCAAATTATTTATGGTCGCGTTTGATATACATGAGCAAGTTAAAGATCTAAACTTAAAAATCAAACAACTTTGCATCTAAAATAAGTGCTGTAGATTATTAGAAATAATTTACGAGGAAATAAGGATTAGTTTAAAAGAAACTGGAGACTGATACTTACATGGAAACTAGATATTCATTCTTCTACAAGCAGGGGCACTGTATTAATGAATATCTTGATATCTTTTAAAAAATAATAGTATCGTATAATACCAGCAGCTTCAAATTGTGCTCAAAGGAAAAGATTTACAACTACAGGTGATATTTCCCCTATGACAAAAAAGGAGAGTATTATGTATAATAGTAAAATACAACAATTCCCCAATGAGGTAATAGAAGAGCTAAAATATTATGTCTACAGGCTAATTGATCCGAGAAATGGCGAAACATTTTATGTTGGTAAAGGTAAAGGAAACAGAGTGTTTAACCATATGAAAGCTTATGATAGAGTTGATCACTTTGAAGAGGCTGATGATAAAATACGAATTATAAGAGAAATAGATCGCGCGGGGCTTGAAGTCATTCATGTCATTCACAGGCATGGCATGGACGAAAAAGGGGCTTTAGAAGTTGAAGCTGCTTTAATCGATGCATACCCAAGCGCATCGAACATAGTAGGTGGACAGGGCAGCAACGACTATGGACCAATGCACGCATTGGAAATAATTGATAAATATATGTCAGAAGAAGCAAACTTTGAGCACAAGGTCCTTATGATTACTATTAATAAAACTGTTTTTGACCAAAACATTTACGATGCTACAAGATTTGCCTGGAAAATAAGCAAGGCTAAATCAGAAAAAGTTGAGTATGTTCTAGCCGTCATGCAAGGAATCATTATAGGTGTATTTGTTCCGACTGAATGGAAGGCTGCGACCTTAGACAACTTCCCGGAATTTAATTTTGAAGAGCCTAAAAGAATCGGATTTGTTGGACATGAAGCAGATAGCTCTATAAAAGAGTTATATTTACGTAAGAGAGTGCCCGTAAAATATAGAAAAAAGGGGGCAGCAAATCCGATTAAATATAATTTTTAGTGTGCCTACGATAGATACCTATTTACTTACAATCTAGCCCAAAGGAGTGACACCTATGCCTAATGAACTGCTTTTATTACGCAACGGTAAGGCTGAAAACCGCTCAGCTGATAAAAATGATGGGCTGAGAGAATTGACTGAAAAGGGGAAAGAAGAATTTCGTGCGTTTTTAGATAACACGGGAGGCAACTTAACAACACAAAACAATATAGTGGTTTGGACGAGCCCGCTCATTCGGGCCAGACAAACAGCTGATCTGTTTACGGAAGTCTTTGGTTTAAACAGTGCAGAGGAAAAAGACTTTATTGCTAATGGAGACTTCAGCGCACTAGCAGCAGCAATAAGCGCATTGGACGCTGATACCCGTATTGTCTGTGTAGGGCATGAGCCATCTTTAGGTCACTGGGTTAGAGAACTGGTGGGTTCTGAGTTTTCCTTTAAAAAAGGCGGCATGGCGCTGCTAAAATTGCAGGAAGGTAATCTATTCAAAGGAAAGCTCTTATGGGAGAGCGACCCTAAAGCTTACGGCAAGTAGTTAATCAATTATAAAGTGACAAAAAGGGCTATCTTCAAACACTTATTCCTTATGAATGATGCAAGGAGCTGAAACTGTAAATGTTTTGCAAGTAATATTTCGACAAAGGAGCACCTTATGTTAGTAACTATCATTTTCTATATTTTGATTATTCCGCTGTGTACTTTGATGCATGAGATTGGGCACGGTATAGCTGCTGTCATGTCGTCTAGAGCAACCGCACATGTACATTTGGGTCGTTTAAGTGATCCTGACAAAAGAAGCTTCAATATCGGAAGACTCCACTTTCATTTAAAGTGGTCTTATTATGGCTTCTGCAGCTCAAAGGGTGAGATGGACAAAAAACAAAGAATCATAAATATCATTGGAGGGCCGCTTGTGTCTTTGCTTATGGCCATTGGCTTTGGCCTCCTGCTCCCTTTGGCTTCTAATTTGGATGTTCAAACGTTACTGTCTGCAACAGCCAGTTTCTGTGCTGTAAGTTTTCTGGTGACAGCCGTACCCGTTAAGTATCCTAGATGGATGGGATCATATTCTGGGCATCCATCAGATGGGCTTCAAGTATTGCATCTCTTGAAAGAAAAGAGCTAAGTGTGTCACATTATTTATAATCAAGCAAATGTGGACAGGCAAGCATTATACTGAGAGAACCGGATAATAGATGTTAATTGATCTATACGGTTCTTTTAAATCATCCCTCTAATAATGCTTAAGCTAGAAGCACTGACTGGAAAAGGTTATAATAGTATAAAGAGAGAAGCGATGCTCATTTAAATTAGTGGTCGCTATGTTTTAGGTTGTTTTCCTATTTTTGATGACCTCAAACCCCGCACGCGTTTAGTTAATCTTGTTTCCCTGTCCATTATCCGCTACTAATCATCAGCAGAACAAACAATGACCGATAAAGGAGGGGGTGTCATCATGTCTAGTAAACGATACCGGGACATTAAGAGTAAAGTAGACAAGCAGGAAGAACTGTCCACTGAAGAACATCACGAGTTGTTGAAATACGAAGAACCGGAGTATTATGACAAGCTGACAAATATTTTGGACAACTGGGAAGACATGGACGAAGAAGTGTTCCAAGCTTTGTTTCGCCAGTTGAATCCCCAAGAGCAAGTATATGTCATGGACCATGTCAACACGTGGGAAGACGGGCTAGAGTAGACCACGAGAAAACAGAGAAACCCCTACAGTACACTTGATAGAGCCAGACCCCGTCAGTTCTTGAGCAGACGGGGTCTGGCTTTTTGTTTTCGGTGCGACAAAAAGTTTCTTGTAAAAAATAAAGAGAGCGCAGGGTACAAGTAAAAAAGGCCCCAAATAGCATGTAATCGTCAACTATTCCGAAAAGTAGAGTTTTTAGAATAGTTGAGAATTGGATAAATTATCTTATTTTGCGGACAAATTAAGTAAATGTGCCTCTGTTAATAAGGGGAGGTCAAATAAAAAACTTTAAAGAATAATATCAACTGCGCCTCTTTTTATGCTGCGCGAGAGGATGATTTTAAGCCTGTTTCAGGCAACTATTCCGTACAGTGGTACTTAAAACAGATTATACGATCCGTTACATTCTGTCGTGAATGGGAATGATTGCTTTTATAGCAGCGTTTAAGCGTCATTTTAGAATATTAAAACATGGCTTTTTCATGTGTGTCTATGCTTGTTCCAAAAAAAAACAGGGAAGACAGGGCTGTTTTCTTCTTCAATACACATGCTCAAGGCCTTGCGTTCCTTTTTTGAGCTTGCGGCTTTGAATGCTTTCCATTTTCAATGCTTCTGACTGCTGCATGCATCCTTGAATAAGGATACGATACACTATTCAGTCGAACGTATGTTTTATGGTATACTAAGTACCTTAAGGAGGTGTCCGCATGAGACCCGAACAGGAAAAACTGGTTCGCTTAAAACTTAGAGAGAAGCAGGCGCGCTTGCCTGAATTTACACTGGATTTCATATATGTGTCTGAAACGTCCAAGTCTTTGAGTACATGTTTTGAATATGCTAAAGACCTGACATTGTTTTATGATTATTTAGTTGCTGAGCGTATTATAAAAGTGGAACAGACACAGGACATCACCACCAAACACTTGAATGGCCTCTCTGAGCGAAATATAGTCGATTTTTTAAATTACCTGACGCATTATACCAAGACCTACAAGACGGCTACAGGCAAGGAAATCGATCAGGTCTTCACCAACCAGTCGGAAGGGAAGAACCGCAAATTGGCTACCTTACGCGTATTCTTCGATTATCTCTTTACCCGCAGCCTGATCGCGAGAGATGTGACTAAGCGAGTAGAGATGAAAATGAAAAAACGGGTTCGAATCAAGAATCGTCTAACAGATGACGAGGTCCAGCGCTTTTTCAGGACGATCAAAGAAGATATGAACGTACAAAGCGATCATGCCGGTAATTATCATCTAAAAACAAAATATAGAGATTATGTGATCGCTGTACTGTTCGCCTACTGCGGCCTGCGAGTCAGTGAAGTGTCGACGCTGGACATTCAGGATGTTTTTACTGAAGAGCATGCCCTGGTTGTCTTGCGCAAAGGCGGAAACGAGCAGATCATCCCGATTCCAGACGCCATTTATGATGTGATCATGGAGTATCTTGATCAGCGTAAGGCGATGACGCACGCTTTAAGAGAACATGAGGACGCCCTGTTTTTATCCATGCAGGGCAAGCGGATCCATCCCCGTTCTATTCGCAATATGCTGGAAAAATACCGCCAGCGGGCCGAGTTGTCCATGAAAATCACTCCCCACGTGTTTAGACGGACTTTCGGCACCAATCACTATAATACCTTTAAGGATATGTACTTAACGGCGCTTATTCTAGGGCATTCCAGTGCGGAAACGACCCGTAAATATTATGCGGATCCCAATGAAGAACGGGTCCGAAGCAGTATGGCCGGCTTCAGTTACGACTCTAAGTAGCACGCTAAAATCCGTCAGTTTTTTAGCATTTTTTTAACTTGCAGTCACTAACTGGATACTTAAGTGTACTGCTAATTATATGTGCAAAAATTAGTCTGATTCTTACTCAAAACAAAAAACAGCACCTCTTTAGTCAAGGTAGTACGGACTAAAGAGGTGCTGTTTGCATAGGCGTTACCTGTGTTCATACATAAAACGTTCCATATAGTAGACCAACATCTGACTGTAATAGCCGGGGAAGTAAAGGTCACTGACATGCTCGCCGTATGGGGCCTGGATCAGGGCAAAGTCAGTGTTTCCATTGTTTAGATAAGTTTGTTCAAACTTTCTGGACACATCCAGGCTGACAATCCGGTCGGTATCTCCGTGGTAGACTAGGGCTGGTGGGCTGTTTTCGTCAACCAGCAGGGCGGGATCGACCAATTCTTCTTCTCCCGTGATCTCCTGAAAGCCAGCCAGTCCATTGGCCGGATAGAGCGGAATAATACCGCTGATGTTTATTCTTTCATCCAGCACGTCCGTGTACGCTCCACTTGTCAAACCGAGGGCAACCGCGTTCGCCAGATGCCCGCCGGCTGATCCGCCTGAGAGGAAAACAGAATCAATATCTGCCCCATAGACGTCTTGGCTGTCTGCTAGGTGCGTCAGGAAAATACCTAGATGCCGGACCATGTCATCGATCGAAAATTCTCCAGATACTTCTTCCGCTACAGGAGAGAGATCGGATAGGCGGTTCTTATTGTTGAGCCCATACTCAACGTCAAAGACTATATAACCCTGGGAAGCGAAGTACTTATTGAACTGGGCGACGTTTTGAAAGCCACGCCCGCCGGTATTCCAGCCTCCACCATGTATACGGATCAGCACCGCCCGTTCACCCGGAAGATCCTCTGCTTCTTCAAGCGGGGTGTAGACATCATAGCGCAGTTCCAGTCCCTCGTCTACGCCCTCAGTGCCGGCATAGTAGAGCACATCCTCGTCAAGTTCATACTCTTCTGTCCGGACGCCGAAAAAGTAATCCGGCAAAGACAGCGGCTGCTGACGAAAAGCGGTCAAATCATCAAAATCTGAGCCGATATCTCCAAAAGCTGCAGTATAACTTTGTTCTGCCCCGGCCAGCATGGAAGGAATCAGAACGGTCGGAACCGCAAAGGCAACATAGAGCGCGGCTCCTAGAATAAGTACACCGTTGCGCAGAACGGACCCGCTTTTGAAGCCGGATATTTTAATGAAGAGGACCGCAGTGCTGGAGAAGATCAGCAGGTAAAACAGGCTGTACTGGGATAAAATGACTTCGGCTACTCCGATGCTTACGGGTACCAGCATGAAAAAAGCCATAATCAGACCAATCAGCAGTCCGGCTGCCAGCAGCACTGAAATAGTACGCCTGAACAGTCTGCTGATTTTCGATTTTTTCGTTTGAAAGTAGGTTCCACCACGCATCGAAAAACGCCTAGTATAAGGCGGTAAGGCCGAACGCGCAAGCAGAGCTCCCGTCAGTGTGAGCGCCAAGATAAAGAGTCCGGAGACTATACTGATAGACGTTGTATGGGTCGGAATGGAAGACGCTAGGGTGTTCAAAAGCATGACAGCAAACAGGCCTAAGCTGGACAAGGAGAGGTAGACGATATCCAGCCTTCTTTTATGGCCCTCCGGCAGACTGGCCAGGATGTTCCCGGTCAAAGTTAAAATCAGGAAAATCCCGAAGACGTTCCAGTAAAGAGTCTGTCCGGGCACAAAAGCATACACTAGGCTTAAGATAAAAGACAAAATATTGGCAGCTAGCAGGGTCTTGAGGGCAGTTTTCATAGTCTCACTCCAGTTGAGTTGATTTGGTTTACGCACGTTCTTCTCTTGATTGTACTGGATTCGAGATACAGGCGCAAAATATCCGCCGTAAGATCTGTTAAACTTGTAGGTTTCTGCTGCTAGTTCCTGCCCCTAAGAGTATATGAGTGCAGTTCCTAAGGGTGACCATGTATAATGAAGACGAACAGAGTTGCTATCCGTCATGCACTGTACAAGGGAGGAAAAAGGATGAAAATAAACTACGATGATCACGTTTTGGCTGACAGTGATCGCACAGTAATTGTGGAGAATAACCACTATTTCCCTCGAGAAGATGTGGATATGGAGCATTTGGTGAAAAGCGATACGCAGTACACGTGTCCCTGGAAAGGAGCTGCGACTTATTATTCCGTCAAGTACGGGGATAAAATTATGAAAGATGCGGCCTGGTCTTATGAGGAACCAAAAGAAAAAGCCAAACATATAGCTGGCCATTTAGCTTTCGATAGAAAGCTAATTTAGATAGAACAGCCCGCACATATAGTCACCCTGAAAACAGTCTTTATATCTGTTTTCAGGGTGACCTTTTTGGGTAAACCTTTAATCAGGCAGCTGATAGATCTGCGGCGGCTATCTGATTAAAGGTTTTAAACGTATCCGCTCACGTTCAGTCTATGGAATAAAGGCGGATAAAGGGCTGCCTGACTGCTCAAATCCGGGCGGGATGTGTTTTCTCCGGTTTATTTTACCCTAAAAATCAAGTATACTTAAGGGGTATAGGCTAAGTGAGGTGAAGATTATATGAAAAAATTATTTCAGCATGTGAAAGATACGTTTGGTGTGACGTTCACTGATGAGTCCGTACTTATCGAGGCGTTTACCCATTCATCCTATGCGAATGATCATCGTGATAAAGAGATCAGAAATTTGGAGCGACTGGAGTTTCTTGGAGATGCTGTACTGGAAGTGACGGTATCTGAATACTTGTACCATAAGTACCCTAACCACCCGGAAGGTCAACTGACCCGTATGCGGGCGTCGATCGTGCGGGCGGAAAGTCTGGCGATGCTAGCGAAAGAGTACGAGCTGAATTACTATTTGCGGCTCGGCAAGGGGGAAGAGCAGATGAACGGCCGGACACGTCCGTCACTTTTGTGTGACGTGTTTGAGGCTTTTATCGGGGCAGTATTTGTCGATCAGGGAATGGATGTCGTCAAGGAGATTTTAAAAGAGATCCTCTTTCCTAAAATTGATTCCGGTGCTTTCTCTCATGGGATGGATCACAAAACAGCGTTGCAGGAACTGCTGCAGCGTAATGGTGTGGTGACGATTGAATACAAGGTGATGGATAAAAGAGGTCCAGATCATCAGAAAGAATTTGTTGTGGAAGTTTATGTGGAAGGCGATTCTCTGGGTATGGGAATTGGCCGGTCTAAAAAGGCCGCAGAGCAGTCTGCGGCAAAAGTTGCATTGGAAAAACTGGAAGAATCGAACGAATCGTAGTGTTCGCTTGCAGCCTGAATGCTATGAAGGAGAGATAGACACGTGCAGTTAAAACGATTAGAAATCAAGGGTTTTAAGTCTTTTGCCGACAAGACGGTACTGGACTTTACAGACGGCATTACTGCAGTCGTCGGCCCGAACGGAAGCGGAAAATCGAACATCATCGAAGCGATCCGCTGGGTCATGGGTGAGCAGTCAGCCAAGACTCTACGCGGCGGCCGAATGCATGATATCATTTTTTCCGGAACCGATACGCGCAAGCCCATAAACATTGCGGAAGTCACCCTGGTTCTGGAGAATCAGGATGGCTTTCTTCCTGTGGAATTCGAAGAAGTCAGTGTGACTCGTCGCATCAACCGTAATGGTGACAGCGACTATCTGATCAACAAAGACGCCTGCCGGCTGAAAGATATCGTGGATCTGTTCATGGACTCGGGACTGGGGAAGGAATCCTTTTCCATCATCTCTCAGGGACAGGTTGAAGCGGTGTTCAACAGCAAGGCAGAAGACCGCCGGGCTATTTTTGAAGAAGCCGCTGGTGTGTTCAAGTACAAGACGCAGAAAAGCAAGGCCGAGCGTAAGTTGTTTGAAACCCAGGATAACCTGGACCGGGTACAGGATATCCTGTTTGAACTGAACGGCCAGCTGGAACCTTTGAGAGAACAGAAAGACATCGCTCAAAGTTATGTAAAGCAAAAAGAGGAACTTACTGATCTAGACGTGGCGCTCTCGGTCCAGACGATCGAAGCATATGCAAAGGAAAACAAGGCGCTGAAAGCTCAGACACAGAAGCTGTCAGAGCAGATATTGACCGTGACCACGGAGCTCGAACAGGACAGCTCGGTAGTCAAAGAAAAGAAGCAGGCTCTGCATAAGGTTGAAACCGAGCGGGACGCGATCCATGCCCGTCACATTGATTCAGTCAAGCAGATCGAACGGACCGAAGCCCGTCTGCGCCTTGTAGAGGAAAAAGAAAAGCACCAGGATGCCTTTTTAGGTGAAAAACAAGCGGGTCTAGAGAAGGAACAGGCCCAGCTGGATGCGCTCAAAGATGAACTTCAAGAAATCGAAGTGCTCTACAATGATCAGAATCAGACGGTACAAGAGCAGAAAAAAGCTTATCAGCAGAAGGAAGAGCAGCTGAACCGTCTGATGGGCAACAAGGAAGAAGCGATTGAAACACTGCGGGCACAGTATATCGAAGCCATGCAGCAAAAAACATCGCTCAACAATGAGGAAACGTATCTTTCTAGACAGTTGAGCCAGACTTCTTTGTCATCAGAAAAGCAGAAGAAACAGGTACAGGAAGTTACAGGTAAACTGGAAGAAACAAAAAGCTCTCTTAAAACCAAGAAGACGGAGCTAGATGAACTGAAAGTCGGGCTGGATCAGCTGCTGAAGCAGTTCAAGCAAACCAAAGCGGAACTCGATGCCCTCAACGGCGCCTACCAGCAAAAAGCCGACCGAATCATGCAGCTAGAGCGCCAGCTGAACCGGGCTCAGGCCAAAAGACAGAGTCTGGCTGAAATGCAGGAGAACTATGCCGGTTACTTTGCCGGCGTTAAGGCAGTTATGACTGCCAAGGATCAACTGGAAGGCATCACAGGTACTGTCGCTGACATGATGGACGTGCCCGCAGACTATACCGAAGCGATCGATGTGGTCCTGGGGGCAGCTAGCCAGTTTATAATCGTAGAAAATGAAAAAGCAGGACGCCAGGCCATCGCCTACCTGAAACAGAAAAAAGCCGGACGGGCGACCTTTCTGCCCCTGACGACTGTCAAGCCGCGCTCTTTGTCCCCGGTCAATATCGACCGGGCCAGCAGTGTTAAAGGCTATATCGGCATTGCCAGTGAACTGATTCATTATGACGATAAAGTCAAGGCGGTCATGGGCAATCTACTTGGCTCGACTATTGTCGCCCAGGATCTGCAGTCAGCCAATGCCATCGCCAAAGCCGTCAATTATTCTTCCCGCGTTGTCAGCCTTGAAGGAGACGTGATGAACGCCGGGGGATCCATGACCGGTGGAGGCGGCAAACGTTCGTCCAATGCTCATCTCTTTTCTCAGAAAAAAGAAGAAAAAGCTCTGCGCATCGAAATCGACGAACTGGAAAAAACACTTGCTCTGAGAAAAGCAGAAAGTGAGCGCGAGGACCAACGCCGAGCGGAACTAAGCACACAGCTAGAAGACTTGCGGGAGAGTGGTGAAGATCGCCGTCTGGCTGAAAAACAGCTAGAAAACGAAGTAACGCAGCTAAATGAAGCGACCGTGCGGCTTGAGCGTGAGAAAACTGGTCTGCTCTTTGAAAGTGGCGAAGCCCAGACAGAAGAAAAGAGTCTGACAACTCAACTCAAGCAAGTCCAACATGACCATCAACAGGCTGTAAGTCGCCTGGAAGAACTGAAAGCCGAAATGGATCAGCTGTCCAGTGAAAAAGAAGACAGCGAAGCTCAGAAAGACCGGCTGCAGACTGAAAAATCGGCTATCTTAGAAAAATGGAACCAGGCCCGCGAAATGCTAGCGTCCACCCGTTCCAAGAAAGATAGTGTGTCTGCACGCATAGCTCAAACTGAAGCAGCTGTCCAGTCACTCTCTGTTGAGCTGGATCAGCTCCAGCAAGGAGAAGAACTGGAGTCAAAAGAAGATTTGCAGGACCGTCTCAACCAGCTGAAACAACAGTCTGAGGCTCTAGATACAGAAGAACAGGCTTTAAAAGACCGCCATGCCCGGCTTGATGATGCTGTGTCTGAACTTGACGATACTATCAGCCTGCTCCAGGACAAGCGTTCCATGCTTTCAGAAGAAAAAAATCAGCTGGAGATTCGCCTGTCACGCTGTGATGTTTCGATCGACCACTTGCTGGAATATCTGTCGGAAGAATACTCAGTAAGCTATGAGGAAGCCCGGCTGAACCAGCCGGAAAATCTGGACAAAGAAGAAACCCAAAAGCGGGTGAAACTCCTCAAACGCGGAATAGAGGAACTGGGCCCTGTCAATCTAGCTGCAATCGAGGAATATGAGCGCGTTGCCGAGCGGCACGATTTTCTTGCCAGCCAGCAGCAGGATCTACTTGAAGCCAAGGAAAAATTATATGACACCATGGACCAGATGGATACGGAAGTCAAAAAGCGCTTCTACGAAACCTTCAGTCAGGTTAAAGAACAGTTTGCCCTGGTCTTTCCGCGGATGTTCGGGGGAGGAAAGGCGCAGCTGCGTCTGACCGATCCAGAGAACCTGCTGGAATCCGGTGTAGAGATTGAAGCTCAGCCGCCAGGAAAGAAACTGCAGTCTCTAAGCCTGCTTTCTGGGGGCGAACGAGCGCTGACTGCCCTGTCCCTGCTCTTTGCCATAATTCAAGTCCGTCCGATTCCATTCTGTATCCTGGATGAAGCCGAAGCAGCCCTGGATGAAGCCAATGTCAGGCGCTTTGGACGTTATCTGCATGAATTTGCGTCGGACACTCAGTTCATCGTTATCACGCACCGTAAAGGAACGATGGAAGAAGCGGATTCTCTGTACGGCGTGACCATGAGAGAAAAGGGTGTGTCCAATCTGGTGTCCGTACAACTGCAGGATATCGATGAAACGGTAGAACAAGCATAAAACGGAGGTCATTATGTCAATTAAATTAGTAGCCATCGATCTGGACGGCACCCTGCTGAACAGTCAGCGGCAAGTGTCGGAAGAAAACAAGCAAGCCATTCAAAAAGCTAAGGCCCAGGGAGTCAAAGTTGTCCTCGTCACCGGGCGTCCCCTTAAAGGTATGCTGTCTATTTTGGAAGACTGCGGTCTGACCGAAGAAGGTGATCTGGGCCTGACCTATAATGGCGGACTTGTGCAGTGGACTCAAACTGGCGAGACGCTCAGTCAGATCACCCACTCCAAAACCGATGTTCTGGACGTCTATAAACTGAGTCAGAAGCTGGACCTACCCTGCAATTTCATCGACTTGGATACGGTCTATGAGCCCCCCTATCCAAAAGACAAGCCGTCACAGTATTCGCGACACATGAAAGCTCTGCCTTACGAGCCAGTCGACATGACCGATCTGCCGGACCCATTTCCAATCAACAAGATCGTGATGTGCTGGGACCAGGAGGAACTGGACCAGAAAGTACAGGAGATTCCGGATACTTACCGCGAACGCTATACAATTATGAAATCCAGAGACAATCTGCTTGAGGTCCTGCCGAAAGCGGTAGACAAGGGCAAGGGCCTCAAACTGTTGAGCGAACTGCTGGATATTGCGCTTGACGAAATGATGGCCATTGGAGATCAGGAAAACGATCTCGCTATGGTCCAAGCGGCCGGCATCGGGGTGGCCATGTCCAATGCTTTGGATAGCGTCAAAGAGAATGCGCAATTTATCACCCGTTCCAATGATGAGCACGGTGTTGCTTATGCAATTGAGCGATATGTGTTAAACTGAGGGTGAAGCAGTAAAAAAAGCGAGAGAAAGAGTGAAGCCACGATGGGATTATTTGATAAAATAAAATCCGCCTTTACCGGAGCGGAGACAAAAGACCAGTCGACGGAAGAAGTTAAAGACATTAAGGCAGTCGAGGATAGTTCGGCTGTCAAGGACGTTGAGGAAGTCGTCGAGTCGCCGGTTGCCAAGGACACCACTCTTGAGCCCGAAGACACGAAAAGAGAAACAGAGCAGTACGAAAAAGGACTGAAAAAGTCACGTGTATCCTTCACACGCCGTCTGAATGAACTTTTGGCCAACTTCCGATATGAAGATGAGGAATTTTTCGAGGAACTGGAAGATTTGCTGATTGAATCCGATGTCGGCTTTGAAGCGACGATGCATATCGCCGATACGCTGCGCTATGAGTCCAAAGTCCAGAATGTCCGTTCCATGAAAGATGCTGAACGTGTCATTGTGCAGACTATGGTCGATATGTACGGAGAAAGCAATCCTGATCACCACGAATTTAACGAGAATCCAGACGGTCTGACGGTCGTTCTCTTTGTCGGGGTTAATGGTGTGGGGAAAACAACGACCATTGCCAAAATGGCTCATCAGTATATCGACAAGGGCAAGAAAGTCGTTATGGCTGCGGGAGATACTTTCCGTGCCGGAGCCATCGAACAGCTGCATGTATGGGGGGATCGTGTCGGAGCCGAAGTAGTCTCTACCAAGCAAGGCGGAGATCCGGCCGCCGTCGTTTTTGACGGCATTAAAACTGCCCGGGAATCAGGAGCGGATATCCTGCTGATCGACACCGCCGGCCGTTTACAGAATAAAAAGAATTTAATGAATGAGCTGGAGAAAATGAAACGTGTGATCTCCAGGGAGATTCCTGAAGCGCCGCATGAAACACTGCTGGTTTTAGATGCCACAACGGGGCAGAATGCTTTAAACCAGGCCAAAATCTTCCAAGAAACCACTCAAGTATCTGGAATTGTTTTAACGAAGATGGATGGAACAGCTAAAGGGGGAATCGTTTTGGCTATCGGCAAAGAACTGGGTATCCCGGTGAAATTTGTCGGCTTGGGCGAGACCATGAACGACTTGCACTCATTCGATACAGAGAAATTTGCTTATGGTCTGTTCAAGGAACTGATCGAGCAAACAGCATAATTTAGAAACCAGACAGCAAAGAAGGTGGCTTACAAGATGGAATTGGAAAAAACACTGCGTATGAACAGTCTGTTTGCCTTTTACCGGCCGCTGTTGACACCCAAGCAGCAGGAATACATGCGGCTTTATTATGGCGATGACTACTCGCTTGGGGAGATCGCAGAAGACTTTTCAGTCAGTCGCCAGGCTGTGTATGACAATATCAAACGTTCTGAAGTGATTTTGCAGA
The DNA here is from genome assembly GCF_000585255.1 of Alkalibacterium sp. AK22. Lineage (GTDB taxonomy): Bacteria > Bacillota > Bacilli > Lactobacillales > Carnobacteriaceae_A > Alkalibacterium. Next base: position 184,435 of record NZ_JANL01000042.1, read on the forward strand.
ATTATGAAGACAAGCTGCACCTGGTCGAAGAATTTGACAAAAAACAAAAGCTCGTCGATAAATTGAAAGCATATGTAGAAGAAAAGTATGAAGCAGACAACGAGCTGCTGTCTTTGATCGACAGCATTAGTCTGGATTCAATGAGAGAGGATTGAAATAAGTATGGCCTTTGAAGGGTTAACAGGCCGCCTGCAGGATGCCTTTTCCGGACTGCGTAAAAAAGGAAAAGTCACTGAGGCGGATGTCAAAGATGTAATGCGTGAAGTCAGGCTTGCCTTGCTTGAAGCCGACGTCAATTATAAAGTAGTAAGAAATTTTGTTAAAACGGTTCGTGAAAAATCGCTGGGTGAGGAAGTTCTCGGCAGTTTGAACGGCGGACAACAGGTCGTCAAAATCGTTAATGATGAACTGACGGAACTAATGGGTGGCGAACAGGAAAAAATCGTTTTCGCTGAGCCCGGACAAGGACCGACCATCTACATGATGACCGGTCTCCAGGGTGCCGGTAAAACGACGACAGCCGGGAAACTAGCCAACTACTTGCGCAAGCATGAAAACAAGAAACCGATGATGGTTGCTGCCGATATTTACCGTCCAGCAGCGATTGATCAACTGCAGACGATTGGACGCGATCTGGATATCCCGGTCTTCAGCATGGGAGACCAGGTTAGTCCGGTCGAAATTGCTGAAAAAGGAATCCAGCAGGCAAAAGACGAGAATCGTGACGTTGTCATTATCGATACGGCGGGACGTCTGCATATCGACGAAAACCTGATGACTGAACTACAGGATGTCAAACAGGCAGTCGATCCGCATGAAATCTTCCTAGTCGTGGACGCCATGACTGGACAAGATGCCGTCAATGTGGCGGACTCCTTTAATGAACGTCTAAATATTAGCAGTGTGATTTTAACCAAACTGGATGGGGACACACGCGGAGGAGCCGCTCTGTCCATCCGTTCCGTGACGGAGAAGCCGATTAAGTTCACAGGTACCGGCGAGAAACTGGATGCTTTAGAGCCGTTCTATCCAGAACGTATGGCCAACCGTATCTTGGGAATGGGAGATATCCTGACCCTGATCGAGCGGGCCCAGCAGGAAGTTGATGAAGAACGGGCAGAAGAAATGGCTGCTAAGATGCGTGAAAACCGCTATGACTTCAACGACTTTATTGAACAGATGGATCAGATGACCAACATGGGACCGATGGAAGACATTTTGAAAATGATCCCGGGGATGAACAATATTCCAGGCATGGCTGATTTCCAGATGGATCCAAAAGACATTGCCCATATGAAGGCAATTGTGATGTCTATGACTCCTGAAGAGCGTGAAAATCCGGATATCTTGTCGCAAAAGCGCAGACGCAGAATCGCTAAAGGATCTGCCCGTGATATTGCTGAAGTTAACCGTATGATCAAGCAGTTCAAGCAATCCAAAGAGATGATGAGCAAGATGTCTAAAGGGAAGATGGGCAACATGCCTGGCCTCGATAAACTCATGGGCGGCGGTGTCAAAGGTAAACTAGGCAAGATGGCCATGAACGGTATGGCTAAAGCCGGTGGCGCAGGCAAAAAGAAAAAGAAGAAAAAAGTTGTCCGCAAGAAAAAATAAGGGTAACTGAGTAAGACTGCATTTGAATAAGAGAAAAGAGGAAAAGAACAGGAGGCTTCCTGTTCTTTTTTCAGTTTTTATCGCAATTTCTATAGCAACTGAGTAGTTTTTTGTCCTGAGTTGTCGCGCAAACCTCCTTTGCGAAGCAACTCAGGGATCTTTTCGATGGAGTTGTCGCGCAAACCTCTTTTACGGAGCAACTCAGGGATCTTTTCGATGGAGTTGACGCGCAAACCTCTTTTGCGGAGCGACTCAGGGATCTTTGGGATGGAGTTGACGCGCAAACCTCTTTTGCGGAGCAACTCAGGGATTTTTTCGATGGAGTTGTCGCGCAAACCTCCTTTGCGAAGCAACTCAGGGATCTTTGGGATGGAGTTGACGCGCAAACTAGCAGTCAAATAAAATAGGGAGGATCTTAATTGAGTTGCTGAAGCAGAGGATGAACCTCTACCCGAAAACTAGACACTTAAAAAAAGAGTGTTGTAGTTTTCGGAGTATTTTTTAAACAGCAAAAAACGACTGCTTCATTTATGAGCAGTCGTCCGGTCAATAATTATTTTTGTACAGATAACTAAAGTGGAGAGGACGGTTGAAAACCCTAAAGTATTCAGCAGCAGTTCAAATTCGGACCAGATAGATGTGAAGGCTGTACTGGAAATGAGGGAGACCGTTCCAAATAGAGTGACCGCAGCAGCAAAGGTCAGAAGCAGCCAGTAAATGATATATTTGATCATTGTTAACCCCTTTGATACTTATTTTTTAATTATTCATATAGAGTATAAGGGAACAGCATAAGGAAGTAAATATTCTTAGGCATATTTAAAATGGCACGCACCAGCTGTTTATGCTAAGCTGTAATTGATGATACATAATATGCAGTTAAATCACTTGACAGGAGACGATGTAAACGGTGATCTTACATACAGAGCGACTGACGCTGCTGTCTTGTACGCCTAAGGCGCTTGAAACGTATGCAGCTTCTGGATACAGCTATGGTCCGCATATCGAAAGCTTTTTAGAAGATCTGGCAATAGATCCTGAACTTCACGGCTGGGGCGTATGGCTAGTAATTCACACAGAGGAAAACAGGATGATTGGCGATATGGGCTTTAAAGACCGACCGAATACCGAAAAGGAAGTAGAAGTGGGCTACGGTATCTTTCCAGACTATCAGAACCGGGGATATGCCACGGAAGGGTTGAAAGCCCTGATTAAATGGGCCTTCCAAATTAAAGGAGTTCATGTAATCAAGGCAGACTGTCAGACTGACAATCTGCCCCCAAAGCGTGTGCTGGCGAAAGTCGGTATGCAGCTGTCTTATCAGCAAAACAGGTTAGACTACTGGATTTTAAAAAAGGACTCGTGTCAATAGTAAGTCATTTGAATATCTGTAGATAAATAAGCTTTAACAAAGGAGGAACGATCATCTTTAACAAAGTATTGCTTCGTTATGGTATACCCTATACCTTGTTAACCTTGCTGCTGCGTAATGTCTTGGATACGCGTCTGGGGCACTGGATGTATGCGCTCAGCTTCTTCGGTTTGATTGCAGGCTTGCTCAGTTTTTCCGGTATATACGTTTACTACACGATCAAGCAGCAGGTTTACAATTTTCGCTACCGCAAAAAACACCAGGAATCAGAGTAGACGGGAGTCGGCTCTGGTTCCTGATAGACGGATCTTTTACATGGACGTGCATAAAGAAAAGCCCCTGCCTGAAGTTTTAAGGGCAGGGGCTTTCTCTTCTTTTTAGCGGTCATTCGGATCGACCCAGTGCATCTTTTCGTCGACTAGTCGCATGAGCTGTTCCAGTTCCAGCTTAGTGGCCATGTCATCATGATACAGTAAGTTCTCAACCCGTTTTCTGGGCACCTCAAGTGCTTGGGCCAGCTCATCTAAGGTCAGAAGATTCCTGTCCAGGAGTTCTTCGACTCGGGCACTGTAAATCACGAACTCAATCTCCGGATCTGTCAGATTGTCGTCTGCAGAAAATTCCAGCTTCAGGAGTTCCTTCAAAGAGGAGATTTCTAGAAGCACACCGATGCCTTTGGCCATCACTTTCATCTGACGCATGATGTAGTCTCTGTCTTCAAAATCCATTCTGATCACTGCCTTCAATTTAATGGTTTAAGTATAACACAAGCCGGGAAAGACAGCTGATTGCAAGGATTTCTACTCTGTAAAGAAAAAGCACTTTACATTACCGTTTTTCCATGTTATGATTACTATCGTGAGTTTGATTGAGAAGAAAACTCAGACTTAAAGGTTCTTTATATATAAAGATTCCCTTGAAAAATTAACAGGAGGTGCAAGTCAAATGGCAGTAAAAATTCGTATGAAACGTATGGGTTCTAAAAGAAATCCTTTTTACCGTTTAGTTGTTGCTGATTCTCGTGCTCCACGTGATGGACGCATTATCGAGCAGGTTGGAACATACAACCCTGTATCAGAACCAGCTGAAGTAAAAGTTGATGAAGAGTTAGTATTGAAATGGTTGAAAGATGGCGCTAAACCGTCTGATACTGTGAAAAACTTACTATCTAAAGAAGGAATCATGAAAAAATTCCACGATGAGAAATACAGCAAGTAATTCTCTAACTGAATAAATCGTTGAAGAAGAAAAGAATGGGGCTGGTTCAGTTTGAGCGCTCCTTCTTTTCTTCCTTCTATATACTGAGACTACTTATAAAGGATGGTACGTATGACTGATACAGAAATGCGTGAATTGATTAAAACCATTGTCGAGCCATTAGTCAGTCATCCAGATGAAGTCGAGTTAGACTTGAAAGAAACAGACGACTTTCATGAGTATATGTTGTCTGTTCATCCAGATGATGTCGGACGCGTCATTGGGAAGCGCGGACGTATTGCCAAGGCGATTCGATCAATCGTTTACAGCATACAGTTCGACGGCCCGAAACGTGTACGTCTAACTATTGTTGATTAAGTCAGTACACCTGTGCGTTGCCGTTACGGTCACACATAGCAGTTAAAGATTGACGGGGTGACTCTTAGCAGTCATCCCTTTTTTCATGAATTTTTCAGGAAAGGACAAGTTTAAATGGAATTTTATGATGTAGGTAAAGTGGTGAATACCCATGGATTAAAGGGAGAAGTCCGAGTCATTTCAGTGACTACCCTCCCGGAAGCCCGCTATCAGAAAGGCGCTTCCCTGATCTGGTTCGGTAAGGACGGCAGGCAAGAAGAGCTGACTGTCCGGACGCACCGTAAGCATAAAACGTTTGACCTGCTGGCATTTGACGAGTACTTCAACATCAATCAGGTGGAACAGTTTGTCGGCGGCACGCTCAAAGTCAGTGAAGAAGATCTGCTGGAGCTGCCAGAAAATGAATTTTACGTTCACGAACTGATTGGCTTGACCGTTATCGACAACGACTCTGGAGAGACTATCGGTAAAATCAAGGAAGTCCTGTCACCGGGAGCTAATGATGTCTGGGTGGTGCAGCGTCAAGGCCAGAAGGATCTGCTGCTGCCGTATATCGAGCCGGTCATATTGGATGTCGATTTTGAAACAGGCATCGTAAAAGTACACGTAATGGAAGGGCTGGACGAATGAAGATAGATGTAGTCACACTGTTTCCAGAAATGTTTGATGGCCCGCTTGGGCATTCTATAGTAAGCCGGGCCATTGACAAAGGTCTGGTTGAAGTCAACCGGGTCAATTTCAGACAGTTCGGCAAAGGAAAGCATCAGGTCGTCGATGATACCCCTTATGGCGGGGGAGCGGGTATGCTATTGAAGCCGGATCCGCTTTTTGAAGCGATGGAATCGATCGAAACCAGAGAGCGTGAAACTAAAAAGCGGGTCATCCTCATGGACCCGGCCGGTAAGCCTTTCAATCAGGCGATGGCAGAAGACTTTTCAAAAGAAGAGCACTTGGTCTTTCTCTGCGGCCATTACGAAGGCTATGACGAGCGTATCCGAAGCCTGGTGACCGATGAAGTGTCCCTCGGTGATTATGTCCTGACCGGCGGCGAACTGGCTGCCATGGTCATGATTGATGCCTCTGTACGACTCTTGCCGAGTGCTTTGGGCAATGCTTCCTCCGCCGAGACTGATTCGCACTCAAGCGGCCTTCTGGAACATCCTCACTATACCCGTCCCGCTGAGTACAAGGGAATGAAGGTACCGGATGTGTTGATGAGCGGCAATCATGCCAAGATCGATGAGTGGCGTCATCGGGAGTCACTGAAGCGTACTTTCTTCAGACGTCCGGATATGCTCGAGAAACGCGAGCTGACCCAGCAGGAAAAGCAGTGGATCACTGAGTTTGAAACGGAAAACTCTGACGAAGAGTCTTTATTTTAAAAGAAATCAAGCAAATGACCTTTACAGTATTAAGCCAGTATGTTAAAGTTAATAATTGAGTGGGCAACCACTCTTATTACGCAATATTCCGCTGAGACAAGTACTTATGAGTGTTGCGCGAGAGGAGAAGGATAAAATGAATCCATTGATCGAGGAAATCACAAAAGAGCAACTTCGTTCTGATTTGCCAGATTTTCGTCCTGGAGATACTGTTCGTGTGCACGCGCGTATCGTCGAGGGTGAACGTGAGCGTATTCAGCTGTTTGACGGTGTAGTCATCAAGCGTCGCGGCGAAGGCATCAGCGAAATGTACACTGTTCGTAAAATTTCTAACGGTGTCGGCGTTGAGCGTACTTTCCCAGTACACTCACCACGTGTTGCTAAAATCGAAGTTCTGCGTCAAGGTCGTGTACGTCGTGCTAAATTGTACTACCTACGTAACCTGCGTGGAAAAGCTGCTCGTATTCCAGAGCGCATCCGTAAAACTAAGTAATTCAATAGTTTTTCAAAGTCATCAGGCTCATAATGAGTGTGGTGACTTTTTTTACATACAGCCGTACTGACATATATACATGCTAAAGAAACAAAAAACGGCACTTCCTCAAAGAGGAGGGACCGCCCTTATTGTTTGAACACGTCACGTCAATACCGCCTAATGAAAAGCCTGCCTTAAGCACATCGCTTTATCCAAACAGCCAAGCAAATAAATCGTCAAAGCCTGGAAGGCCCAGTTGTCGGAGTAGGGGCAGTATGATGAGAGTCACTGCTACTGCTGAAAAAAATATTAGCCAGTCTTTTTTCTTAAGTTTACGCATGGAATTCCTCCTTAAGGTATCATTTTATTCTGACTGTCGTGTACTGTTTCTCATGATAACGCAACTATTCTCATTAAACTATCACAAATCAGCCGATCACTTAAAGCTGACTCTAAATAAATGAACGTAAACAGTGTTCTAGCACCGGTTATTGTGATTATTCTAGCTGTATGGGTCGAGATAGGATGAGAAGCGTGTAATAATCTTCACCGGCCCCTGTAATTAGTAAGCGTTTTATGGTATAATCACTCTTGTGCGAAAGAGTTAGACCATACTTAATCCAATGGAGGCAATATAATGAGTACAATTACAGAAAATTTTAGCCATCTGGCACAGGAAAAAAAAATCCAGTTCAAATCCAAGGACATTGAAACCCCCGTTCGTAAAAAAGACGGCGAAGAAGTGAAGCAGAAGCAGGTCGTGTATCAGACAGCCCTGCGCGTCAACAAGGAAAAGGCTGTGGCCTGCGGTGTGATCATTCACGATGCGGATGCCGAGCGCGTCAACTATCAGATCACTTACAATAAGATCGGCTATGTCACAGACAGAAACAAGCTGCCTGAAATCGTGACCAAACTGAATGAGCTGAACGCTATGCGTACTGGCTATTACCGCTTGGTTATTTCAGGAGACGGCGAAATTATCATGCGTCACTTGGGTATTACTGGCCACGACGTGAAAGCAATGATGGATGTCTTTGTCTTTGGCGGACGTATCCTGAACGCTTTGATTCCTGAACTTGAAAAAATTGAAGGTCTGGATCTGACTCAGCGTAAAAACTAAACACGTAAAATAAAGAAGTGAGGGAAGGCATGGGAGAGCATTTATTTGAAGCAGTTATCCATAATGCTGACGGAGTTGACGGAACAGCTTATGTAGAAGGCGACGGCAAACTGTCCGTGACAGTATCCAGTCCGACGAGTGAGGAGCCAGGGACCAATCCGGAAGAACTGTTCGGACTGGCCCTGACGACTTGTTTGAATGCGACGATACAGTCTCTGCTGAAGGCTCGCAGGCTCGATAATCGCAGCAAAGTGACTACCAAAGTCAAACTGAAGCGTGAAGCAAGCGGTGTCGGTTATTTTTTTCAAGTCGATATCCTTGCGATGATCGAGGGGCTTCCCCTTGATCAGGCTGAAGCTATCGTCCGGTCGGCAGACAGGCGCTGTCCAGTAGCCAAGTTGACTCAAAACGCCCAGACAATCACCTTGACCACTGTCCCTTATACAGCCTGACTCGAGAGACACTGCAGCCTCCAACTGCGGTGTCTTTTTTGCGAGTGAAAGGCTGTACTAGGGACTGCTAGCGACTTAAAATCACCAGCGATTCAACGCCGCGATCAATCAACTTATTATGGTTGAAAATTGATTTTCACCCTTTTTTGGTTTATACTAACGTTAATGAGCTGGAGAAAGGAGATGTTTGATGGATACGCATAAGATTGCCTTAATTGCGGATATTGTGTCTTCAAAAAAACTGAATCAGCGCAGAACGACTCAGGATATCTTGAGCAGGCTGCTGACTTCAATTAATGAGCGATTCAAAAATACGATTGCTTCAAATCTGACAATCACACTGGGAGATGAATTTCAGGGAATCGTCGATTCTATGGAAACAGCCTTGCTGATTATCGACTGGCTAACACTAAAGCTGCAGCTAGAAACGAAGAAGGAAACCGGGGAAGAAGTTACCCTCCGCTGGGGGATTGGCATCGGTCGACTGAGCACACCCATTAAAAACCGGAAGATCAGCATCGGTACAGACGGACCGGCCTACTGGCATGCAAGGGAAGCGATTGATACTGTCCACCAGTACAACGATTATGGTCAGCTTAACGAACGGCTAAAGACCAGCACTCTGGAAGACGATTTTTACAACAGTGTGATCCGGCTTCAGAATGTCCTGCGCAGCGACTGGACCACCTCCCAAAAAGAGACCGCTTTTGCCATTTTAGATACTTGTGGCTATGCCGAATTTACAAACCAGACCGTCAAAGCTGCCTTGAATCAGTATTTAAATCAATCTTTTAGTGAGCAAACGGTCAGTAAGCGCATAATCTCCACGCATATCAAGCAGTATACTCAGTCTAGACGGTTGCTCGCGGAAAAGATAGAGGAGGGGAGGCGTGCTTATGATCATTGAAAGCCTGATCGCTCACATTGTCGGCTATTTCTATTTTTCAGGCTATCCACAAGAAAAGTATGACCTCGGTGCAGGGAATGAAAAGATAGATGCCCGCCGTTCTTTTTATGGATGGGGTCTATTTGCTTCAGGGATCGTCATTGCCGGTTTGAACGGAACCGGACGTTCGCTGGGCTGGCTGGCTCTCATTTTGAGCCTGGCTTTAGGGGAGAGGATTTTTTACTACTGGCTTGAACGCCCTCTCAGACACTGGCTGAAACAATTGACCCAAGACGGCCGGCCTGCTGCCCAGGTATTCCACAGACACCGTCCGGTCATTCTGCTGGCTGTTCACCAGATCCTGTTTATCTTATGGATCCTCTTATTAAATAACCTGCTGTTTAGTCATCAGACATATCTGGGTCAGGCCCTTATCCTTATGTTATCGGTACTGGCGCTTTCGGGCTTATCTATCCGGGATAACCGTTTCAATAAAGAGCAGATCAAAGAGAACCTACTGATGGCTTCAGGCTATACAGTTATAAGCGGAATCGTTCTGTTCATTAGCCTGATGCTAATTGATCATCTGCCACCCGTCCAGCTGGTCCCGGATCAGCTCCACTCCCTAAGAACAGTAGAGGCCTATGTCATCCTAATGGGGCTAGCACTGATCATCCTTATACTCATGCGGCCTGCCAACCTGCTCATACGCCTAGTCAGCACACCCTACGACCCGAAAAGAGACCGTGCCTTTTCGGAATCTGAACAGGTTCCCGTCAGTAAAGACATGACGACAGATCATCAGACCTCGGGCTTTGAAGGAGCTGGCGCGATGATTGGGAATCTGGAACGTATTCTGATCTTTCTGTCTTTTTTATATGGCAGCCTGCTATCGGTGGTCGCTATTTTGTCGATCAAGGCTTTTGCCCGCTACAAACTGATTGCGGATGATCCCTACTTCTCAGAATACTTTGTGATCGGGACCATGCTGAGTGTTCTCATCACTTTTATAACATTTGCCGGACTGACAACCGTTTAAAAATGTTTATTCTATCACAAAAATAATTCAAACCCCGATATTTCCCGCTGCTTGCGTTAAGATAATAGGAAATAAAAACAAAATACTGTACAATAAAGACGCATGAAAAAATGTGACTCAGAGGAGAATAGTATGACATTTCGTAAAATAGAAGTTCAGGATCTGCCTGACATTCAATCAAAAGGAACACTCTATGCCCATGAAGAAACAGGAGCGCAGGTTCTACACCTGTCTAATGACGATCAGAACAAGGCATTTACAATCGGTTTTAAGACGCCCCCTTATAATGACAACGGGATCGCTCATATTCTTGAGCACTCCGTCCTGAACGGCTCTAAAAAGTATCCGTCCAAGGAGCCTTTTGTTGAACTAATCAAGGGGTCACTCAACACTTTCATCAATGCGATGACCTTTTCGGACAAGACTATCTATCCCGTCGCATCAACGAACGAGAAAGACTTTATGCACCTGGTTGGGGTCTACCTTGATGCGGTCTTCAGCCCTAACCTGTATGACGACGCCCAAATACTGGAACAGGAAGGCTGGCATTATCACCTGGAAGACGAAGATGACGACCTTATTTATAAAGGGGTAGTTTACAATGAGATGAAAGGGGCTACGGCTTCGCCTGAAGGCCAGTTGTATGACCATCTGTCCAGTCAGCTCTACCCGGACACGATCTATCAGTATAATTCCGGCGGGATTCCTAAAGCCATCCCGAGTTTGACCCAGGAAGAATTTTTGAACTTCCACCAAGACTACTATCATCCAAGTAATTCCCTGACGGTCGTGTATGGGGACATCGAAGCCGAAACGGTCTTTGAGTCACTTGAGGAATACTTTACCGGCATGGGCCGCAAGCAGCCGGCCGATTTGGACCTATCTATTCCTGAGCCAAAACAGGACCGGTTTGAGGCAACGTATTCGATTACAGAAGGAGACGATCCCAAAGGGAAAGACTACCTGGCTCTGGGTTGGCATGTGCTGGAACCAAAAGATGCGCTGGATAATTACGGGATGAAAGTCCTGGACGAGATTCTCTTCGGACACAATCAGGCGCCTTTACAGAAAGCCTTGCTTGACGCTGAAATCGGTGGAGATATTGAGAGTGACGTTGCTGATATCGGTTATCCAACAGCCTTTTTGATTACAGCCAAGTATGCTGACGCTAAAAACATCGAGCGCTTCCGGGAAATCACGGAAGTTACCCTGCAAGATATCGTAAAAAATGGACTAGATCCGGCCATTGTTCAGGCTGCCTTGAACAAAATCACTTTCCAAACCAAGGAAGCAGTCATTTCAGAAGACAATCCGCGCGGAGTCATTTATGCCATCAACGCCCTGAGCACCTGGCTCTACGGGCAGACGCCTTATGACCGTCTTCAGTTCTCCACATATTTGAATGAATTGGCTAAGCGTGCAGAAGAGGGATACTTCGAAGACCTGATCGAGCGCAAGCTGCTGAATAATAAAAACCGGGTAGAGATCGTCCTGAGGGCCGAACCCGGTAAGAGCGACAAGCTGGAAGCTCAGACACTAGAGAAACTGCAGGCCTATAAGGCAGAGTTGTCTGAAGAAGAGCTGCAAGCGATTATTGAAAAGACGAAAAAACTGGTCGAGCGTCAGGAGACTCCGGATTCAGCTGAAGATCTGGCAAAAATCCCGACCCTTACCCGTGAGGACCTTACGACAGATGAGCCGGACTATCCGTTGGAAGAATCCGAACTGTTCGAGAACACGCATTTCTACTATTCCGAACAGTTTACGTCAGGGATTGATTATATCAGTCTTTATTTCGACATCAGCGACTTTGAGGCCAGGGATTATGCGGCCCTGAGTCTTCTGAGCGACTTGCTGGGTGAACTGGATACCGCCCATTACGATGCGACGTCTCTGCAAACCCAGATTGATACGCATACTGGCGGCATCAGCGGGAAAGTCACCATCTTTGAAGACCAGGACGGCAAGCTGTCTCCTTACTTTGTGCTGTCAGGGAAGGCACTAAGTGCCCAGCTGGAAGATCTCGTAGACTTGATGAAAGAAATTGTCATGACGACGACATTCAATCAACAGGGAGAAATTTTAAAACTGGTTCAGAGCTTTATTTCTGACTTTGAAAACCGCATCAACTTTAGAGCGCATGTTATTGCGGCCAACCGCGCCTTGAGTCAGGTCAAGCCGCTGTCCAAGCTAGGCGAGCACCTAAGTGGAATCGACCAGTTTAACTACCTCAAGTCTACACGGGACGAGCTGAAAGGGGAGGCACCATCGAAGCTGAGCCAGAACCTTGCAGACATGCTTGACCGCCTGCTCAACAAGACCCGTCTGCATGCTCTTTATGTCGGAGACCGACAGCAAAGTGAGAAAGTCCGTCATACTCTACAAGCGGCGTTCAGTGAACTCGAGTCTACTAGCAAAAGCGAAGATGCGGCATATGAAGCCGGCGAGAAGCAGAATGAAGCCTTTGTTACTGCACAGGATGTGAATTATGTGGCGCTGGCTTCAGATGCCCGTGAGCATCTGGACTTCAATGGCCAGTCTCAAGTACTGTCCACAGCTTTCCGCTTTGATTACCTGTGGAACAATATTCGGGTCAAAGGTGGCGCATACGGCTCGCTATACATGCACAGACGCAACGGGAACATGGCACTGGCTTCCTACCGTGACCCCAATATCAAGAAAACACTGGAAACCTATAGACAACTTCCAGCTTACGTTAAAAATGTAGAGCTGTCCGAGTCTGAACTATTGAAATACATTATTGGGACACTGAGCCCACTGGAACAGCCTAAGTCTGCTTACAATAAGGGAATGACGGCTTTCTCCCGCTTTAAGCAGGGACTGTCCAGTGATGATATCAAACAGCTTAAAAAAGAAATCTTGGCTGCTGATTCGGCTTCACTGAGCGCACTGCATACGGCGTTTGAAGAAGCAATCAGTTCCAGTACTGTTTCTGTGATCGGAAACAAAGCTCAAATCGAAAAAGAAAAAGATCTGTTTGACGCCGTTTACGATTTATACTGATAAAGAAAAAAGAAGAAAGGAGTTCTGCCTATTCAGGCAGAACTTTTTTTCATGGAGGAAAAAGTCCCGTGCGGTCACCAGACAATGACAAAGACGAACGGTTTTGGGGTCAGTCCGGTCAGTACACCGGCAGAGCATCTGTCTTTATGGATCCCGCTGGCAGGATCTGTATGCAAAATAGGGTTGTTGTGAAAGGCTGCACCTATATTCTTTTGAGAGTCACTTATTTTCTGGTAAACTTTACATATTAAAAGGATTACACGGTTCGAATCGTGCCAGGAACAGGGGGGGACGCCTCACCGTTCGGTCTTTACCGATAAAACAAATTATCCCGAGAACAGGGGGCACGCTGAGGAACCTTTTCTTCTAATCATCATAAGGGAAGAGGAGGGCAGCTGAGTGTGACTTTTGGCATGCGAACGCAGAAAGGATGGGATGATGGCTCAAATAGACGAGGTCAAAGCGCAAATCATGAAGACGGTGACAGAAGTTAAGAGGACCAATCCGATGGCGGGATCCGTGACGAATTCAGTCACGATTAATCTTGTAGCCAATACACAGATTGCCGTCGGGGGGTCGGCAGCCATGGTTTATCTCCCGGACGAAGCAGAGGCTCTCGCAAAGGCAGGAGAGGCCACCTATATCAATCTGGGAACGATGCTTCCGGTCTATGAAGAGACGCTTACAGTAGCAGTCAAGACACTACGAGAAGCCGATCGCCCCTGGGTGCTGGATCCAGTCGGAATCGGTATGGGACGCTTGAGAACCGACATGCTCGAGATGTTTAAAGACTACAAACCTGAGATCATTAAAGGGAATGCTTCAGAAATCATTGCTCTTGCGGGTCTCTGGGGTCTTGATGAAGGAAGCCAACAGGCAGGAACACGTGGCGTAGACACCACGGAATCCGTCGATGAAGCCGTGGGATCAGCTGTATCGCTGGCCAGGTGTACAGGGGGTGCGGTGATCGTTTCTGGAGAAACCGACCTGATTACGGATGGCAAGCAAGTCGCTACAAGCAGAGGGGGGTCTAAATTTTTAGGTCATATCACGGGGGGAGGCTGTGCACTAGGCGGGGCCGCAGCCGTCTACCTGACCAGAAGCTCACCCTTTATTGCCGCTTTAACTGCTGTTCAGGTCTTTAATGTGGCCGGCCGACTGGCTGAAGAACAAACAGACGCTCCGGCAAGTTTTCAGGTCGCCTTTTTGGATGAACTCTACAAGGCCTGGCCTGAAGCAGTCGCACACAATCATTTTGAAATGGAGGAGTATAGAGCATGAATACATTAGTAGCCGTATCAATCGTCCCTATCGGTGTAGGGGATGAAATCAGTGCCGAGGTCGCTGAGGTCATTAAAGTCATCCGAACATCTGGCCTGCCTAACCAGGTCACATCCATGTTCACTGAAATTGAAGGTCCCTGGGATGAGGTCATGGCCGTCATCAAGGACGCTACCCGCGTGCTAGCGGATAAAGGCATTCGAACAGAAGTCATCATCAAAGCTGACATCCGGCCCGGTTATGAAAATACAATCAAGTCCAAGACAGAAAAAATAAACTTTATCCTTGGGAATCCTGATTCCTGATTTGTCTTGTAGACGAAGCGTCCTGCTTTCCCTTGGAGGAGTGCGGGACGCTTTTTTTGTCTGCACCTGTTGATTTATGTATCATCATTCCACAGACTGATTGCAGGCAGCTGAATATAGGGTATACTGTTATAAGTGCCTGACCAGATAAGAGCGAGAACCGTTTAAGCTTTATGCTTACATAGTCCATGGTCTGATCTGAGCTGGCAACTATACTCATAAAGGAAGATTTAATGAACCCATTTAGAACACGATTGAGCGCCTACAGCTCACTCACAGTTGCTGCACTGATTCTTTACTACATAATGGTCCCGGCCATCAACCTGCATTCTCAGACTTTCCGATTCCTGCTGCTTCTCTTGTCCCTGATCATCTTGTTTGTGGAAATCAGCATCGACCAGAAAGGGGTGACCGGAAAAAAACTTAAATATGCTCTCCTGTCGCTGCCTTTAATTCTTATTGCTTTCATTTCAGTGGGGAACCTCTTTAACAGCGTACTGTTTAGGGCGACGGACCATGCTGAACTGATCCCCGTCGAAGAAAAAGACTTTGAGAGCGACTTTCCTGTTATGGATGAATCCGCTATTCCGATGATGGATCGGGATACGGCTCAGCGACTTGGTGACCGACGCATCGGTTCCATGAGTGATCTGGTCTCTCAGTTCGTACCATCGGAAACCTATACTCAAATCAATATTGATAATGCCCCTTACCGGGTGACTCCACTCCAGTATGCCAGTACTGTCCGCTGGCTCAACAACCGGCGGGAAGGGATTCCGCACTTTCTAAAAGTTGATATGGTGTCAGGAGCAGTCGTTGTCGAGGATTTAGATGACAATATCATGTACTCCGATTCAGAACTGCTGAACCGGAATGTCCACCGCCACTTGCGGTTTAGGTACCCCACTACCTTGTTCGAGGCTCCTTCTTTTGAAGTCGACGACGAGGGGCACCCCCACTATGTAGCGACAACGTACGAGAACCGCTTCTGGTTCCGGCAGCCAGAGCCCAGTGGGCTGATTGTTTTAGACGCGGTGACAGGCGAAACGGAAGCCTACGAGCTGGACGACATGCCCTCCTGGGTAGACCGGGTCTATTCTGCTCAGCTGATCATGCAGCAGCTGAATTACAGAGGACAGTATGCCGGCGGCTATTTCAACTCTATTTTCGGCAGAAGGGGCGTGACCCAGACTACAGATGGCTACAACTATATCCCAATGAATGATGATATCTATTTGTATACAGGAGTCACCTCGATTAACCGGGATGCTTCCAATATCGGTTTTTATCTGGTTAACTTAAGAACCAAGGCAGCAGAATTTTATCCGGTAACCTCTGCCGATGAGTTTTCAGCCATGCAGTCGGCTGAAGGATCCCTGCAGCAGATGCGTTTCCAGTCGACATTCCCGCTACTGATCAGTCTTAATGACCGGCCTTATTATATTTCTTCCCTGAAGGATGACTCGGGGCTTGTCCGTTCCTACGCTCTGGTCGACGCGGAAGATTACCAACGGGTTATTACCAGTGACAGCGTGGATGGCCTAATTGCTGAATTGAATGGCCGTCCAGTAAATGAAGCGACAGCTATAGGGGAGGAGACCGACCAAACAGAAGACACGGTTGATCTGGTGGATGACGAGAATCTGACAGCCGTGTCTGGTGAAGTGGAGAACATTTCCCAGGCCGTTGTCTCCGGCAATACGATTTATTATTTTATGATCGACGGCAGTATCTATAAAGCAGATATCACTTTGAGTGACACTTTACCCTTTGTTGAAGAAGGACAGGTCATCGAAGGAGAAGCTAACGAACACAATGAATTTCGTCTGATCATTCTGGATTAAGTTCAACCCCTCGCAGCCTAGTCATGGCTGCGGGGGATTTTTTTGGATATGAAACACATTGGCGGGCCTTAAAACATATGGAGAAATAAGCTCCCAACAGACTCCCTTTAATGTTAAATCCTGATAAAATATGGTAAACTGGCAGTGAAAACTCCTGTTCGATAAAGATAACTCCCCCCTCATTACACCACTCTACTAAGCTTAACTTTCCTTTACACCCTTATAACCCCCAGTCAAGTTAGACCGCGTTTGCACTGATTTTTTTTGCAGACTGGCCTTCCTAACACTATCCATTTTCAAACTGCCTATGCACGCTCAAACAGGGCCTTAACGGATGCTCTGTCTTCACCTTCAGCGAGGAGGACTTGCCATGCTGGTCGAACTGTTTATCTGGCCACTTTTTCTGCTCTTTGTCTATGTCTTTTATGTTTTTCTGTCTGCAGTCCTGCTCTACACATTTATCCGTCCAAACAAACAGCGTGATACGTATGAGACGGATCCTCAAATCTTTTATGGAAGCAGTGAAGGGGCCGACAAAGCACTGATCATTGAAAACCGTCCTTTCTCTCTTGATGCCCGCATCAATCTGATCGAGAATGCTGTATCCAGCGTCAAAGTCGCCTATTTTGCCATCACTGACGGAATCGTCAGTGATGTATTCTATGGACTGATACTGGAAGCTGCCGACAGAGGGGTCGATGTACAGATCCTATTTGACGGGATGGGCCAGAACCTTATTGGCGAAAAGGAATCGGTTTACTGGGCGCTTGTCCAGCATCCCCGTATCCGCCTCCGTTTTTATGAGAAGAACCATAAGCTCACACCGTGGCGCTGGAACAACATGATGCACGACAAGATCCTGATCGTGGATGACCGCTATGCCATGACGGGAGGGCGCAACCTCGAAGACCGTTTTCATCTGGTCGACTACGATGGAGGAACAGTGGAAGACCGGGATGTGATGATTGTCCGCAAAAAGGGAGAGCCCCTATACTGCAGCAGCATCAGTCAGTTCATTCTCTATTTCAATGTGCTATGGGACCACCCGTTCAGCAGACCCGTCAACAAGCATGTGCCGCATAAGTATAAGGCTGCTGCCCGTCAAAAACATACAGAAACAGCCGAACGCTTAAGTGAGCTGAAAGCCTCGGGTCAGTTTGGTTTTCATCAGTCAATCGACTGGGAATCCCAGGGGCATCCGGCCAATCGCATCACCCTTGTTTCCAATCCCATTACCCGGATGAAAAAATATCCATTGGTCCTGACTGTGCTGCAGAGTCTGTTTGCGCAGACGGATCAGCTGATCCTGGCCCAGAGTCCGTTCATTGTGCCAGGTAAAGAAATGCAGAAGTATTTCGATTTCAGTTCGACCAGAGCAGAAGTCCATTACCTGACAAATTCTTTGGCTACTTCGCCTAATGTCTTTGCCTTGTCCGGTCAGATGAAGTACACAGACTTTTTAAAGACCAAGGCCGATCAGATTTATGAGTATCAAGGAGAAGGATCTATTCACGGCAAAGCTTTTGTCTTTGATGACCGTCTCAGTGCCTTAGGCTCTTTCAATCTGGATCCGCGCAGCGCTTTCTTAAGTACTGAAAACTTGGTCATTATCGACAGCCTGGAACTCGCCACTGAACTCAAAGCCAATATTCAGTCGATCATCAGCGAAAGCCTGCCGACTATTCCAAACGGACCTGTCCTTGCTCCAAGTATCCTTGAGGTAAAAGATGTCCCGCTTCAAAAAAGGAGATGGACTGCTTTCACTTATGCCATGGTCTATCTATTTGAGGACATTCTATAGGAAGCTGACATTGATTTTACACACACAGATCCCGGTCGTGTACTGACCGGCTACTGGAGGTGACAGATATGCCCGATCAGCTGACACTGAGCGGTTTGTATAACTCAGCCGTCATCTACACAGCCCATGTTGATGATGCTGTCATTGCACAGGTGAAGCAGCTGCTGGATGAACCCTTTGTCCAAGACGAATATATTGCCATCATGCCTGATACCCACATCGGTAAGGGAGCCGTCATTGGTACAACCATGACCATTAAAAACAAAAAAGTCTGTCCAAATCTTGTTGGTGTAGATATTGGCTGCGGAATCATGGTCACCGAGGTGGATATTGGCCACCCGGACCGTCCTGCATTTGAAAAACTGGATCAGGTGATCCGCAAAAGCATTCCCTCCGGTTTCAGTATTCACCAGTATCCTGAAGCCTTTGCTCCCCTGAGTGATCTCACATTCACCATCGCGCACATAAATCGTATCCGACAATCGCTAGGGACTTTAGGCGGAGGGAATCATTTCATCGAACTGGGACAAAATGACCAGGGCCAGTATTTTCTAGCTGTGCACACTGGATCCAGAAACCTGGGACTCACAGTTGCCACCTACCACCAGAAAAAAGCTTTGGACCACTGCCGACCCTTCCATGGGACAGCCAAAGTAAAGACCCCGTCCTTATCCTATCTCGAGGGCGCACAGCTGAACGATTACTTGAACGATTTGGCTGTGTCCCAGCAGTATGCTCACCGGAACCGGGAGCTGATCAGTGACCGGATCCTTTCACGCATGAACTGGCAGGCAGTGGACCGTTTTGATTCGGTGCACAATTACATTGACCTGGAACAAAGAATTCTTAGAAAAGGGGCGACCGATGCCTCAAAAGGAAAAAAGCTGATCATTCCTCTGAATATGAAAGACGGTTCGCTGATGGCAACAGGTAAAGGCAATCCTGAATGGAACTATTCCGCCCCCCATGGTGCAGGACGGCTCCTGTCCCGTCGCCAGGCGAAAAAGACCTTGTCCTTTGCCCATTTCAAAGAAGTCATGCATGATGTGTATTCGACCTCAATCAGACGGGAAACACTGGATGAAGCCCCTATGGCTTATAAGAAAGCCGCTTCGATCACCGACAACATATCCGAAACCGTCACGATCACCGCGCGGGTCCGGCCCGTCTATAACTTCAAATCTAGCTGATTAAGGACACCTGTTTCATAGACGGGTGTCTTTTCTGTAAAAAAGGAGGGAAGAGCTGGTTTTCTCTCCCTGACGAGTTCTTATCGATAAAGACTTACCCTTATTCATTAAATGTTCTATTTCTGACCTTATTTTGAAAATCCAGTGAAACCTTTGGCTCCTGCTTCCTCACTTCCTGTTAAAAATGGTATAGTAGAAATGAGAGTAGCGAAGAAATAAATTATTTGCTGTTCGCATTCTGTGATATAAATGCCGGGAGGGAAGACAAGGATGAGCAAGACAGGTTTGATTCTAGAAGGTGGAGGGATGAGAGGGCTGTATACAGCCGGAGTCCTGGACCGACTGATGGAAGCTAGCATCCCCGTCGACGGCATGGTGACTGTATCGGCCGGGGCCTTATTCGGGATCAATTTTGCCTCAGCTCAGCATGGTCGGGCTCTCCGCTACAACAAGACCTACATAAAGGACAAGCGTTACATGAGTCTGCGAAGTCTGTTGACGACCGGAAATCTCATCAACAAAAATTTTGCCTACTATACCATTCCCTATAAACTGGATGCTTTTGACGAGAAAGCTTTCAAGGCTTCCAGTATTGATTTTTATGCTGCTGTCACCAACATGCACAACGGTCAGGCCGAATACAGACGGATCACTGATCCTTTTGACCAGATGGAGATCCTCAGAGCCTCCGGATCGCTGCCGATAGTTTCCAGACCGGTCGAGCTGGAGGGGAAACTCTATCTGGATGGAGGAGTAGCCGACAGCATTCCCTATAGAAAAGCAAAAGCCCTGGGTTATGCAAAGCGTATAGTCATCTTGACCCGACCTCTGACCTTTAAAAAAACCCCTTCTCCATCCTTTTTAATAGACAGGTGGTATAAAGACTATCCGCAGTTCAGACGTACGCTGAAGAATCGCTACAGAAACTACAACCAGACAGTGGAGCACATCACCGAGGATGAAGCAGAAGGAGAGGCCTTTGTTTTTCGTCCTTCCCAAGCCCTTGCCATTAAACGTCTGGAAAGGGATAAGACCAAACTTCAGTCGATGTACGACCTAGGAGTCGAAGACGCAGACCACCGGCTAGACCAGCTTAGAATGTATCTTCAAAAGACCAACTAATATACTTGAAAGGAAAAACGTAATATGTCTGACCTGAAAACACTAATCAATACAAAGCCATGGGCACGGGAGTATCTCTATTTTGACCCGGATCTGAAAGAAGATGACGTCGTTTTTGACGAAAACTTAAATAAATTCAAACTGTTTCTAGGCGCAATGGAGGATACGCGGGCAAACAGCCAGCAGATTCTTTCCCGCTATTCCTTACCAGACCATAAAGAAATCATTGAACTGCTAGCCGTTTTTCGAGTCATGACGGCTACGGGAACCGCTACTGCAGAGGAACAGGATATCTTTTTCGGCGCTTTGAGCACCTTTATCCAAGATGAAAGAGCAAAAGGGCAATCAGCCGACGATCTATTTGAAGACCGTGACGCCATTGCCTTATCCCGCTTGTATCAAGTCACGGATGAAGCCTGGGCCAAAAAGTATATGACCTGGATCTTTTTTGAACTGGGAGTGATCGACAGAGACAAGGGACCTGATCTGTTCGGCGCCAATGAGGCAGCTTTTCAGACCTATGATTTCCTTAAAAACGCCTCAGACGGCAAATGGCGTCCCCAGATGCATTACTCGACCTGAAAAACTATCAGCTTTCAAAATAGATGACCAGAAAAGAGGAATCTCTATGTGGACTTACCTGTTCATGGGTGTCGTACTTTTATTGCTTGGTTTTGCCGTTCACATTCTTAAAATGGATATGCTGATTGCCGGCTATAACACCATGTCCAAAGAAAACAAAGAAAAAGTCGATACCGAAAGCCTAAGCCGCTTTCTTGGCTTTTATTGTTATATCAGTGGGACTTTTTTTCTGATACTGGGGCTTATTGCATCAATAGGCTACACTGTTCCAGAAACGCCCGTAACGGCAGCTTTTTTGATCTGGACAGTGATCATACTGATCAGTGCTCAGCGATTTGACGGTAATACGAAAAGGGGGCAGCGCTACAATGAGCGAAATCAGCGGTCTCACAAAAAAAGTAAAAAATACCGCAGCTAGGCATGGTGTGCCCTTACTTGAAGACTCTATGTCTGTAGAAAGCATGGGGCTTGATTTTGAAGTGCTTTTTGCCAAGGACACAGCTGGGGCAGAATGGGTGTGCCGGCTGCCTAAACGGGCAGACGCCCTGGAAAAGGCATCTCTGGAAAAAAGCATGCTGGATTATATTGCTGACCGTCAGTCTGTTTTTCAGGTTCCTGTCTGGAAAGTATTTTCTGATGAACTGATCCTATACAAAAAACTCAACGGCCAGCCGGCAGTCGTCACTGACCCCTTTACTCAAGAGCCACACTGGGCATTCGATCCAACTGACGTTCCGGACAATTATCTGCACAGTCTGGCTAGAGCACTGGCTGAACTGCACCGGCTGCCTTTAAAAGATGCCGAGCAGGTAGGCTTCAAGATTACAGCGCCTAATGACCTTAGATTGAATATGCAAGAACGGATGAAAAAAATCAAAGAGGACTTCCCTGTCCATGAAGAGCTATGGGCGCGTTGGATGAACTGGGTCAATGATCCGAATTACTGGCCCCGACAAGTCAGCCTGGTTCACGGAGATCTCTTCCCTGGGCACACCCTGATCGATGATCATCAGCGCGTATGTGGACTGATCGACTGGACAGAGTCAGAAGGTAACGATGCTTCGGTCGATTTTACAGCCGTTTACATGTTGTTTGGTGAAGCGGCACTGGATCAGCTCCTGCTTGCTTACCAGGCTGCGGGAGGGTATGTCTGGACGAACATGAAAGCACATATTATTGAGCGCCTCAGCACCCAGGCTATAACTATAGCTGAATTTGCTGAACTATCCGGCTTAAAAGAATACCGCGAGATGGCCGCCAGAATGCTCGAAAAGCCGTCCTGAACAAATAAGCCTTGTCTGCATTATCTTTTTGTAATCTGAGTATACAAGAAGACTTCTAGCCATGACAGCTGAGGAACTGATTGACAGCATATTGTCTGCGCCTGATAGGTATATCCGGTTCAGGAAGATGGATCAGGATACTGTCATGATTTTCTGGAAGACGACAGTGTTGTGCCCAGTGTCTTCATGCATGATTCGACTTACAATACCCACTATCCTGCCCTTAACGGATAGGTGAATCCAGACATACCTGAGCGGCGCATTTCTAATTCTGGGAGCATTAAATTCTTCACTGAAGGGAAACAGTCAGTGGATTTACATACGTTAACGTTACCTTAACCTTATTTAACGATATTTCTTTTGACCTGAAGTCCATTTCTATGGTATGAAAGTTTAAATAGTTATAAAAGGAACGGTATGCGCTTATGTCCAAAAAAAGAATGTCTTATATAATTCATGTACAGCCTTGTTTCTGATCTGTTCAGTGTCACCAGGCGTCTTGCCGGTTGTTTTTGTTAGCGATACCCAAGCGATTGCCGAAAGCAGCGGACAGCTTCTGGGACAGACCCATGTTGAAATCAGTAAATCTAGCCAAAGTATCCAAAATCACTTGGGCAAGGCCAACGCGAGGAAACTAAATATCCCTGGCTCTCAGGCAGAAGTACTGGTCTACTTCACAGATACATCGGGTTCAATTCGGGTCCAGTTGAACCATCCTTCTCATACTGACCGAACAGCAGACCGTCAGTTCGACGGTCAAAGCAACTTTGATTTTTCAGGCTACGGCGAATACGGTAAAGGCATCTACCGGGTCACTGTCCATGCGGTCAAAGCAGCCGAAGCTGAAGAAAACAAAACGGAACAAGCGGCTGAAACAGAAAAAGAGCAACAGGAAGAAGGAAAGAAAGAGAAGACGCATGATGCCAATCCGGAAACTGATTCAAACCAAGAAAAAAACGAAGAGCAGTCTTCATCAGAGAGTGGTGGAGAAGAATACTTTTTCTAAAAAAACTGAGATTCCTTCAGGTCATTCTCCTCACTCCGTTTCGAATGTAAACAGCCAGCAGCAAGCTGAGACTCAGCCGCCTGTCTCTGTATCAAATGACTCAACCAATACTGTAGCGGATACGGACAGTTCCCAGTCTTCGGATGACGTTTCTCTGATGATTGAAGAAAATCTAGACTTGTCTGAAAGTGACCCCAGTCTGATGAAAGACGAAAGGGAGGAAGACCCAGAGGAGATTGAAGAGCAAGAAGAGGGCGGGGAGCTCTCTGAAGAAAAGCCAAATACGCCTCTCCATCGTTCGTATACTCAAGCTTTTGCCATGGAGCTGGACAAAGTAAGCGCACCGCCGGAAGAAGGGTCAGAGTCCGGCAAGACTAAAATGCAAATCCGATCCTAGTTTGAAAGAGCTGCTGTTCCTGTATGAGCTATCGTCCTGATGGGAACTAGCGGGGCTGCACTTGCAGCAAATTTGACACTTAAGTTGAAAAGATGATTAAACAGTTCGCTAGTCTAATGATTGAATATGAGTAAAAGCATCCTGAATTCTAATATGCTCCCTCTATAGTAGACAGAGAAATAAAAAAATTCTCTGACACTATAAAGGGAGTTTTTACCATGTCTAAAAGAACATCAGATCATACATTAACGGAGCGAATCGAAGTAGTGGAAAAGGTGCTATAAAATAAAGAGTCTATTCACAGTGTATCTTAGCTACACCTTTTAAATAGAACCACATTAAAAAAATGGATAAACAAGTATCAAAACGACGGAGTCGATGGGTTAAAAGAATCCACAGGTTGAAAACAGTATTCAGATGAATTGAATACTCAACAGTTTGAGTATTATTTAAGTAACCCATTGGGTTTAGTAGCTACTTGCGCCAAATTCAATATTTCTACCTTTTCAGTTTTTACGTAGCTGGATAAAGCTTTATGCTAGTGGAACGCGGAGAGAGAGTACAATGTGTCTTACCAACAAGTCTATCAGTGGGTACGCAAGTACGTAGAAGGTGGACCAGAAGCTCTGAAAGACCGACGTGGTCAATCATTGGAATCCAAGGAAAACCTCACAGGATAGGAAAAGCTACGGCTGGAAGTGAAGAAACTACAGCAGAGAAATCAATATTTAGAAGCGGAAAATGGCTTGATAAAAAAGATGAAAGATATCGAAAGTAGGAATCAACGCGGATAGGCTCATGTTTTTGTGAGTTCCAAGCTATTTTTGAATACCATCAAGAAACTAGCGTTTCTATTCAATCGTTATGCAGTGTATTAGATGTATCGCGTTCAGGTTACTATAAATGGCTGAACCATACACCGAGCGAACGAGAACCAGAGGCTCGACAATTAAAGAAGCCTGCAAAAGAAAGTTTCTATCATTACAAGGGACTATTTGGTTATCGTCGCATAACGATTACCTTGAACCGTGGCTCAAAGGAAAAACAACACGACAAGAAAGTGATTCGTCGTCTAATGGTTCAAATGGGGTTAAAATCCCATATCCGTCGTTCCAATGGCTACTCTACCAAAACTAGCTATGTCAATAAAGAAGAAAATGTGTTAAATCGAGAGTTCAAAGCGGACAAACTCAATCAGAAATGGGTCACAAATATCACTCATTTACGTTACAGAGATGGTCAGAAAGCCTATTTGATTGCTATTAAAGATCTTTACGATGGGTCTATTACTGCCTATAAAGTTCGGAAGTTTAATAACAACGGTCTTGTCATGGAAACCTTGAATGAAGCGATTGAAAGGAATTCAGGCGCAACTTCTCTTCTTCACAGCGACCGAGGGTCGCAATACACATCTAAACACTACCGCTAGGTCACTACGGAAGCCGGGATTACTCGTAGTATGTCACGCGTGTGTTTTACACTAAACAACGTGTAGGGAAATGCATCGAAAACGGCCCTATGGAAAGCTTTTTCGGGCACTTCAAATGTGAATCATATAAATTGAAATAGTTTTCTACCTGCGAAGAACTGGAGAAAGACATTCAACAGCATATGAATTTTTACAACTACGAACGGTTTCAGGAAACAAGAAACAAGCTGACACCAATGGAATATCGGTGTCAGCTTGCCGCATAGAATTTTTTTGTTTTTTCATTGTCTACTTGACATGGTGCATTTCATTTCTATTCTTTTTAGGTTTCAGTGAGCTTTTTTTGATAAAGAACTTTTTCAATTTATTGAGTAAATATATTACAAAAAATCAACGCGTCTACAAAATAATATATTGACAGCAATTATTAAATGAAGTATGATCATTTTAACAAATAAAAAAATCTGTTTACATTTTAACATTTGGTTATCAATCTTTATTATAAAGGCTTTTTTTTTGGTTAAAATATAATTTTGCATCCGATTATAACTTTAATTATAGATAAATACCTTCTAAAAGTAAGTAATTAGGATGGAGATAATACATAAAAAAGGAGAACTACAAATTGAATATTAAAATAGAAAAAATGTCAAAGGTAGAACGCAAGCACATGGTAAAAGGGAAGCAATGGATGATCGTATCAACTGTCGCACTCGCATTGGGAGTATCAGCATTTAGCACAACAGAAGCAAGTGCTGCAGAATACACACCAGAAACATGGGTTGCCCGTACACCAGAACAAATTGTCATCCAAGACCGCGCCAACTATCTCATTATTTGGGGCGACACACTTTGGGCAATTTCCGAAGCCAGTGGTGTATCTGTAGATGCATTGGTTTCAATCAACAACATCGCTAACCGTGACCTGATTTATGCAGGAAACACATTAGTGATTGACGGCCAAGTTGTGACGGTTACAGAACAAAATGGTCAAAAATCTTCATTCGTAGTAGAAGGCGATAACGTTACACCGACTGATAATCATGTTGAAGGCGTACAAGCCACTCAGCCTGCCCAGTCAGTTACAGCCCCTCAAGCGAGTGAAAAAGGTGGAGTAGCAAATGATGAGTTGGTTAACGGTGGCGTTAAAGAAGGTCACTCTTCTAAAGCGGATCGTGCTGACGCAACACCTGCTAAGCCGGCAACACCTTCTAAAGAGGCAGACAAGGTAGAAGATGGTGGCAATTTTGCTCCAGCTCAGCCTGAAACGCCTGCTGAAGAAGTGAACGCTAACGTTCCAGCAGACAAACCATCTGACAAAGCGGACACGGATTCTAAAGACGATGCACCAGCAGACGTTAAAGATGAAGGTTCCATTGACAAAGAAGATGGAGGAAACTTTGCTCCTGCTGTACCAGAAGACGATAAAACCGAAACACCTGTAGATCGTGTTCCTGATGAACAAGTCATGAGCAAAGAAACAGCACGTACAACGGTTAACTTCGACTTAGGCGGAGGGTACACAAGACAAAATCCTTATGCTTTCTCTATCCCAACACACTCTGCTCAATATGGTTTATACGTAGAGGGCGGCGAAGTGTTTATGTTGGTGACAGATGACGAGGGCACACACTCTCGTGGAGTAAATGTAAACGGCGAAGAATACAGATTTGCAGATGAAACAGACGCTACCGGCGAAGGCTACGTTACACTAACTATTGTAATCAGTGGTTCCTTGCCTGTGGTAGAAGATAATTCTGACGCAATCGCAGCATTCAAAGCATTTCTGAACGCAAACTTGGAAGGTGAATTTGAAGTGACGTCATCCGACGAAGCAGGATTTGACCTGTTGGTTGGTTCCGATGACGGTATTACACCTGACTGGGAAGTGTTGCAAGCCGACTTTGAGCGCGTGATGGCTGAAGCTAACGCAAGAGGATACGAAACCTTTGAACACAATGGTGGAGACTTTTGGGTAGTGAACGTTGCCATCCGATAACATCTTTAAAAGACTTCCTTAACCGGGAGTCTTTTTTTTTACGCAAAAAACCCCTCTATTTAAAGAGAGGTTTTATTCTAGTAACGTAAAGCCAGCATTATGACCATGAACATTATTAGGATAGCGAAAATAACTGATTTTAATACTTCGTGGACACTCCAAGGTGAAGACTCAACAAATGCACTAAGGGTCGCATGCAGTTCTTTGTAGAATGACAGACGGACTTTCGAGCAAGCCTCCAGTTGTTTGTAAAAGTCACGGGATACAACCTGGGGGTGCCTGCCCACAGTTTCCATGATCATCATGATTGTACACTGGCGGATTACATTCTTCATTAACCTGGTTGTTTCTGAATCATCTGCTGATGCTTCGTTGACCGTGTAGATATAAACGATCAGGCTGATGATTTCAGGATCAGCCAGTTCCTGTTTTGAAATACTGGAAAACAGGGTCTGGCATGCAATCTCTTCATCTGCTTCCTTGTCCTGCAGATCATCCAGTAGCTGTAGAAAAGCACCGTACTGATAGGCAAAGAGCATTTGTTCATAGTCCAGGTCACTCTTGATCAGAAAGGCATCAGCTAAAACAGAAGTTCCGCCTTTAAAGAAGCTGACCGACAGGCATTCTTCTTTGGAAAGAATCCGGTCACCGGTCTGCTTCAAGCTTTGAATCTGGGCTTTTTGAATAAGCTGAATACTTTCCGTCACTTGCGGGACTGTTTTCAGCGGATAGGTCTGATGAATCTGAGAAACCAGCTGAAAAATACGGCATTCTCTGGCTGTTTTACAGCGGGTTTTTCTTCCGGCCAGAGACTGACTGAGCCGGTAGTTGAACTGTTCCTTCTCCTGATAGCTTGTGGTTGGGTCATCCAGAATGTTGTCAGTATAAGGGTAGAGCATGCTGTAGGCATATATCGGATCTGTCAGTTCCAGAGGCAGATCCCACATCAGCTGAAGGCTGTTCATGATCCAGACATTTCTGAGCGCCTGAAAAAGTTCGTCCTTGTTTAAACCGCTGTCTTCCAGACGGGCACGGGAAATAAACTCTTCCGCGACGTCCAAGTATCCTTGAGCAATGAAGTAGCCAAGAAAAGACTCGTCAAACAAAAGCTTTTTATCATCGATTTCGATCAGTGTATTCGAAATCAGGTCCTTGACCTGTTGCTTTAAGTACAGATCAGACGGATCATCAGAAAGAGGAAGGGTGTCCCGTGCCTTCATCTCATTCATTAGAGGTTGCATCTCGTCCATAAGCTTAGTCAATAACTTTTTAATTTTTTTCTCGTTTCGAATTTTCTGCCACATGGCAATGGAGGGCTTATTTTTTTTAGGGAAGGGGGGCTGCCTCAGAAATTCAGTCAAGGCGTCACGCTGAAGCTTGTCGCAGGGGATAGACTCTACGGCCGGGCGCATAATTCAACCACCTTTCTACTTGGTATTAATGTGAATTATATAACAATTTCTTTGGATAAACCAGTCTAATGACATTATTTCATTATTTTCCCGGGCCTAAGCAAGACTGAGTTAATTTAACTGATAAGCATTAAAATTTATTTTAATCCGTTTATTATATATATAAAATCCCTAGAATCATCTAATTGTCATTCATAAGTGCCAACTGCATATCTATTGTTAACACTTGATCATTATGATAAAAAAGTAAAGATAGATGGTATTGCCAGAATTGTGGCCATACTTTCCAAAAGAAAAAATGAGTGCTGTTTTTGACCGATATAGCCAAAACCAATGATTTAAAGAATAGCAAGCCTGAATTATTCCTCTAAAGATACTTTTAGCACGCGTTCAATTCATCATCTATTTTCATTTTTCTCATTGTCTGCGCTTTCCCCTCTTCTGGGAGGTAGGAGGGGGGAGTAGAGAAGTCCCTCAGTCGGGCAATCAAACGACTACATCAGTTATATTTAAAGAGTTCAGGATCATTGTGCAGTGTAGCGTCAAATTATTGTTTTTTTCTGTTGAGTTCTTGTAAAGGCTTGTTTAATGGTATGAATCTTACTATACTCAAGTGAATTCATGGGTTTATTTGTGGAAATATGTGGAAATATGTGGAAATAGACCCAACTTAAAAGTTAAGGTTTGCCGCTAATGAGATTCAGCTTATTAACAGCAAGCCTTAACATATTGTTAGCAGGTATTCATTAAATCAGCCTTTACATTTAATTTTCATCTTAAAGGATGGCATTTTTAACCAGAACAGCAAAATCTAAAGTACAAAAAGACATGATATGCACGTAACGCTTTAAGCTAATTAAATTATGGAATAAGCGATATTTAAAGATTTCTGTTGTCCGATTTGCTGAATAGATACAGGGCAAATCTCCAAAAACATTCATGACCGGACCATATAATGCGGAAGCAGGTATATTGACTCAGCTGGATAGTCTGTAAAGTGCGCTGAAAGCAACACAGATAAAGCCAATCATTTATTTTACTGATAATCATAAGATTTTTTTAGGATCTATGATAATAATAGAAAATTGAGGCAATAAATAGGGGATTTTATTAATAGACGTATAGACCTTAGAGAAGACTGCTTTTTATTTATTTTAGTTTACATAATATATATTATACCAAGTAGATGATTAGTAAATTATAGCCCTCTCTTTAAAAATTGAATTGATTTCAATTCAAACAGGATGTTTTTCATATCATTACTGGTTTAACTGTCTTTATTGCCTGCATTTATCCTTTAAGTTAGATATTTTAGCAGCTCTTGCTTTATCTGTTGATTTCAATATGTTTAAGGACGATCTTTCATTTTTTCAGCTGGCTGTCAATTTCTATGTATTGTCTAACTGTGTATGAGTTGGCTCTGATCTGACTAAATCTCATATATAGCTTTCATCAGCTGATTCTACTGTCTATTGACTGATTAACTCTGACTGATCCATCTATAGGTTTTTACTTGCCCGTCAGTCCGTCATTTATCTATGCTTCATACTGTATGCCGTATTAATTCTTATGAATGTCTTGAATCGTTTTTGACTGTTCTCTGTTTCCTTTACTTGCAGCTTAATTTAAAATATTTAAGGCTCGCTTGTAGCCTTAAACAGAGAGTTGAGACATCCCTGTTCTTTAACTAGAACTGTCTCAACAGGCCTTATCAATGCTATGATCTCCATAAATCCTCAACGGATAATTACAAGTATGCATTAAACAAGCGGGTTTAGTATCGATAAGTTCAAACGTTAACCTGAACATGCGTTCTCTACTCGTGAATTTAGCACTCGCTATCATTTTGTAAGCGTAAAAATTTTAAAAAGACAGTATTTTACAAGAAAAACAGAACCCATCCTGTAACCTCGTAGTGTTCTCTTCCCTTACTTACGCAAATACAAAAGACCGACACTGTTTACTTTAGTGTCGGTCTATCTCATTCATTAATTTAATTGTTTTCTACGTTGCTCAATCAGCTTAAATCAGCAGCTTCTAAACCGCTGGCTTGCTGGTCAACAACCGGCTTCCACAATCCCATAATAACTGCGGTGATCAGGGAACCGATCAGCAGCGCCGCAACGAAGAACCATGGGTTGGTTCCAATCCCGACTACGAACAGACCGCCGTGAGGAGCAGGAATGGCTACATTCCAGAGCTGAGTCAGTCCGCCACCAATAGCTGAGCCAAGAACTGACGAACCGATGACTCTCAGTGGATCTGTTGCTGCAAATGGTATGGCTCCTTCAGTAATAAAAGAAATACCCATGGCCAGGTTGGAAATTCCTGACTGCTGCTCCAGTTTGGTGAACTTGTTTCTAAAGAGGAAAGTAGAGAATGCGATTGCCAATGGCGGGATCATTCCACCGACCATAACAGCAGCCATCAGACTTCCATCCCCCGTATCTCCGAAGATACCAATTGAGAAGGCATATGCTGCCTTGTTGACAGGTCCGCCCATGTCGACCGCCATCATGCCACCTAAGACTGCGCCTAGGATAACCGCGTTTCCTGTTCCCAGGTTTTCAAGGAAACTAATCATGCCGTTGTTGATGACAGCAAAGAAGGGACCGACCAGGAAGTACATTAGCAACCCAACAGCCAGCAGTCCCAGGAATGGATACAGAAGGATCGCCTTGAGTCCTTCCAGAGATTTCGGCATGTTTTTCAGCAGTTTCTTGATAAGGTTCATCACGTAACCGGCCACAAAACCGGCTACCAGTCCACCCAGAAAACCGGCGTCACTTTGTACAGCCAGGAATCCCCCTGCCATACCAGGCAGCAGACCTGGACGGTCAGCGATGCTGTAGGCTATATAACCAGCCAGGATCGGAATCAGGAACTGGAAAGCCGATCCGCCGATTGTGTTGAGAGAAGTAAACAAGACACTCTCTTCACCCAGCTGGGCTTCAAACAGGAAGGACAGAGCCAGCAGGATACCGCCGCCGACTACGAACGGCAGCATGTGAGATACACCATTCATCAGGTCCTTGTAGACTGACTGCCATAAGCTCTTCGGTTCGCTGTCTTCCGTTGAATCCGCTGCATGACCGTCTGCTTTAAATATAGAAGCCGAGCCTGAAGCAGCAAGGTTAATCAATTCTTCAGCTTTTTTGATTCCGTCAGCTACCGGTCTTTGCAGTACAGGTTTGCCGTCAAAGCGGTTCATGTCCACTTTCTTGTCTGCAGCAACAATGACCCCGTCAGCCCGTCTGATTTCGTCCTTGGTCAGAACATTTTTTGCTCCGTCCGTGCCGTTTGTTTCTACGCGAATGTCAACACCCATCTGAGCAGCTTTTTTCTTGAGGGAATCTTCAGCCATATACGTGTGGGCAATACCTGTCGGACATGCCGTAACGGCCACAACAAACTTCTTGTCTCCACTTGTACCTGCTGCCTCTTCCCTTACCTGAACTTCTTCCGGTTCTTCCTCTTCTTCAAAGATTGCCTGGACTTCTTTTGCAGACTGGACTTGCTTTAACCGGTCCACCAGCTCGTCATCCACCAGTTTTCTGGATAGAGAAGCCAGTACCTGCAGATGCAGATCGTTGCCTCCCTCAGGTGCTGCAATCATGAAGAACAGTTCGACCGGCTGGTCATCCAAAGCCTGGTAGTCTACGCCTTTATTCGATTTGGCAAACAGAACCGCCGGATTTTTTACTGCCTTGTTTTTGGAGTGAGGCATGGCTATGCCGTTTCCAAGTCCTGTTGATGTCTGTGCTTCCCTGTTCATGATGCCTGACTTAAAGGTATCTGCATCGCTGATTACGTCCTGGTGTGCCAGTTTCTGGATCATTTCATCGATTACAGCTTCCTTAGTGGTCGCCTGAAGATCCATGATCATCAAATCTTTTCTCAATATATCGTTGATACGCATGTTTATTCCTCCCATTGTTTGATTGTGATGGTTTGCAGTACTTTTTCAATGTCTTCTTTGACAGCCAGGTCTTCGCTGAAGGCTGTCGCTGATCCGCAGGCGAGGCTGTATCGGAAGGCTTCTTTGATGTCCTTGGTCTGTTCAAATGTACCGGTAAAGCCAGCCACCATGGAATCGCCAGCTCCTACCGAGTTGACGAGTCTGCCTGGCTTGGCACTGCCGTGGTAAATCCCCTCATGGGTAAACAGCATGGCCCCGTCCTTGCCCATGGAGACGATTACATGCCGGGCACCCTTGTTGAGTAGATCCCTGCCGTATTGGACAACTGCTTCTTTCGAGTCAATAACGGTCTCATAAAGTTCTTCCAGTTCATCCCTGTTGGGCTTAATCAAAAAAGGCTGGTGTTCTAATGACTGCATCAGCTCATCACCGGTGGTATCGATAATAAAGGAAGCTCCCTTTTCTGTGATGAGTCGGATCAGCTGCTGGTAAAAGTCCCCCGGCAGCCCGCTCGGCTTGCTGCCGGCCAGGACAACGATATCTCCCTGCTTCAGCTGCCGGAATTTGGAAACCAGCTCGGCTTGCTTCTCAGGGGTGATGTGAGGGCCGGCGCCGTTTATTTCGGTTTCTGACTCTCCTTTGATTTTGACGTTGATGCGCGTGTCTTCCTCAACTTCTACAAATGCCGTCGAAACGGCCCGGTCTTGGAGCTGCTGCTTTAGAAAATCTCCGGTAAAGCCCCCGACAAAGCCTAAAGCTGTCGATTCGATGGCCAGTTCACTTAAGATTCGGGAGACGTTGATGCCTTTTCCTCCAGGATACTTGTGATGTTTGCTGATCCGGTTAAGTTGACCTAGTTGGATCGGCTCATCTGGATAGACCACGTAGTCTATAGATGGATTGAGTGTTACGGTATATATCATGCTTGCACCTCTATCACTTTCGTTATGTCTGTTAATTTTCTGCTTGACTGCGGCAGATGGTCAGTAATGAGCACACAGTCTTCTACATCCGCTACTTTAACAAAATCTACTTCACCAAATTTCGAGCTATCCGCTAAAATATAAGGTTCATTGGCCTGTCTGATTGCTCTTTCCTTAACTGAAGCTTCTTCCACATCCGGTGTGGTCAATCCGTACTCTACGCTAATTCCATTCATGCCCATAAAAGCCTTGGTAAAGTACATCCGACTCAGAGACTGTTCTGTGAGAGGACCGATGATGGCTTTTGTCCGCTGCTTGATTTTTCCGCCCAATAAAATCGTTTCTATATGAAGATCGGCCAGCAGTGACGCATGCGGGACCCCATTGGTCACGACTGTTACCGGCCGGTCTTTCAAATAAGGGATCATAGCAAAAGTCGTGGATCCGGCATCTACATAAATGACATCATTGTCTTCCACTAAGGAAGCAGCAAATTGAGCGATTCTGTCTTTTGAATGACTGAATTTGACTGTTTTCTCTTCCATGGATGCTTCTTCACTCGGCCGTCTTCTTTTCTTGGCTCCCCCGTGGACCCGCACCAGCTTCTGCTGACTCTCCAGCTGTGTTAAATCACGTCTGACTGTGGATTCTGAATGGTTCAGCTTTTCCGTTATTTCCTGGACGCTCACCGTATCCTTCTCTTCCAGAAGATCAAGTATATAGCGATGTCTTTCCTCTGTAAGCATTTACATCACCTCTTATCTAGAATAATAACACTACGAACTCCAAAAATCAATCACTTTCATCCAAAAACATTCAAAATCAATCATAAAGAGTACCCTGAGCAGCAAAAAGCCACGGATGCAAGACGCATTCGTGGCTTTGATTGCAGACTGCTTAGTTTTTCTTTAAAAGATTAATACCCCCAGCGCCATAAGGACACATGAAACGATAAAGATGATCCCAATGAGTTTGGCGACATACTTCCACCAGGTCGTCAGTTCCACACCGGCAATAGCGAGAGCTCCCATGACTACACCGGACGTTGGAGTGATGAGGTTGACAATCCCGCTGGCTGACTGGAAGGCAGTGACCACGATATCCTGTGAGACACCGACAAATGTCCCTAGAGGACCCATGATCCCCATAGTGGCTGCTGCAAGTCCGGATGTTGAGGGAATGAGGAAGGACAGCGGAATATAAAAGATATACGTTAAAACGGAAAAGAATACCGGTGAAAAGTCGGACAGTCCTCTTTCACCGAAGTTGAGTATGGTTGCAGTGATCATGCCTTCATTCATGATGACCTGTATTCCTCGGGCAACCGCTACGATTAAGGCAACGCTGAGTAGATCCTTAGCGCCGTCAACAAAGCCGGTGACGATCTCTTTTTCGGGCAGACGGTAAAACATGCCAATGATCACGGCCATTGCAAAGAAGAGCATGGTGATCTCCACGAAATACCAGTCACCTAAAGGAACCATCTGCTGCCCTACCAGGGTGCCAATCACCGGCAGTCCCATTAACCCGTCATTGATCGTTTCAAACAAGGTCCAGTTTTCGTTCAGCATTGTCCAGGGAACCAGACCGATGACCATGAGCAGGAAGGTGATACCGAACAGGACAATCACGACTTTCTGCCTGCCATTCATTTTCGTATCGGTCGCTTTAGTCTTGAATTTGGCCTTATTGGTTTCGTAGTCTGCCGCAACGATTGAAGCCTGTGGATCATTCTGCACTTTTGTCGCATAGCGGTAGACGTAAAGTGTAGCAATCAGATACATGACTACGAAGAAGACTAGGCGCAGACCGATTCCTTCACCCGGACTGATCCCAACAGCCTGCGACGCTACGCCGGTAGCGAACGGATTGACTGTTGAAGCCAGTACGCCGACCCCCGCCCCCAGCATAATTACAGATACGGCGACCAGGGAGTCAAAACCGACGGCAATCATGACGGGGATAATTAAGGGATAAAACGCCAGTGTCTCTTCAGCCATTCCGTAAGTGGTACCTCCCAGGGCGAAAATGAACATCAGGATCGGAATCAGCATTTTTTCCCGACCCTTATTGGCATGGACTACCTGAGCAATCGCTGTATCTAGCGCTCCCGTTTTCCCTACGACACCTAAAAATCCGCCGACTACGAGAATGAACAAAGACACTTCAATTGCTCCGGGAGTCCCATCCGTTCCTAGCATCCCTTTGACCGGAGCCATAAAGATATCCCATAGGCCCTGAGGCTGCTGTTCAGCATAGGCGAAGGTGCCCGCAATAATATTTCCCGCCTCGTCGACTTCATAGCTGCCTGCTGGTATAAACCAGGTTAGAATAGCCATGATAATAATGATAATGAATAAGATTGTAAATGATGACGGCATGGATAAAAGTTTCTCTTTAAATTTGTTCTGAGCCAATTTAATCCCTCCTAATTGCTTTTTTTCTGATGAACTGCCTTCAGCTTTGAATCAGCTGCCGTTCACTGGTTATAATCGTCCCGCCGTTTTCTTTCAGAGCCGCTTCAATATTTTCCAAGGATGTGATGATCGCCTTACCCGACGGTCTCTGTTCGACAAATCGGATAGCCGCTTCGACTTTGGGAAGCATGCTGCCGGCTGCGAATTGCTCTTCTGTGATATAAGCCTTCATCTCTTCTACGGACACACCCTCTAGCTTGACTTCATCTTCCTGCTTGTAGTTAACCATCACATGGTCAACACCTGTCAGAATCACCAGCAGATCAGCCCCCAAAGAGGCAGCCAGGGTCTCGGAAGCAAAGTCTTTATCGATCACAGCTTCGACTCCAATGTAGTCCCCCTCCCTCTTGATGACCGGAATACCTCCACCCCCTACAGTAATCGGAATCATGTCATGGTCCATCATCAGTCGGATCACTTTTTCTTCGCGAATCGCAACGGGACGGGGCGAAGGGACCACTTTTCTCCAGCCGCGACCGGCGTCTTCAATGAATAGTGTCTCGGTCTCCTGCATCTGTCTGCGTGCTTCTTCTTCGCTCAAGAAAGGTCCGACAGGCTTAGTCGGCTCTTCAAAAGCCGGATCGTCTTCAGAGACGACTACCTGGGTAACAACCGAAGCAGTAGACTGATTGAGACCCTTTTCTTGCAAAGCTTTGGACAAGGCTGACTGCATCCAGTAGCCGATGCTGCCCTGGGTCATGGCAACGCAGGTATCCAGAGGCATAGCCGGGTTTTTTGAACTGTTGGCCGCTTCTTGCTGAAGCAGCAGATTGCCTACCTGTGGCCCGTTGCCGTGAGAAATGGCAATGGCGTCTCCGTTTTCAACAAAGCGCACAAGATAATCTGCCGTCTGCTGCAGGGCCTCTTGCTGGGCTTTTGCGGATGAATCCGTCGTCAAAATAGCATTACCGCCTAAAGCAATAACCACTTTACGTTTGCTCAATATGATCACTCTCTTTCCTGACTTGTATTAGGGAAAATAATTAAAGTGAATAAGAGAGGGGAAGGCTGACGGTCCAGCCATCCCTTCACCTTTCAGACACGCGGAATAAATAGATTACCTAGAGTAGCGGCCATAATGGCTTTGATTGAATGCATGCGGTTTTCAGCCTGGTCAAACTGACGGGCATGCTTGCTTCGGAACACTTCGTCTGTCACTTCCATCTCCACTTCACCAAAGTTTTCCTTCACCATTTTACCGTATTCTGTTTCGGTATCGTGAAAAGCTGGCAGGCAGTGAAGCAGGATGGTCTCGTCCTTGCCTGTAGCCTTCATCATCTTCATATTGATCTGGTAAGGTTTGAGAAGATTGACCCGCTCGGCGAACTTGTCTTCTTCACCCATGGATACCCAGACATCTGTATACAGCGCATCAGCTCCCTTGACGCCTTCATTTACATCAGCAGTAATCAGAATCTCAGCACCCGATCCGTTCCCAAACTCTCTTGCCAAGTCGATCAGTTCCTGGTCAGGGAACAGCGACTCAGGGGAGACGATACGGACATTCACTCCTAATATCGCTCCAGTAACTAAGAGGCTGTTCGCCACATTATTGCGCCCGTCACCAACATAAGCCAGTGTCAGGTTTTCGAGAGTGCCGAAATTCTCCTTCAGTGTCAGGTAGTCCGCAATCATCTGAGTTGGATGCCACTCATCCGTCAGACCATTCCATACCGGCACCCCCGAGTACTTGGCCAGCAGTTCCACATTTTCCTGCTTGAATCCGCGGAATTCAATCCCATCAAACATGCCTCCTAGCACTTTTGCAGTATCTTCCACCGATTCCTTTTTACCGATCTGGATGTCGTCCTTGCCCAGGTATTCCGGATGCGCGCCCAGATCGATGGCAGCCACAGTAAAGGCGGAACGCGTCCGTGTTGATGCTTTTTCAAAGAGGAGTGCAATATTTTTGCCTTCCAGATAACGGTGAGGAATACCTTTTTTCTTCATATCTTTCAGATGAGCGGAAAAATCGATAAAGTACATCAGTTCTTCCTTGGTAAAGTCCTTTTCTGCCAGTAGACTGCGTCCTTGAAATACATTTTGCATCTGATTTCCTCCTAATTTGTGTGTGTAAAACTTAGTAAGTGCATCTTACTCAGCTGAATCCTTTTTGACATCTTTTCTGATCAGTGGCATGCTCATGCAACGAGGGCCACCGCGTCCTCTTGAGAGTTCACTGGAAGCAATCTCAATCACTTTGACGCCCTGGTCTCTTAAGAGCTGATTGGATACATAGTTACGGTCGTAAGTCACAACGACACCCGGCGCAATTGCCAGTGTATTGGACCCGTCGTTCCACTGCTCACGTGGCGCAGCAATGGCGTCTCCACCTCCGCACTGGATCAGGTTCAAGTCACTGACATTTAAAGCCTCTTTCAGCACTTTCTGAATGTCTGTCTCGTGTCTGATGCTGATCTTTGAGTTTCCGGGTGCTTTTTCCAGGATATAAGTGTCGATAGAGCCATCGAGCTTCAAGATGCCCGGATGGATCGTAAACTTATTGTGGTCAATCATGGTAAAGACCGTATCCAAATGCATCATCGCCCGCACATTCGGTATCTTGATAGCCAGTACCGTATCAAAAGAACTGTGCTTTTCAAACAGCTGCTTCGCCAGAGCTTCAATCGCTTTAGGTTCGGTCCGCTGGGAAATACCGATCGCCAGTACCTTTTCGTTCAGAACCAGTTCATCCCCGCCTTCAATGCAGGTCGTTTCATTACGGTCGCGCCAGACATCCACACCGCTGTCCCTGAAACGGGGATGATGCCGGATGATCGTTTCAATAAAGAGAGATTCCCGCTTGCGGGCTTCGTACTTCATGTTGTTAATCGTTAAACCATTCCCCATCGCTGCTCCGGGGTCGCGCGTAAAGTACAGGTTCGGCATGGGATCCATATAAAAGGGGTACTGATTATTGTCGACGATATCAGCCAGATAGTCCGACTCGACTTCGATGTCTGTCTTTCTGACTCCAGCCATGATGGTCTCCACCATATCCAGTGTACTCATCGCTGAAAGGTAGGCCTTGAGTGCTTTATAGACCGTTTTCGACTGGATATCCGATTCTTTCAGCATCCGATTCAAAAAATCATCCCTAATATCTGATGCATCAATCGCTTCGGCGGTCAGCTGTTCCAGGTAAACGACTTCAACCCCGTTGTCTCTTAAGGCTGCTGCAAAGGCATCATGCTCTTTCTGAATGACCGGCAGATGAGGGATATCATCGAACAGCAACCGCTCCATGATCTCAGGAGTCAAATTTTCAATTTCCTTACCAGGCCGCTTGAGCAGAACCGTTTTCAGTTCGCCAATTTCAGAAAACACATGAATTGGTTTATTCTGTTCGTTTAGACGTCCTTCCTCGATCTTCAATTTTTCTACTGTAACCAGACTTTTCATACTTCTTCCTCCTTTGTGTGTTTTATTTGGCTTAATAATAGCACTTCACCATAAAAAATGTAAGCCTTTTCTATATTGCTGTTGAGCTTTTTTAACCGTATTTTTTGCATTAGAATCATCTTTTGCGCATAATCATCCTTACTTTTTGTGAAAAGTTGAATAATCAACAAATTTTAAACACTTTTTATTAATCATAAAAAAATGATGAGTACTATATGAGGTGTTCTCACATAATTAACATCGAGGCCCTTGTTTATCAAATAGAGCAGCCAGCTCTCAAGGGTGCTTTTTTACTCCCTGTGTGCATCATTACAAACTAGATTCCACTCGTCTCTGAACAGCCCCCTGTCAGCCAAGCTTTACTGACATTAAACTGAAGACAAAACGACTGTCTATCGTTCGGTAATCGCTTTAGTCGAGAACGGAGTTAGGCAGAGTAGTCACTGCTTTTGCTTTTACACTATTTGCGGTCATGTGATAGACGAAACTATTGAAACAAAGCACCGTCAAGCACAAGGAATTCCGTGCTTAACGGTGCTTTGGTATAGTTTAGTTTATTTTTCATTTTCTACTTCAAGCAGCGGGACCGCTCTTGACAAATATTTCACCCGATAGCCTGATCTTCATCAACAAGCAGCGGAGTCAGTTCACGTCATCCATGCTGTAGCTTTCTTGCAACTGCTCTACCTTATACACCAATTCGTTCCTGATATCTTTATCTGTTTCAAGAAGAGTTCTGTAGTGATCCTTATCTATAATGATGTCCTCCTCAACAAAGTAAAAGCGGATAGTTCCCTCTTGGCGTTCAAGGCTGATCCAGTTGAGTCTGCCTTTTTCTGCATTGTTTTGGATATAGCCTGTCGTAAAATGAACAGCACGCTGCATTTTTTCGAAACACTCAAGACCAGCCGCTCTCGCTTCAGCAAGCAGTCTGTATCTCAACCGACAGGCTCGCTGTTTCGTCTATCTAGACTTCAAAACTTCAGGTATGTACTTGCCGTTGCTATGCAAAATAATGCATGTCCTCGATCTGATGATTAACCCACTTGTTGCTTTTTTGCCTCCATCAGCAACCTGAATATCTCCTATTTTCAAAAAACAGCTGCTTTGACAATAAATTACTGATCCTTGCTTTACTTTTTCCTTTTTACTTGTTACTATTGAAAATGAAAAATAAATGAATAATTACTGGATGAGGCGCAAAAATCATCAGTACCTATTGCAACACGACCTGTAAGTCGGCATAGGGAAAGGGAAATTTGCCGAAATGGTTCACTTTTTACATGGGAGTGAATTGTTGGGCTGCATATGAACAATATGCAGACTGCCGTGTAGCTTTTGCTTGACGGAGTGCTTCCACTTGTTTGTGATACTTTTTAAAACAAGTCGGTGCAGCCGATTTGTTTTTTTTGTATATTCAAATAGTCGCGCACAGCCTTCTGGTAAGCTTATTGTAAAGGAGTAGCTATGAAAAGAAGTGTACTGAAATTTGGCGGTTCCAGCGTTGCTGACTTCCAGAAAATCAAAAATATTGCCCACTACCTCAAAGAACGCGTGCAAAAAAACGAACAGCTCGTCGTTGTTGTCTCTGCGATGGGAAAAACAACGGATGACCTGCTTAAGTCAGTCAATGAACTGACC
This sequence comes from Alkalibacterium sp. AK22, assembly GCF_000585255.1. Taxonomy (GTDB): domain Bacteria; phylum Bacillota; class Bacilli; order Lactobacillales; family Carnobacteriaceae_A; genus Alkalibacterium. The sequence continues at coordinate 225,390 of NZ_JANL01000042.1, forward strand.
AGTACACCGAATGACAAGGATTTGGCAATGCTGCTGACTACAGGAGAACAACAGACCATCTCTTTTCTGTCACTGGCTCTTAATGACTTGAAAGTCAGCGCCAAACCCCTGACCGGCTATCAGGCCGGAATTGAAACCATCGGGCGGCATTTAAAAAGCAAGATCAGCTCAATCAAGTCCGATCTGCTGCATCAGCTTTTTGAAGAGCAAGACATATTGATTGTTGCGGGATTTCAGGGATTCAACAAGGACGGAGAGCTGACTACCCTTGGACGCGGAGGATCAGATACAACAGCCGTAGCCATCGCTGCCGCCCTGGATTGTCCATGCGAAATCTATACGGATGTCACCGGAGTGTTTTCTACAGATCCTAGAGTCTATCCTGAAGCCAGACGCTGGGACACGATTTCATTTGAAGAAATGATGGAAATGTCGGCACTTGGGGCCGGGGTTCTAGAAACCCGGAGTGTCGAACTGGCAAACAATCACGGAATTCCGTTATATTTAGGTAAGACATTATCAATGGAGAAAGGAACATGGATCGTGCCAAATGATCAGATACTGGAACGCAAAGCTGTAACGGGGGTAGCTCTGGATAAGGAGATGGCCCACGTGACAATTACCTATCCACATGAAAGTTCTTCATTCTTGCATCAGCTGTTTATCAAACTGGAAGAAGCAGAAATCAATATTGACATGATTTCTCAGATACAAAATCAAGAAGGTCTGCAGCTGTCCTTTACGTTTAAAGAATCTGAGGAGCGGGAGCTAAACGACCTGTTTGCCGCTCTAAAAGCTGACTACCCCAACTTGTATGTCAAAATAAACACAACCTACTGCAAAGTGTCTGTCATCGGTGCAGGTATGCGGGACATGACCGGGATCGCATCGAAAATATTCAAGACTTTGATTGAATCAGACATCCCCTTTTATCAGGTCACGACTTCTGAAATTAGCGTGTCTTATGTCGTTGATGGGGCCAACGGCGAAAAAGCCACACGTATTCTTTGTCGGACATTCGGCTTGTAAGGCAAAGGTTCAGTCAAACAAAAGACAGTCCAAAAGCGTCTACCTCAAACAGACAACATCTAAAACAAACAGATAAAACTCTCTACCCTCAACAAGAAAGGAACGTCTACATGCTATCCATTGCTCTTGTTGGAGCTACCGGCCTCGTCGGACAGACGATGCTGCAGCTCCTTGATGAAGAAACCATACCCTTTGACTCTTTAACCCTCTACTCTTCTGCCCGTTCTGCAGGAAAAGAAGTCACTTTTCAGGGCAGTACCTATACCGTCGAAGAACTGACTGAAGAAGCGGCTTTGAGCAGCCGATTCGATTATGTCCTCATGTCTGCGGGAGGCGATATCAGTCTGACCTATGCTCCACTCTTTGAAAAAACCGGAGCCGTAGTCATCGATAATTCTAGTGCCTGGCGTATGGATCCGGCCATCGACTTGATTGTGCCGGAAGTCAACAAACCGTCTTTAAAGCGCCGCATCATCGCTAATCCGAATTGCTCAACTATTCAGTCAGTTGTACCGCTTAAGCCGCTCGCTGATCGCTTCGGTCTCAGCCGCGTAGCCTATACGACCTATCAGTCCGTGTCCGGTTCCGGCTGGAAAGGTATCGAAGACCTGGACCGCGGAGAGAAAGGCGAAGCGCCTGAAAATTATGACCAGCCGATCTACCATAATGTCATCCCTCAAATTGATGTCTTTATGGAAGACGGGTACACTAAAGAAGAACAAAAGATGATTAAGGAAACGCAGAAAATACTGAATGATCCCGAACTGGACGTGACGGCGACCTGCGTACGCGTACCGGTCCCCCATTCACATGCCGTGGCCATGAACGTCACATTAAAAACGGATGTCAGCGTGGATGCTTTAAAAGAGGCCCTGTCTGATTTTCCGTCGATCGTGCTGATGGACGATCCAGAGTCGGCTCTCTATCCGACTCCTTTGGATGCCGCGCATAAAAAAGATGTCTTTATCGGCCGCATCCGGAAGGACCCGAGTCTGCCAAAAACTTATCATATCTGGTCTGTCAGCGACAACATACTAAAAGGGGCCGCCTGGAATGCGGTGCAGATACTGATCCAACTCATTAACGGAAAGGAAGACTGACATGTCACACTTGTTTACCGGTGCAGCAGCCGCTGTCACCACTCCATTCAAAAACGGCAGTGTCGATTACGATGCACTCCGCTCTCATTTGAAATTTCTAAAAGAAAATCGTATCCAGGGTTTTGTCATTAACGGAACAACTGGAGAAGGTTCTACCCTTTCATCCGAAGAGAAAAATGGCTGCTTGCGGGTAGCTCTGGGTGTCGCTGACGGGGACATCCCGGTCATTGCCGGTACAGGGTCCAACAATACCGCCCAGGCTATCGCGGCTTCAAAAGAAGCCGAGGCGCTCGGTGTGGACGGCCTGCTTGTCATTACCCCTTACTACAATAAAACCAGTCAGAAAGGTCTGATTGCCCACTTTACAGCTATCGCGGATGCAGTCAGCATACCTGTCATGCTCTATGATGTACCTTCCCGCACAGGAATGACAATCGAGCCGGAAACTTTGAAAAAACTGGCTCAGCATGAAAATATTCAGGCTCTTAAGGATGCGACTGGTGACTTTGCCCATTTCAGCCGTCTGCAGGCGGTAGTCGATGATTCCTTCGCCTTTTACAGCGGCAATGATGACTTGGCTCTTCCTTATTTTGCCCAGGGCGGACACGGAATCATTTCAGTCCTGGCTAATGCCTTGCCTTCAGACTATCAGGAGATGTACGAAGCAGCCGGTCGTGACCCTCAAAAAGCTCAAGCTGTTCATCAGAAGCTATTTCCACTGGTCGATGCTCTAGGCGTAGACGTTAACCCGGTGCCGATCAAAGCTCTAGTCTCTCACCTGGGTTATGGCGCCTATGATCTTCGCTTGCCTCTAGTTCCGCTCGAAGCAGACTCAGTAACTCAGCTGACCGCTCTCTTCGACAGCGTCAGAAAGGACGGATAAGATGAAGTTGATCCTGACTGGCTACGGTGCCATGAACAGACGGGTAGCGGCTTTGGCGGAAGACGGAGGACATGATATTGTCGCCGTTGTTACGCCTTCCATAGATGACCGTTGTCCGTATGACCAGTATACGGTCTTTGATGACAAGCTCCCAGAGGCCGACTGCATCATTGACTTTTCCCATCCCAAGCTGACACAGGCCATGCTCGAGTCTGACGTCACCCTGCCCATGGTCATCGCGACAACTGGCGAGAAAGATCTGCTAATGGATTTAATGCACAAAAAAGCAGAACACGCCCCTGTGTTTTTCTCGGCCAACATGAGTTATGGGGTCCATATCGTCACCCAGCTCCTGGAGTATATCACTCCACTGATGGATAACTATGACATTGAAATGATCGAAAAACATCATAATCAGAAAATCGATGCCCCAAGCGGTACTCTGATCAAACTGCTCGATGCCGTCAAGTCGAGCGCCCGGCCAAATGCCAAAGAAGTTTACGACCGCAGCCAGCTTTCAGAAAAAAGAAAAGCTGAAGATATTGGCATCTCTACTATTAGAGGCGGAACTATCGTTGGAGAACACGAGGTGCTCTTCGCCGGAATTGATGAAGTGATTTCAGTGAAACACACCGCACAATCCAAAGATATCTTCGCTAGCGGTGCTTTGAACGTTGCCCGTAAACTGACCGATAAATCCAATGGTTTTTATACCTACAACAATTTAGGAGTGTAAATAATGAAAGAATTCAGCGCTAAAGAAATTATCCAATATATCAGTGATGCAGAAAAGACAACACCCCTTAAGATTTATGTCAATACCGACATCGACAAGGAAGATTTCCCCGACTCCTTTAAGGTCTTCGGATCTAACGGCAGCTATACCCTTTTTGCCGATCTGAACGACTGGGTGCCCTTCTTTAATGAACACAGTGATGCCTTGTCTGATTCAGTCATAGAACAGGATCGTAGAAATTCTGCTATCCCACTGCTTGACACATCCAAAGTCAATGCCCGAATCGAGCCAGGAGCATTTATTCGAGACCACGCATCCATCGGTGACCATGCCGTTATTATGATGGGTGCTGTCATCAACATTGGAGCCATTGTCGGAGAAGGAACGATGATCGACATGGGCGCTATCCTGGGCGGTCGAGCCACGACCGGTAAAAATGTACACGTTGGTGCTGGAGCTGTTCTGTCTGGTGTCATTGAACCAGCCAGTGCTAAACCAGTCGTCATCGAAGATGATGTTTTGATTGGTGCCAATGCAGTCGTTCTTGAGGGCGTCACAGTCGGCAAAGGCTCTGTTGTCGCAGCCGGTGCCATCGTAACGGAAGATGTGCCAGCCAATACGGTCGTGGCGGGAGTGCCTGCACGCAAAATCAAAAATACCGATGAAGTAGAATCTGATAAAGTAGCCATTATTAGTGCATTAAGACAACTGAACAAATAATATAGATATCTATTACTCTTTTTAACCACTTAATTTATGGAGGACATCACCTTGGACCTAATCGAAACCGCTACGAGACATCGACGGCAGCTTCACCAGATACCGGAGCTGACATTCCAGGAATTCAAGACAACGGCATACATCCGTCAGGAACTGGACAGGCTGGCGATTCCTTACCTTGCTCCTCTTGAGACAGCCACCCTTGTTTTCTTTGAGGGCAAAGACAGCTCAAAAGAGACCATTGGATTCCGTGCCGATATCGATGGCCTGCCTATTCAGGAAGAAACTGACAGTCCTCATATTTCGGTGCATCCAGGCGTCATGCATGCCTGCGGACACGACGGGCATGCCTCCATGCTTCTGACCTTTGCAGGCTGGCTCAAGGAAGAACAGTCTGCGGGGAGACTGGACAAGAATGTCTTGCTGATCTTTCAGCCTTCTGAAGAATCCAATGCCGGTGCAGATGCGCTAATCAATGCTTTCCCTTTTAAAGACTATCACTTGTCGGGTATTTATGGCCTGCACATGGGCCCGGATGTGCCTGAAGGGATACTGGCTACCCGCCCTGGCTTTATCATGGCTAGCGCAACCGAATATCGCATAAAAGTCAATGGACGCTCTGCCCATGTTGCCCAGAAAAATCAGGGCAGCAGCGCTTTGGGAGCTGTTGCACAGATGGCGACTCAGCTGTCTCAAGTCCAGCACTTTTTCCTTAATGGCCTGCACCAGAACATTCTGCATATCGGTAATATGCGGGCGGGAGAAGCCATTAATACTGTAGCTTCAGAAGGCTGTATTGAAGGGACAATCCGGACCTATGAGCCGGATGATCTGGAACACATCAAAAAACAGATGGACCGTATTATTAAAGGAACTGACGCACTATTTGGAACCCAGAGCGAATTGACCGTAGCCAAGGGCTACCCCGCTGTATACAATGATGAGTCGTTGATGGAAACAGTGGAAAAAAGTTGTGAACGGTCCGGTCTGTCACTCGAACTGCTCAGAGAACCCTATCTTTTCGGAGAAGATTTTTCCTTCTACTCGGCGGTGGCATCTACCCACTTTGCCTTCTTAGGCGCCCGTAATGAAGAAAAAGGCTATGTTCACGGCTTGCATACCCCAGAATTCGATTTTGATGAACGCATACTTGAGAAAGGCATTCGTTTTTATCAAAGTATTCTGCACACGTTAGGAGCGATATCATGACGGCGGTCATTACCAAAAACCAGAAACTATTGTCCAAGCAAGCAGAAAGCATTCAATCTAAGGTGCCCACCATAGCGGTAGTTAAAAATGACGCCTATAATTTCGGACTTAAAGAAACGTATGAAGCTTTTTACAAAGCCGGAATCCGCTCTTTCACAACCACAAACTTGAAGGAAGCTATCGAACTTAGACAGCTGGACGGCACGATCACTGTGCTTCTGCTCGATCCTTCTCTAGCTTTTGATGAATTGAGAGAATACCAGATCACGGCCACCATCCCATCCCTGGACTACTACAGGAAGTACCGGGCGGACCTGGAAGGCATCCCTGTGCACCTGGTCTTTAAAAACGACTTGAACCGTCTCGGTTTCACCTCGTCTTCAGATATGCAGGCCGTACTGGATGATTCCAAAATAAATGTCACCGGCCTCTGGACACACTTTGGTTATGCAGATGATTTTGAGAGCGCCCATTACGTTCGTGAAGTTGAAAACTGGAACAGGGTGCTCGACGATCTGAACGATTACCTGCCGAAGCTTTCCTGCATTCATGCGCAGAACAGCGCATCCTATGCCCGGGACGGCCTTCACGACCGGCATACACATATACGCTGCGGTGTCTTTCTCTATGGATCCCGACCTTACTACCATGGGATCGACCAAAAAAATGCCCGGCAGACCGTAGAAGTCAGCGCAAATGTGATCGAGCTTTCTGATGTTAAAAAAGGGGAAAATGCCGGTTATTCTACCGCCTTTACGGCTTCGGAGGACACCCGCCTTGCTGTCTGCGATATTGGCTATGGTAACGGCCTGATGCCCGGACGGAAGGCGTTTCCGGTGATCATAAATGGTAAAGAGTGGCCGATCCGTGTGATGATGATGAGTCACTTGCTGGTCGAAGTCGATGAGACAGTAGCTGTAGGAGACGAAGTCATCCTCTACAATGGCGAAACACTCCGGTTCGACTGGTTCACCGAACAGGGACTGGGGTCTTTTTCTCAGCAGATGGCTGCTTTAAATGTGCGTACCTTCACCGAACGTTTCATCTCCTGCTGATCAGCACACCTTTCACATTAGAACCCGGATCAAGCCCCCTATTTAGGGGGCTTTTTTTTGCAGATACAGCTTCAGCTGATTAAAAGGCTACATATGGAGAAATAATGTTTTTTGTATCGGTTTTATGTGATACAATGAACATGTAAAAATAACCGTTTACAATAAAAACAAGAATAGTTCCATCGCTATTCTTGTGACTTTAATCACGAAAGGGAGCGAGTAAAGTGATCACTATGCTTAGTTTTCTGCTCTTCTCTGTCGTGTCCATTCATATCATCCAGGCTCTGATCACTGGCAACATTAATCAGCTGCACTCCCTGCTAATTATACTGGTTGCCTTTATCGGTGTCTTTCTATGTATTCAGGTTTATAGAGAATGGACGGAGACCCGACAGACTGTGACAGATACAAACCGTTTAAAAAACAGGCAGCACCTGTTCACCATGCTGGCTTTGACTGGGGGAACTTACCTTACTTTTATTCTTAATCATGCCGCAGGCCTGGGCGGCGTGCTGGCTTCCAGCCTGGTGGGCTTGCTAGCGGCCTGGAAATTTAAACCCTATGCAGCAGCCATTTACTGCGGATCTTTTATTGGAATGGCCTGTAGCCTGATTTTCTCCAATCCTTTTTCGCTTCTGCTTGCAAGTTTGATAGCCAGTATTCTCTTTGTCATTAGCCTCCCTTTCTTTGCCGGATACGGCGGAAAATTGGGATTCATGGCTTTCACAGGTACCTTTTCAGCCTCTCTTATAATGAGAACGCCCCTGCGGACAGTCGATCCGCTGGCTCAGGACTTATATCTGCCTGTCTTTATCTTTATCATCATTGCAGGCATGGTTACCTATTTTCTCCAACGGGCATTTGAAATGGATGCAGTATCGGCTTCGGCCCTGATTGGTTTGACTTTCGCCTTACTCTATCCAGACCCTGCACACACGGTGGTTGTAGCCGCATTTTGTGCAACCTTTACCGGCATGGTATCCTGCAGCAGATGTACCTCCTATAAAAACATGTTCTTCCTGACAACCCTGACGGCCGTCTTGTTCATAGCTGCCTTTGCGCTGTTTGACGGCTCTGGAGGAAAACTTGGTGCCATTGCTTTTATTGCCACCGTCAGCGGAACAGGCATGCTGCAATTGATACGCTCAGTAAAAAAGCGAATCAGCCCCGCACATAAAGCCACTTACAGTCCCAGATAATCTTACATTCTGAATAGAAAAAAACCGCCGGACACCCTCTCGCTTGGTGCTGACCCCCAAAAGTTAGATTCTTCCTCTAACTTTTGGGGGTTGGTACACTTTGGAGGTGTCCGGCGGTTTTAACCATTTATTAGCTCAGTTCCTTAGTTAGTTGCGGAACAACCTGTTTCTTTCTGGATACGACACCTTCAAGCAGCATCGTACTTCCAGATAATTTTTTATCAAAAGCCTTAGCTGCACGGTCAGCATCCTTACCAAACACCACAGCAACGGAATCACTGTCCAGTACATTTGTTACAATCAGGATAAAGAGGTCGTAGCCTTCGCCTTTACTCTGTGCTTCCATTTCCTCCAAAAGCTCTGCCTTTCGGTCCAGCACCTCATCAACATCCACGACATTAACCTGGCCGATACGAACCGTATGCTCTCCCATCGGAAAGTTCTTTGCATCGCCATTTAACAGCTGGTCTGCTGTTTTATCAGCTGTGTTAGTACCTGCCTTCAAAAGGTCTTTACCGTATTGTTCATAGTCGTCACCAGCAATGTCTGCAAGCTCTTTTACAGCTTGCTCATCTTCAGACGTGCAGGTTGGTGATTTAAGCAGCAAGGTGTCTGAAATAATGGCTGACAGCATCAAACCAGCTATATTCTGAGGGATAGCTACGCTGTTTTCCTTGAAGAGTTTTAAAATGATTGTGTTAGTACAGCCGACAGGTTCGGCACGATAATAAAGCGGGTTGGCCGTCTGAAAATTGGCGATCCGGTGATGGTCGACGACCGCCAGAACTTCAACGCTCTCAATGTCAGCAACACTCTGCTGTTTTTCATTATGATCGACTAGCATGACCTGATCGGTTTCTTCCGACACCGTTGAAACAACTCTTGGAGCTTCAGTATTGAATCGGTCCAGGGCAAACTGGGTCTCTTCTGTAGGCTTCCCTAGGGCGACGGGCTCTGTTTTCTTACCAAGCTGGTTTTGTAGATAGGAAAAACTAATGGCTGATGTAATAGCATCGGTATCTGGACTCTGATGTCCAAAAACTAGTATGTTACTCACTGTCATTCTCCTTTTAAGTTAAAGTCTTTATAACTAGAATATAGGAATCTGGCAAAAAATTCAATCAAAGGAAAAGAACTTTACCTGACTGATGCGCTCGGGTAAAGTTCTTTTTACGTCAACTTGACTGATATTTGTGTGTTTTTAATATCCGATTTGCGTTGGCAACCCGTTCAGCTGTCGGCGGATCGATCTCTTCAAGCTTATAGGGTATGCCCAGTTCTTCGTACTTGTAAACACCCAGCTTATGGTAAGGCAGGACCTCTACCTTTTCCACGCTGTCAAGCTGGTCGATGAAATCACTCAATTTTTCCAGATGTTCGTCATAATCGGAACGTTCAGGCACTAGCACATGCCTTAACCACATGGGTACATTTATTTCCGATAAGTACCTGGCCATGTCTAGTATAGCTGTGTTTGGATGCATGGTGTACTTTTTATGAATTTCATTATCGATATGCTTGATATCCATCAGCACCAGATCCGTATACTGCATCAGCTCCTTGAAGCGGCTGAAAAACGGTTCGTCATAGGTGAACGGCTGACCGCACGTATCCAAAGACATGTGAATCCCTTCAGCCTTAGCGAGCTTAAAGAACTCGATCAGAAAATCGATATGCAGCAGGGGCTCCCCGCCACTGACGGTAATTCCGCCCTCTTCTCCCCAGTACTCCCTGTAGTCCAATGCCTTCTCAAGCATTTCTTCAGGTGTATAAGGTGTGCCTCCACCCATGTTCCAGGTATCAGGATTATGGCAGAATTCACAGCGCATGCGGCAACCCTGCATGAACACCACGAAACGAATGCCCGGTCCGTCAAGGGAACCAAAACTTTCTATCGAGTGTACGAATCCTACTGTTTTATCTGCCATTTCATTTCCTCCTGTTGGTTTATATTAGCCTGTTTACATGCTGTCGTGGAACGTTCTGCTCAGCACATCCAGCTGCTGTTCTCTTGTCAGTTTGATGAAGTTGACCGCATAGCCAGATACACGGATGGTCAGCTGCGGGTACTCTTCCGGACGTTTCATGGCGTCTTCCAGTGTTTCGCGGTTCAGCGCATTGACGTTCAAATGGTGCCCGCCTTTTTTGACATAGCCGTCTAGCATGGCTGAAAGGTTACGTTTTTGCGTTTCCTCTTCTTTACCTAATGCTTTCGGCACAATAGAGAAGGTATTGGAAATACCGTCAAGAGACTCAGTATATGGAAGCTTCGCAACAGAATTCAAGCTGGCAAGCGCTCCATTGGTGTCACGGCCGTGAAGCGGGTTGGCTCCCGGTGCAAATGGCACACCGGCTCTTCGTCCGTCAGGTGTGTTACCGGTTTTCTTGCCGTAAACGACGTTTGAAGTAATGGTCAGAATAGAAGTCGTGTGCATCGCATTTCTGTATGTTGGGTGCTTCTTGACTTTACCCATGAATGCCTTCAGCAGGTCGATCGCAATTTGATCCGCACGGTCATCGTTATTTCCGTATTTTGGATAGTTTCCTTCGATAGTGTAGTCCACTGCCAGTCCGTTCTCATCTCTAATCACATGAACTTTTGCATGTTTAATGGCTGACAGGGCATCAACTGTAACGGAGAAACCAGCGATACCGGTAGCCATTGTACGGACGACCTCAGAATCATGAAGGGCCATTTCCAGACTCTCATAGCTGTATTTGTCATGCATATAGTGGATAATATTCAGTGTGTTAATGTACATGCCAGACAGCCAGTCCATCATGTCGTCATATTTTTCCATCACTTCAGCATAATCCAGTACATCAGAAGTGATTGGACGGAATTTCGGTCCTACCTGTGCTCCTGACATTTCGTCCACACCGCCGTTGATGGCATAAAGCAGGGCTTTGGCCAGGTTGGCACGGGCGCCAAAGAACTGCATCTGCTTGCCGATTGGCATAGCGGATACACAGCAGGCAATACCGTAATCATCGCCCCATTCTTCTCGCATAATATCGTCATTTTCATACTGAACAGCTGAGCTTTCAATCGATACTTTGGAGCAGTAGTTTTTGAAGGAAGACGGCAGTTTAGTTGACCACAGAACAGTCAAGTTAGGTTCTGGAGCCGGTCCCAGGTTGCTCAAAGTGTGCAAGAAGCGGTAGCTGTTTTTTGTAACCAGATGACGGCCGTCCATGCCGATACCGGCAATGGCCTCCGTTACCCATGTCGGATCTCCAGAGAACAGTTCATTATATTCCGGTGTACGGGCAAATTTGACTAGTCGGAGTTTCATGACAAAATGATCGACAAGCTCCTGTGCTTCCACTTCAGTCATGACCCCTTCTTTGAGGTCTCTTTCAATGTAAATATCAAGGAATGTAGAGGTTCGTCCAAGTGACATTGCAGCGCCGTTCTGTTCTTTTATCGCTGCCAGATATCCCAGGTAAAGCCACTGGAAAGCTTCTACTGCGGTATGTGCAGGCCGTGACAGATCAAAGCCATAAATGTTTCCCAGTTCCTTCAGCTGGTGAAGAGCTTTTATTTGATCGCTCAACTCTTCACGATTACGAATAGTTTCCTCGCTCATCATCACCTTATCGGAGAGTGCCTTATCCTGTTCTTTTTCCTCAATCAGACGGTCTACACCATAAAGTGCTACTCGTCGGTAGTCACCGATAATTCGTCCCCGTCCGTATGCATCCGGTAGGCCTGTGATGACACCTGACCGGCGAGCATTTCTCATTTCAGGAGTATAAGCGTTAAATACTCCTTCATTATGAGTCTTTCTCCACTCTCTAAAAATTTGAGACAAATGGGGATCGACCTCAAAGCCGTAAGATTCAGCAGCCTGCTCCATCATGCGGATACCGCCGAAAGGCTGTAGCGAACGTTTGAATGGTTTGTCAGTCTGGAAGCCCACTACTTTTTCTTTTTCCTTAGTAAGGTAGCCAGGACCGTGTGAAGTAATGGTAGAAACGATCTCTGTATCCATGTCCAGCATGCCGCCGGCTTCTCTTTCTTTCGTGTTCAAGTCCATGACTTGGGCCCACAGCTCTTCTGTGGCTTCTGTAGGACCTGCAAGGAAAGATTCATCACCATCATACGGTTTATAGTTGCTCTGGATGAAATGACGGACATCAATGGCTTCTTTCCATTGTTTACCTTTGAAACCCTTCCATAGCATGTCGAGCGTCAGTTCACTTGCGCGTTGTTTTTCCATTATAAGATCTCCTTTATTCACTATTTAATTCATGTTCACTATATCACATTCACTTCCTTTATACAAGTGAATAAATGAACATTATACGACAAACCAACTCTAGGGCAGACGTCAACTTTTATTGCTCATAACATCACAATATGTCACAAAATGGACACAACTGTCTTTTTATGCAAGCGGATTCACTGTGTTATGATATGGCTGTAAAGAAATTGAAGTATGAAAGCACATGAATATCAGTTTTCAAACTTTTTCAGACCACCCTCGGTAAGGGGACGGCTTGATTAATTATTTAAGTTCATTTGCTCACTACTTCACTAATTAAATGGAGGGAACCCATTATGGCAAAAGTACTAGACAAAACACAAAAAGGAACAAATGTACAAGCAGATATCGATCAACTCGTCACAAAGGCTAAAAAAGCTCTTGATGGCATGTACGAACTGAACCAGGAACAAGTAGACAAGATCGTTAAGGAAATGGCGCTAGCCGGCCTGGATCAGCACATGCAACTGGCAAAGATGGCTGTTCAGGAGACCGGCCGTGGAATCTATGAAGATAAGATCGTCAAGAACCTTTTCGCTTCTGAGTATATCTACCACTCCATCAAGTATGACCGCACAATCGGTGTCATCAATGAGAATGAGCACGAAGGAACAGTTGAGATCGCTGAACCGATCGGTGTCATTGCCGGTGTTACGCCTGTAACTAACCCGACATCAACAACGATCTTCAAATCTATGATTTCTATCAAGACAGGAAATCCAATTATCTTCGCCTTCCACCCTTCTGCCCAGAAGTCCAGTGCTGCAGCTGCCAAAGCGGTGTATGACGCAGCCGTTAAAGCAGGCGCACCGGAACACTGTATCCAGTGGATTGAAAAACCTTCTGTAGAAGCAACTCAGACACTGATGAGACACGAAGGGGTGGCTACGATTTTGGCTACCGGCGGATCCGGCATGGTTAAATCAGCTTACAGCTCCGGCAAACCCGCTCTAGGTGTGGGCGCCGGTAACGTCCCATGCTACATCGAAAAATCAGCCAGCGTCAGACGTGCAGTCAATGATCTGATTCTGTCCAAGACTTTTGACAACGGAATGATTTGTGCTTCTGAACAAGCTGTCATCGCTGACAAGGAAATCTATGAAGAAGTTAAAGCTGATATGATCGAAAACGGCTGCCACTTCCTTAATAAGGATGAAAGACTGAAAGTTGAACAGCTTATGGTCTCTGAAGACAATCATTTAAACCCTGATATCGTCGGACGTTCTGCTTACCAAATCGCTAAAATGGCTAACATAAAAGTGGCTGAAGATACAAAGATTCTAGTTGCAGAATATGCCGGTGTCGGTCCTGACTACCCGCTCTCAAGAGAAAAACTCAGCCCTGTACTTGCTGCTTATAAAGTCAATAATACTGAAGAAGGCATCAAACGTGCCGAAGAAATGCTATCTTATGGTGGACTGGGACACTCAGCTGTTATCCACTCCAATGACGATGCAGCAATCAGCACGTTCGACCGCCGCATGAAAGCCGGCCGTCTGATTGTTAACGCTCCTTCTTCTCAAGGAGCCATCGGTGACATCTATAACGCATATCTCCCATCTCTAACTCTGGGATGTGGATCTCACGGAGGGAATTCAGTGTCTACTAACGTCAGCACCATGCACCTGATCAACGTCAAGAAACGTGCCAAGCGTAAAAACAATATGCAGTGGTTCAAGATTCCACCAAGAGTCTACTTTGAGCGTAACTCTGTACAGTATCTGGCCAAAATGCCTGACATCAAAAAAGCTTTTATTGTGACTGACCCGATGATGGTCGAACTGGGCTATGTGGATCGTGTCCTCTATCACCTGCGTAACCGTAAAGATTATGTTCACTGTGAAATTTTCTCAGACGTAGAACCGGATCCATCTAAAGAAACTGTTCTAAAAGGTGCCGAAGCTATGGCTGCCTTCCAGCCGGATGTCATCATTGCACTGGGTGGCGGATCTCCAATGGATGCAGCTAAAGGTATGTGGCTGTTCTATGAGCACCCAGATACAGACTTCAACGGTATCAAGCAGAAATTCATGGATATCCGCAAGCGTGTCTACAAATATCCTAAATTGGGTGAAAAGTCTCAGTTTGTTGCGATTCCTACGACTTCCGGTACCGGATCTGAAGTGACTTCTTTCTCTGTTATCACAGATACGGAAAAACAGACTAAGTATCCATTGGCTGACTACGAACTGACTCCGGATGTAGCCATCATCGATCCTCAATTCGTGATGAGTGTGCCTAAAGTCGTCACCGCTGACACAGGTATGGACGTTCTGACTCACGCAATCGAAGCCTATGTATCAAACATGGCTAACGATTACACTGATGGTCTGGCAATCAAAGCCATCCAACTGGTATTTGAATATCTGCCAAAAGCTTACGAAAATGGTGACGATGAATTAGCCAGAGAAAAAATGCACAATGCCTCTACGATTGCCGGTATGGCATTTGCAAATGCCTTCCTGGGCATCAACCACAGTCTGGCACACAAACTGGGAGCGCAGTTCCATATAGCTCACGGACGTGCCAACGCCATCCTGATGCCTCACGTTGTTCGCTACAATGCCAAGAAGCCGACGAAATTCGTTGCCTTCCCTAAATATGAGTTCTTCATTGCCGACAAGCGTTATGCAGAAATCGCAAAAGCTCTTGATCTACCAGCAAGCACAACTGAAGAAGGTGTTGAAAGCTTGATTAAAGCCATCTACGACTTGGCTAAGAAACTGAACATTCCAATGAGCATCAAGGAAAATGGCGTAGACAAAAAGGCCTTTGACGCAATCGTCGATGACATGGCTGAACGTGCTTTCGAAGATCAGTGTACAACAGCAAACCCTAAAATGCCTTTGGTGAAAGAACTGGCTGAAGTATATAAAGCGGCTTTTAAAGGATAGTTTAAATCAGCTTGCTTGACAGAATAAAGACCTAAGCAGAAGTTTGCTTAGGTCTTTATTTTGTCTTCTGCCTTCTTAACATTTTTTTAACTATCCGGTCTCCCCTCCTCTGCTCTTTTGATTGCTAATTCTTCCCTGTAAAGCTAAAATTGAGAAGAGAACGCATGTACACTGTGCAAGGAAAGGAGCTGACCCATTGGATAAACGCAAGCGCACCTTTTTAATTATAGCCCTGTTGGCGGCTATCGTCCTAATCGGAACGGCCGGCTATTACCTGATGCTGGACATCACTTTGATGAATGCTTTTTACATGACTATTATTACCATGTCGACCGTTGGTTTTCAGGAGGTTGCTCCGATGCATGCCACTGCCCAGCTTTTTACCGTTGGACTTATTGTTATCAGTCTAGCGACTATCGGTTATTCTGGAGGTCAGCTGATTGGCCTTTTACTGGACGGAAGCTTACGCGAATCTTGGAGGGAGCAAAAAATGAAAGAACAGTTAAATGCATTAAATGATCACATCATCGTATGCGGAGCAGGGGAGACCGGCTGGCATATCATTCAGTCACTCATGAAGCAGAATACTGATTTTGTTGTGATCGAGTTTGAAGAAGAGAAACTGGAGGCTGTTAAGGAATATGGATCGATCCTAGCTTTTCAAGGTGATGCTACTTCTGATGACGTGTTGGAAAGAGCAGGCATTTCAAGGGCCCGATCTCTTGTTGCCTCGCTAAATAACGATGCTAATAACCTCTATACCGTTCTGTCCGCCCGTCAGTTGAACCCTAATTTAAATATCGTCGCCAGAGCCATCACGCATGATTCCCACGAAAAACTGATTCGGGCCGGAGCTGATAAAACGGTATCCCCTAATGAAATTGGGGGATACCGTATGGCTTCCATGCTTACCAAACCCAATGTGGTTGCTTTTTTGGATACCATTACTCATTCAGGAAAAATCGATTTAAATCTTAATGAAGTCATCATTCAAGCGGACTCAGAGCTGAGCAACAAAACATTGATGCAGGCGAGCATTCCCGAACAGACAGACCTGATCATTATCGCTATAAAAGAACAGGACAATGAGCAGATTGTCTTCAATCCAACTAAAGAGCACTTGCTGAAAGCCGGACAAATTCTTATTGTATTGGGCGATGACAAAGACTTGAATAAACTTAAAAATCTGGCAGGTGCCTTGTAGACACCATAAAACATCCCTAAGCGAATCTTTCCGTTTTGTCTTGCATACTCACTGTCAGCGGCTTAGGCCAACTCTTTTTATATTAATGAACTGTTTTCAAAGTATTAAAACCCCGCTTGCATCTGTAATTGATACAGGGCAAGTGGGGTTTTACTGAACAAAAAATAACTAATCTTTCCCCTTAGGGCTCGTGTCGATACTGACTGCTGTAGACAAGTAAGCATCTACAGGTACACCATCGGCATCTTCATCCAGGATAAACGAACCGTTAGAGTAACGGTCACTGTATGCATAATTTTTTGGCAAGAGCCTTTGTTTCTGATTTTTATCGGTGGTAATCGTATAGGCTGCTTGACCATCTAGTACATCAATCATCAGTGCCACGCGATGCGGCTTATTCTTCAGTTCGCGCAGGACCAGCAGACCGCGCTTGGCCCTTGATATCAAGTCAAAGTCTGAGACATTCATCTTTTTAACAGCACCGCGGTGCGTTACTAGCATGACCGCCTTGTTGCCAGTAGTTGGGTCGAAAATAATACCGTCGACCACATAATCTTCTTTCTTTAAATTGATTGATTTGACACCGCTAGCTGTTGCACCGACTATCGACACTTCGCTGAGAGCATAACGTAAACCAAATCCCATCTGAGTGACCAGAAATACATCCAACTGTGCATCATCTTGAATGCGGTAAACTGACAGGCATTCATCCGTATCTGACTTGAGCTTGATTGCTGTATGGGAACGTGAGCGGTATGTCCGTTTCGGCTTATAATCGCTGACAGCCGTCTGTTTGATATAGCCTTCTTTTGTAACAAAAACAAATCGCTCATTTTCATTTTCATCAAAGCTGTTCAAACCGAACACTGCAATAATCGTCTCCTCCGGTTCAAGACTGATACTTTGAGATATATGCTGCCCCAAATCTTTCCATTTGATATCTGGAATTTCATGAACCGGCCGGTTAATTGCATTTCCCTTAGAAGTAAACAGGATAATCTGCTGCAGAGTTGACATTTTCTCGGTATAGAGGGAATAGTCCCCTTCTTTGAGCCCCAGTTCTTCAGGATTTGAAGCTCCGTAAGATCGCAGACTGGTCCGTTTAAGGTAACCTTCCTTGGTAACCGATACAATGACTTCTTCTTCGGCTACCAGTACTTCTTTTTCAATCTTCAGTTCCTCAATTTCTTCCTGGATAGCTGTCTTACGTTCCTGAGCATAGGCATTACGGACGTCTTTCAGTTCCTGCCTGATCAGCTTATTAAGAGCTTTCTCATCGCTCAAGATTAAATTATAATCAGCGATACGTTTGCCAAGCTCATCTGCTTCTTTCTGAAGCTGCGTGATGTCTGTGTTCGTCAGACGGTAAAGCTGCAGACTGACGATTGCTTCAGCTTGCACAGCTGAAAACTGGAATCGGCTGATCAAGTTATCCTTGGCATTGCTTTTATTTTCACTTTGTCTGATTACAGTAATAACTTCATCCAGTATCGAGATAGCCTTAATCAATCCCTCAACAATATGAGCCCGCTTCTTATCTTTATTAAGCAGGAAAACTGTCCGCTTGAGGATCACATCTTTTTTGTGCGCCAGATAAGCCTGCAGAATATCTTTTAGTCCGACTTGCTGTGGTCGCTTATCACTAATGGCAATCATGTTTAAATTATAAGATACCTGCAGATCTGTATGTTTGAACAAATAGTTCAATATGCCGCTAGCAGGTGTTTCTTTTTTCAGTTCAATAGCAATCCGAAGACCCGTGCGGTCTGATTCATCTCGGACATCGGCAATCCCCTCAATTTTTTTGTTTAAACGGATCTCATCAATCTTCCGCACCAAGGTTGCTTTGTTTATTTCATAAGGAATTTCATGAATAATAATCTGTTCCTTGCCTCCGCGAAGCTTTTCGATTTCAGTGCGGCTGCGCACGACAATTTTCCCTTTTCCAGATTTATAAGCTTCCTTAAGCCCTTTTACTCCTTGGATAATTCCACCTGTAGGAAAGTCGGGGCCCTTGACAAAGTCCATCAGCTTGTCGACTGAAGCATTAGGATGAGCAACCATATACATGCAGGCATCCACTACTTCTTTCAAGTTGTGTGGTGGAATATCAGTGGCATATCCGGCTGAAATTCCTGTTGCGCCATTGACCAGCAGATTAGGAAAACGAGCCGGCAGAACAGTAGGCTCATTGGTTGTATCGTCGAAGTTTAAAACCAGTTCAACCGTTTCCTTATCGATATCCTTCAACAGTTCAGAAGCAATCTTGGATAGGCGAGCTTCTGTATAACGCATCGCTGCCGGTGGATCCCCGTCCATACTTCCGTTATTGCCGTGCATATCCACCAGAGGTGTTTTCATTTTCCATTCCTGACTCATGCGGACCATAGCTTCATAGACACTGCTGTCTCCATGAGGATGGAAGTTACCAATCACGTTCCCGACGGTTTTGGCAGACTTTCTAAAGCCTTTATCATAGGTATTTCCTTCTGCATGCATGGCATACAGTATACGCCGCTGGACAGGTTTCAACCCGTCTCTTATATCAGGCAAGGCACGTTCTTGAATAATATATTTGGAGTACCGCCCAAAACGGTCTCCCATTACTTCTTCTAATGTAAGTTCCTGTACTTCAGCTCGTTCATTTGTCATGTCATCTATTCAAACCTTTCCCGCTATTGAACTGGATTTTCTTGCTCATCCATTATGTCATGCGTTTCCAGAATACTACCCTCTTCTTCTAGAGAAAATTCAACGTTTTCTTCGATCCACTTTCTGCGCGGATCCACCTTGTTACCCATGAGTACAGAAACACGCCGTTCAGCTTGAGCCAGATCATCGATAGTCACTCGGATTAATGTCCGCGTAGCCGGATCCATGGTCGTTTCCCACAGCTGGTCAGCATTCATTTCACCCAGCCCTTTGTATCTTTGAATCATATACGTTTTGCCGAAAGACTTGAGCACCTGCTGAAGTTCTTCATCCGTCCAGGCGTATTCCACTTCCTCTTTTTTCCCTTTCCCTTTGGAAACTTTATACAAAGGCGGTAAAGCCAAATAAATTTTCCCCGCTTCAATCAGCGGACGCATATAGCGATAGAAAAAAGTCAGCAGCAGGACTTGAATATGAGCACCATCCGTATCTGCATCGGTCATGATGACGATTTTATCGTAATTGCATTCACTCAGCTCAAATTCAGGCCCGACACCGGCACCAATCGTATAGATCATTGTGCTAATTTCTTCATTTTTTAGGATATCCTGAATATTGGCCTTTTCTGTATTGATTACTTTTCCGCGCAGCGGCAGGATTGCCTGAAACTTGCGGTCACGTCCCTGTTTGGCGGATCCACCAGCAGAATCTCCCTCAACCAGATACAATTCATTTTTTTTTGCATTTTTGCTTTGGGCCGGAGTCAGTTTTCCTGAAAGAATCGTCTCTTTCCGCTTACGTTTTTTACCGTTTCTGGAGTCTTCTTTCGCTTTTCTAGCAGCTTCCCTAGCTTCTCTTGCCTTGATGGCTTTGCGCACAATCTGCTGGCTCATTTCGCCATTTTCAGCGAGAAAAAAGTTGAACTGCTCCGATATGATCGTATCACAAGCCGTCCGCGCTTCGGGCGTCCCCAGCTTACTTTTAGTCTGTCCTTCAAACTGAAGCAGATTTTCCGGAATACGAACAGAAAGAATGATTGCAATCCCTTCTCTAACATCTGTCCCCTCCAGGTTCTTGTCTTTTTCCTTTAGTAAGCCAACACGCCGGGCATATTCATTGAAGGTCTTAGTAATTGCTGTTTTTGAGCCGATTTCGTGGGTTCCGCCATCTTTTGTACGTACATTATTAACAAAACTTAAAAGGTTCTCAGAGTAGCCGTCATTATACTGGAAAGCACATTCGACTTCGATCCCCTTGTACGCTCCCTCAAAGTAAGCCACGGGAGACAAGGTATCTTTTTCTTCATTCAAGTAGCGGACAAATTCCTTAATGCCTTCCTCATAATGAAAGGATTCTTCTACGTCTTTACGTTCATCAGCCACATTGATTATAACGCCCTTGAGCAGAAAAGCAGATTCCCGCAGTCTTTCGCTTAAGACACTGAAAGAGTATTCTATGGTCGAAAATATTTGAGGGTCCGGCTTGAAGTGAACCGTCGTACCGGCTCCTTTTTTACTGATTTTCTTTTTTGAAAGTTTGCCAACAGGTTTTCCGCCATCTTTGAATTTCTGAACAAATTCATGCCCGTCGCGTCTAACTGTCACTGTCAGCCACTCAGACAGCGCATTAACTACTGAGGCGCCTACTCCGTGCAGACCACCGGATGTTTTATAGCCTCCATCCTGACCGAACTTACCTCCGGCATGAAGGACAGTAAAAATAACCTGAATCGTCGGCACACCAGACTGATGCATCCCAGTCGGCATCCCTCTTCCATTGTCTTTGACCGTAATACTGTTGTCTTTGTGGATGATGATATCGATTTCTGAACCAAAACCTGCCAGTACCTCATCCACTGCATTATCCACGATTTCATAAACAAGGTGATGCAATCCCCTTGAATCGGTCGATCCGATGTACATGCCTGGACGCTTTCGGACGGCTTCCAGTCCTTCCAGAACCTGAATTGATGTATCATCATATTTATTTGCTGCCATTGACACTACCCCTCGCAAAGTTATTCATTTGACTCGATTTTTATAAACATTTCAAGCAAGCATTTCTATGATACCATAAAAATGGAAACCTAAAAACTGAATAACGAACCGAACGCCTGTTTTCTTTTTTTATTTTAATCTGTTCACGCCATTTTCAGTTGTCTCATTTTAAATAAAAACATGCTTTCTCTCTGCAGCGACTTAAAGACCGCTTGCTGCAGGACAAAGCATGTTCAGCATTCAATAGTTTTTCAGTAACAAGTGCAGTGGAATGATAGATACGATAATGATCAGCAATGCTCCAGGTGCCGCTTGAGCATACATAGCTTCTGAAGCATGATAGTATACCCGAATAGCCAGCGTTTCAAACCCCGGGGGTCTCAGCATTAGCGTGGCGGGCAACTCTCGAATCGTGTTGACAAAAACTAGAGCTCCACCTGCCAGAAGGCCAGGCATCATAGACGGTAACGTGACGTAAAAAATCACCTTCCAAGTAGAATAACCTAAACTGCGAGCTGACTCGTCCATACGCGGAGAAATCATATTGATGGCGGCTTCGCCTGATTGCAGTGCCTGAGGCATAAACCGGATCACTTGAGCAATAATCAGCAAGAAAACAGTATGATAGAGTACGGGTATATGATTATTGAATAGAGACACAAGGCCCAGTGCAACAATCACCCCCGGTAAAGCGTAGCCTGTATAACTTGACTTATATATAAAGTTACTGACTGACGAAGGATTTCTTGAATAAAGGTATAAAATCGGCACAGAGAGAATAATACTGAACAGAGCTGAAAAACTGGCTATTGTAAAACTGTTCAGCATGTATCCTGCAAAGGAGCTGTCGATCAGACCCTGCCCGGCCGCAATCACCGTCCAGTAGATAAGTACAGCTACTGGAAGAAATACAGACAGGAAGAAAATCCCGCCGACAAAGAACAATGCAGGATACTTGCCCCAACCTAATTTCAAAAGGCGCACATCCCGAGCCGTTCCACTGGACTGATAAAACACTTTTTTTCGACGAAGCGCTTTTTCAATGATTAGAACGAGAACAGTCAAGGCAATCAGCACCAAGCTCAGCACAGCGGCTGACGGGATATCAAAACCAACACGCTGGAAAAAAATGGCTGAAGTAAACGTCACATAGCGCATCATTGAGACAGCACCAAAATCACCTAGCACATATAGGAAAGCGAGCACACCCCCGGCACCCACCGCCGGTAGGATCAGCGGTAAATTGACTTTAAGAAAAATATAGAATGCTCCTCGCCCCATTGACTTGCCTGCTTCATCATAGGTCTGACTCAGTTTTCTAAACGCTGAACTGGTAATTAGAAAAACATAAGGATAGGTAAACAAAGTCATCACCAGTAAAGTGCCTGAAAATGAGAACACGTTGTAGGATAGATTCAGCTGGTCGCTTCCAAGCCTCGCCAACAGCCTGAAAAGCATACCTCGTGGTCCAAGGATATTGATGTACGCTACCGCACCAATGTAAGGTGGAATGACAAGCGGAACAGCCAGAAGCCAGCGCCAGATTCGTCTTCCTGGCAGGTCGGTTCGTGTAATTAGCCACGCCAGACCGACGCCAATCACTATACTGCCAATTGTTACTGAAGTGGCTAGCGATAGCGTCCTCCAGAGCAGATTGGGTATCCGTGTACCGATCAGTCTAAGCCAGCTTGCCCTACCTGCCGTCAAGGACTGGTATACAACATAAATCAGCGGAATGGACATCACAAGGGCAACACTTATGGCAGCAAGCAGCAGCGAAACATTGGGCACATTCCCGTTCCACAAATGGCGATTGTATTTTCTGATCATAGAGGGCAGTTTAAGCCTTCTATGATCATCTGCTGTTTTTTTTTCTGCCATTTTTCCACCTACCCATACTGTCTTTTACTGATACGTTTCAAGCTTACTCACTCATTACCTTAAGTTCAAGTCTAAACCTGCATCTTCAATAAGGTTGCGAGTATCTTCAAAGTAGTTTCCAAGTTCCATAAGCGGCATATCCTGAAGCTGAAGCTCATCCAGTCTGACCGCTTGCTCAAATGGAGGCTCGAGATCTCTGTTCATTGGAACCTCAAGAGATTCACCGACAAAGGCCAGCTGATTTTCCTCTTCCATCAACCAGTCAAGGAAGATGTCAGCTGCTTCCGGATTTGGGCTGTTTGCTAAAAGACCTACACCTGCTGCATTGACAATGGCACCCATTTCGCCTTCACCCTGATCAGTGTATACAAAACCGACGTTATTATCAGTTGGTTCCATTAGCTGCTGGTGATAATAGTAGTTGTTAACCAAGCCAAAGGCGTGAACTCCTTCACCAACAGCTCTTCTAATGTCTCCGTGACCCTCAAAGATACCCGCTGCATTTTCCTGAATAGCATCGACCCATTCGCGTGTTCTCTCATCACCCCATTCGTGTCTCAAAGCGGACACGTTGGAAATCATACCACCATTTCCACCTCGAGTGATCGCAAATCCATTCGGAACATCCGAATAATCATTTTCGAGCAAATCTTCCATCCGATTCGGTACGTCTGCTTCGTCAATCATATCCTTATTGTAAATAAATCCGCGCGCTCTGGAAGATAAAGCAATCCATTCATTGTTTTCTGCACGATAGGCTGCTTCGATGGACTCCACATTTTCAGGTTCTGTCGAACGCAGCAAGTCTTCTCTGGCTAAGTATTCCATAGAACCGATGTCGTTTGAAATAAAGACGTCTGCCTGGACATTTCCACTCTCTTCCATAATCTGAAGTGGTTCTATACCGTGCAGGGCACTCACTTCTATACCCGTGTCTTCTTCAAATTTATCCAGCAAATCTCCAACAAAAATCTCGTTTCGGGAGGAATAGACAACGAGTTCCTGAGCCTCTCCACCCGTTGTTCCTTCACTCTGACAACCCGCCAGTACAGTCAATGAAGCACCTGCAAATAAAAGCTTAAACATTGATTTATTCATAAATCATGACCACCTTTTCCTTTTTAATTGAGAACGATTATCAATCTCAAATAAAAGGATACTCGAAACTTTTGCTTACGTCAATATTTTTGTTGTTCTATTCACAAGTCAATGTTCATTTTTATTCGATGACAGTAATGTCATTGCTTGATATGTCAAATCTTACCTGTTCATTGACTTCTATATCAAAACTAATTGGTGCATTAATGAGCAATGGGGTCGGGGCCAGACCTCTATGACCTTCCGCTGTCAGATGAATTTCCTGAGAGTCGCCCCCGTAGACAATACGGTCGACAAAACCGCTGTACCTGCCCGTTTCAGATACCGAAATATTCTCAGGCCGGATAGACAGCATCACTTTTGAATGAGGAGACTGAAGCACAGCCGGCATCTGGTCAAAAGTCCCGACACTGGTCTCGATACCTGTGCCCGTTGAGTCGACAATTCCTTGAAGTAGATTTGTTTTCCCTACAAACTGAGCTACAAAGCAGTTGGATGGACAACGATACAATTCTTTGGGAGTAGACACTTGCTGTATCATTCCCTCTTTCATTACTACAATCTTGTCGGCTACCGCAAAGGCATCTTTTTGGTCATGGGTCACAATGATAGCTGTTGCATTTGCTTTTTTCAATATAGCAGAGATATCGTAGCGCATTTTTTCTCTCAAACCGGCATCGATATTACTGAACGGCTCGTCCAGAAGAATGACGTGGGGTCTAGGGGCCAGTGCTCTTGCTATAGCTACACGTTGTTGTTGCCCGCCGGATAGTCTAGACGGAACCGATTCAGCATAATCTTCCAACTCTACCAGTTCAAGCATTTCTTTTACTCGCTGAATTTTCTGACTTCTTTTCATGTGCTTTAATCCAAACATGATATTTTTAGCAACGGTCATATGGGGAAACAGCGCATGTTCCTGAAAGACCATACCGATCCCTCTTTTTTCGGCAGGGGTCACACTTGACTCAGATACGATATACTCTTTGTCAATTTGAATCGTACCCTCACATGGGTTTTCAAAACCCGCAATCATCCTCAATGCTGTGGTCTTGCCGCATCCACTTGGGCCTAGCAAAGAGACAATCTCACCTTTATTTATACTGAAGCTGACCTGATTGACTGCTGGCGCCAAGTTTCCACCAAAGCGTTTCGTCAGGTTATTGATATGAATAAATGTCATAATAAAACTCCTAATCTTATCTGATCGTCCTTTATTGAGAAAGATTATCAATTAAAAAAAGTATAGCACAGATTGTGAACAAATAACATACGTCTCCTTATTTTGGCTCATTAAATTCATAGAATCATAAAATTCGGTTCTTGCCTGTTCACAGCAGACAGAATCATGGTAAACTGATTAATAGTGCAGCATGTGAGCTAAGGAGGAAATAAGTTGACGGAAATAGTTGTAATCATAATAGCCTATCTGCTGGGCTCTATCCCTTCGGGGGTCTGGGTCGGGCAGCTGTTCTTTCAAACTGATATCAGACAGCATGGCAGTGGCAGTTCCGGCACAACCAATACTTTCAGGGTACTTGGAAAAAATGCGGGAACGGTTGTATTAATTTTAGACATAGCCAAAGGAACAGTAGCAGCGCTTCTGCCTCTCTGGTTCGGTCTTTCGCTTCATCCAATGATTGTCGGTATCTTTGCTGTCATTGGACATGTCTATCCTATATTTGCCGGTTTTAAGGGCGGAAAAGCAGTCGCTACAAGCGCCGGGATTGTATTAGGTGCTCAGCCTCTACTTGCTTTAATCTTACTAATTATTTGGGCAGGAATTTTATATAGTTCTAGCATGGTCAGTCTAGCCAGCATCATTACGGCAATTATTGCCGCTCTGGCTTCTCTCTTTTTAGGAGATCTGGTTTTTGCAGTCATTATATGGGCAGCTATGATCCTGGTCCTGGTCCGCCACCGTTCAAATATCGAACGGATTAAAAAAGGCGAGGAAAATCGTGTTCCCTTTGGGCGGAAACCTTCGGGTAACTGACCTTGCAAAAGAGCGAACATCCAAAAAAAAACCGGCAAGGATAATTATCCTTGCCGGTTTTTTGTATGCAATTATCACATAAAAACTTCAGTTTATCGGCTTAAGTGACATTGTGACGATCCAAAGTAACCGCATCTAAAGACAAACCGATTACACAGTTTTTTCCTTGAGCTTTGGCACAATACAAGTTCATGTCTGATTCAGTAACCAGATCTTCAAGTGTCTGACCACCTTGATAAAGGGCAAAACCGATACTGACTGAAACAGCTTCATTTGTTAAGAACTCATTGTGAATCACTGCCACACGGCAGTTCTCAAGGGTCAGCTTGGCTGCTTCAATAGAGCAAACAGGCAAGATTAGAAGGAATTCTTCTCCTCCATATCGACCAACCATTCCTTGCGTACCTAAGCTGTCTTTAAGCGCCTTGGCTGTTTCTTTGAGAACATAGTCTCCAAAAACATGCCCTTTACTGTCATTGATTTGCTTGAAGTCATCTATATCGACCATTGCCACAATTAAAGGTTCTTTATTTATTCCACTTAAGGACATTTGCGCCTTCAGCTGACCCATTATCGACCGGCGGTTAAAGATACCTGTCAATTCATCCTGATCCATTAATTCGATGAGAGTGGCTGCCAGGTCTTCCAGATTTTCTTCCTTTTCTTTCCTCCAGGTAATGTCAAACACAATTCCCGAAGCAAACAAGGGAGACCCGTCCGCTAGCCTTCTCGTCACTTTTCCCCTGTCATAGTACCATTTCCAGCTGCCATCTTTGGCCCTTATCCGGTACTCCACTTCGTATACAGACGTACTGCCATTAAGATGCTCGGCCATTTGACTCATAATCCTGTCATAGTCGTCAGGATGCAGCCGACTGGTAAAAAAATCATAAGGAACTTTCTCAGGCAGTTCCTCTTTAGTATACCCCAAAGCCTGTGCCTTGAGCGGGTTAAACATGACTTCGTTGGTCTGAACATTCCAGTACCAGTGTCCCAAATTGCCTTTCCAGGGATAATCTAGCCGAACTTGCGCTTCTTTTTCTTTCAGCAGTTCCTGAATAAAGACTGCCTGTGAATCAATCTGGTCAATCAGTTCTTCTCTGGATAGCTCATCAACTGAATATTTCCTCATGTGTTCCTCGCTTTTTTCCGGCCTGATTACAGAATATAACGGCTCAGATCTCTATCTTCTACAATATGCCCAATCTTTTCTTCCACATATTTCTGCGTGATCTTCACTTCTCCCATGCTCATATCAGGCGATTCAAAAAGCAAGTCCTCTAGCAAACGCTCCAGAATCGTATGCAGACGTCTAGCACCGATATTTTCTGTAGATTCATTTACTTCAAAAGCAATATGAGCAATTTTTTCAATTGCATCCATAGTGAAGACAACTTCAATGTTTTCAGTTCCCAAAAGCTCGCGGTACTGCTTGACTAGGGCATTTTGAGGTTCTGTAAGAATTTTGACGAAATCATCCGCTGTCAGATCATTCAGTTCAACACGAATTGGGAATCGGCCCTGAAGTTCCGGTATCAGATCACTCGGCTTGGACAAGTGGAAAGCACCAGAACCAATAAAGAGAATATGATCCGTATTAACATTGCCGTATTTCGTCTTGACACTGGATCCTTCAACGATAGGTAATATGTCTCTTTGTACCCCTTCGCGGGAAACCTGTCCACTGCTTTGCTGACCTTTTGACGTGATTTTGTCTATTTCATCAATAAAAATAATACCGGCATTTTCCGTCAGGTGTACGGCATCGGAATGGATGTCTTCTGTATTGATCAGCTTGTCCGCCTCTTCTTCCGTAAAGATTTCTACCGCTTCTTTAACGGTAACCTTGCGCTTGACTTTTTTGGACGGTGAGAGCTGCCCCAGCGTTTCTGACAGGTCGATGCCCATCTGTTCCATAGGTGCACTCATCGGATTATTTGGCGTCTGTTTCTTTTCTTCAACTTTGATCTCGACTTCTCTGCTGTCAAGTATCCCCTTGGCTATCTGCTCTTTAAGCTCGTTACGCTTGGATGAGATTTCAGACGTTACGGTTTCTTCTTCTTCACCCGCATCCTGAGCAAACTGGTTGGGGTCCATGCCCATGTTTCTGAACATGCCGGCCAGCGGATTATGATCCTGACTGCTTTTTTCTTTTTTTATTCCAGGAGCAAGGGCTTTGGCCACACGGTCGATCGCACGCTTTTCAGCCTGTCCTCTCACACTCTTACGGTACTCTTCTTTGACCAGTTGAATTGATGCTTCAGTCAAATCTCTGACCATTGATTCAACGTCACGTCCGATGTATCCGACCTCTGTGAATTTTGTTGCCTCAACTTTGATGAAGGGAGCATCAACAATAGCGGCCAGACGTCTGGCAATCTCTGTTTTACCAATACCTGTTGCCCCGATCATCAGAATATTTTTGGGCGTAATTTCTTTTTGCATGTCCGGATCCAGCTTCAGTCTACG
The DNA here is from genome assembly GCF_000585255.1 of Alkalibacterium sp. AK22. Classification (GTDB taxonomy): domain Bacteria; phylum Bacillota; class Bacilli; order Lactobacillales; family Carnobacteriaceae_A; genus Alkalibacterium. The sequence goes on from NZ_JANL01000042.1 coordinate 253,780, forward strand.
GTAACGATTTCGAAGTGCTACCGCTACAGCTTTCTTGGCATCTTTCTGGCCTACGATATATTCGTCCAGTCGATGGACAATTTCTTTAGGTGTCAAGTCATTTCTAGCTCTCATAATCAGTCTCCTTACAGTTTTTCTGTTACGATATTGTGATTGGTGTATACACAGATATCTGCAGCTACAGTCAGGCTGTCTCTGGCAATTTCTTCAGCAGTCAGAGAAGCTCCATGCTTTTTCAAAGCTCTGGCAGCAGACAAGGCAAAGTTTCCGCCTGAACCAATACCTAAAATGCCATCATCAGGCTGGATGACTTCTCCATTACCTGATATCAGAAGCATCTGTTCTTTGTTCATAACGATCAGCAGCGCCTCAAGGTTGCGCATCATCTTATCTGTACGCCATTCCTGTGCTAGCTCTACCGCCGCACGCATCAGATGACCGTTATACTGATTTAAATACCCTTCAAATTTTTCCTCAAGAGTAAACGCGTCAGCTACACTGCCGGCAAAGCCGACCAGCACTTCGTTATTGTAGATTTTACGCACTTTTCGCGCTTTCCCTTTCATGACGACTTGTTCGCCCATTGTAACTTGGCCATCGCCAGCCATGGCACATTCACCGTTGTGATGGATTGCCAGTATAGTTGTTGCATGAAATTCAGTCATAAGTTTACCTCCAAATATAAGTTGGCTCATTCAATTACAGTTGCGCGGGACGATACCTGCTCTTTACTTTCAAGCAAACAGTCGACACCGACTCAGACAATGTACAAAAAAACGGCCATAGATGTCAAGGATGCCAACCCTTCAGGCTCGGGGGTGGAAAGAGTTGTAGTCCCTCTGCAGATGCTCTGTTGTTACATGCGTATACACTTGTGTTGATGAGATACTTTTGTGTCCGAGGAGTTCCTGCACCGTACGGATATCTGCACCATTATTCATCAGGTGCGTGGCAAAAGTATGCCTAAGCATGTGGGGAGAAATTTTATTTGTCAAACTGCTTTTTTTAATCAGCTGTGTCAGGACATACTGAATCCCATTTTGAGTAATCGGGTCTCCATGATGACTGACAAAGACGTAAGTATGATCTTTCCCATGCCTGCCTGTTAGCTCTTTTCGGCCTTGCTTCAGATAGCTTCTCAGCGCTTCACTGGCATAGTGTCCAAAAGGAATATAACGTTCCCTGTTTCCCTTGCCCTTTACCAGCAGCATACCCATATCAAAGTCCAGATCAGCCAGCTGTATGCTCTGACACTCGCTTACGCGGATACCTGTACCGTAGAGCAGTTCCAGCAATGCCTGATTTCTCTGTTCCAGCGGCTTGTCCCCTTGGGCTGCCTCAAAAAGAGCAGACATTTCTGCTTCATAAAAAAAGGTAGGCAGGCGGGAACCCTTGTTTTTAACCTGCAAATAAGAGAAGGGATTGTCTTCAATGATCTCGTTGTTCAGCAAAAACTGGTAAAAAGCGCGCAAACTTGATATTTTTCGGGAAATAGAGGCCCGGGAATACTTCTGATCTGTCAGTTCGCTTAAATAAATACGGGCATCCGCCAGTTCAACGTCCAGCAACTCTCCGCCGCCAGTGTCTGTCAGAAAATCAGAAAAAGACCGAATATCATCAGTATAGGCCTGGCACGTATGACCAGAGTAGTGCCGTTCATTTTTTAGATACTGCGAGAACAGCTCCAAGCATTTCATGTTCATTTCTCTAACCTCCGCTCTTTATATTCTATCATACTTGGCAGCTATTAGACTATCACTATATATGCTTGCTATCGACCAGCTTAAACAAGTTGTCCAATACTTGTAAAATGACCCGCACATGTCCTCTCAGCCTGCACGGCAAAAGCCATGCAACTGATAGAAAACATCAGCTGCATGGCTTCAGATTATAGTTTATTCTTACTTTTGCGGCGCTTCCTCATAGTCACATTGAGAACACTTGACCTGGCTCTGCTTTTTAGTCGTTTTTTCAACAAGGTAATGATTACACTTGGGACAATCCCGTCCAATAGGTTTGTCCCATGAGGTAAACTCACAGTCCGGATAATGTTCACAGCCGTAAAAAATACGATTTTTCTTGGACTTTCTCTCTACTACTTCACCTTTTTTACATTTCGGGCAGGTGACTCCAATCTTTTTAACGATAGCTTTAGTATTACGGCAGTCAGGAAAATTAGAACAGGCATAAAACTTACCGTAGCGTCCCATCTTGATGACCATTGGCGACCCACATTTTTCACAGTCGAAACCAGCCGGCTCATCCTCAATCTCTACTTCTTCCATTTCCTTTTCAGCCTTGTCAACCTCCTGCTTGAAAGGACGGTAGAACTGGTCAATCAGTTCAATCCATTCCTTCTTACCTTCTTCAACTGCATCCAGATCTTTTTCCATGTCAGCTGTAAAGTTGACGTCCACAATATTAGGGAAAAACTCTTCGATGATTTCGTTGACAATCCCACCAAGCTCTGTAGGTTCAAAGCGTTTGTTCTTTAAGGTGACATAATAACGTCTTTGGATCGTTTCAAGTGTAGGAGCGTAGGTTGATGGACGTCCCACACCATTCTCCTCAAGTGTTTTAATCAGCGTTGCTTCACTGTACCGGGCTGGAGGCTGCGTGAAGTGCTGGTTCGGCTCTAGTGATTCGAGCTTTAATGCATCCCCTTCTTGTAAATCTGGCAGCATATTGTCTTTTTCTTTTTTACTTTCAGCATAAACCATCTGGTAACCCTTGAACTTGATTTTAGATCCGTTGGCTCTGAAAGTCACATCGTTTTGCTCGATATCCACCCGCATCGTGTCATATATAGCCGGTTTCATCTGACTGGCAATAAAGCGGGACCAAATCAGCGAATAGAGCTTAAACTGATCCTTACTCAAGTACTGTTTAATGTCTTCCGGTTTACGTGCGGCACTGGTTGGACGAATGGCCTCGTGAGCATCCTGTGCACCGCTTTTCTTTGTCTGCTTTTTCGGCTTGGACTGCGCAAACTCCTCACCATATTCATTCACAATCAGTTCATTGGCCTCAGCTTTAGCTGTTTCAGATAAACGTGTAGAATCTGTACGCATATAAGTGATCAGTCCGACTGCGCCTCCACGACCAAGAGATATTCCTTCGTACAGCTGCTGCGCAATCATCATTGTCTTACGGGTACGGAAGTTGATTTTACCTGCTGCTTCTTGCTGCAGACTACTGGTGGTAAATGCCGGATGCGGATTGCGTTTACGTTCCTTTTTGACTACTTTCTTTACATCAAATGTTTCTTTCTGATTAATTTTACCTAGTACATCCTGGACGGCCGCATTATCAGGCAAGTCTGCTTTTTTACCGTTCAGACCATAAAAGCTGGCTTTAAATTTCTTGCGGTCTTTTTGAAAATTAGCCTCTAGTGACCAATATTCTTCCGGTTCAAAGGTTTTGATTTCATTCTCACGGTCACAGATCATTTTCAAAGCAACAGACTGTACACGTCCGGCACTTAGGCCTCTCTTAACTTTTTTCCACAAGAGCGGACTGATCTGATACCCAACAATCCGGTCCAGGACTCGTCTAGCCTGCTGTGAATCAATCAGATCTTCATTTAGATGTCTAGGGTTTTTAAGGGCCGTTTTCACAGCATCTTTCGTAATTTCATTGAAGACTACTCGATTTTTTTCTTCATTATCGAGTTTAAGCAAGAAACTTAAATGCCAGGCGATTGCTTCCCCTTCTCTATCCGGGTCGGCTGCGAGAAAGACTTTTTCTGCCTTCTTGGCATGCTTTTTCAGATCCTTGATAACTGGACCTTTACCTCTGATGGTAATATAATCCGGTTCATAATTATTTTCAAAATCTACACCCATCCGACTTTTTGGCAAGTCACGAATATGACCTAAACTGGCAACGACCTTGTAGTTACGTCCTAGATATTTTTCAATGGTTTTTGCTTTAGCTGGTGACTCCACTATTACTAAATATTTGAAAGCCAAAATTAAGGCTCCTCTCCTTAAATGCATTCCCTGTCGCTGTTCATTTTATATTATTAAGGGACATTTCTTTTTATATAAAGAATCGTTTACCATCATATGCCATATTAATCAGCTTTGTCAACTTCAAAGACATTTTTTTGTTAATTCATTCACTAATTGAACGGTTATACATTAATCAATGTCCTTCCACTGGGCCAATATATCCTCTCCACTAGTGCAGGGGATGGCACCCGCTTGAATCAGGGTATTGCATCCTTTCGAAAGTGGGCTGAAAATTGATCCCGGAACAGCAAAAACATCACGCCCTTCGTCAAGAGCCATTCGGGCAGTAATTAAGCTGCCACTCTTATTTTTTGCTTCAATGACCAAAGTTCCCCTCGCAAGGCCTGCGATAATCCGGTTCCGTTGCGGAAAGTGGTGTCTTTGCGGGCGAGTCGCCAAGGGGTACTCAGATAGAACGAGTTGAGAAGATTGCATGCTAATCTGAAGGCTTCTGCTGGAAGACGGATAATACTGATCCAGTCCAGTACCGATGACTCCGACTGTTTTTCCTCCTCTCTCAATCACCAGCTGATGCGCCAGCGCATCAACTCCTCTAGCCAGCCCGCTGACGACCCCTACTCCGTTCTCGATAAGTGGAGACAGTAGATGTTTCAAGGCAGCGAATGCGTAGGGAGTATGGAATCTGGCTCCCACGACGGCAATCAGAGGCATATGAACCAGGCTTATATCTCCTTTGTAAAAAAGCACGAGAGGCGGTTCGAATGACTGACGAAGCGCCTCCGGATACGACGCTGAAAGAATTGTCAGTATCTGTTGGTCTTCTGAAGTGATTAGCTTGTTAAACGGCATTATAGAACGACTGCTTTGAAAACGCAAAAATGTATTCCGCTTTTGAGCTGAAACAAAAGCTTCAGTGCCATCTTTTTGAAAGACTCTCAGCTCTGGTATGCTTTCATAGGCCAGTTGCCAGCGCTGCCTGATGGACAGGCCTGAAAAATGAGCCAGATCAATCAGTAGACGGTCTCTATACTCGGCTGTATGTATCATATTTTTACCTCCAAAAAGAAAATGAGTTCTTATCTATCTCATTGATGAAATAGACAAAAACTCACGAAATTGCTTAATTTTTTTTAAAATCACTTACTGGACTAAAAGAAAATCTGTGAATCGGTGATGGCCCATATTTCTCGAGTCCGGCCAGATGCTCTTTTGTCCCATAGCCTACGTTTCGAGAAAACCCGTATCCTGGAAACTGTCGGTCGTAGTCTTCCATTAAGCGGTCGCGCGTTACCTTCGCTATAATGGAAGCCGCAGCGATCGAAATGCTTTTCGCATCTCCTTTGATGATTTTTTCTTGAGAAATCGAAGTGTCGATGTGCATAGCGTCTACAAGAATATGGTCAGGTGCGTATGTTAGATTTGCAATGGCTTCTTTCATTGACAACCGGGTAGCCTGATAAATATTCAGCTGGTCGATCACTTCGGCACTGACGACGGACACACTAACAGCTAGGGCTTTTTCAGTAATGACATCAAACCATTTCACTCTATCTTTAAGAGACAGCTGCTTGGAGTCATTGATTCCGATGAGCTCAATGTCTTCAGGAAGCATAACAGCAGCAGAGACCACCGGACCCGCCAGAGGTCCCCTTCCAACCTCATCTATTCCTGCAATTAGAGAGGCTCCCTGTTTCCGTGCTCTATGCTCGTACTGCTGCATTTCTTCAAACTTTTCCCTAAGATAAGCGGCTTTTGCCTGCTGCTTCTCCCAGCTTTTCAGAGCTGCTTTAACGCCAGCACGCTCGTCTGACCTCAGCTGATTTATATAAGTCGCTTCTACAGGCTGGTCACTGTTTAGTGTTTGCCTGATTTCTTTAATCGTCTGCTGTATCTTTGATGTCTGCTGGTCTTTCAAATGTAATCCTTCCTAACTGTCCATTTCTAATTTCATAGAGCACCATTTCTGCTGCCCGATCATAATCCTGTCTGAAGCCGCGCTTGTGGGAAATTTCCATAAGCAGTTCCGGCATTGGCTGTTCCTTTTCACTTTCTTCAGACAAGCCGTAGCGTGAGGCAATGGCCCCAGAATAATTTGCTGCCAGATAATCCATTGCGTAAAGTGCAATATCGTCCAGATGAAGCAAGGTATCCTTGATGGCACCCGTCACAGCCAGACGCTTACCTACTTCCTGATCTTCAAATTTAGGCCACAAAATACCTGGTGTATCCAGCAGCTCAAGCTCCTTACCATATTTAATCCACTGCTGAGCCTTGGTCACACCCGGCTTATTACCTGTTTTGGCAATGTTTTTACGTGCAAAGCGGTTAATCAGCGTTGATTTGCCTACATTGGGAATACCGACACAGACTGAGCGAATGGCTCTGGGCTTCATTCCTTTGCTTTCTCTTTTTTCAAAGAAAGGCCGCAGTACTTCTTTGGTCAGCTTCAACACCTCTTTTAGTCCTTCTCCCTGTTTAGCATTGATGGAGATTGCTGGTTGAGCGGAATCCTGATAGTAGTCCAGCCATTCCTTGGTGCGTTTGGGATCGGCCAGGTCACTTTTCATCAAAATCACTATATGCGGCTTGTCGCCAATCATCTGCTCAATATCAGGGTTCTTACTGGAATAAGGGATTCGGGCATCCACCAGTTCGTATACCACATCCACCAATTTCAGTTTTTCCTGAAACTGCCTTTTGGCTTTCGCCATGTGTCCCGGGTACCATTGTATCGTCACAAAATCATTCCTTTTTTTAAATCTGACATTCAATCAGTCGAGCGCTCCGATTCGGTTAATCGGCCAAATACGCAAACTTGTTTCACCGATAACTGACTCGCTTTCAACAAATCCAAAAGAACGGCTGTCTCTAGAGTTCGTTCGATTATCGCCGAGCACGAAATACATGCCCTCGGGAACAAAATCTACCCCTGCAAGAGAAGGAAGTGAAAAGTCACCATTGTAAAATTCCAACGTTTCATCACTTTCTTGCGAAAGGTCGATATAACTCTCGTCCACTGCTTCACCATCAATATAAAGAACCTGATCACGATAAGCAATGCTGTCTCCTGGCAAGCCAATCACCCGTTTAATATATTGCTTAGAGGGGTCTTCAGGCGCCGGAAAAACGACAATATCAAACCGATCAACCTCGGATATCTTATTTAGCAACAAGCGGTCCTGATGTTCAAGAGTGGGGCTCATAGAGTCCCCTTCAACACTTACCGGGGCAAAAAGAAATGTTCTAATTGCAACAAATATACCGGTTATGACAATAATATAAATAAAAGTACTCAGAAGCTCTTGAGCAAAGCCCCTCGTGCCTCTAGACTTTCTTTTGTTGTTCCCATGGCGTTTACTACGCGGTTCGTATGAAGAATCCTTCAATAGTACACCTGCTCTCCTCAAATTGTCTACAATCGTCACTATAAATATAAGATAAGGGAGAAAACAAGCTGCTGATTACAGGCTGTATCTTCTCCCTAATCCTAAGTGCTTAGTTGTTCAGCAAAAATTCTACTGCTTGCTCGTACTGCGTGTCATTGGCGTCAATCAATTCTCTCAAGGCATCAATCAGTTCTCGGGCAGTTGCATCCTGTACGATACCGTCTGTACTCAAGCCTCTGTCTGCCTGGAAAGATTCGACCGCTTCTCTGGTCTGTTCGTTAAATGCATTGCTAACTTCCCCGACATCATAGCCTAAAGCATCGAGAATCGCATTGATGTTTTCTACTTCTTCTGAAACGTCACCTTCCTGATAGGTTTCTTCCTGACTGATGATCAAGAAGCTCTGATACTCAGGCATTTCGACTTCGATGTCTGGCTGAATACCCTCTTCGTTGATCCAGTCCCCGTTTGGCGTTAACCAGCGGCCAGCGGTAAACTTGATTTCACCATTACTGGTCAGTGGCAGCACATTCTGAATGGTTCCTTTACCAAAAGTCGTCGTTCCAATAAGCGGGATATCAGAGGACTGGCTCATTGCACCTGCCAGTATTTCAGAAGCACTGGCGCTACCACCATCAATCAGCAGTACACTTGGACTGTCAAGTTTGAAGTTCCCAAGGTCGTCAGAGTTGGCTCTATAAATAAAGGGTTCTTCTCCTCTGCCTTGAGACTGCATGATGGGTTCTCCATCTTCAACAAATATATTTGATATTTCAATTGCTGAATTCAGCAGTCCACCGGGATTTCCGCGAACATCGAAGACAAACTGCTCAGCCCCCATCTCCTGAAGTTCCTCAATCGCATCCACCACTTCTTCATAAGTAGGTATGTTGAAGTTCGTGATATGCACGTAGCCAATCGACGGGTGGTCTTCATCTAGCTCAAAGCGAACAGATTCTACGGGTATCGAATCCCTGGTCAACGTGACTGTAAAGTCACTTTCTCCACGACGGATCAGCAGATCCACTTCAGTCCCTTGAGGTCCTCTTATCAATGCTACCGCTTCACTGATACTTAAATCAGCTACGGACTCGCCATCCACTTCTACAATATAATCATTGGGGAGGAGTCCCGCTTCTTCAGCCGGTGAACCGGCTATTGGAGAAACAATACGGACAAGGTCGCCTTCTTTCATGACTTCTGCTCCGATTCCCTCGAAAGATCCCTGTATATCTTCATCCATAGAGCTTGATTCTACTTCATCTAAAAACTCGGTATACGGATCGCCAATCGAGTCAGCCATTCCTTCAAGTGCCCCTTCTATCAGGACTCCAGACTCTATCTCTTCTAGGTACTGGGTCATAAGAATGTCGTACAACTCCTGCACAGGCTGAAAGCTGTCATTCAGCGTCGATTCTTCAGAACCCGGAGCGGTTGTGGTGGTTTCGGTGCTGTTTTGTTCCTCTGTGGCGCTGTCCTGCCCTACAAAATCAAGTGCCAGAGCTGTCCCTATGATTCCGATGACTAGAACGGTCAGCAAAGAGCCTATATACAATGACAAGCTAATTTTTTTGGTCTGCCTATTTTCATCTGGTTCCTGATACATGTCATTCCTCTTTTCTACATTGCCGGTTTGACTTTAGTTATCCATTCGTAAAGCAGCTTCCAAAGCAATGATCATCATATCATTGAAAGTGGTCTGCCTTTCTTCTGACGTGGTTTCTTCGCCCGTGAGCAAGTGATCGCTAATGGTCAATAGAGCCAGTGCTCTCTTGTTATGTTTGGCTGCCAATGAATACAGACCCGCAGCTTCCATTTCCACTGCCAGCACACCATAATCAGCCAATTTCTGCTTATCCAGCTCTTCGTTATAAAAGCGGTCTGCGCTCAAAACATTCCCGACACGAATACTCATTCCTTTTTCAATCCCGATATCATAAGCGTGTTTCAGCAAATCAAAGTCAGCAATTGGCGCAAAATCCACCTGGTTATTAAAAATATGACGATGCAAGCTTGAATCGGTCGTAGCTGCTTGTGCCAGGACAACGTCACGAATTTTTATTTCTTTTTTCATTCCACCGGCAGAACCTACCCGAATAAGATTTTCTACACCGTATTCCTGTATGAGCTCTTCTCCATAAATCATGACAGAAGGAATGCCCATTCCTGTACCCTGCACGGATATTTCCTGTCCTTTATAGGTACCTGTATAGCCAAATGCATTTCTGACGGTATTATACTGTCTGACATCCTCTAAAAAAGTCTCAGCAATATACTTGGCTCTAAGCGGATCTCCAGGCATTAGGACTGTTTTTGCAATTTCACCTTTTTTTGCTTCGATATGTGTACTCATAATTAATACTCCTCCATTATATATGTTTTTATTTGTTTTTTTCTGTATAGTCTTGGAACAACTGATCAAAAACCAACATCGACTCAACATAGTCTGCACTTAATTCCAGATAATCAGACAGTTCAGCATAATCAGATGACTGCTTCGGAAATGCTCCGTCGTCACTAACGGCATTAGCGAATAGCGTTGCGCTATCTTTTTTGTATGGATCTCTCAAAGTTTTGACATAGTGGTAGAAGGACCGCCTCATTCGCTGCCCACCCTGCTGTCAGCCCATGCTTTTCGCTGTTGTTTTTCTTCAGCATAGCGTCTGGGATTTTTCTTATAGAACTGCTGATGTTCTTCCTCTGCCGGATAAAAACGATTTGCCGGTTCGATTGTTGTGACAATTGATTCCGTATAGCGCCCGCTGTCTTCCAGTAAATGTTTTGACCTTACAGCTTTTTCTTTCTGCTCATTATCATAGTAGAATATCACCGGACGGTAACTCTCTCCCCGGTCCATGAATTGTCCCATCGCGTCCGTCGGATCAGTTTGTTGCCAATACAGCTCAAGCAAGTCTTCAAAACGCACTTTCGACTCATCGTACTCAATATAGACCGCTTCTGTATGACCTGTAGTTTGAGTTTTGACTTGCTCATAAGTCGGATTAGGTACGTGCCCGCCCGTATATCCAGAAATAACCTTCTGAATCCCGTCCATCTCTTCAAAGGGCTCTACCATACACCAGAAGCAGCCTCCAGCAAATAATGCTTTACTCATCTCTTTCCATCCTTTCTTAGAACGTGACTGAACTGTCTTGAAACTTTACCGGATTGCTTCGTCCGGTAGTACAATATCTATCGTAATGTCATCGGCCTCCAGATCAATCCGGTTCATCCTCAAACGGGCGCCATTTCCAAGCCGAAACTCGCTCAAAGCTACCAGAATGATTTGTTCTTCGCTGTTTATCCTGACCCAATCCGGTAGCTCCAGTTGCTGGCTGATAACATTCATTGCCAGTCCAGTCGGCAGTTCGAAGGCTCCCAACTGGATAGAGGTTGCTCTCAACTGCAGATTACCATCTTCCATTACAAAAGGATCCATATATAATGAGAAATCTACATCAAAATTGACTACTTGGATAGTGCCTGAAAGTTCGACGTTTTCATCGATAGTAAAGGTATAACCCGAAAAGTCGTCTCCCAGTTCTCTGGAAAGATATACATTTACAACCTGGTTCAGCTGCTGACGGTTTGATGTCAGTTCAAAAACCAGCTCATCACCCTCGGCTACCGCAGTTCCTTCAGTTCTGATGGACTGAGTCGACTGTTCAGTTGGCCTCAGCTGCCAGCCGATCCAGAAGACAATAGACCCGACGAGTACCAGTAAAATGAAAAAGGCCCATTTCCACCCAGACGTTTCTCTACTTCTGTTTCCACGCGTTTCTGACAATAGGAATCTCCTCTCTACTCGGCGTCTGTATATTAGTCACAGATATATCATGTTATGATCATTTTATCTATGTTATAATGAAATGCAAACAGACGCAGTCTTTCTAAGATAGTATACCAAATTTTCCTTAGGTCGTACAGAAACAGAGAGACAAAGGAGGTCCTAATGTCAAATTCAAACGAGCAGCAAATGTTCAATAAAAAATATCTGATACTGAATGAAGTCTTGAATGCTGTGACACACGGAGTCGGGGTGGTACTCAGCATTGTCGGTCTCATCTACCTCGTACAAAAGGGTCTGGAGTATGGCGGAGCCCTTGAAGTAGCTTCCTATGCAATTTATGGTGCCACGCTGATTCTGCTGTACCTTTCAAGCACGCTCTATCACAGCCTGACCTTTACTCGAGCTCGACAAGCTTTCAGAATCATTGATCACTGCAGCATTTTCCTCCTTATAGCAGGGACATACACACCCTACACACTGATCACGGTAGGAGGCGGATTTGGAACAGTCCTGACAACGCTTATCTGGCTCATAGCTGTTTTAGGTATAGTCTACAAGACAGTCTGGTTTAAAAAATTTCAAGGTCTGTCTGTCTGGCTTTACATTTCAATGGGATGGCTGGCCCTGTTCTTCCTTCATTCTCTCTATCAAGGGCTTGGAACAGCTGGATTTATCTGGCTGGTTGCCGGGGGTCTATCCTTTACGGTAGGGGCATTGTTCTACCGCCTCAAGCATATTAAATTTATGCATGTTGTCTGGCACCTATTCGTGCTTACTGGAACAATCTTTATGTTTTTTTCCATTTACCTTTACACGTGATTGTCGTATACTCCTAAAAAAAGCAGCAAGAAGTAGATGGGACAAAAGTCCCCGTCACTTCCTGCTGCTTTTTACTGTCCTGTTAGTGTTTCCTTTTGTATATTTCAAACGTATGCGCGTGAACATTATTGCTGTCGACAGTTCCCTCACGCTTTTCGACCAGCTCAAACTGAGTATAGTCGATTTCAGGCATAAATGTATCTCCTTCGAACGTATCGTGAATAACGGTACGATACAGCATATCCACTTCATCAATAAACGCTTCAAACAAAGATACCCCTCCAATAACGTGGAGCGGTTTGTCTGTTTTTTCTGCGGCTTCAAGCAGTTCCTCTTTAGAATGACAGATCACCACACCCGGCTGGTCAAAACTTTGATTTCTTGTCATCACGTAATTGACCCGGTTTTTAAGCGGTGGGTTTGGAATGCTATCCAAAGTTTTTCTTCCCATAGCGACATTGCCTGTCAGCGTAACTTTCTTGAAAAAAGCCATATCGGCAGGCAGATTCCAGGGAAGGTCTCCCTCTCTGCCAATCAGTCTATTCTGGTCTTCAGCCCATACAAAGGTTATCATGGTAAGGTTCCTCCAATTTGTTGTCATGCACAATTATTTAGTTGTCTGCTACAATTTCGCCTGTTTCAGACCGCTATAGGCGCCTTAATTGCTTTATGCGGATCATACCCTGTCACTTTTATGTCATCCATGTCAAAGTCAAATATGCTTTTCTCTTTATTTAATTCTAGCTGAGGAAATGTCCGAATATCTCTTGAAAGCTGCTCTTGAATTTGGTCCATATGATTCATATACAGATGTGCATCTCCAAGGGTATGAATGAATTCCCCAACCTCAAGTCCTGTTTCCTGTGCAATCAGATGAGTCAGCAAGGCATAGCTGGCAATGTTGAAGGGAACTCCTAAAAATACATCACCGCTTCTTTGGTAAAGCTGGCAGCTCAATTTACCTCCCTCAACATAAAACTGAAAGAGTGTATGACACGGTGGCAATGCCATAGTAGGCACTTCCTCTGGATTCCAAGCTGAGACGATATGCCTTCTGGAGTTAGGATTAGTTTTTATCGAGTGGATTACATCCTGAATCTGATCAATAAACCCTCCATCAGCTGTTTTCCAGGCCCTCCACTGTGCACCGTAAACATTACCAAGGGAGCCGTGCTTTTTTGAAAATTCAGCATCGTTTAATACCTGATTTCTGAATAACTGCATTTCCTTATTATAGATCTCTTTAAAGTCAGCATCCTGCTGCACTCGCAGGCCAAAATCGGTCATATCCGGGCCGGTGTAGTCCGAGCTCTGAACATAGCGCTCAAATGCCCACTCATCCCAAATGTGGTTATTGTTTTCTAGCAAGAACTTTATATTCGTATCTCCTTTTAAAAACCAAAGTAGTTCACTTTTAATCAGCTTAAAGAATACCCGTTTTGTAGTCAGCAGTGGAAACCCCTTTTGAAGGTCGAAACGCATCTGATGGCCAAAAACTGAAAGCGTTCCGGTTCCGGTACGGTCGTCTCTTCGTGTGCCTTCTTTGATAATTCGTTTTGCCAAGTCTAAATATTCCTGTTCCATTATTAAACACTCCTTATGCGTATTGTGCCAGATATTCCCATCTTGCATATTTCTCTTCCAGATGTTTGCTCAATTCTGTCTGTTCTTTAGTAAGTTCATTCAGCTTGACATGATCTGAACCCGCCCGGTCAATCTCTTCCTGAAATTCATTGATTTTTTCTTCCAGTTCTTCGATTTCCTGTTCAATCGTTTCCCACTCTTTTTTTTCGAGGTAAGTGAGCGACTGCTTTTCCTTGGTTTCTCTGGTTCTCTGATCCGCTTTCTTTTTCCTGACTTCCGTCTGCTCCGTCTTTGATTGGTCTGCAGTGCTCTCCAGGTAAGCAGATAATGAGAGATGACTTTCTTCAATCATTCCTTGCCCTTTGAATATTAGCAGCTTGTCAGCAATTTTGTCCAGGAAGTAGCGATCATGTGATACAGCAATCACTGCACCTGAAAACTGACTGATATACTCTTCCAAAATTGTCAGGGTCTCCACGTCAAGATCATTCGTCGGCTCGTCAAGGATCAGAACATTAGGTTGCTGCATCAATATTTTCAGCAAGTAAAGCCTTCTTTTTTCTCCTCCGGAAAGCTTGCTTACCGGCGAGCCGTGCATAGAGCGCTTGAACAAAAAGCGTTCCAGAAGTTGTGAAACACTGACAGAAGAACCGTCTGCCAGTTTGACCTCTTCAGCTATTTTTCTAAGATAAGTAATGATGCGCTTGTCTTCATCAAGGTTTTCATTTATTTGCTTGTAATAACCGATTCTGACCGTTTCCCCGATTGTCAGGATACCTGAGTCAAGTTCGCGTTCCTTTGATAAAAGTTCAAGAAATGTCGTTTTCCCTGCACCATTTACTCCCGTTATCCCAATGCGGTCTGACTGCTGAATAAGCAAATTGAATGTATCGAGGACTACAGTATCTCCCATACTCTTGCTGGCATTTTCAAGTTCTAGTACTTTTTTGCCTAGCCTGGAGCCCGAAAGGTTTAATTCCAGCTCAGAAGCGGCGGTCTGACTTTTTACCGATTTTTCAAGGTTTGTAAAGCGTGCTTTACGGGCTTCTTGCTTGGTTCCGCGCGCTTTAACCCCTGCTCGCATCCAGGCAAGTTCCTGCTTATACATCTGTTTTTGTTTGTGAGCAGCTTTCAGATCCGTTTCCTCGCGTTCTGCTTTCAACTCAAGATAAGTCTGGTAATTCCCAGGATAAGCATAAAGCTCTCCTTCGTCCAGCTCCAGAATCTCATTAGACACTCTGTCCAGGAAATAACGGTCATGGGTAACCATTAGCATAGATCCTCTATAGGCAGAAAGATAAGTTTCCAGCCACTTGATCATATCAAAGTCCAAATGGTTGGTCGGCTCATCTAAAATAAGTAGATCAGGTTCCTGGATCAGCACCTGGGCCAGAGCTGCTCTTTTTTTTTGACCACCTGAAAGCTCGCTGACTTTTTTTCTAGTATCTTCAAGTCCCAAGCGATTGAGAATCGATTTTGCCCGAATGCTGACATTCCAAGCATCCAGCTGATTCATCTGCTTCTCGGCATCTGAGAAATCTCGTTGCACCTTCTCGTCCATGGGCGAAGCCGTCAAGCGCGCCAGGACAGCTTCGTAATGCCGGGCCGCTTTGACCATTGGAGCATCCCCGTCAAATACTGCCTGTAAGACAGTCTGTTGTTCATCAAGCTCTGACTGCTGACTAAGATAACTGATATTGTAGTCTCCAGGCTTGCTGATTGTCCCCTGGTCCGGTTTTAAAAAGCCCGCTACAATTTTAAGTAGAGAAGATTTTCCAGTCCCGTTTACCCCAATTAGTCCAATCCGCTGATTTTCCTGAATCGAAAAAGACAGGTCATCAAACAAAACTTTAATTCCATAGGAATGTGTAAGCTGTTCTATTTTCCATTCTTTCATATTGCCGCTCCTCACTTTTTGCTTCATTAATTCTAGCACACTTAAGCATCTGATTCACTACTCTCTTGCAGGCTACCTTACCTTGAGATTGTGCATTTATTGACTAGGCCAAGATGTTGCTATATACTAGGCACTATAGACAGTTAAACACATGAATCCTAGGGGGAAAACGATGACTAAAGGTACTGTTAAATGGTTCAACAACCAGAAAGGCTACGGATTTATTCAGTATGGTGATGAAGAAGATGTCTTTGTTCACTTCACCGGTATTGAAATGGAAGGGTATAAAGCTCTTGATGAAGGCCAGACAGTAGAATTTGAAATAGTTGAAGGGGCGCGAGGTCCCCAGGCTACAAATGTAGTTGTCGTCGATGCCCAATAAGCACTGATACATAGAAAAGAGGTCAGTTAACCTGCGGGTTCTGATCTTTTTTCTTTAGCTGTAGACTCATAAATTTAAGGAGTTTGAATCATGCTGAAAATTTATTCGGATGCTGCTGTGTCCCAGCAGCAAAAATGTGCTGGAGCCGGCTTAGTCGTGTCTGGTGAACATCTACATGAGCAACTGAGTTTTCCGTTGCCCGGCATATTAGACAATCACTTGGCAGAGTTGCACGCTTTTCACTTGGCTTTGAGATGGGTCATAGACAATGAGCGGACCACTGAATGGGCAGTCTTTCATACCGACAGTCAGCTAGTCGCCCAATCTGTTGAAAAAGGACACATAAAAAAAGAAGCGTATACCTCAATTTTTGAACTGATCCTCTCTTCCCTATCTATGCTACAGCTATATGAAATCACCTGGATTCCGGAGAAAGATAACAAAGGTGCTGACAATCTTGCCAAGCAGGCCATTGCCAATCAGTTGAAAAAAAGACGGAAAAAGTAGCTTACCGTCTTTTATCAGCAGAAGTTTAATTTTAAAATACCGTCAGTCTGCCTAGCTAGGAATCCAGTGGGCAGACTGACGGTATCTTATTGGCTAATACAGACTGTTTTAGTCGTTCTCAGTTGTAGTACAAGTTATCGCTAGCATGAACGGGATCGTTTGTAATATCGATACCCAGCTCTTTCATTGTCTGCTCATTTTCGCTGTTTATAATAACGGTAGAATGTGCTTGTACATCAGTCAGATTCCCGATTTGCTTGTATGCCAGATCAGCAGTGGGGTTGGTGACCGCACTGATGGCCAAAGCAATAAGCAGCTCATTGGCTGACAAGGTCTGAACCTTGCTTTTCAGCTCGTTTTTTTTCAGATTCTGGATCGTTTCCAGGATATTTGGAGACAGAAGGTCAATTTCATCAGATATGCCTGCCAAATGTTTTAGGCTGTTGACCAGACCAGCAGCCGAGGCATCCATTAACTTTGTCTTTCTTCCTGTAACTACTTTCCCATCAGAAAGTTCTAAAGCCACAACGGATTGAGTGCTGAAATCATCTAGTCTTTTCTGAACTTTCGCTGCATAGTCACGGGCAACTTTTACTGGTTTACGATCTTCTTTTTTGAGGCCGACCTCTTCCAGTAGAAGTCTGATATGGCGGAGAGAGTCTTCATCTGCTGTTCCTTTTTTGTAGTCATTTTCAACTGCGAAAGCACGGCGTATGATCTCCTGACGGGCGGCTGCATTGACTATTTCTTCATCCGTTATGCCTGACTTGATACGGTTGACTCCCATGTCGGTAGGAGACTGATAAACGGATGCCCGCTGCGTTATACTTTCAATTATACGTTTGATGACAGGAAACATTTCCATATCCCGATTGTAGTTTACTGCCACTTCACCATATGCTTCAAAATGGTAGCTGTCCATCATATTTACGTCTTTCAAATCAACCGTAGCTGCCTCATAAGCGCTGTTGACGGGATGTTTTAGGGGCAAGTTCCAGACAGGAAATGTTTCAAACTTTGCATAGCTTGCCTGATGACCATTGGCAAATTCGTGGTACAGTTGATTTAGGCAGGTCGCCAGCTTTCCGCTACCTGCCCCAGGGGCTGTAACGACGACCAGTGGACGGGTGGTCTCGATATAGGTATTCGACTGAAAACCTTCTGTTCCCAGTATCGCATCAACATCGGTCGGATATCCCGGGATAGCATGGTGTTTATGAACCCTTATTCCACTTCTTTCCAGCTTGGACATGAAAATATCGACAGTAGGCTGGCCTTGGTAACGGGTGATTAAGACACTGTTGACCGGTATCCCATAAGCACGGTATTCATCTATCAGACGCAAAACGTCCTGGTCATAGGTGATGCCGTAATCGCCTCGAACTTTATTACGTTCGATATCACCTGCATAGACGCAGATGATAATTTCTGCCTGATCTTTCATATTTGCCAGCAGTTTCATTTTGGCATCTTCGTCGAAACCAGGAAGCACTCTTTTAGCATGCTTGTCCCCGATAAGCTTTCCACCAAACTCCAGATAAAGTTTCTCACTATTTTCTACCCGCTGGAGTATGTATGCGGATTGCTCTTCTAAGTATTTCTCTGTATCAAATCCGATTGTTCTCATATGACCCTCCTGAGTTATCCGTTAGTACAGAGAAATTATACCATTAATCAGTTGTTTCTTTATTTAAATTAAGTGGATTTTAATTATTGCATGATTCAGCCTTGGGCACCACCGGGTCTTTCATCCCTACCATTTTATTTTTCAGCACACTGTCTACGGCTGCGTAATTGACGAAAGGCTTCATCTGCTTTAATAGATTCAAACATGTTCTAGCCCCATGATCCATGCCTTTAGCCCCAGTGATTAGCAACAGATCGTTGGACGCAATCTGATCCAGACCAAATTTCAAAGCCTCGTCAAGCTCCTCAAAAAGCTCTACTTCTATGCCCGCTTTTTCCATTACCGATAAAAATGCATGCAGTTCTTCATCACTGACCTGATCTTTTTCTTTGACATGGGACTGGCTAGTTGTCAATGTAATCTTTCCAATACCCAGCTCATTAAACCAGTAAATCATAGCTTCTGCATTTTTACGATTTAATTCAGAACCGTTACTCCCTCTTATAGCATGGACCAAGTGCAGACGATTATAGGTCATGTATTTTAGCGTGCTCAGACTTGAATGAATATTATTTTCATTTAAAAGAAGATCGTCAATAATTGTGAATTCATCATCGTACAAAACATGAAAACGCCGTTCAACTCCCTTGAATGCTTCAATTCCTTCAATGACCGTATCTACAGGAATATCATTTAGCAGACCTGCCAGAATGGCGGTCGCTGCATTGGAAACAGAATGAAAGCCAGGTATACTCAACTGCACACGGAAAGCTGACGGTTCAATAAGATGATTGTCCAGCGTTTTAAGAGGACGACGAATATTGACTGTAAAGGCTGGCAGACCCGAGGACATGTCGATATCTGTCAGTTTGACTGCCACATTATCTTCTTTGATTCCATACGTAATTACATTGGATTCTGACTCCTCCACCAGTTTGTTCAGTAGTGGTTCATCGGCATTGAGGATGGCTATGCTGTCTTGAGATGCTTGGCGGATAAGGGAGGCTTTCGCATCGTAGTAGGCTTCAAAAGATCCATGCAACTGGATATGATCCTGGTTGATATTGGTAAAAGCGACAATGTCAAAAGCTGTTTCTGCTGTGCGGTCCAGCTCAAGGGCTGAAGATGAGACTTCCATCGATACATGGCTGACTCCCTGCTTTTCCATATCATGCAGATATTTTTGAAGATCCTTTGACTCGGGTGTAGTCAGGATACTTGGCCGGGACGTATCATTTATTTTGACCATTACTGTCCCAATCACACCTGTCTTTAGCTGATGCCGACTAAAAACAGAATCAGCCATATAAGTAATGCTGGTTTTACCGTTGGTACCCGTAATCCCAAATACACGCATCGCCTGTGAAGGATAATCATAGAAAGCGGCACTCAACTCTGCTAGTGACTTTCTGGAGTCAGAAACAAGAATTTGCGGAACATCGAGCCCTGCTATATATTTTTCGACAACTAGTGCTACTGCACCTTTTGATACTGCATCTTCAGCATAGTTGTGGCCATCTGTCTGATAACCTTTTATACAGACAAAAAGCGTATCCTTGTTGACTTCTTTAGAGTGGTAGGCGATGTTCAAGACTGTCATATCATCAACGGGACTGCTGATTGAAACAGTCTGGATGTGGCTAAGTAATTGAGACAAGTGCATAAATAAATTCCTCTCTGTTACCTTAACTTGATTATTTGATTTCTGCTCAGCTTTGGTTACATAGGCTGAGACTATAACAATATAAGTCTACTTTATAGTTGATGAGATGTCACCTCTTATGCTTAAATTCCCAAAATCTTCACTTTATTATTACTTTTACCTTTGTATCATCAGACTGAAAAGAACAGCAAGAAATGCTGTTCTCTGCTGCTCTTTATCTAACGGTTACCCAAACCAGATGGCAACCTCTTTTTCGACATTCTCCAGTGAATCTGATGCGTGGACAGCATTCTCAGTTTTATTGATCCCATACAAGTAACGAATCGTATTATCATCCGCTTGCTTGGGGTCTGTTGCTCCATTAATCTGACGGACACGGCGAACTGCATCGTTTCCTTGTAGTAAAACGGCCACAACCTGCCCACTGGTTATATAGTTTAAGAGTGTACCGTAAAACGGCTTATCTGAATGCACCGCGTAGTGCTCTTCAGCTATAGTTAGCGAGGGTAGCTGCATATTAAGCTTAATAACTTCAAGTCCATTACGCTCGTATTCATGCAGTATCTGACCAATCAGGCTGCGCCTGACTGCATCTGGTTTAATCAACACTAAAGTTTTTTCCATTTTTTCACTCCCTGTAAGAAAACACTCTTTCGTTTTAAGAGCGGTTTCCTTTTGATAAGTAAGTTTAATTTAACACAAACCTCTTCCGTGTGCATCTCTTCCTTATTATGGTCTTAACAAGTAATCCAGGCATCATAATGCGCTGTTATTCTGACTTTTTCCGTTTTTTGTAGTTGTTTCTAACCTTCAGAAATCGACAAGCGCATTTTTTGTTCCGAAGATTTAATTATATTAGTTGTACCCCCATCAGTAAATTACGTTCAAGCCAGCTATACATACAAGTTCCTTGCTCATCTTGACATTTTTGCCTCTTCAGCTATTTGCTTTCTCCTAGAACCGTTTTAATAGGACAGCAAGCCAGCAATCAGCTTAATTATTCTATTATTTTATTTAAAATGATCAGTGAATGATTTGGTTTTCAAAATAAATGTGATATGATTGAGAGTGTTCATCAAATTTTAACTTAATATTAAGGAGTGAATGTATGTTAACTAACCCTGTTGTTGTTGCTGTAGTTGTCATGGTCGGCTTGTCATTACTCAAGCTTAATGTGCTGCTGGCACTGATTCTCGGAGCCGTAACTGGAGGCCTTGTATCAGGTATGACTTTAGTCGATACCTTAGAGATACTGATTGGTGGAATGGGTGGAAACGCTGAAACTGCACTAAATTATATCCTGCTGGGGGCTCTGGCAGCTGCTATTCATCAGACCGGCGCGGCAAAGATAGTTACACAGAAGCTGTCAAAAAATCTGAAAGGTACCGGGCGCACGCTAATATTTATTATCGCATTTGTCAGTATATTTTCTCAAAATCTGATCCCTGTGCATATAGCCTTTATTCCTATCCTGATTCCTCCGCTGATTTCTGTTTTCAATAAATTGAAAATTGACAGAAGAGCGGTAGCAACAGCCTTAACTTTTGGACTGAAATCTGGATATATTTTTATCCCTGTCGGTTACGGTCTGATTTTTCATAACATCATTCGTGATGAAATGGGACTGAACGGAATGGATGTTTCTGATATTCCAATCTGGCAGATTTTATGGATTCCAAGTCTGGCTATGCTGGTAGGTCTGGTTATTGCTGTACTGATTACTTACCGTAAACCGCGTGAGTATGATGAAAATACCGGTACAAAATTCGGCTACAAGAGCCAGGATGAAACAGAAGTAACACTGAGCAGAAAGCATATCATTGCCCTAATTGGTGCTGTTTCAGCTCTAATTGTTCAACTGATTATGGGTTCTCTTGTATTCGGTGCCATAGTTGGCCTAGCTATTATGGTAGCTGGAGGAGCAATCAAATGGAGCAATCTTGATGCCATGGTCAAAGATGGTGTAGGCATGATGGGCTTTATCGCCTTTGTTATGCTGGTTGCGTCCGGCTTTGGAGACGTTATCCGTGAAACAGGTGGTGTGGATGCGCTAGTGGATTCACTGTCAGGAATCATTGGTGAAAATCAGTTCTTTGCCGCTACCGGAATGATTATTTTAGGTTTATTCATAACAATGGGTATTGGTACCTCTTTTGGAACAGTTCCTATTATCGCTACCATTTATGTGCCCCTTGCCTTCGAGCTTGGGTTCAGTCCTGCTGCAACTATACTCTTGATTGGTTCAGCTGCTGCCTTGGGTGATGCAGGATCTCCTGCCTCAGACAGCACACTCGGTCCGACTGCCGGCCTGAATATAGACGGTCAGCATGATCACATTTGGGATACGTGTGTCGCAACTTTTACCCACTTTGATATACCAATCATGATTTTCGGCATTATAGGCGCCGTCATACTCTAAGTAAATGATTAATTACAATAAAAAGTGCTGAACATAAGCCAGGGCTTATGTTCAGCACTTTTTTTGCATAATGATTCCAAGCTGCAATTATTTTCGCTTGCCCCAGTACTGGAAATTTTGAAGCGTATATCAGTTTGATTCAGTAAGTGTTCATATTAGAGACCTAGTCGTAATAATCCCACTATTATTATCAGTGTATTTAAGTGCTAATCATTCAAGATAGACGCATGAGGTAGACTCAGTATACTTTTCGTTAGTGGTAGACACAAGACTTTCAGAGGGTATTAATAAAAAAGAATGTATAGTAAGAATAGACTTAAAAAAAATTTCATTCAGAAAAATAATTTTGAGAAGGTCATTAAAACTAATAGAATTCTTTCCATTTTGTAGGTCGATTCAATATAGAAAATTTTACGTCATTATATAAAAAATGTTTATCGTAAATTTCAAGTTTAAATTAGCCACCTGTTATTTAAAACTTATAGTCGTTTAGAAGTCAGTGGGTTGATTGGTTGAAAGCAAGTGTTCATAGTCATTTTTTAAGCACTATCGTGCTTAGGCCACTTGGGACAAAGAGCGAAGAGCTTTAGCTCTTACAGATATACTTGAGATCGTACGACCAGAGGGAGTAGTGAAGCTAGACAACAACTACAATTTATACTTTCCTAATGAAACACAAAAAGACTGTTTTAACAGCCTTTTGTGCTTCATTATTTACGCTTTCCCCAATACTGGAAATAATCTGTCCGTAAATAACCGTTATAGAGCTTGCGTTTTTTTGTAGCTCTTTGTCCGTAGTGTTCTTCAAAATCAAGATCACTGGTAATGATGTATTTACTCCAGGTTGTAAGTGGCTTGAAGGCCTTCCCCATATCGCGGTAGATCTGATAGGCTTCTTCAGGATCCCCCAAACGCTCACCATATGGCGGGTTGGATACGATAATGCCGAACTCCTTGTCGGTCTGGAAATCAGCTACTTGCATTTGTTTGAATTCGATGCTGTGTGACAGACCGGCTTCCAGTGCATTGGCCTTGGCAATTTCGATCATGCGCCCGTCGATGTCGATTCCAAGTATATCCAGCTCTACATCGTAATCCGCTTGCTCCTCTGCTTCCTGTCTGACTTTCTGCCACATGTCCTCAGGCATCCAGTGCCAGTCTTCACATAAAAAGCTACGGTTGAAGCCAGGTGCAATGTTATGTCCAATCAGCGCCGCTTCTATCGGTATCGTACCCGAACCACAAGTCGGATCAACAAAAGGACGGTCCGGTCTCCAGGTTGTCAGCATGACCAGTGCAGCTGCCATGTTCTCTTTTAAAGGTGCCCCACCCTTGTCGATACGGTAGCCGCGTTTAAATAAGCTCGGACCCGTCGTGTCGATTGTCAGCAGGACCTTATCTTTTCTGATTGCAACTTCGATAGGGAACTTGGCCCCAGTTTCCGGAAGCATCCCCCGGCGGTGATAGACATCCTTTATTTTGTCTGCGATCGCCTTGTTTACGATGCGCTGTACATCGGGGACACTGTAAAGGGTCGATTTGATCGACTTTCCACTAACCGGAAATGCCGAATCCATCGCTAGATAAGCATCCCAAGGCAGGGCTTTAGTTTGTTCGTATAAGTCGTCAAAAGTCTTGGCGGTAAATTCACCCACAATAAGCTTCACCCGGTCCGCGGTACGCAGCCAAAGATTAGCTTTAGCGATATCTTCTTTACCCCCTTCAAAACGTGCCCGTCCATTTTCCACCTGAGCACTGTATCCTAGATTTTTCAGTTCCTGTCCTACAAGTGCTTCAATACCACTTGCAGCGGTTGCCAATAATTGATATGTCATATTTTCAGAACTCCTCTCAATTTCGCTTGTGTATATATGAGTTTTATTTGGTGCACGATACTCTTTACGTAAAGAAATCCTCTCTGAATCAGAGAGGATTTCAGCCACTATGTACACCACTGTAAGCCATGTTTTGTCTAGAACAGACGGTGAAGTCTGTTCAGAGATAACCATCTGTCTGCACGGGCACATCAGGCCCCGCCTCTTCTCTCTGTTCATTTTCCAGGAGAAAAGTGCCCCTACCATATGTTTGGGTTGCTCACTCGAGGGGTTTACCGCGTTCCACCAGACGCGTTTCCCCGTCTGCTTCGTCACTGTGGCACTTTCAAGGGTACTCGAGCATAGGTTTCCCCTTAGCTCTTTTTCCTGCCGTCATCTCATCTGCATGAGAGCCGCAGCTTATGATTTCGCTGCGCACGAACACTACAAGCATCTCAGCTTGTGTGAGCATGGACTTTCCTCACAGCCCAAAAGAGCTGCGCGGTTATCCATGGTGTACATTATTTCATTACTTATTCATCGTCCAGTTTTGACCCGAACACGTGTCGTTCAAGATTGGAAAGTCGTTTCAGGATATCGAAATTAGTGACATTCGATCCAGCCTGATTTTGACTCTGACTCTGGGTACTCATCTGCTTGGCTTGTTCGTCAAGCTTGTCCAGAAGACGGTTATTCTCCGCTTTCAGTTTATCCAGTTCGTTCTGGAAAGACTCATAATCCCGGATGACCACATCCAAAAACTCATCTACTTCGGTTTGATCATAGCCACGCACTTTTGTCTTAAAATCTTTTTCTAAAATTTCTTTCTGAGTCAGTTCCCTACTCATATCTGCACCTCGCCTATTTTCAGTTGATAGTAAATCTCGTACAGCTTGAAACGGTTTATTCGATTTCGCGTATGCATCTATACTACAAAAACATTATACCAAAACTTGTCCTAAAAGTGAAGATAAGCCTGTCTTTAAAATTCATCCTCCAGATCGGTAATGAACCACTGCAGTTCATCAAAGGATATCAAGTCAACGACATACGTACTGACATCCTGATAAGCCTTAGCCAAATCATAAAAAAACTTGACCTTGCCTTCGCGCTCCGTATCGTAAAATAACAGACAGCCATCTGTGTTTTTAATAATAAACTCCTGATTCCCTTTCAGCTGTCCTGGATTTTGGTACTCGCTACTGGATGTATAGTTTATATAGTCCGCCTTTTCGATCACAGCATTAAAAATAGCCTGATTTTTTTCATTCCAGTTGCTTTGAAACCCCGTAAATGGCAGTAATACAGCTAGCTTAATTTCTGGATAGCGTTTCTTTAAATCAAGAACAACTTGACTTGCCCACAACTCTGTCCCGATATTGCCGGAAATAATAACCCATTCCAGCCCTTCTTCAATATATTCGCTTAAACGCTTCTCAAAATACAGTTTAATATACTTTAGCTTAGGATCATCATCTGTAAAAACAGACACTTCGTATGATCTGTAGCCGCTCACATATAATTTTTTGATGAAACTTTCACCTCCAATATAGGTTTCAAAACTAATGTTTGGTAAAATCATAGTATCTTATCGTAAGGGTGTGAGTAAAGTGAGGATCCGTTACCCTAATGGTAAACCTTATCTCGTCAATAATGACAAAAATAAAGAAAGAAAGCAACCAAAGAAAGCCGGCTTCAGCAATCGAGGAATGACGTTGGAAGAAGATTTGAATCAGTCAAATGACTATTACAGGTCAAGACACATTGCAGTGATTCACAAAAAACCCATACCGATTCAGGTGGTCAATGTCGACTATCCTAGGCGCAGTGCAGCGAAGATCACCGAAGCTTACTACAAAAAAGCGTCCACAACGGATTACAATGGTGTTTACAAAGGGTACTACATCGACTTTGAAGCAAAAGAAACGAAAAACAAAACCTCCTTTCCATTAAAAAATTTCCATGAACATCAGATTCATCATATGGAAAGTTGCGCAACTCAGGGCGGAATCACTTTCGTCATTATTCGTTTCAGCACGACAAACCGAGTGTTTCTGCTCGATTTTCAAGCAGTGAACGACTGGTGGAAGCAGCAGTTCACTGAGAAAGGTAAAAAATCAATCCCTCTTTCTGTTTTCGAAAAAGAAGGGTACGAGCTTCAATACACTTTTTCTCCCCGTTTGCCTTACCTTGATATCGTAGACAAACTGATTCAGAATGTCAGACATTAAGAGTCTCTTAAGATAAAAGACCTCTATTGACTGTATTTTAGAAATAGTGTAAAGTTTTTCTGAAAACTCGACCCCATACTATCACTTCTGTTTAGATCTCATACAATAGAAGATAAGGAGAAAATCATGTCTCAAAAAGAACAGCAATCACGGAAAGACTACAAAAAAAACAAGAACAAAAAAACGGACAAGCCCCGTAAAAAAAGAGGGCTCGGCTTGTGGATTAAACGCCTTTTTTTAACCTTAGCAGCCCTAGTCACATTGGGAATTGTTTTTGGGGCGTCACTGTTTGTCTATTACGCTGCCAGTGCCCCAGACATTACCGAAGAAGACCTGGTCGGTACATTTTCATCAGAACTACTGGATAAAGATGGCGAAGTCTTTTACACAATTGGTGCGGAAACTCGTAACTTTGCCAGTCCTGAGGATATTCCAGACGTTATGGTCAATGCCGTCATTGCCATCGAAGACCAGCGCTTCGAGAGTCATTTCGGTATCGATCCGATCGGGATCGCCCGTGCGGCAGCCGGCTTTGTAACCAACCGCGGACAAATCGTTGGTGGTGGAAGTACAGTTACACAGCAACTGGTTAAACTATCGGTCTTCTCCACTGCCCGTGAAGATCAAACACTGGAAAGAAAAGCACAGGAAGCCTGGCTGGCAGTACAGCTTGAACGTCAGTTGTCTAAAGAGCAGATTATGACTATGTACTTGAACCGAATCAATCTGGGAGGAAATGTTTACGGTGTAGCGACAGCTTCTGAACACTATTTCGGAAAGCCCGCCAGTGAACTTGAAATTCATGAAGCCGCCCTCTTTGCAGGTATGGCTCAGGCGCCTAACCGCTTCAATCCGCATGTCAATCCAGATCTGGCTGAACGCCGTCGTAACGTGGTTATCAACGCCATGTACAGTGAAGGTATGATTTCGGAACAAGAACGGTCTCAAGCTGTCAATACTCCTGTAACTGAAGGTTTGGTTGAGCTAAGTCAGGATGAGCAAAACGACTTGGTATTCGACAGCTTTGTGACCCAGGTCAGAGACGAAATCAGAGAACAGACCGGGCTTGACCTTTCTACAGCCGGCTTGACGGTAGAAACTAATTTAGATATGGCTGCCCAACAGCGTGTCTTTGACGTTTTGAATTCAGGAGAATACGTAGACTTTATCAACGAAGATATTCAGGCAGCTGTTTCACTCGTCGAAGCTGATACAGGAAAAATTAGAGCACTCGGTGGCGGACGGAATCAGGACGGCTTGCGGGAGAGAAACCGTGCCACAGAACAGCAGACAACTGGATCCACGATTAAACCGCTGACCACTTATGGCCCGGCTATCGAGTTTTTGCAGTACTCCACTTATCATCAGATTGTGGACGAAGAATATACGGCTCCTGGTACCGACTGGACTCCTAGAAATTTTGACAGAGCATTCCGCGGGCAGATGAGCCTGAGAGATGCCCTCGTAGAATCCCGAAACATACCAGCTGTCCGTATCATGAACGAAGACTTGGACACTAACGACATTGATAACTTTTTAGGTGGACTGGGTATTGACTCTGCTGAGCTGAACAGTACCAGTAATACAATCCTGCCACAGAATGCGATTAATGGAGAGATGACTCCCCTTGAGATGGCTGGAGCCTATGCCGCCTTTGCCAATGGTGGTAACTTTACCGAACCTTATGCTGTCAGTCGGGTCATTACTCATGACGGACAGGAGATTGATCTGACTCCTGAAACAAACCAGGCTATGTCGGACTACACGGCTTATATGATTACCGATGTCCTCAAAGGCGTCCCTGAGAATAATAGCAGTACCCTGGGCATTCCAGGACTGACTCAAGCTGGTAAAACAGGAACAACTAACTTCAGCGCGGAAGATCATGAAGCGCATAATATTCCTTCTCACGGCGTACCAGATTCCTGGTATGTAGGATATACGCCGACCTATTCTCTTTCCGTCTGGACTGGATTTAACCGGACTGGAGACGGCTATCTAACTCTAAATGACGGTACACGCCTTTTACCTAGACATATTTACCGTGAAATCATGGCCTATGTGTCAGAAGGACTGGATAATTCAGGCTGGACCAGACCCTCATCAGTAAGAGAAGTTCAAGTGGAGAATGGCAGTGATCCAGCCAAACTTCCAGGACCAAATACTCCTTCCGGCAGCATTGTTAGCGAGCTGTTTGTCGCCGGAACCGAGCCGACCGAACAGTCAACTTCTTATGGCGAAGAACTGTCAGTTCCAAGTGGTCTGAGTGCAGATTATGACGATGAGGCTGATGAATTGACTATCACCTGGAATGCCTACACCTTGGAAAATGAAGATGAAGAGGTCACTTATAACCTGACCGTGGGAGGACAATCGACCAGCCTTTCTGGAACAGAAGCAACCATTTCAGAACCCCCTTCAGGTTCACTGACTATCACCCTTTCCGTTTCCGCTTTTGGCAATACGAGTCCAGAAGCGTCAATAACTCTAACGATCCCGGAACGCGACAGCGATGAACCGGAGGACGATGAAAATGAAGATGAAGATGAAACTGAAGAGGAAGCTGATAATGAACCGGAAGTAAATGAGGACGAAACGGAAGACGAACCCGAGGAAGAGCCAGCTGAGCAAGACCAAGAAACAAATAACGATCAGCCAGCGGAGTCACCAGATGACAGCAGCGACGATAATACAAATGAGCCCGAAGTTGACGAACCGGAACCCGAACCGGAACTGGATGAAGAATCAACTGATGACCAGAACGAGGAAGAGGAAGCTGAAGGCGGCGACTGATTCATGAGCTTTCCCTCTTCTTTTTACCTCTTTGGGATTATTTAAATAGATAAGCACGGTAAAAGCTCCAGTACTGCATGACACATTCGCAGTATTGGAGCTTTTTGTATATCGTGAAGACCTCAGTAAAGGCTTTTTACTGCCAGTTGTATCACGTATTCAGATGCATAAATGTGATCTATGGACTTCTCTTTGATTTTCACTCGTCTAGTAGCCTGTCTAACAATAAGCCACGTTTTTACATTAGGTCCATTAATTGAAACAAAAAAACAAGTATGGGTCTTTTTAAAAGACCCATACTTGTTGCTGCACATTTTATTTATCATCAGGATCATTAAATTTTGAGCCAAATAGCCACTTGCCTTTGATTAACCGAATACCGATAAACATATTCCAAGAACCAATTAACAGTCCTGCTCCGCCTATAATGGGATCATGAAAAACAATAAACAGCGATAGCAAGACAATCACAGTCCCTATTGTCAGCAAAAAAATACCATGGTTTTTTCCCATATTACGCACTCTTTTCTTTTTAAATTAAATAACGAAAGCTCAATGCATCTGCATTGAGCTTCGATTCAGCACGCTTTAAGCGCATATACAGCAGATTTGTCTAATTTTATAAATGAGGCCAATCACCTCAAAATTCAGGTCAGAATCTGCTTTTTAACTGGGCTACTAGGATTCGAACCTAGGAATGGCGAGACCAAAACCCGCTGCCTTACCACTTGGCTATAGCCCAATAAAGGGCGACTGATGGGGTTCGAACCCACGAATGCCGAGACCACAACCCGGTGCGTTAACCACTTCGCCACAATCGCCATATTTCTATATAAATTATAACTTAACTACCTCATAAAAGTCATGCCTATTTCAGTTTTAGAGGTAAACAGGGGTAGCAGGAGTTGAACCCACATCGATGGTTTTGGAGACCATAGTTTTACCATTAAACTATACCCCTAAAATGGAGGGAGTAGGATTCGAACCTACGAACCCGAAGGAGCGGATTTACAGTCCGCCGCGTTTAGCCACTTCGCTATCCCTCCATAAGAAACATGGCGCTGGACAGAGTCGAACTGCCGACACACGGAGCTTCAATCCGTTGCTCTACCAACTGAGCTACAGCGCCTTGTAAATGACCCCTACGGGATTCGAACCCGTGTTACCGCCGTGAAAGGGCGGTGTCTTAACCGCTTGACCAAGGGGCCTTATTAAAAACGGAGAATGAGGGATTCGAACCCTCGATACGGAAAAACCGTATACACGCTTTCCAGGCGTGCTCCTTCAGCCACTCGGACAATTCTCCACTATAAAACTCCGCAAGCAGGGCTCGAACCTGCGACAACACGATTAACAGTCGTGCGCTCTACCAACTGAGCTATTGCGGAATACGATGTCTTGCACCAACTCTTATATCATAGCACGGCGCAGTAATAAAGTCAATAAGACTCTAGCAAAAAAGTATGATTTTCTTAACTCTCCTCTCTCTTTACCGGTATCAATGCACGGACAAAACCGGGTCTGACGTTTACCTCAAGAGGAAAAGCCGGGCCTTTTTCACCATCCATCGCTGCGTACATAGGCTTATTTTCAATCACAATATGAGCCTGTTCAAAGGACTTAATCACTGCATGAGAGGACTGTACTCCTATGTCATCCCTCAGCAAGTCTGACAGGATATGCAATTTTTCCCTTATACTGGTCTGATCGATTAATAGCATATACAAGCGCCCGTCATCCATGTGAGCTTTCTCAAAAAAGTGCGGTATGCCCGAGATACTGTGAGAGACACCAATAAGCATCAAACTGACCTGCCTTGTAAAACTCTGACCATCAAGGTCAACTCGCACTGTATACGGCTCTTCGTCCTTTAATGCTCTAAGGCCTTCCATAAAGTAAGCAAGCGATCCGTATTTTTCTTTCATTTCATCAGAGACTGTCCACACAGTCGCCGGTACCGTGCCCGAAGAAAGTGAGCTTAAAAAAAGCCGGCCGTTCACTTCGCCGACGTCGCACGCTTTTATTTTACTTTGAATCAGCTGGTCTACAACATTTTCCACTGGAAGCTGCAGCCCCATTCCCTTTGCGACATTATTCACCGTGCCGGTCGGAATGATTCCAATCACAGGCAAATTGGCCATCTGGTTCAGTGTATTCAGCACCTTGGAAACCGTTCCGTCACCTCCAATTATGATGAGCCGATCGGCTTCAGTTTCAGAAGCATAACGGGTGAAATCAGCAATATCGCTTTCTTTTTGTGTCAGCCTGATTTCGCACTGCCACCCGGCTTCCTGAAATTTTTCTTGAGCATAGAGTGCATATGCTTCTCCACTCTTTTTTCCGGATGATGGATTAGTTAGTAAGACTGCTTTTATGATCTTAATCGCCCCTATTCTGCTTTTTTAGCTTGGCAATGGGGGCAGAGACCGTATATTTCCAGCCGGTGAGACGCCACTTCAAAGCCTGTCAAGTTACTGGCAACGACTTCGACATCGTCCAAACCGGGGTAGTAAATATCTTCTATTTTCCCACATTCAGAACAGATCGCATGATAATGTTCTGTCGAGGCAAAGTCAAAACGGCTAGAACTATCTCCGTACATCATCTCTTTGACGAGTCCAAGATCTGTAAACAGTCTGAGGTTATTGTAAACGGTAGCCACACTCATACTTGGAAAACGACTTTCCAAGGCTTTGTAAATTTCGTCAGCAGTCGGGTGGCTGTCTTGGTCAATTAGAAATTCGAGGATAGCATGTCTTTGTGGGGTAATTCTAATGTTGTTTAATTTTAGACGTTCAATGGATTGTTCGACTAAATAACTCATATTATCAATCCTTTAACTTGTTTTCTTACTCTCTACTCAAATGATACAGTCTTCCTTCTTTTTTTGCAACAATATGTCAAAGCTGTTCCTGATTTTTATTAAAGATGCCATTCTTTTGTAGTATAATGGTACCATTATAAATCGAAAGCAGTGAATTAAACTTTATGAAAATTGGAGCTCGCACGTTCAAAACCAGTATAGCTGTATTTTTATCTTTATTGATCCCCATTACACTCGGCTTTGACGAGAGTGCCTCGCTGGCGGGAATATCTGTTGTAGCTTCTATGCAGCCATCTGTCAAAAAATCTTTCCAGACACTGAAAGACCGGTTAATGGCTAACACTATCGGTGGTTTTGTGGCTGTATTGATGGCAAGTGCTTTCGGTAGTTCACTTCTCGTCATCAGCTTTGCAACCGCCATTCTGATAGCTATTTTGCATCAAATGAAACTCAATAATGTGATTGGATTATCGACGATGACTCTAATCATCATCATGCTTTCGACCAATGGTGATATTATAGAAAATGCTACTATACGTGTTCTGGCCACCTTTGTCGGTGTCGTCGTAGCCTTTGGCGTCAATCGGATGGTCATGCCGCCTAATTATGAGGAAAAACTATTTCAGCTCACTAATGTTGTCACAGACGATCTGACCCGATTTATCCGAGTTAGCCTGAGAAAAAATGTTCAATACTCTCTAATGCGCTCTGACCTTGTTTCTATTGAGCAGTCTATTACTGAAATGAAGAAGATGATGACACTGCTCAAAGATACCCAGTGGGATCGCTGGTTCAGACAGAAAGAGATTTCTGTGACTCGACTTCTAGTCGTTTACCGGCAGTTTATTCGAACAACCGAATCAGCGTATTTTCTCGTAAGGACACTTCATCAGTCAGAGAATGTATACAATCACTTTCCAGAAGAGTTGCGTGTCCTGTTGAGAGAACGCCTCGAAACTCTAATGTCTGCACATGAACAAATCATTTTGAAGTGGAATGGTCGCGTACTGCCCAAAGAGGTAAATTTTATTGCTTACAAATCTGATTTAAGACAGACCTTTATGAGTTCCTTTTTCAATGAAGCCAGTTTGGAGTCCTACCTTGAAAACGACTATGGCCAAAGTAATACTGTGATCCATTTAATGTCAGCTGTATTAGATTATGAAGAGAACCTTCAGCATTTGAACAAGCTGGTCAGTAGTTTCAAAACTAATCATAAAGATGATATCTCAACGGTCAATACTTTACATTGAAGAACAAACCTCTTTCGACCGCATGCACAACTGTCTTCTTTGCCCGACACAATTTAATCAACCTAGACAGAAAAAGCTTCCATCAAGAAGTACTGCCTTGATGGAAGCTTTTTAATTTTATTGCTGTAAGGTTGCACTCAGGCTGGAATCAATAATTTCAGACACCAGCTGATGTCCTTGAGCATTCAGAGTAAGAGACTCCCCGTCAAAATAAGTTCCTGTCCCTTCTGCTTCTGCTTGCTCCATAAAGACAGAATGGACAGGTATAACTGTCAGCTGTCGGTTTTCGGCGAGCTGTCTCATCCGGTTAAGGTAACTTTGATAATCCAGTGAACGGGAATTCATCTGACCGATTTGATCGATCATAGGGTAAGGCTCAATCAGCACAACCTGAGTATTTTCGATTTCTCCCAGACGATTCAAAATAAAAGTCATATATTCCTCTGTTTCGGACAGGCCGATGTCCCTAATTTGATCAGGTAAAGCTGGCATACCATAAAAAACAAAAGCCGGCTCTTCAGTTACTACAGACTGGACAGTCTGCTGAATATACAGCTCATACGAATCTAAATCAGGATATGTAAAATCAGTCACAGCCAATTCAGCTGTTGCCTGTGCCTGTAATTGTTCCAGTACTAGCTGGGTCCAGTCTGCTTCCATGTCAATATCGGCATAAAAAGCAATTTTAGTTTCTTCTTCTAAAAGAGACTGATAGTCGATTCGCTCATAAAGCGATAAAGTATCCAGTCTGCTCTCGTAAGCTGACAGCACATCAGTACCGCTTTGACTTGCCTGGTCATCCTCTTCTTCCAGTTCGTTTAACTCATGTGTATCTGAGTCCAGCTGATCTTCATGCATCTCATCTCGCTGACTTGCTGCATAGCGTGTACCGAATAAAATAACGAGCACGCAGGCTAAAGCCAGAAGAGGAATGGTAACGATACTCTTCTTCATAATTACTTTCCTTTCTATGTAAAATGGCTATACTCATCCTAAACATAAGGAAACAGTAGAAGTTAATCGCTCGCTTCTACTGTTCTTCTCAACACAATCAATTTTTACCTGTCAGTTGCTTGTAACGGTCATACCAGAGGTCGACATAACCTTCTGAAAAAGGGCCTTTTTCTTCATTGATCCATTCCACAAGAATTTTTATATGCTCTTTAAGAATCAGATCGATTTCGTCCGGATAATCCCATTTCTTGCCGTGCTCTTCGTATTCGTCCACATCTAGCAAACGCTTTTCACCGTCAGGGAAGACTTTGACGTCCAGATCGTAGTCTATATACTTAGCACCTTCTTCGTCGATCAGAAAAGGAGAAGCCATATTGCAGTAATAAGAAACGCCCTTCTGCCTGATCATCGTAACGATATTGAACCAGTAATGTTTGTGGAAATACACAAGTGCCGGTTCTCTCGTTTTCCACCGTCTGCCGTCTGACTCGATAACAAGCGTGTGATCGTTGCATCCGATCAAAGCATTTTCTGTAGTCTTGAGTACCATTGTATCGCGCCATGTACGATGCAGACTTCCATCATGCTTGTAACTCTTGATTGTGATGAACTCCCCTTCTTTTGGAAACTTCATCTTCTTACCAACTCTCTAATCATTTAGATGTAAGTACAGCGTGTTTCTAAATCTCACGATTCATTATAGCATAAAAATTGTATTAAAAAAGAATGATTAAGCTAATTACAAGCGAATCGGTCAAAATAGTGTAATCTTCGTGATTAGATCCCAGACTTTTTGTGTAGGCACAGGGAATGGATGACGGTCGAATGCATCCGGATGAATATAATGTAATTCCCTGCTTCCAGGTGATTCATTGAGTATCATCCCTTCATAGATGTCAAGCTGCCATTTTAAATGAGAGAAAATATGGGTACACTTCCCTTTTCTTTCATTTTTTATGTTTACCTCAAGTCCGTATTCCTGCTTAAGATATCTGGTAAGAGTTTCTAGCTCATTAGCTTCTATAACAGACGGGTCCTGGTGAAATTCTTTCCAGTTTTTCTGCCTTAACAGACTTCTGTCGACCATTATAAAAACGAGCATGCCTGAGAGAACACCTTTGGATCCTCTCTTCTCAAAAGCATATTCTCCTTGGTTATTAATCAGGCCTAAAACGATATACTCCTCTTCTGTCTGTTTTGTTTTGGATTTTTTAACCGGGTAATTTTTCCAGCTGTCGTTAAGGTAAGAGGCATTAAAATCCCGCACTGGGCTGGTTTCTGGATGATAATTCTTAGGTGTACAAACAGTAGCTCCCAAATCCATCAGGGCCTGATTAAAGTCTCCCGGACGGTCTGGGTCAATGAGTAGACGAATCATTTCCTCAAAAACCTTACGACTCGAGGCTTTACCAATATCCAGATCGATTTCAAACAGTCGGCTCAATACACGCATGACATTTCCATCTACCGCTGGTTCAGGCTGGTTGAAAGCAATACTGCTGACTGCACCTGCAGTATAAGGACCGATTCCTTTCAGTTTGAGGATTTGCTTGTGTTCAGTTGGAAATAACCCGCCATATTCATTCATGACCTGGTTGGCAGCCACCTTCATATTTCTTACCCTTGAATAATATCCCAGCCCTTCCCAGAGTTTTAGTAAAACGTCTTCCGGGGCTTCAGCCAGATCTTTTATCGTTGGCAAAGTACCGATAAAGCGTTCGTAATAAGGAATGACCGTGTTGACTTGAGTTTGCTGGAGCATGATTTCAGATACCCAGATACAATAGGGATCAGATGTCTGCCGCCATGGCAAATCTCTTTTTTGCTTATCGTACCAGGTCAGCAGTCTCTGTCGAAACGCCTCGATTTTTCCCTCTTCCCACATAGCGATATTATATTTGTCTAGTAAATTATTTTTTGTTGTATCTTTAGTCAATATGATTCCTCTTTTTCCTGTATAAATTGGTCAATAAGCTCTGTCGGATAGCGCTTGGAATAAAGATAAGCCTTTGTTTTCTGTTTTAAATCATAACCTGAATATTTACGGGCGTACCGGGTCCATGCTTTTTCTCCCTGCATTTTCAATGCGTCGTACTCTTCTGATTCTGAAAGATCCGTATCTAATTCATCAATTGTCCGTTGGGTGATATCCTGATCAAAACCCTTGAGCATAAGCTGCTCTCTGATTTTCTGGCTGATTTCTATACTTGATTTGTTGCGCTGGCGTTTGCCGACTTTCTCTGCCAGCTTTAAAGCATTCTCTTCCTGCAATTCAAGGCTGTATTCATCTAGACCTGCTAGGACATTGGCTTTGGACAGACCTTTGGCGAAAAGGGCCCGCTCAACCTTTTTTGGCCCCTCAAGTTTTAACAAGCTGTTTGTTCTTACGAAACTCTTTGCATAGGCTTCATCATCAATCAGGCGATGAGTCTTAAGTTTGTCTATAATGGGATCGATTGTTTCGTATTCTTTGTCAACCAAATAGTCAATAATTTCTTTTTCAGAGCGCATCTTGAAATTTAAATAGTGAAGAGCGGCCTGGTAGCCTTTGCTCAACTCTCCTTTTTCCTTTAATTCGTCGATGTCTGCTTTGGTTAACTCTTTCCCTTTGACCAGACGATGCTGAACAAGCAGATTATCATCGACAGGAAAGGCATATTCGTCATTGATAAAAATATTAAACCGGTTTTTAGCCTTTTGTGCTTGGACCTTCGTAATGATGTACGTACCGACAGCTTGGTTTGTCATCTCAGAAGACAAGTCTTTTTTATTTTCCTTAGTTTTTCTAAGCCCAGCTGAATGGTCCTCTTGTTTAACTTTAGGTTCCTGTTTGGTCAGTTCAATCAGGTTAGGTTTGTCCTTTGAATCTGTTTCTTCAGATCTGTATTCAGTCATCGGCTTCCCTCCTGTTTTGTCTACCAGTATAGCATTTTTTTCTACTGACTTTAATCCCCCTGGTCTTGCTTTCACTTGTATGAGTACTTTTATTTTAAACTTATAAAATAAAAAATGCAGTCACTTGGGCATCATCTGCCGAAAATGACTAGCATAATTCTCGTGGAAGCACACACAAAGAAGCCGTAAAGCTGACTGCTCCGGCTTCTTTGTGTGCTTATACATTAAGCTGTTTAATCAGATTGTTTTATCCGGATTAAGTGATTTTTCAACTTCATTGCCTACAGTGTCACCTTTAGCTTTTTCTGCCACTTTAGCTTCATCCAGTTCATCACGCAATGGACGGTCCTTAATGTAACCTAAAGGCGCAGATGTATCTGGGGATACGACATGATCATGGGCTGGATCTGATCCTATTCTTTCTTTGGCTTTATTGTCTGGTCTTTTAAGCTCATTATTCTTGCTCATCAAATCCCTCTCTCCGTTTTATCCGTTAATAACTATTCCACCATTTACATGAATAGTCTGACCCGTGACATAACTGGAATCATCTGACGCAAGGTATACATATGCTGGAGCAAGTTCATACGCCTCACCAGGCCGCTTAAGTGCCCCATCTTTCCCCCAGCCATCCAGTTCCTCTTCTGGAAACGTGGCTGGAATCAGAGGGGTCCAGATTGGTCCAGGTGCCACAGAATTGACTCTTATTTTTTTATCTGTGATGTGCTGATTCTGAGCCAGAGAACGCGTAAACGCTACTCGGGCCCCATTCGTTCCTGAATAATCCATCAAATTGGGATTACCCTTATAGGCGGTAATTGATGAAGTATTAATGATTGACCCGCCATCCGGCATATGTGGCAGAACTGCCTTGATAAAATAGATCATCCCGAATACATTGGTACGGTAAGTCCGGTCTACCTGATCAGCGGTAATATCAAGAATGCTGGACTGGAACATCTGCTCACCTGCATGGTTGACCAGAATGTCAATTCCGGACCACTGCTGACTGATTTCCTCCGCCACCGATTGAGCAAAGGATTCGTCCCCGACATCTCCTTTGAAAACCAGTACTTCGGCACCCAGTTCTTTTAACCGGTTTTCAGTCCGTTTGGCATCATCATCCGATGAATGGTAAACAAACGCCACTCGAGCTCCTTCTTTGGCGAAAAGAATAGCCGTAGCCGCTCCTATGCCTGAATCCCCTCCAGTAATCAACGCACGCTTCCCTTTAAGCTTGCCTGCTGGGATATACGCATCTGATTCGATTTGAGGTTCCCGGCGCATATTATGGGACTGATCGTCAATAAAGTAATCTTTTTTTGGCTGTTGCGTCTTGATTTTATCATTAGTCAAAACTCTTCGCTCCTTACCTTATTTTTCTGATGTCATGCCAGCTTCTTCCGACTTCTCTGGATAGTTGGCGTCGGTATCCGGCGCTTGCGTTTCTTCTGACGGTTCTTTCTCGTCTTTCTCATCCGTATTGAGCGGGCTAACAGCTTCGGGTTTCACTACTCCCTGAGCTACTGTGTTCCCATATCCATGTTCAGATTCTTCTGCATCAACTGTTTTTTCCTGCCCAGTTAAATCAGGATCCTCCTCTTCATTGTTTTTCAGTTCATCATTTTCTGTTGAAGACATTCCCTCATCCTTTGATGACTGTTTATCCTCACTAGAAGTGATTGCCTCTTTTTCTTTTTCTTTTCTTGTATCATCAGCCTGACTGGGATCGATTTCGTCACTCAAATTTTCCTTATCTGTTTCAGATGTCCGGACTTTTTTTGGATCGACATTTTCTTGTCTATGTGTTTGCTTATTGTCCTCCATTTTTTCCTGTTCCTCCTCTAAAATTTCTTCATTTAAATCTGACAGTTCCGTGTTACTGGGAGCATCGCTATGAGCCAGAAGGATGATTTCTCCGTCTCTTAATGCGTCCATATAGTGTATAGACTGCTCATGTGACACACCGTACTCCTCCAATACAGAGTGGGAAGCGTTGCTGTCGTAGGAATTAAATGAGAAGGTTTCTCTTATTTTTTCCCAAACACTTTCTTCTTCCACCTCTACTTTATCGATTCGAACCTCTTTAAACGTATTAATCTTTTTTTCATAATCGTTATGCTTGTCCATGACCAGAGCCAGTTCATCAGGAGTATAGCCTTCATCTTCCACTAGATTTTTAATTACCTCGACAGCTTCTTTTTCGTCGATAAATGTCCCGATGATATGCCAATCCATTTCCTCACCCTTTCATTGCTTAATTTTAAATCGTTTTTGTCTGTCAATCCTATCATTCATGTTATCATTGTCTTATTCACTTGTAAAAGAATATGAACTTTGATACGAATCCAGATGACACGTTCAAACAGCTGTAACAAGAATAAAAATTAGCTAATAATTATTAATATTGTATAAATACCGCTGTTATTTTATGACTTATTAGAATCGTTCTATAATAAGATAATGATAAGAGAAAAAATTAAAGTAAAAAAATAATAATCAGCGGAAAATTTGCTAATAAAAATCAAAAAAACATATGTTTTTTATGCATAACTTGTTTTATTTCAGAAGAATTATGGTATATTTAACATATAACATGTTATCTAATATAGGACGATAGGAAGGAATGTGTCTTATGAAAAATAGTCAGGAAAAGAAAGAGGCACTTAAAGAAGAGCGCATTAACAAGCTGAAAGAGCTTACCAGCCAAGCAATGAACTACCGTTATCTGATACAGGACCAATTGACAGATGCTATTACAGCCGGTAATGAACAGCAGCTCGAAGAGACTCTCGATCTGATCGACACGGAAAAAGTACTGAATAATCTTGGAGCGGATAATGAAGCGGACCTGATAGAGAAGCTGAAGAGTCACTTGGTTACGGTCAACACGTATGCAAGGATTGCGGCCAAAAACGGAGGTGTCCTCCCTCTTTATCTGCATTTAATCTATGAGCGTTTTTCCATGATCATTGATGATGCAGATTCAGTTGACTACCTTGTCAAACATGTCTATTTTGAAATCTACCGAGAATATTGTCATTCAGTCGTGCATTTTTCTAGCTCCGGTTATTCAGCGGTCATGAAGGAAATCGTCAGCTACATTACTGAAAACCTTACCGGAGAACTGACTCTGACCAACATTGCTTCAATATATGGTATGCACCCGGTACACCTTGCAAGAAAATTCAAGCAGGAAACCGGTAATACCTTTATCGGCTATGTCAATCAGCAGCGTGTATATCTGGCGAAGTACTATTTCCACTTGGGTGAACATCAGCTCAGTGAAGTAGCCAACCTGGCAGGATTCAACAGCCACTCCTACTTTACCAAGGTATTCAAGAAAATTACTGGTAAGACACCAACCAAATACCTGAAAGAACTGCCTGAATGTGAAAAAGTCTAAACCTGATCACAATAAAAAGGATGCCTTAGTGGCATCCTTTTTATTGTCTGTCCAAACTCAAACCCAATTAACTTTTTCAGCCGCTGCATAGTTGCTGCTAAGTTTTTCAGAATTGCCTCTGCACTGGGAAAATTCTATGAGCATAGAGGCCTGGATTGTCTCTTTAATTATATAATCCATGCGGGCATTCATAGGGGCAACCAGTGGATGGTCCCCTGTTATTTTAACTGACACAGATAAAGTCTTAAACGAATTCTTTAGTTGAACAGTATATCCGCCGAACGCTTTATTGGCACAAACGGTTGCTTTTGTCCCTAGATAAGAAGCAAAACGATGTTCTTTCTCACCATCATGGTAGACAGCAATATTCCCTTGGCTGCTCCATCGCCCTTTTTCAAGCAAAGCTACCGCTAAAAAAAGTGAGGCTCTGGGATTTTCCTTAAAATGATTACATTGTGCCCAAACGTAGCGTGAAGGAAAGGAATGCCCCCTGTCTTTTTCGATATAGCCTCTGCCGTCCTGAACACTTATCCTTTCCCCATTAAGATAGACCCAGCCGGTAACCTTATGATTCATGCTGACAATATTATGGGAACACGGCATACGAACATATTCAAGGGGTCCCATGATGGTTGGAGCAAAAAAAGATTGCTTAACTGGAGAGAATATGCCAAAACTCAAATTGAGCCGGATGCGGTTATCCCCATCATCCAGACTTGCCTTGACTCCCTTTTCACTCAGTACAACGTTTGGCAGCAGAACAGTTTCCGGATAGCCGACAGTATCAAAAGCAGATCTTGGATACGTGAGTTTTCCGCTCCATTGACTGTGCTTGTAACTAATATTGTACTGTATGAAGGACTCGTTTTCTGAAAAATGCGCCACTCCCGGAATCAGCGCAATTGAAAGCTCATTTTTTGGATCTGTACATTTGACATACCAGCCCTCAAAGTAATTATCATACTTGTTGTTGCCCTGAAACAGAAACCGGTCTGACATGATGCTCACTCCTTATTCAGTGCTTCTAGTAACAGACTTTCTCTAGGATATCCAATGTCCAGCTCTTCAACGTCACCTGTCCATTCAACGGCTTTTGCATGCTCAAATCCCTTCTTATAAAAGCCAATAGTAAACGTCCGGTTAGCCTTAACTGCTTCGCTGAAGACTTGGCCGGTGTCAGCCTCAAGTCCAGAGGGGATATCCAGTGCTACGATTTCTGCACCACTGGCATTGATACATTGGATAGCCTCCAGATAAGAACCTGCAACGGCTCTATTAAGCCCGATTCCGAATATGGCGTCAACAATAATCCAGTCGCCTGCCTCTGTACTTGCTAACCCGTCCTCCTTCTCAGGTACTTTAAGATTTCTTATAATAGTGAGTTGTGTCTGTTCCTCCTCTGTTGCAAATGAAAAGTCCCCGACTAAGTTGACAGCAACGTGTCTCCCTGCCTGATAAAGAAGTCTGGCAACCGCCAGACCATCGCCTCCATTATTTCCTGTTCCACAGTAAATTAAAAAAGCTTTCTTTGGATAATACTCTGACAGTTTTGCTGTTATTGCTAAAGCGGCTCTTTCCATTAAAACCATTGAAGGAATACCTATTTCTTCTATAGTATAGCGGTCGATTGCCTTAATTTCGGACGCGCTCAGGCTTCTCATGCAATAAACCCCTTTCATTAATATACGTCAGTATAGCAAAAAAGGAGTCTGTAAGTATACAAACTCCCCTCTATTGTCAGCTATTTAATATGTCTGTCAGCAAATCCGGATTGAACTGCCTGTCTTTCAGCATTTGAATTTCATGCTTATATGGTGCCTTCTTACTTTTTTTATCTTCACCAACGTAAGGCGTTTCTAAAATTTTAGGAAGCCGTGCTAGCTTGGGGTGATGCACGACATGAGACAGAGCTTCAAAGCCAATTTCGCCAAATCCAATATTGGCATGCCGGTCCTTGGCTGCTCCCTGAATGTTTTTGGAATCATTAACATGAATGACTTTGAGCTTGTCCAAGCCAATGATCTGGTCAAAAGTTTCTAGGACGCCATCAAAATCTTCTCTAACGTTATAGCCGGCATCATGAATATGACATGTATCAAGCGTGACAGAAACTTTATCCTTGAGTTCAACTTTTTCAATAATCTGTGCCAGTTCTTCAAATGAACGTCCGATTTCTGTACCTTTGCCTGCCATTGTCTCGAGAGCAATCTGCAGCTTCTGTTCTTCATGCAACATTTCATTCAGCCCCTGGGCAATCTGATCGATAGCTGGTTCGACGCCTGCTCCCACGTGAGCTCCCGGATGCATGGTCATTTGCGTAGCACCCAGTGCTTCTGCCCGTCTGATTTCTTCTTTCATAAATTCAACAGCAAAAGCATAATTCTCTTTCTTGATTGTATTACCTAAATTAATGATATAAGGGGCGTGTACGACGATATCAGCAACCTCTATGCCATTTTCAGACATAAAGGCCTGTCCGGCTACGATGTTCATTTCTTCTATTGCTTTACGCCGGGTGTTTTGAGGCGCTCCTGTATAAATCATGAAGGTGCCAGCATTATAGCCAGCCGCCTCCTTTGCTGCACCAAGCAGCATATCTTTCCCTTTCATTGATACGTGTGACCCTAGTAAAACCATGTTATTCCTCCATTTTTTCTTCTGTCTGCAGTGACAGTTTCAGCTCGTCAAGCTGCGGCTGAGATACAACTGACGGTGCATTGGTCAATGGATCCATTGCTTTTCCGTTTTTAGGGAAAGCAATCACTTCTCTAATATTTTCTTCGTCTGCCAAAATCATGACCAGTCGGTCCAGTCCAAAAGCAATTCCGCCATGCGGTGGAAAACCGTAGTCAAGGGCGTCGAGCAAGAAGCCAAATTGACTTTCCGCTTCCTCTTGAGTAAAGCCAAGAGCCTTGAACATATCTTCCTGCAGTTCTCTGGTGTGAATTCTTAAAGACCCCCCACCGATTTCATAACCGTTCAAGACGACATCATAAGCTTCTGCCATCGCTTTTTCTGGACTAGTTTTTAATAATGGAATATCCTTTTCCGCAGGCATGGTAAACGGATGATGGGCAGCGTTATATCTGCCTTCCTCTTCATCATACTCAAGCAGTGGCCACTCGATAATCCAGGCAAATTTCAGCTGGTTCTGATCAATCAGTCCGAGCTCTTTACCTAAATGATTTCTCAATGCTCCCAAAGCATCGTAAACAACTTTA
This sequence comes from Alkalibacterium sp. AK22, assembly GCF_000585255.1. Taxonomy (GTDB): domain Bacteria; phylum Bacillota; class Bacilli; order Lactobacillales; family Carnobacteriaceae_A; genus Alkalibacterium. Next base: position 297,219 of record NZ_JANL01000042.1, read on the forward strand.
GCTGAATCTGCGACAAACAAAAGCAAATCTCCAGCTTCGGCTTCCATCTTGCTCAATATGGCAGCCTGCTGATCTTCATCACTGAAAAATTTAGATATCGGCCCAGTCAACCCTTCTGCTGTTACTTTCATCCAGGCAAGGCCTTTAGCACCATAGATTTTAGCTACCGCCTCCAAAGCATCGATATTCTTACGTGAGTACTGCGCAGCTGCTCCCTTGACAGTCAGTCCTTTAACAAGCCCTCCCGTTTCGATTGCAGAAGAAAAGACTTTGAATGAGGAAGACTGAGCAACCTCTTTCAAGTCGATCAGTTCCATGTCAAATCGCAAGTCAGGCTTGTCACTACCGAAACGGTCCAAAGCTTCTTGGTGCGTGAGTCTTGGGAAAGGCGTATTTATCTCTACCCCTTTGACGTCTTTGACAAGCTTGACAAACAACTCTTCCATCAGCGACTGAATGTCTTCTTTATCGGTAAAGCTTGTTTCGATATCGACCTGCGTAAATTCAGGCTGTCTGTCACCACGCAGATCTTCATCACGAAAACAGCGGACAATCTGATAGTACTTATCGTAGCCGGAACTCATCAGCAATTGCTTAAACAGCTGAGGTGACTGTGGCAAGGCAAAAAATTTGCCTGAGTTTACTCTGGAAGGCACGAGGTAGTCCCTAGCTCCTTCTGGCGTAGACTTGGTTAGGTAAGGTGTCTCAATATCTAGGAACCCTTTGCTATCTAAGAAGTCTCTAAAGGCTTTTTTTACATTATGTCTCATTTTAATGTTCTTTTGCATACGTGGGCGCTTAAGGTCCAAATAGCGGTATTTCAACCGTAAATCATCCGAGACTTCGCCTGAATCGCTTATGTCAAAAACAGGTGTCTTAGACGCACTCAATATTTCGATTGAATGGGCTACCAGTTCAACTGAGCCAGTCGCCAATTCCTGATTTACTTGACCATCTGCACGGGCGACTATTTCTCCTGTGACGGATACAATATATTCAGACCGGACACTGTCCGCTGTCTTTAACGCTTCCGGACTGATTGCGTCATTAAAGACAACCTGGAGGATGCCTTCCCGGTCTCTTAAATCAATAAAAATCATGCCACCTAAGTCACGTCTTTTTTGAACCCATCCCTTGACCGTTATTGTCTGTGATTCATGTTCTGTTCTTACTTCTCCGCAGTACATTGATCGTTTCATGCTGTCATTCTCCTTTTTCTAATTTAAGAATCAGTTCTTTATATGTTCTTGTGAAATCGGCATAAAGCTTTTCAAGTGAGACTTCAGCTTGCTTGCCTGTTGTCAGATTTTTCACTTTGACCACATTTGTCACTATCTCAGCATCTCCAAATGTAAAGACCAGACGGGCATTCATCTTGTCCGCTGTCTTAAACTGCTTGGCCGGCTTTCTGTTCATAAATTCGCGCTCGACTGCCAGTCCATTGTGTCTTAGATGGTACGCCAAGCGATTCGCTGCACGGTCCGCCTGCTCGCCGATAGTCACAATAAAGGCATCCAGCTGACTCATTTCAGGGAATGGATAGTCCATATGATCCAATAGCAGAATAAGCCGTTCAAGTCCACAGCCAAAGCCGAATGCTGGTGTGTCTGGAACTGATTTCCCTCCAACTTCTTCTACAAGCCCGTCATACCGTCCGCCGGCACAGATTGTGGCATTTGCCCCAAATTTGGGATTAGTCGTAATGACTTCAAAAATTGTATCATTATAATAATCCAGTCCTCTAACCATATTTGTATCAATGATATAAGGAATATTCAGATCACTCAGCATCTCCTTGACAGCCTCAAAGTGACGCCTGGATTCCTCATCGAGATAATCTAGAATCGAAGGAGCTCCTTTGACAATGGCCTGATCGCCCTTGTCTTTGCTGTCCAGAACACGAAGCGGATTTTTGTACAGACGCTCTTTTGAGTCCCTACTCAGTTGGTCGAAGTGCGGCTCCAGAAAAGCAATCAGCGCTTTTCTATACTCTTTTCTGGATTCTTTGCTGCCCAGAGAGTTGATGACTAACTTCAAGTCACTGATTTCGTACTGTTTAAACAGATCCATTGCTAAAACCATTGTTTCGACATCTGTTGCAGGATTGCGGCTGCCAAAAACTTCGACACCTAGCTGATGAAACTGTCTCTGCCTTCCACTTTGTGGACGTTCGTATCGAAACATTGGCCCGGTGTAGAAAAGTTTAACAGGTTTGTGATGTTCAGGACCATACAGTTTGTTCTCGACATAAGCTCTGACTACTCCTGCAGTTCCCTCCGGCCTCAAGGCGATATGGCGGTCTCCTTTATCTTTAAAGTCATACATTTCCTTGGTCACGATATCACTGGTTTCCCCTACTCCCCGGGCAAACAGTTCCAGTTGCTCGAACATTGGCGTTCTAATTTCTTTGAATTGATACGTGTGCAAAACAGCCTTTGCTTTTTCTTCAACAAACTGCCACTTATTCGTGTCAATAGGCAGCAAATCAGCTGTACCTTTCAATTTCTGATAGACCATTTCTTTTCCTCCTATTCAAAAAATATCTGTAAAATAAAAAAAGCCTTTCTCTGTTCATATGAACAGAGAAAGGACGTGTCAGCTTTTCACGCGGTGCCACCTTCATTCAGAAAATGCCTGGGCATTTTCTCTTGACAGATTTAACGCTCTCACGTGACAAGTCTCCTCATCAATCCTCTAAGGTGTCATTCCATCAGCCTACCTAGATCCCTCTCAGCCGGGGAGGATCCTCTCTACAAAGCGGCTCGATGTGCAGTTCTCAGTACGGATAGTATACTATTTCAAGTCTTTTTTTAGCTTACTAGAAAGTATCTACAAAGTCAACAGGACAGATATCTTGCAAACCTTTACACTTTGTATAGTATTTCAACCTGATCCGGCGTATAATAAAAAGAGCTGGATTGAACATTTATATTATTAGTGCATTGTCAAGTAAATAGTTATCGCATATAATAGGACTATCTTAATAATTAAAAAAGGAGGTGCCTCATGAAAGAGAGAGACTTACATAAGCCGTTCAGCAAACGGGTTTTTCTTTTCATCGTTCTGGCCTTGTTTGCACTAATGATTGGTTCGCTGGCAGCTTTAGCCAACGAAAATAAGGTTACCGTGATGACCAGTACCCTTAATGTCCGTTACGGACCTGGTTTGTCACATGAGATTTTAACCCAAGTACATGAAGAGGACTCATTGAATATATTAGGAGAAGAAAATCAGTGGTACAAAGTTCGCCTTTCCAATAACAATATAGGCTGGGTCGCTAGCTGGCTGGTCGAAAATGAGGAAGTTTCAGCGGACACAAGGGCTAATGGACGCATCAGCGGAAATCAGGTTAATATTAGACAATTTTCTTCAGCCGATTCTCCTGTCTTGGGCACCGTCAACATGAATGAAGAATACCAAATTTTGTATACAGAAGGCGACTGGGTACAGATTTTATATGGCGGCCGGGTAGCCTGGATCCATGCAAATTACATTGAACGCCTTGACAGCACGGTCATTGCTGCATCGTCAGAGGAAACAAACGGACATCAGATTCGAATCGGTATGAATCCAACAAATATACGGTCCAGTCCAGATGCTAATGCGCCTTTAGTCCAGACCGTCAGCTCGGTTGAAACATACATGGTAATCGGAGAAGAAAACAGCTGGTATGAAATCGAACTGTCTGATGGCTCTACTGCCTTCGTCGCTAGCTGGCTCACCGAACCCGTAACGGATGAAAATGAGGCTAGCGCGCAATCCAGTCAAGCAGCTGCTCTTCCGGCCACACACCTTTCAGAAGCGACTATCGTCATTGATGCTGGACACGGCGGCCACGATCCTGGTGCCGTAGCCAAAACTGGTTTTACGGAAGCGGACATTGCACTGGCAACGTCTCTCAAAATTGCTGAAAACTTGCGTACAGCAGGAGCAAATGTCATCATGACTCGAACAGATGATACCTTTGTGACCTTGAATGACCGAGTGTATTATGCTCACCGGGCTCATGCCGATGCTTTTATCAGTATCCACTACGATGCCGTTGATATTCCAAACTCGATGTCTGGAACGACCACCTATTACTACTCAGAAAATGAAAGAGAACTGGCAGATACGATCAATCACTATCTTATTCAAAATGGACCACTGAGAAACAACGGAGTCAGACATGGCAACTACTTTGTACTGAACAGTAACCACCGACCGTCCATACTACTAGAACTGGGATATATGAACCATGATCATGATATTACTCTGATTAACACAGCTCACTACCATCAGACAATAGCGGATGCCGTCTATTACGGACTGTCATCCTACTTCTCACCTTAGTATTGAATAGATAATTTAAAAGGCAGCAGAAGCGGTAATTGGTGATATGCTCCCCTTATAGTAGACAGAGAAATAATAAAAATTCTCTGACACTATAAAGGGAGTTTTTGCCATGTCTAAAAGA
>NZ_JANL01000043.1 GCF_000585255.1 Alkalibacterium sp. AK22
CAACACGATTTGACAAAGAACCCTTTTTTATTGTCTCTGCATCCTATCTGCAAATATGCTATACATTAATTATATCTTAAGAAAATCAGTTGCGTATTCAGGAATTGATGTGCCGATAGTGCCATTTTTTATGATTTTTGTTTGAGTAATAAGCCAGCATCTTCTTAGAAAGGAAGAAGCCGCAGAGTGACTGGCCTTTCATATTTCTTTTTTTAAAATTGGTCTATAAGACCTCGGCTACAAGCTCATAATACATATCCTATTCTGAAAGGATAGGAACTTATTTTGTAGATGCTAAAGCAACCATTGTACGCGAAACGAGAGCAGTTGAATAGGGATTATGATAAAGGTATTGTCAGTCAGTTGGATATGAAAACTAAAGGGTTGGGTATTTTTGATTTATTGTGTTCTTCAAAAAGTATGGGATACCACCACTTTGTTGGGCGTTAGCAGGATTACTTTGATTTCTACTGTATAAAACTGGTAAACTAACAATAATGTAAAGAAAAGAGGACGATTAATGAAAGTATTATTTATTGGAGATATTGTGGGAGAACTGGGTGTGGACACGGTCAAGAAATGGCTGCCCAAATTGAAGGAAAAGTATAAGCCGCAGGTGACGGTTGCTAATGGTGAAAATGCTGCTGGTGGAAGAGGGATTACCGAAAAACTGTACAAGGAGCTTCTTCAGGCAGGAGTTGACGTCGTGACTATGGGTAATCATACCTGGGATCAGCGCGAAATACAGGACTTTATTGATCGGGAAAAAAAACTGATCCGTCCGGCAAATTATCCAGATAACCGCGTTACTCCAGGAACGGGTATGACAATTGTCAATGTCAATCAGTTGAAGCTAGCCGTAATCAATCTACATGGTCGGGTATATATGGGTGATTTTGAAGATCCTTTCCGCGTAGCCCAGGAGCTGGTTGACCAGGCAAGAGAAGTGACCCCGCATATATTGATTGATTTTCATGCTGAAGCGACAAGTGAAAAAGAGGCTTTAGGCTGGTATTTAGATGGACAAGTATCCGCTGTAGTGGGGACACATACGCACGTACAAACTAATGATGCTCGTGTGTTGCCTCAGGGAACAGCTTATCAAACAGATGTGGGAATGACCGGTTTTTACGACGGTGTGCTAGGCATGAAAAAAGAACCGATCTTAAGGAAATTTACAACACAGCTCCCTAATCGTTTTGAAGTGCCTGAAACTGGGCGGACCCGGCTGAATGCTTGCTTGCTGACAATCAGCAATACAACCGGTAGAGCAGATAAAATCCAGGCTATACGCATTGATGACGATATGCCTTGGTTTGAGTAAAACAAAGTGTGAACGATAGAAAGAGTGAGACAAGTGCCCCAGAAAACGAAACATACACCAATGATGCAGCAATATTTATCCATAAAGAAGGAATATCCTCAGGCCTTTTTATTTTACCGTCTGGGAGATTTTTATGAACTCTTCTTTGAAGACGCCGTAAAAGTTGCCCGCCTACTTGAGCTGACTTTGACCAGTAGAAATAAAAATGCTGAAGAACAGATTCCCATGTGCGGGGTGCCCCATCACTCAGCTCAAGGCTATATTGATACCCTGATTGAAATGGGTTATAAGGTAGCAATCTGTGAACAAGTGGAAGATGCCAAAGAAGCGAAAGGAATGGTCAAAAGGGAAGTCGTTCAGGTCGTTACCCCAGGGACGGTCATGCAGTCCAAAACGGTCGGATCCAAAGAAAATAATTATATTGCTGCCGTGACCGGTTCATTGGGACTGATTGGTATGGCTTCTGCTGATCTTACCACAGGAGAAATAAAAGTGACTTCACTGAAGACACCAGAGGAGGTCATCAGTGAAGTCGGTTCACTCAATTGCCGGGAAATTATATTTGAACCAGCTGCCTTTCTCGATCTGCAGGATCAGCTGACACAAATGTATCCTGTCGCTGTCTCTCACCCGACCAAATCGAGCTATGATCATCAACTTTCTAAGCTCCAGTCTTCAATCAAGGATCCTGTACATTCACAAGCTACTGATCTGCTGCTGCATTATTTAAGTGAGACACAGATGCGCAGCCTGGATCATCTTCAGAAAGTGCGAGCCTATGAAGTGAGTCAGTACCTGGTATATGGCCAGGATGCCCGGCGGAATCTGGAACTGACGACTTCGCTTAGGGATGGAGGCAGAAAAGGGACCTTGCTTTGGCTACTGGACGAGACTAAAACAGCAATGGGTGGACGCATGCTCCGGTCATGGCTTGAAAAACCACTTGTCAGCAGGGTGCAGATAGAAGAGCGGCTGGATGCTGTTGAGAACTTGATGACGTATTTTTTTGAACGCAATGATCTGACCGATGTCCTGAAGCGGATTTACGATCTGGAAAGACTGGCGGGAAGAGTCGCTTTCGGATCCGTCAATGCCAGAGACCTTATTCAGTTAAAGCAGTCACTCAGACAGGTCCCTCTGGTAGTTGATCTGATGAAGATACTCAATAGCGAAGGCACCTGGAACACCTATCTCAACCGTCTCGACCCGATAGAGGAAGTCGAGCAGCTGATTGACCATGCAATCAGTGATGATGCGCCTCTATCCGTGACAGATGGGGATATTATCAGAGCAGGCTACAATAGTCAGCTGGATAAATACAGAGAAGCAATGACAGGCGGTAAGCAGTGGATGGCTGAACTTGAGCAAAGAGAACGGGAAGCCACCGGGATAAGAAACTTGAAAGTCAAATTCAATAAAGTATTCGGTTATTTTATTGAAGTATCTAAAGGGAATGTTTCCAAGCTAGAAGATGGACGCTATGAACGCAAGCAGACACTGGCTAATGCTGAACGGTATGGAACGCCTGAATTAAAAGAACAAGAGGCGCTAATACTGGAAGCCGAGGAAAAGTCCAGACAGCTTGAGTATGAACTGTTTGTTGAAGTAAGAGAAGCAGTCAAGAAGAAAATTAGGCGTCTACAAATGCTGGCAGCCGTAATCGCTGAAATTGATGTCCTTCAAAGTTTTGCGGTCGTCAGTGAAGAATACAATTATGTCAGACCAACTCTTCAGACTACGTCCAAAGATATAACGATAAAAGACGGCCGGCACCCGGTAGTGGAAAAGGTGATGGGAGAACAGTCCTACGTTCCCAATGATGTAGAACTTACAGATGAAACGTCGGTGCTGTTGATTACTGGGCCCAATATGTCGGGTAAAAGTACCTATATGCGTCAATTGGCGCTCAGCGTCATCATGGCGCAGATGGGGTGTTTCGTTCCGGCAGCTGAGGCCAGTCTACCTGTATTTGACCGACTCTTTACCCGAATTGGAGCGATGGATGATCTGATTGGGGGACAAAGTACATTCATGGTTGAAATGAATGAAACAAACCAGGCTATTCAGCATGCAACAGCTGACAGCCTGCTTCTGTTTGATGAAATAGGGAGAGGGACAGCAACCTACGACGGCATGGCTCTCGCAGAGGCAATTATTGAGTTTGTTCATGATCGAATCAAGGCCAAGACCCTCTTTTCTACCCATTACCATGAGCTGACGGTACTAAATGAGCGGCTAAAAGGGCTTAGAAACGTTCACGTTGGAGCAGTGGAAGAAGACGGGAAGCTGGTCTTTTTACACAAGATGATGCCGGGAGCGGCCGATAAAAGTTACGGGGTACAAGTTGCCAGACTTGCGGGTCTGCCTGATGCCTTACTGGACCGGGCCGAAAGTATTTTGAATAAGCTTGAGAAAAAAGAGTTAAAAGACAGTCAGCAGCCAAACAATAACTCGTCCGATGTAGTAACTGAGCAGAGTCAGCTCAGCTTATTTGATAATCAAAGTGATGCAGAAAAAGAAATTATCTATGAATTGCAGCAGGCCAATGTGCTGAACACAACTCCGATGCAGGCTTTGCAGCTATTGAGCAGTCTGCAGGATAAATTGAACTGATAAGAGGAAGGGCTGGATTAATCGATGCAGACAACGATTCAAATTATGTCTCCGACATTAGCCAATCAAATTGCAGCTGGTGAAGTAATTGAACGTCCGGCATCAGTGGTCAAGGAGCTGGTTGAAAATGCTATTGATGCAAACAGTGGCCGAATCGAAATTTTTGTGGAAGAAGCCGGCTTGAAGAGTATACACGTCATTGATGACGGTGATGGGATCCCAAAAGAGGAAGTGCCTAAGGCCTTTGAACGGCATGCAACCAGCAAACTGTTGTCCAACGAGGATCTTTTCCGTATTCGAACGCTGGGATTCCGGGGGGAGGCGCTCCCGAGTATTGCTTCTGTTTCGGAAGTGACGGTGGAGACTGCTCAGAAAAACCTGCCGGGTAGGCGCCTGGTGCTTAAAGGAGGAGAACTGATTGAAGATCGTGCTGCCTCTTCACGAAAAGGGACCCGAATTGCAGTTGAAGCCCTTTTTTACAATACGCCGGCTCGGCTGAAGTATGTAAAAACCTTGAAAACAGAACTGTCGCATATCACTGATGGCATAAACCGGTTTGCTTTGGCGCATCCCGATATTTCCTTTAAACTGGTTTCTGATGGTTCGACACTTATAAAAACAGTCGGCAATCGCGATCAGATTCAAGCAATTGCTGGAGTTTACGGTGTGGGGACAGCAAAAAAAATGAAGGCAATCCGCGGAGAATCATTTGACTTTGAGTTGTCAGGGTTTGTTTCCTTACCGGAAGTCACACGTGCTAGCAATACCTACATTACTCTGATTCTCAATGGCCGGGTAATCAAGAATTACGCCCTTACTAAAGCGATTGTTGAAGGTTACGGTTCGACCTTGATGGTCGGTCGCTATCCTGTTGCTGTGATCTCCATTCAAGTCGATCCCCTCCTTCTGGACGTCAACGTTCACCCTACTAAGCAGCAAGTGCGTATCAGTAGTGAGAAAGAGCTGGGGCAGCTGCTTAAAGATACAATCAGGAAACGGCTACATGAGGAGACCCGTATTCCAAGCGCCTATGAAAATGTGATAGAAAAGCCGAAAAAACGGCAAAAAGCGGATGAGAAACCCCAACAGACGACTATCTTTTCACAGCAGCCTTCTAGCTCAGACAGTCCGTTCTTGAAAAATCAGGGATCTTCTGACTCAGTAGAGGCTAAACACTCAAAGGATTTTGCTAGTCACTCAGCAGAAGAGGGTGAGAAAGACCAGTTTCAGCATAATACTCAGCCGAATCAATACGAGTCCAATTTTTCAAAATTACTTGAAGACAGGAAGGACGTATCTTTTGAGACGGTCAATCCGGCAAGTGAACAGAAAGTCAATGAAGGAGATTTTGAGTCAGGGTTTCCCGATCTGGATTATATTGGTCAGATGCATGGAACCTATTTATTTGCACAAAATGAAAAAGGCCTGTATATTATAGACCAGCATGCAGCCCAGGAACGTATCAAGTACGAATATTTCAAGGAAGCTATCACTAGACAGGGTACTGATCTTCAGGAACTGCTAGTTCCGGTTGTGCTAGACTATCCGCTAGATGAAGCAGTGACGATCAGAGACAACCAGTCCAAGCTGGAGGAAGCCTCTGTTTTTCTTGAAGAATTCGGACAGAATAGCTTTCTTGTCAGACAGCACCCGAACTGGATAAAAGCCGAGGAAGTGGAAGAGACAATCAGAGAAATGATCGCTTTCTTTCTAAGAGAGACGAGCTTGTCGGTAGGCAAGTTTCGGGAGGAGACGGCCATTATGATGAGCTGCAAGGGTTCAATTAAAGCCAACCATTATCTGTCTAGGCAGGAGAGTGAACAGCTGCTGCATGATTTGAAACAGGCCGACAATCCATATAACTGTCCACATGGTCGACCAGTTCTGGTCAGTTTTAGCACTAAAGATATGGAAAAAATGTTCAAACGGATTCAGGATCCTCATTAACTGAAGAAGACTAGAAGAAAGGACGAATACTATGGATAAGAAAGAATTGAAGAAAAAACTGACACCTATTCAGTACGAAGTCACCCAGAAGAACGGAACGGAACGCCCGGGCACGGGTGAATACGACTTGTTTTTCGAAGAAGGCATTTATGTAGATATTGTCAGCGGCGAACCGCTGTTTTCATCCAAAGATAAATACGATGCTGGTTGCGGCTGGCCATCCTTTACCCGTCCCATTCAAAAAAGAGTCATTAAAGAGAAGAGAGACCGGTCATTTTTCATGGAGCGCACTGAAGTTCGGAGTCGAGAAGCTGATTCTCATCTGGGACATGTCTTTACAGATGGACCAAGTGAGGAAGGTGGACTGAGATACTGTATTAATTCGGCGGCTCTGCGTTTTGTTCCCAAGGAAAAGTTGGCGGAAGAAGGTTATGAAGCCTACGTGGCTGAATTTGAATAATAAAATAGAGACTGACAGAAGCATCTATCATTAAGGCTGACTTAATGGATAGGTGTTTTTGTGTTATACTAGACAAGATTGACTAATACTGAGTGAGGTTGAAAATATGTTTGAATATATAAAAGGAACAATCGCCCATGTGTACCCGGGATACGTTGTAGCTGAGGCCTACGGTATAGGATATAAAATACTGATAGCCAACCCTTTTCGTCTATCTAAAGCGTTAAGTAAGGAAACGCTGATCTATGTTTACCAGGATGTCAAACAGGACAGTATGCAGCTGTTCGGTTTCCTGACGATTCAGGAAAAGAATCTCTTCCTGAAATTAATCAATGTTTCGGGCATCGGTCCAAAATCTGCCCTTGCAATACTGGCAAATGAGGATCATCGTGGGTTTGTTCAAGCGATTGAAGATAGCAATATCACTTTTCTGACCAAATTTCCGGGTGTTGGCAAAAAAACAGCTCAGCAGATTGTGCTGGATCTCAAAGGAAAGCTGTCAGAATTTGATGTGCTCCAGCGCTCAATCGAGGAGGGGCAGACCGTGCTTGATACATCAAATGGCTCAGCCCGGTCACTTGAAGAAGCGATGGAAGCGCTGCTGGCCTTGGGGTACTCCAGCAAAGATACCAGCAGAATCAGAAAAAAGATGGAGCTCTCGTCCGGCCAGACAACAGATGGCTATATCAGAGAAGCATTGTCGCTTCTGATGAAGAAGTAAAGGTCTAGTGAATTAAAGGAGCAGGTTATGGAAGACAACCGACATTTAACATCAGAACACGTCAGCGGGGAAGCTGAGGAGTCATTGGAGCACACGTTAAGACCCCAAAGTCTGAGGCATTATCTCGGACAGGAGAAAATCAAAGAAGAGCTGACGATTTATATTGAAGCCGCTAGAAAGCGTGAAGAGTCCCTGGATCATGTGCTGCTTTATGGCCCACCGGGTCTTGGTAAAACGACGATGGCAATGGTTGTGGCTAATGAGATGCAAACGGATATCCGTACGACGAGTGGACCGGCAATAGAAAAGCCAGGTGATCTGGTCGCCTTATTAAATGATCTGGAACCAGGCGGCATCCTATTTATCGATGAAATTCACAGAATGCCGAGGATAGCAGAGGAAATGCTTTATTCGGCTATGGAAGATTTCTATGTGGATATTATTATCGGCCAAGGTGAAAGTGCCCATCCGGTTCACTTTCCACTGCCTCCTTTCACTCTCATTGGAGCGACGACAAGAGCCGGCACTTTGTCCGCACCACTCAGAGACCGCTTCGGAATTCTTGCCCACATGGAGTACTACAAAAAAGAAGAACTAGAAAAGATTGTCATGCGGTCTGCGCAGGTTCTTCAAACAGAAATCAGACGGGAGGGGGCTTATGAAATCGCCCGTCGCTCTAGGGGAACACCTCGAGTGGCCAATCGTCTGCTGAAACGTGTCCGGGACTACGCAGAAGTCAGAGGGTCCGGCGTGATTGATAAGAGCAGTGCAGCTTCGGCTCTGGACTTGCTGCGAGTTGACAGCGAAGGACTGGATAGCGTTGACCATAAACTGCTGGACACACTGATCACGCTTTATGGTGGAGGTCCAGTAGGACTAAATACTCTGTCAGCTAATATCGGAGAAGAAATGGAGACAATCGAAGATATGGTCGAGCCTTTTCTACTAAAAGAAGGCTTTATCCAGCGAACATCCAGAGGACGGGTGGCTACACCAAAAGCGTATGGGCACTTGCAACTGAATCATTTGATGAACAACTGAAAAAGGAGAAATAACATGACATTAACAACAGAAGATTTTGATTTTGAACTTCCGGAAGAACTGATTGCCCAAACGCCTCTAAGTGACCGCTCCTCGTCGCGCATGATGGTATTGAATCGGGAAAAGCAGACCATTGAAGACCGAGGATTTGAATCCATCATCGACGAGCTTCAGCCGGGGGACGCTTTGGTTATGAATGATACCCGAGTGCTTCCGGCCAGACTATATGGAGAAAAAGAAGAGACGGCAGCCCATATAGAAGTCCTGCTGTTGAAAAATAAGGAAGGAGACCGATGGGAGACGCTGATGAAACCAGCCAAGAAAGCGAAGCCTGGTACGGTGATATCTTTTGGGGATGGTCGTTTGAAGGCGACAGTCGTTGAGTCTCTTGAGCATGGTGGCAGAATCGTTGAATTCAGCTATGAGGGAATTTTTCTAGAAATCCTTGAGTCTCTCGGTGAAATGCCCTTGCCTCCATACATCAAAGAACGTCTGAATGACAGCGACCGGTATCAGACTGTTTATGCCAGAGAAAATGGGTCGGCAGCAGCACCTACGGCGGGCTTGCACTTTACCGAAGAGATTCTAGATAAAATCAGGTCTAAAGAGATAAAGACGGTCTTTCTGACGCTGCACGTAGGGCTGGGAACTTTTAGACCAGTGAGCGTTGAAAACATCGATGAGCACAAGATGCATGAAGAGTTTTATCAGTTGTCAGAAGAGTCAGCCAGCATCCTTAACCAGACGCGTTCTGAGGGTGGGCAAATTGTAGCGGTTGGAACGACGTCTATTCGGACACTGGAGACCATCGCTCAGGAGCATGACGGGATGTTCAAAGCATCAAGTGGATGGACCAGTATTTTTATTGCTCCAGGATACAGTTTTAAAGCAGTGGATGCTTTTTTGACTAATTTCCACTTGCCGAAATCTACACTAATCATGCTGGTCAGTGCGTTTCTGGGTAGAGAATTTGTCCTCGAGGCTTATCATCACGCAGTCAAAGAGCGCTACCGCTTTTTCAGTTTCGGAGATGCGATGTTTGTAAAAAAGAAATAAAAGAGATTAGGAGACATATATGAGTAATCATCCAGTAACTTACCAGTTGGAAAAGAAAGACAAGCGGACAGGGGCCCGCTTAGGCAAAATCACTACCCCTCATGGGACTTTTGAAACGCCGATGTTCATGCCTGTCGGAACACTGGCCTCGGTGAAGACTATCGCACCCGAAGAGCTGGAAGAAATGGGAGCAGGGATTATCTTAAGCAATACCTACCATCTCTGGTTAAGGCCAGGAGAAGATATCGTTGAAGAAGCGGGCGGACTGCATCAGTTTATGAACTGGGATAAAGGGATTTTGACAGACTCAGGCGGCTTTCAGGTTTTTTCCTTATCGGATATGAGGAAAATAGAAGAAGAGGGCGTGCATTTTAGAAGTCATCTGGACGGGTCCAAGCTGTTTCTTTCACCCGAAAAAGCAATCAACGTCCAGAACAAACTGGGACCGGATATAATGATGTCTTTCGATGAATGTCCGCCTTTTGACGAAAGTTATGATTATGTCAAGAAATCAGTGGAACGGACTTCGAGATGGGCTGAAAGAGGTCTTAAGGCACATAAAAAACCGGATACCCAGGGGCTGTTCGGTATTGTTCAAGGAGCCGGGTTCGAAGAACTGCGCAAGCAATCAGCCAAAGATTTGACGAGCATGGATTTTGCCGGCTACTCCATTGGTGGCTTGTCAGTCGGGGAACCTAAACCGGATATGTATCGTGTACTGGATTTTACTACTCCTTTACTGCCCGAAGATAAGCCTCGCTATCTGATGGGGGTGGGGACACCTGATGCGCTGATTGAAGGGGTAATGCGGGGAGTAGATATGTTCGACTGTGTTTTGCCGACACGTATTGCCCGCAATGGAACAACTATGACCAGTAAAGGCCGGGTTGTCATCAAAAATGCAGCCTATGCACGTGATTTCCGTCCCCTAGATGAGAAATGTGGCTGCTATACTTGCCGTAATTACTCAAGAGCCTATATCAGGCATTTGATCAAGTCAGATGAGACGTTTGGTCTGAGACTGACAAGCTATCACAATCTTTACTTCTTGCTTGATCTTATGAAAAAAGTCAGACAGGCAATCAGAGAAGACAATCTGACGGAATTCAAGGAAGCATTTTTTGAGGAGTATGGGTACAATAAGCCAAATGCAAAAAATTTCTAGATCTCTATAATGATACTAGTAATTTTTAATGAAATTTGCTAAGGTAGATAGTGATATCATTGCACTATTTGCGTATGTACCCGAAGGATCTGACTAAAGCTTCAGATCATATTATGGAGGAATGTAGAAATGGACTTAATCGTAACAACGCTGCCGTTTATCGCGCTAATGGGAATCATGTATCTTCTGATGATTCGACCGCAGCAAAAAAGAGCAAAAGAAACACAAAATATGCTGAGCTCCCTAGGTAAAGGGGACTCTATCGTCACAATTGGCGGCTTGCACGGAGTTGTTGATGAGGTAATCGAAGACAACAATACCGTCGTTATCGACTGCGAGGGGATTTACCTGACGTTCGAGCGCCGTGCAGTTGCCCGTATTGTCACCAAAGCATCCGCATCAGGCACCCAAACCGAAGAATTGGGTACAAATAGTCCTGAAAGAACTGTCGAAAGCGACTGACAGCTGCTGAATGTTATCCACCTTTCTATCGAGTAAGGAGGTTATCTCTTGAACTTTACGATTGGACAAGATAATTTTGATGTATGGGTCGGGAAAAAGCAGAAAGAGTTCCAAAAAGAGGGCTACAGCGAAATCAGTTCTGAGGATATCTGGGAGTTCTGTACCGAATTTAAATGGAAGCGCAGTACGCCTGAAAGGTACTATCAGAAAGTCAGTGACATTCTGTCTTTGACCGTGAACGACTATTTCAATTATGCCTCCCTTAAGGCACAGGTATATAATGTAGCGTCTCTGGATGAGATGGAGATAGATGACTTGCTGAGCTGAATATCAGATAAAGACAAGTAGAACGGGATTTTCCGCTCTGCTTGTTTTATTTTATACTGATAATGTTCATAATAGATTTACAAATTTCAATCGTTGTTCAGCCTTTTTTCTAGTATAATGACTAAAAAGATAAGGCTTAGGGAGGTAAGCATGAGATACGGATTACTGCTATTCGATGAGCCGGTCAGAGACACCTCAAGGAAAATTATTCACGTCGATATGGATGCGTTCTATGCGTCGGTGGCGATGCGAGAAGATCCCTCTCTGGTTAGGAAACCAGTAATTATTGCTCGTCACCCTAAAAAGACAGGGGGGCGTGGGGTAGTAGCTACAGCCAGTTATGAAGCCCGCAAATACGGTATTCATTCGGCCATGAGTGCTCAGAAGGCCTATGAACTGTGTCCGCATGGTATTTTTGTCCAGCCTGATTTTGAGCTTTACCGGCAGATATCCAGCCAAATGCATGCGATCTTTAGACGCTATACTGACTGGATTCAGCCTCTCTCGCTGGACGAAGCCTATCTGGATGTTACTGAAAATCATGTCAATCAGAAAAGTGCCACCCTTATTGCTCAAGAGATTCGAACGGCCATAAAACAGGAACTGAATCTCAGTTGTTCAGCAGGAGTGTCCTACAACAAATTTATCGCTAAAATTGCCTCTGATTACCGTAAACCTGATGGCATAACAGTGATTCCGCCAAAAGACGCGCAGGCTTTTTTGATGGATCTTGCTATAGAGAACTTTCCAGGTGTCGGTAAAAAATCGGTTGAAAAAATGCACAGCTTAGGTATTTACAAAGGCAGCGATTTGTATAATCAGGATGAACTTGAGTTGGTGAAACAGTTTGGGAAGATGGGGCATTCTCTTTACCGGCGTGCCCGCGGAATAGATGACAGTCCGGTTAAAACTGAGCGTGAACCTAAGTCGATTGGTAAAGAATCCACTTTTTCAGACAATCTGCAAAGTGACAGTGAGGTGATCAAAGCGATCAGAGTACTGGCAGGCAAGGTGATGACGAACCTGAAGCGCAAGCAGAAACACGGCAAGATCGTTGTCCTTAAAATTCGCTATGATAACTTCGAGACCTATACCAGACGCCGTTCTTTCCCGGACTATATCAAGAGCGAGGATGAGCTTTTTCAGATTGCACTGGATATCTGGGAAGAGGAAAGCAGGACAATGGGAGTTAGACTGTTGGGAATAACGGTAACTGCACTAGAATCCGTTGTCTATGAAACTGTCCCGCTTCCTTTATGGAGCAGCAGTCACAATGAAAGGATCGTCAAGAAAAATGAAGACTAAACATGAACAGATTCTCGATTATATTGAAACATTGCCGGTTGGAGCCAAACTGTCCGTCCGTGTGATTGCTAAAGAGCTTGAAGTCAGTGAGGGGACTGCTTACCGGGCCATCAAAGAAGCTGAGAACAAGGGGCTAGTTTCGACTATCAAGCGCGTCGGAACCGTCCGAATTGAAGCCAAAACGGGAGAAAACATTGAAAATCTTACGTTTGATGAAATCGTAAAAGTAATCGAAGGGGAAGTTCATGGAGGCAGGAATGGTCTGAAGAAGACGCTGACAAAGTTTGTTATCGGAGCGATGACCGAAGAGGCCATGCTGCGCTATATCACGGAAGAATCGCTGATGATTATCGGTAACCGGGAAGAAGCTCAGCAGCTGTCACTCGAGAATGGCGCAGCCGTATTGATAACAGGGGGCTTTCTTCCGTCTGAAACAGTCATCCGTCTGGCTGACGAGAAAGAACTGCCACTGATTAGTACTTCCTATGATACTTTTACCGTGGGTACGATGATCAACCGGGCAATGACTGATCAGCTTATTAAAAAGGAAATTATTCGGATTCAAAATATTTATACGCCAATTGAACAGACGCAATATCTGGGCAAGGGAGACACGGTGTATGCCTACCGGATGCTGAATCAGAAAAGTCAGCATTCCCGCTTCCCGGTTGTGTTTGCCGATGATCGGCTGGCTGGTATTGTCACAGCCAAAGATGTCGTCGGCAAGGACGATGCCACAGTGATTGAGAAAGTCATGACCAAAAACCCTGCTTATGCCAAAAAACACATGAGTGTCGCTTCAGTAGCCCATACGATGATTTGGGACGGACTGGAAGTGATGCCTGTCGTAGGGGATGATATGACGCTAATTGGTGTCGTGTCTCGGCAGGATATCATGAAATCGATGCAGTCAGTGCAAAAGCAGCCTCAGGCAGGAGATACAATGGCTGATCAGATCAGTCAGCTGATCACGGAAAAAGAGGAGAATATCTTTTCTTTTTCCGTTACGCCTCAAACTACCGATAGTATGGGGACAATATCCTTTGGTGTACTGAGCGAAGTGATTACTGAAGCAACGTATAATTATCTTTCCAAGCACAAGAAAAAAAATCTGGTCGTTGAGCAGATGACCCTGCATTATTTCAATATGATCCAGCTGGGTAATGAGCTGATTGTCAAACCGAGAGTGATTGACGAGAACAGGCGCTCCGCTCGACTGGATGTCGAAATTTATTCTGAAAAATATCTTGCTGCAAAGGCGCTGGTCGTTTGTCAAATCATTCAAAAGCGTTAGGCCCGTTCAGCAAAAAGGAGCATAAACTGTGTTATTACAGACAACTAATATTAGGGACAGACAAATCAAAGAAGAACTGTGGGCGTGCATAAAAAAATGGGATACCATTATCATACATCGTCATGTCAGACCGGACCCGGATGCTATAGGATCCCAGTGTGGTCTAAAGGAAATGATTAAAGCTACTTTTCCAGACAAGCAGGTATTTGCTGTTGGAGCCGATGTGGATGACCTGAAATTTCTAGATACAATGGATGAGGTGGGTGATGAGCTGTATGAGGGGGCACTGGTTATTGTAACCGATACAGCCAATGTCAAGCGAATCGATGATGATAAGTACAAATTGGCTGAAGAGTGGATAAAAATCGATCACCATCCACTTGATGATTCCTACGGCAAAATCGAGTGGGTCAACACGAATGCAAGCAGCTGCTGCGAAATGGTGGCAGACCTCTGGCTGACTTTTCCAAACGACATTGTGATGAATGAAAAAGCTGCTCGCCTACTTTATGCGGGTATAGTTGGAGACACCAACCGCTTTCTCTATGACGCCACCTCTCCGTATACTATGCAAGTGGCTTCCGAACTGATGCGCTTTTCTTTTTCACACACAGATGTCAACAATCAGATGAATGTGATTAAGCCAAATACTGGGAAGATGATGGGCTACGCGCTGGAACATTTTATTGTTTCAGATGGGGGTGTAGGGCACATCGTTTTGACAAAAGACATCCTCAGATCACTTGGGCTGGATGAGAGTGAAACCCATGCAATCGTTCCGCTTCTTGGAAAAATTGAAGGAGTAAAAGCTTGGGCAGTCTTTGTAGAACAGTCCGACAGCGAGTATCGCTGCCGCTTGCGCTCCAAGGGGCCAATAATTAATAATATCGCCCAGAAGCACGGTGGTGGCGGTCATCCTTTGGCCAGTGGGACCCATGCAAAGGATACGGAAGAAATCGAAGAGATCTTAAAGGAACTTCACCAACAAGTGCTTGCTCACCAGGTAGAATCAGACTGAAGTCTAATTATCAAACTCAGGTCAAAAGAGTAAAGTG
Source organism: Alkalibacterium sp. AK22 (assembly GCF_000585255.1). Classification (GTDB taxonomy): domain Bacteria; phylum Bacillota; class Bacilli; order Lactobacillales; family Carnobacteriaceae_A; genus Alkalibacterium. The sequence continues at coordinate 14,771 of NZ_JANL01000043.1, forward strand.
AATGTAGGCAGGAAAAGATGAGTATGAGGTAAAATTATGAGCAAACAATCATTGAAAGCACACATCAGCCATAAGCTGAAGTCTTGCAGGAGCAGCATCAGACCAGCGGCGATGAAAATGTACACAAGCTTAAAACGAAGCTGGAAAAAATATCACCTGACCAAGTTGATCATTCTTGGGCTGCTGACAGTGGCACTCTTTTTTAGCGTGTATCTGGCAGTCATGGCCCGATCCGCCAATATTAATGCACTGAGGGCAGGGCTGGAGCAGCGGACGACAATCATGGATGAGAATGGGGAAGAGGCAGGGGCGCTCTTCGCGCAGAAAGGTTCCTTTACTCGATTGGAAAATATCTCTCCTCATATAGCAGATGCTGTAGTTTCAACGGAAGACCAGCGATTTTTTTCTCACCGAGGATTTGACCCGATTGGTCTTGGGCGGGCAGCCGTTGGTTTTGTCATCAACAGAGGACAGATTGTCGGAGGCGGAAGCACTTTGACACAGCAGCTTGCTAAAAATGCTTTTCTGTCTCAGGATCAGACCATGATGCGAAAATTGCGTGAACTGTTTCTGGCGATTGAAATTGAAAAGCATTATTCCAAAGAGGATATTCTGGAAATGTACCTTAACCATGCGTATTTCGGTAACGGGGTATGGGGGGTAGAGGATGCCTCGCTACGCTATTTCGGTAAGTCATCTTCGGATGTGACTATTGGAGAAGCTGCCACAATTGCCGGGATGCTCAAGGCCCCCAGTCATTATAATCCAATCGATAATTATGAGCGGTCCATTAGCCGACGGAATGTTGTGCTGAGTCTCATGGAAAATACTGGAGCAATCACGTCAGAAGAGCGCCGTCTTTACCAAGAATCGGGGCTGACACTCATTGACCGTTTCAACCGCTTCGACGGCTACCGTTATCCTTTCTATTTTGATGCTGTCATCGACGAAGCGACAAGGAGACATGGTTTTTCGGAAGAAGAACTAATGAACGACGGATATACAATCTATACTAATCTAAACCGGACCTTCCAGCAGCGATTGGACCAGATATATACCCGGGACTATTTGTTTGAAACAGCAGAAGACGGCACGCCCGTTCAGAGTGCTTCAGTTATCTTGGACCCAAGGACTGGCGGAGTCAATGCCATTGTCGGCGGAAGGGGAGACCATACTTTCAGGGGATTCAACCGGGCCACTCATATGACCCGGCAGCCGGGTTCGGCCATTAAGCCACTGGGTGTATTCGCCCCAGCACTTGAAGCCGGCTTCACTCCTTCATCTATGCTGGTCGATGAGCTCAGGTCATATGGGGATACGGACTATACGCCGACAAATCTTTCCGGCCAGTACAGCGGTGAGATGCCGATGTACCGGGCACTTGCTGACAGTGTCAATGCCCCCGCAGTCTGGCTTTTAAATGAATTAGGCTTGAGAAGAGGTATGCGTAAAGTTGAGCAGTTTGGGTTAAGCGTAAGCGAGGATGATAATCACTTGGGTGCGATTGCATTGGGTGGGATGGATAGAGGAGTCTCGCCTTTGCAGCTTGCCAGCGCATACAGCGTATTCCCCAATGACGGCGTCCGCTACCAGCCTCATTTCATTACTAAAATTGTTGATGCAAACGGCGCAGTCGTGGTCGACAATACGCGTCCTCGTTCTGAGCGTGTCGTCTCGTCACGCGTCGCCAATGAAATGAACAGTATGCTTCTTAGTGTCTTTGAACACGGGACTGGGCGTAATATACAGCCCGGAAACTTTTCTGTGGCAGGAAAAACCGGAACAACTCAGACAGAATCTGGTAGAGGTGCAACCGATCAATGGGTCGTCGGCTACACTCCAGATCTGGTCATGGCCAGCTGGATGGGCTACGATCATACAACCGATGCACATTTTTTAAGAACCTCCACGGCCCAAGGGATTGGGCAGGTGTTTCGGGAAGGCATGGAGGCCGTTCTGCCGCATACAGAACAGTCGACCTTTTTAGTTGAAGAAGCAGGGATAGCCTTTTCAGCTGAAGAACCGACCATGTTTGACCGCTTAAATGAGACCCTTGAAGAGGCAGGCAATGCTTTAAGAGAAGGAACATCGGTATTTAGAGAACGAACAGAAGATTTGTTCCGGCGCTTTAGAAACAGGCAGAACGGAGAATGAAAATGAGTGATGAGAAGGCTATAATCTTTCCTGGAAACCCTTATCTATTCGTGATAGACTAGTATAGGTAAATAAAAAAGCTCGCAAGGAGCTCAATCGAAGGGATGAGAGTATGGCTGTCAATATTTATGACACGGCTAATCAGTTAGAACAGGATCTTAGAAACACGGATGAATTCAAAAGTTTGGATGCTGCTTTCAATGCAGTGAAGAACGATGAAGAAGCAAGCAGTGTTTTTGATGAATTCCGTCAGGTTCAGCAGACCATCCAACAAAAGCAGATGATGGGACAGGAAGTGTCTGAAGAAGAAGCCAAGCAGGCTCAGGAAATTTCAGGCAAAATCGGTGAGAACGAACTGATTTCAAACTTGCTGGAAGCTGAAAAGCAAGTAGGTCAGATGATCGACGACATCAACCAGGTTGTTTTGAAACCTGTCAGAGAACTGTACCAGTAAAATAACAGTTAAAAAGGGCTTACCTTGAAGTAAGCCCTTTTTAAGTAACTAATAAAGAACGTATGTACCCCCCCCATAAAAAATGAAAGGAACAATCACGATGGTTCGATTTATTCATGCAGCAGATCTGCACCTGGACAGCCCTTATAAGGGATTGAAGGAGTTGTCTGGACGGCTGGCAGATACTGTCATGCGTTCCACTTTTCAGTCTTTGGAAAATATAGTGGAGGCGGCTATTGAAAAGAAAGTCGATTTTGTTCTGTTTGCTGGAGATATTTATGATTTGAAGGACCGCAGTATCCGTGCGCAGGTCCTTTTCAAACAGCAAATGGAAAAACTGAAAGAGTCTGGTATCCGTGTCTTTTTGATACACGGTAACCATGATTTTATTAGCCAGGAGAGTGATCACCTTCTGCTGCCGGATAATGTCCATGTATTTGACAAAGCAGTGGAAACGGTCTCTATTGAGACAGAAAAAGGAGAAAAGGTTGCTCTGAGCGGCTTCAGCTATGACAAGCGCTGGGTGGATAGCCGGATGATCACTGATTATCCTGATCGACTGCCTCAGTGTGACTATCACATTGGGCTTTTGCATGGCTTTGAAGAAGGTCTGAAAGCTGAACATGCCAGATATGCGCCTTTTTCCTTGAGAGAACTTCGGGAAAAAAATTATGATTACTGGGCTTTGGGGCATATTCACAAGCGCCAGCAGCTATGTGAAGATCCGCCAGTATATTACAGTGGTAATACTCAGGGAAGAAATCGGAAAGAAACAGGGGATAAGGGATGTCTGCTCGTTGAACTGACAGAAACTAAACAGCAGGTTGATTTTCTTAAGACAGCATCGATTGTTTGGAAAGAGGCACGGGCTGATTTGAGCCAACTGGATTCAATGAATAGTATTTTTGAAGCCATTCATGAAGCAGTGCAGTCACTGCCGGAACAAAATACCCTGCTGGTTCTTAGGCTGGAAGTTTCCCCTGACCTGTCGGATAAGATTTTGAATAAACTTAAACAGGACGAACTGAGAGAGACCCTGCACCAATATGAAACAGGTCATTTTATATATGTGACTCAAATAAAAATCGATATGCAGTCAACGGCAAGCAGTACATTTGCCCTGGCACAGCTGTTTCCAGAAGAGTGGGACCAGACAGTCCAGCACCTGACAACCAGAGAAGCATTTATTGAAGTGACGAAAGAATTATTTTCAGCGCATGCCTATGCAAGAGATGTGGAAGAACCGAACGGTCATTACCGGCAGGAGATTATCGAAACAGCTCAGGCACTTATCCGTTTAGATCTTGGAGTGGAGGAGGATTTTTATGGTCATTAAAAAAATCACCATATATGGTTATGGTAAATGGATCGACCAGGAATTTTCACTTGACCCTCAGATGAGTATCTTTTACGGACAAAATGAAGCCGGTAAATCAACTTTGATGTCTTTTATCAGCAGTATTCTGTTTGGTTTTCCTACACGCCATAGTTCGGCACTCAGGTATGAACCCAAAGAATCCAGCCGGTATGGTGGAAAACTTCTAATGGAAGATGCCCGCTACGGCTGGGTGACTGTTGAAAGAGTGGATGGAAAAGTCACAGGAAATGTCACTGTGACTTTGGAAGACGGTACCCAAGGAGATGATCGTCTGCTTGATACACTTTTGAACAGTAAAAAGCGGTCATTTTTTGAGAGCCTTTATGTATTCGACTTGAAGGGTATTGAGGAAACGAGCAGCATGACCCGTGAACAGTTCAATCGTTTTTTTCTCAGTACAGGATCTTTAGGAAATGAGCAATTTTTGAAACAGGCAGATCAATATGAGCAGAAAGCTTCCCAGCTTTTCAAGCCGACGGGCCGTAAGCCGGTCATCAATACTCTTTACCGTTCATTGCAAAAACAGAAACAGCAGTTGGACAAGGCCAAGGAAACCAACAAAGCTTATACGCATTTGCTTAGTGAAAAAGAAAGTACAGAAAAAGACAGTGAATATCTAAACAAGCAGCTGCAACAGTGTGAGCAGACTATACAGGAATACAAGCAGTTATTACAGCAGACAGAAGCCATTGATGAACTGAGAAAGCTGAAAGAAAGTTTTGATGCTAATCAAATGAACAATCTTCCAGCAGACGGAATAGTTCAGCTGAAACACATTAATCAGCAGCTGGAAAGTCTCCGGTCAGAGATAGAGGTCCTTCATGGCCAGCAGCAGCAGCTTCAGGAAGACTACCGGCCATCGAGTGAGTTGCTGAATTATCAGGCTCACGAAGAGGCAGTCAATGAGCTGAACGCCAGCTGGGAATCACTGGAAGTGAAGATGGACCGGATAAGAGAGAAGCAAATAGAAATTGAACAGTTGGAAAAGCAAAGCTTTGAACTCAAGATGAAAGAAGGTCTGCCGCTGGATGTACAATTGCCAGAGCCGTTAACAGAAGCGCAGAAACAAAAACTTGAGCTCTTTCACGTAAAACTGCTTGAGTTGGAGAGGAATGATCAAAAAAGTCGGGAGAGTATACGTGTATGCGAACTGAAGATCGAAAATAACAATGAGCAGATTGACCAGCTGGAAGAGGAACTATGGCCCTTATCAGCTTACAGGGAGATGGAAAAAAAAGAAGCAAAGAGGCAAGAACTATCCAGTTCAGCTGTCAGAAACAAAAAAGTACTGGCAGGAGCTTTTGCATTCTGTCTGCTGATTTTATTACTGATTGCAGGCCAGCAGTCTGTCCCTCTTCTCCTAATGTCTTTGCTTGTAATGAGCACGACATTAGCTCTCCAGTTTTACCGACTGAAAAGACATTCTCATAATGACCAAGATAGAAGCGACTACTTGTACCAGAAAACGCTGAGATCAAAGTGGAAAGAGGCACTGGCCCGAAACGATCAGTTGCAAATAGACAGTGGTGAGTTGAGAAATCAGATATCTAAAAACAAACAAGAAAAGGGCGCACTGCAGGAGTCCTTTAGAAAATGGAAAAAGCAGAGTACTTACCCTGATCATTACGATATAGAACAAACATTAGCCTCTTTATCTGAGCTACAGGATTTAAGGCAGCTGATGGAACGAATTGAAGCTATCCGGACGGCTATGGAAGAGGATATCAGAAAACTGAAACATGTTCTTCAGACCAATGAATTCAGCCGGCAGTTTTTTGAAGAGGGAATAGGGCTGCTGACAGTTTGTTCAGACATAAAAAAAAGGCTCAGAACAATTGACCAGGAAAAAAGAATGCAGCAGATGTATATTAAGGAAACAGAAAAGCTGCAGAATGCGATTCTCTATTATGTTCAAAAAGAAAAAGACCAGCTGGCTGCCCGGCAGACACTGTTCGAGGAGACTGGGGCCGAAACGGAAGAAGCGTTTATCCGCGCTTACCATTTAGCCGAAAGCAGGGAAGAAAAACTTAGACGCTATCAATTCTTGAAAGATTCCCTCAACATTGACCCAAAACAGCTGGATAACTGGACTGAAGATTCTGTGGAAGTTCTGACAAGAAACATCAGTGAACAGCAGACGAAAGCCGAGGGTATACGGGCTAAGCAGAAAGAACTTGAAAAGCGGGTAGTTGAGATCAATTACAAAATCAGCGAGCTGGAGGAGGGAGGACTTTATTCAGACCTGCTTCAGCAGTTTGAGAATGAAAAAAGTACCTACCAAGAAAAAGTCGATTTATGGGCAGCGTACAAGACCGCTGCAGCTCTTATTGAAAAAACCTTGGATAATGCCAAGGAAAATCTGTTGCCGCATACTATTGCGCTGGCAGAAGAGTATTTCACCTACCTTACTGACGGGGACTATACAGGAATTGAACTCGAAGCAGATCATTTCCAGGTGATTGACAAGAATGGAAGACGATGGGAAGCCAATGAGCTTTCTAGAGGAACCGTGGAACCGCTGTATATTGCAGTGAGGCTGGCCTTTATATTCAATAACAAGGAAATGCTACGTTACCCAGTCATTATTGACGATGCCTTCGTGAATATTGACGAAGACCGTAAGGAAAGGGTGTATGCCTTGCTGCAAGACATTAGCAAGGAGGTTCAAGTCATTCTCTTTACCTTTGATCAGGCGGTATCAGACTGTATCCCGAGCAAGCATATGATAGAATTGAGACACCATACCAGCACATTAAGATAATTAAGACAAGTGAAGGAGTGAGTCAGGTGAAGAAGCTGTATGACTATCAGAAAGAAGAATCACTGATCATCTATCTGCTCATTAAATCAGCGGAAGAAAAAACAACCCGGAACAACAAACCCTACCTGGCACTGATTTTGCAGGATACCAGTGGAGAAATCAGCGCCAATTTCTGGGACGCGTCTTTGAAAGATGTGGAGCAGTTCAAGCCAGGCCAAGTCGTGAAAATAGACGCCAAAAGAGAAGAGTATAATGGGGCACCACAGTTGAGAATCAAAGCACTTCGCCTGGCTCGGGAAGATGAACCGAACAATCCGGAACTTTATATTGAAAGGGCACCAGTCAACAAGGATAAAATGATTGAAGCTTTCAACCAGGCTATATTTGATATAACCAATGCCCACATGAACCGGATTGTGCGCTTTATCATGAAAAAATATCAGCGAGACTTTTTTATGAGTCCGGCAGCCAAAAAAAACCACCATGCCTATTTGGGTGGACTGGCTTTTCATACAATGTCCATGCTGAAAATAGCCCGCAGTATCGCTGACAATTATGAAACGCTTGATCTGTCCCTATTGTATGCAGGTATCATCTTACATGACGTAGGGAAGGTGATTGAACTCTCCGGCCCGACGGCCACTGAGTATACGCTTGAAGGCAAACTGATTGGTCATATTGTTTTAATTCACGAGGAAATATCCAAAGCCTGTGTGGATTTGAAAATTGATGAGAGCCACGAGGATGTTCTGCTGCTGAAGCACTTGGTTCTGGCTCATCATGGAGAAACAGCTTTCGGATCTCCAGTCAGACCTCAAATTCCAGAAGCTGAGGTGATTCACTATATCGATCAGATTGATGCCAAGATGAACATGATGGATAGTGCGTTGAGAAAAACAGAACCGGGAGATTTTTCCGAGCGTATCTGGGCTATGGACAACCGCTCTTTTTATAAAAGTACACTTAAAAAAGGCAAAACAGGCGACCAAGAGACTTGATGTGATTGAAATATGAAATGTTAATGAAATTACAGTTTTATCTCTTAGTAAGTTTTCAATTTATTTTGACCTGTGTTATATTAAGTTAGGTACAGCTAGAGACGTAATAGGCGGCTTCGGCTGACAGAAAGAAAATAATGTATTAGGATGTGTAAGTTTGAGTATGAAAAAATGGTTAATCGGTGCAGTGGCTGGTTCAGGATTGCTTCTGGCAGGATGCACGAACAGCAATGAAGTAGCTTCTACAGAAGCTGGACGTATCCGTGAAGACGATCTCTTTGAGCGCATGAAAACAGAAATGTCCCAAAGCGGTATGACTTACGGAGAACAGATTCTGCAGCAGATGCTTCTGGAAGACATTTTAGAGCACAACTTTGGCGATCAGGTTTCAGACGAAGATATCGATGCGGAAATCGAACGAGAAGCTGAACCTTATGGTGGTGTTGATGAATTTGAAGAAATTCTGGCTATGCAGGGCATGTCTATGGAAGATGTCAGAGACAGTGTCCGCACATCGCTTCAAGTTAGAGCTGCTATCAGTGAGCACGTGGATATTACGGACGAAGAAATTGAAGAAGCCTATGAGAACTTCGCACCAGATGCGACCGTTGCCCATATTCTGGTTGAAGACGCTGAGCTGGCAGAAGAGCTGATTGAAGAGCTCAATGATGGAGCTGATTTCAGCGAGCTAGTTGCAGAACACTCAACCGATGCAGGTTCTTTAGAGACGAACGGTGAAATGGCACTCGAGCCGGGAAGATTCGTTCCGGAATTTGAAGAAGCAGCTATGGAACTGGAAGAAGGCGAAATCACTCAAGAACCAGTTGAATCTCAGTTCGGCTACCATATCATCAAGATGGTCGAAATGGGCGAAAGAGGATCACTGGAAGAAGAGCGTGATGACCTGGAAGCTATGCTGCTGGACAGCTACATGCAGGATCAGGCCATGATTCAGGAAGTAATTGGAGAGCTTGTGCGAGACGCAAACGTCCAGATCTCTGATGAAGATCTTCAAGGCGCAATGCAGCAGTTCATGCAGCAGCCTGGTGAACAGGGCGAGCAGATGGATGAAGACATGCTGAATGAACTCCTTGAAGAAGAAGGAATCGAAGAAGGCGATGAGTCTGTTGATGAAGAACCTGAGTCAGAAGAAGACGAATAAGCAAGTAAAGAAAAAACGTTTAGAGAGCATGCGCTCTCTAGACTAACACAACGAAATGAG
>NZ_JANL01000044.1 GCF_000585255.1 Alkalibacterium sp. AK22
ATTTTTGCCGAATCAGAAGATGAACCTGAACAGCTCGATTTAGGAAGCTTTGAAAATGTTCAAGGTAGTGTCCAGTTCCAGAAAATCACAAGTCAGGGAGAAGCCTTGTCGGATCCTGTCTTTAGTCTTTACCGAGATGGCGAAAAGGTAAGAACAGACATCCAGCCCAACAGCGACGGAAAAGTCTTTGTAGACGATCTAGAGCCGGGAAGGTATACATTCAAGGAAGTCAGTGCTGCTGAAGGCTATATATTAAACACCAACACGCTGGACTTTGTTGTGACAGACGTTCATGCAGGAGCATTGGACACGATAGATCTTGGCAACTTCATCAACTACCAGGGCAGTGTCAGACTGCACAAAACTGACCCCGACGGGTCAGCCTTGGCCGGGGCACAATTCGAGCTGAGACAAGGTGAAAATGTCTTGTCGAAATGGGTTACAGATGAGTTTGGGGCGTTTACAGTAGATAAATTGGCGCCGGGTGACTATACGTTTGTAGAAGTAAAAGCACCAGATGGCTTTGCGGTAAATACAGAGCCCATCGATTTCACAGTGGACGCTGAACAAGCTGGAGAACCCAAACTGATAGTGCTGAATCCATTTATCAACTATCAAGGA